>NZ_JBFTRX010000012.1:0-202841 GCF_056399725.1 Achromobacter sp. 01N37
TAGCAAGGTGGTACCACTCCTTCCCATCCCGAACAGGACAGTGAAACGCCTTCGCGCCGATGATAGTGGACGGACGTCTGTGAAAGTAGGTCATCGTCAGGCTTTTATTCCGCAAAACCCCACAGGTAACCCTGTGGGGTTTTGTCTTTTATAGTGAGAACCCAAGGTGTTCGTGATATTAGGTGATACCTGATATCACTTGAGTAGTTGGGTGTTCGTTGCAGTGCTGAAGCAGTACCCAGAATTCGAGCGGTTGATGAGTCAGGCAACCCCTCAAGCAGTTACGCTTGACGACCATAGCAAGGTGGTACCACTCCTTCCCATCCCGAACAGGACAGTGAAACGCCTTCGCGCCGATGATAGTGGACGGACGTCTGTGAAAGTAGGTCATCGTCAAGCTCTTATCTCGCAAAGCCCCGCCGGTTCCCGGCGGGGCTTTGTTTTTGTGCCTTTGCCGCATGAAATTCGGCGCAAAAATTCGTGCGTCAACCTTCGGCAATCAGGCTGTGAGCCGCGCCAATGTTGAATGTGCACAAATAACAACGTCCGTGGGCGGGCGGAGTTTGTGCGGTAAGATTGACCGAGTCAATTCGTTGGAGCGTTATCGTGAGTGATCCCCAGACCCCTGTGCCCGGTACGACGTTAGACCTGCGCACGCTGACCCACGTGGCTTATGGCTTGTTCGCCTTGGGCTTCCTGACGAGCGGAATTCTGGGCATTGCGACGCTGGCTGCGGTTGTGCTGATGTACCTGAAGCGCTCCGATGCGGCCGGCACGGTATATGCCGCCCACTTCGACTGGATGTTGCGCACGTTCTGGTGGGCGATGTTGTGGCTCGCCATCAGCGGCATCGCGGTGTATATCTTCATCGGCTGGATCGGATTGATCGCGACGGTAGTGTGGGTGTTGTACCGGCTGATCAAAGGTTGGCTGGCGTTGCTGGAAGGCAGTGCACCAACCACGTACGCTTGACCTGTACAGCACGTTAAAAAGGCCGGCATATCGCCGGCCTTTTCATGTCTGCGCGTCGGGCATTCACTGATGCGTAAGCGTTTGCTGTGCGGCGCGTATCAGGCATGCCCTGCCGACCTTGCCGCTCATCCGTGGGGTAGGGCTCGGGATACGTCCATGCGTGCGGCTGGCGCCTCTTCTATGAGCCTTGCGAGCGCTCGTGCATACGGGGTGCATGCGCCACAAGTGGAGGGCGGTTGCCTTTCGCAGGCTGTAGCCACGAACCGCTTGAAAGGCAGCTTGAAAAGGCGGCTTGAAAAGACGCACTCAGCTTGCCGATCATGGAAGTTGATCGAATGGATATCATGCGGGAATTTGCCGTCTCCAAAGAACATGGAGGACCGGTTTGCGCGAAGGGTTGCGCTGAAAAATAGCGCTTGCGCGAAGAGGGTTGGGCTAGCCCGGCGGTGAGCCAGGGCGTCGCGACAATTCAGTAGGCAGGGACGTACGGGGTACGCCCTTTGCCTGCTTACTTCAGATGTGCGTTGACCAGTTTGGTCAGTTCGAACATCGTGACCTGATCCTTGCCAAAGATCGGAAGCAGCTTGGCATCGGCGTTGATGTTGCGCTTGTTGCTGGCATCTTGCAGGTTGTGCTTCTTGATGTATTCCCAGATCTTCTTGGTGACCTCGGTACGCGGCACGGCTTCCGAGCCGATGACAGCGGCCAATTCGGCGCTGGGGGTCAGGGGCTTCATGAATGCAGCGTTCGGCTTGCGCGCGGTCGCGGGTTTGGAGGTTGTGGCCATAATGCGGCGCTCCTTCTCTGGCTGTTGGAAAAATTGTCCTGCGGCCGGAGCATAACGTGTCTCTCTCGTAAAGACAAAGGCATTTATCCTCTGTAGCAACTAAAATGGGCGCACCGTCCCCTCTATCACGTCATTCTGTAACCTCCTATGTACGCACGATCTCCGTTGGAATCAATTCGGCTTTTTCATGACGAGTTGACAGCGCTGCGGCGCGATTTGCATGCACACCCTGAGCTGGGCTTCGAAGAAGTCCGTACCTCCGGGATCGTGGCCGGCGCGCTTGAGGCGCTGGGGATTGAAGTGCACCGTGGCATCGGAAAGACCGGTGTGGTGGGCGTTATCCGTGGCAAGCGTTGCGACAGCGGACGCATGATCGGCCTGCGCGCCGACATGGATGCGTTGCCCATGACGGAGGACAACGACTTTGGCCACAAGTCCACCAAGCCGGGCTTGATGCACGGTTGCGGTCATGATGGCCACACAGCAGTGTTGATCGGCGCGGCAAAGTACCTGGCGCAGACGCGCAATTTCGACGGTACGGCCGTGCTGATTTTTCAGCCAGCGGAAGAAGGGCGTGGCGGCGCACGTGCCATGCTCGAGGATGGCTTATTCGACACCTTTCCGTGTGATGCGATCTATGCCTTGCACAACTGGCCGGGACTCCGGCCCGGCACCATCGGCATCAATCCCGGGCCGATGATGGCGGCAGCAGACCGCTTCGAAATTCAGATTACGGGCCGGGGCGGCCATGGCGCACATCCGTATCAGACGATTGATCCGGTGACGATTGCCGGGCAGATCATCACCGCGTTGCAGACCATCGTGTCGCGCAATGTGAACCCGCTGGATTCGGCTGTGGTGTCGATCGGGTCCATGCAGGCGGGCCATCCGGGTGCGATGAGTGTGATCCCGCGCGAAGCCAAGCTGGTTGGCACGGTGCGCACGTTCCGAAAATCCGTGCAGGAGATGGTCGAGACGCGCATGCGCGAGTTGGTCACTGCCATCGCCAGCGCCTTCGGCGGCACGGCCGAACTCATTTACGAACGCATCTATCCTGCGACCTTGAACACGCCGCAGCACGCGAATCTGGTGGCCGATATCGCCACCGAGATGATCGGCAAGGAAAACGTGGTACGTGACTTGGTACCCTCGATGGGTTCCGAAGATTTTTCCTTCATGTTGCAGAGCAAGCCCGGCGCGTACTTCCGGCTGGGCCAGGGCGGCGCCGAGTCCGGCTGCGTGCTGCACAACTCGCATTTTGATTTCAACGATGCGGTCATTCCCCTGGGCAGCGCGATGTTCTGCGCGCTGGCAGAACGGGGCATGCCGCTGGCAGATTAAGAAGCCTTTCATGTCTACTCAAAACACGACTCAGCTCACCATCACCCGCCCCGACGACTGGCACCTGCACTTGCGCGATGGCGCTGCGCTGGAAGCCGTGGTGGCGGATACCGCGCGTCAATTCGCACGCGCCATCATCATGCCGAACCTGAAGCCGCCGGTGACGACCACCGAGCAGGCGTTGGCGTATCGCGGCCGCATCCTGGAAGCGCTGCGCAAGGCAGGCGGAAACCCGGATGGTTTCACGCCGCTGATGACGCTCTATCTGACCGACAACACGTCCGCCGAAGAAATCTTCCGCGCGCACGAGTCCGGCCAGGTCTATGCCGTGAAGCTGTACCCGGCGGGCGCCACCACCAACTCGGACGCTGGCGTGACCGACTTGCTGGGCAAGTGCACGAAGGCGCTCGAAGCGCTGGAGAAGTGCGGCATGCCTTTGTTGGTGCACGGCGAAGTGACGGACCCGGCGATTGATGTTTTCGACCGTGAAGCGATTTTCGTTGAACGCGTCATGAAGCCGTTGCGCCGCGCATTCCCGGCGCTGAAAGTGGTGTTCGAGCACATCACCACGAAGGAAGGCGCGGAGTATGTGCGTGACGCCGAAGGGCCGATCGCCGCGACGATCACGCCGCAGCATCTGCTGTACAACCGCAACGCCATTTTCCAGGGCGGCGTGCGTCCGCATATGTACTGCCTGCCGATCCTCAAGCGTGAGACGCATCGCCTGGCTTTGGTCGAGGCGGCCACCAGTGGCAGCCCGCGCTTTTTCCTGGGCACCGACAGCGCACCGCACGCGCGTGGCCTGAAAGAGCATGCTTGCGGCTGTGCGGGTTGCTACACAGCGCTGCACGCGATGGAGCTCTACGCGACTGCGTTCGACGCCGTTGGCAAGCTGGACAAGCTGGAAGGCTTCGCCAGCTTCCATGGCCCGGACTTCTACGACCTGCCGCGCAACACCGGCACGTTGACGCTCGTGCGCGAGACTTACCAAGTGCCCGACGAGCTGGCATTCGGCAACACGACCCTGGTTCCGCTGGCGGCCGGCGAAGCATTGGCCTGGCGCGCTCATTGCTGAGCACCGGGCTTGCGCTGAAAATGCGCGGTCGACAATGAAAAACGGGGTGGACGGCAAGATGCGGTCCACCCCGAATTTTTTGCTATGTCGCAAAGCGTCTATATATATAGACGACCCACATAGACGACCTACATGACAACCTACACAGGCGTCCTACATAGACGACGGCTTCAAAGCGTGCCGTCGCGGCGTGCTTCCAGCAATTCCCAGCGTGCAAACTTCTCTTCCAACTCGCTTTCCAGCTTGGCGAGTTCACCGTTGATGCGTTCGACTTCCGCAGGGGCGTCGCGGTACAGGCTGCCGTCGGCCAGCTTGCCTGCGAGTTCCGCCTGCTGCGCTTCGAGCGCGGCGATGGCGTCTGGCAGGCCTTCAAGTTCGCGCAAGTCCCAGGCGTTTATCTTGGTGGCCTTGGCCGGCTTGGGGCGGGCAGCCTTGGCGCGCGCGGCGCTGTCGTCGGCTGGCTTGGCGGCAACGTCGGCGTCCTCGGCCGGAGCTGCCGGCGCCGGGCGTTGGGCGACCCATTCGTCGTAGCCGCCGACATAGTCGCGCCAGTGTCCGTTGCCCTCGTAGGCAATGGTCTGGGTGACGACGTTGTTCAGGAACGCGCGGTCGTGGCTGACAAGCAGCACGGTGCCGGCGTATTCCTGCAGCAACTCTTCAAGCAGTTCCAGGGTTTCGATGTCCAGGTCGTTGGTGGGCTCGTCCAGGACCAGTACGTTGGCGGGGCGCGCGAATAGGCGGGCCAGCAGCAAGCGGGCGCGTTCGCCGCCGGACAAGCTGCGCACCGGCGAGCCGGCGCGAGCGGGCGAAAACAGGAAGTCGCCCAGGTAGGTCATGACGTGCTTGCGCGTGCCGCCGATTTCAACCCATTCGCTTCCCGGGCTGATGATGTCGACCAGCGAGGCGTTTTCGTCCAGCTGCGCACGCATCTGGTCGAAGTACGCAACGGCCACGTTGGTGCCCAGGCGCGTGGTGCCGGTGTCCGGCTGCATTTCGCCCAGAATCAGCTTGAGCAAGGTGGTCTTGCCCGCGCCATTGGGGCCGATGATGCCGATGCGGTCACCGCGCAGGATGGTGGTGGTGTAGTCGTCCACCACGACCTTGTCGCCGAAGGTCTTGCCGACGTGTTCGAGTTCGGCCACGAGCTTGCCGGACCGTTGACCTTCGGCCAATGCCAAGGACACATCGCCGATCCGTTCGCGGCGTTCGGCGCGCTGGACACGCAGGCTTTCCAGGCGGCGCACGCGGCCCTCGTTGCGGGTGCGGCGGGCTTCGACGCCCTTGCGGATCCAGACTTCTTCTTGCGCCAGCAGCTTGTCAAAGCGAGCCTGTTCCAGGCGCTCGGACTCCAGCCATTGCGCCTTGCGCTCTTGCCATTGCGAGAAGTTGCCGGGAAAGCTCAGCAGGCGGCCGCGGTCGAGTTCGACAATGCGGGTCGTGACGGCATCAAGGAAGCGGCGGTCGTGGGTGATGATGACCGCGGCGCCGCGCCAGCTGCGCAGCATGTCTTCCAGCCAGGCGATGCCATCGAAGTCGAGATGGTTGGTGGGCTCGTCCAGCAATAGCAGATCGGGCTCTTCGACCAGGGCGCGCGCCAAGGCGACGCGCTTGCGGGTGCCGCCCGACAAGCCAGCGATCTGCGCATCCGCGGGCAGGCCCAGCTTTTCCAGCATGGAGCGCACGCGGGAGGGGCGCTGCCAGTCTTCGTGGTCGCCTTCCACATTGCAGACCACATCGAACACCGTGGCATTTTCGTCCAGTTCGGGCTCTTGTTCGACCGTGGCGACACGCAGTCCTGAGTTGCGGGCGATGTCGCCGTCGTCGGGCAGGGTGCGGCCATCGAGCAGTCTCAGCAGCGATGACTTGCCGGCGCCGTTGCGGCCAATAAGGCCGATACGTTCGCCGGCCTGGATGGCGAAATCGGCGTGGTCCAGCAGTGGGTGGTGGCCGTAGGCCAGCTGGATGTCGGTAAGGGTGATGAGAGTTGCGAGGGCCATGTAGGAGTTCGTGTGTGCGGCGTCTAAGCGGATCAGCGCGTATTGTCGCCGAAACCCCGTAAAGCTGTTTGACGACACTTCTGGCGCGCGCCACGGGGACAGAGCAGTGACCTGTAATAGAATACGAACCGCAAGGCGGGTCGGGCGATCGCGGTGGATGCGAATCCATCGAGGAAGGTCCGGACTCCATAGGGCAGGGTAACGGCTAACGGCCGTCCGGTTGCGTCTTCGGGCGCGGCTGAGGAATAGGGCCACAGAGACGAGACTGGGAAGCGGGCGTGCATGGCACGCACAGGTACGGCCATCTCCGTATCGCGCCCTTCGGCAACGAAGGGCGGCGTCGCAGGGTGAAACGCGGCAACCTCTATCCGGAGCAACATCAAATAGGCATGCGTGCGGCCCTCGGGTCGCGAAGGGCGGCTCCGTCCAAGCATGCGGGTAGGTGGCTAGAGCGGCTCAGCAATGATCCGCGCAGAGGAATGATCGTCCGCCAGGGCAACCTGGTGTACAGAATCCGGCCTATAGACCCGTCTTGCATCGAATTTTCCACGCGCGAGTTGGCCGGGCCGGGAGCCCGGCTGGCCTCGGCCGCGTCCGGCGCCTGCTTCCCCAATTTTTTCGCAGCCTATCGCGGCAAGGTCGGCGGGAAGCCTCGTCACTACGGGCGATACGGCCTCACGTAAAACAATGCAAAGTCATCCTTAGGCGCTACTTCTGAAGAAGGACTTGTAGAGTGTGCCGCAACCTCCTGATTTATTAGGAGGTTTTTCTTTTTGCGGATTTACATATTGATCTAAGTCCTTGTTGTGATTGAAAAAATTGCAACCACGCGCTTGACCGCCCCTGTGCCATACCGTAGAGTGGGAAATAGTAGGAAATTGTGCAATTAAGTGGGGTAAAAGTGGTGTTTCAGGGAAGCAGCGCGCTCACGCTGGATGCCAAGGGACGGATTTCGATTCCGACTCGGCATCGTGACGCGCTGATGTCGCAGGCCGATGGCCGGCTGACCCTGACGCGCCACCCTGACGGCTGCTTGCTGGTGTACCCGCGGCCGGAGTGGGAAAAGAAGCGCGAACAGATCGCCGCTTTTCCCATGACGGCTCGTGCGTTGCAGCGGCTGTTGCTGGGCAACGCTCAGGACGTCGAACTGGATGGCTCCGGCCGGGTCCTTATCGCTCCTGAACTGCGCAACGCTTCCGGTATGACGCGCGATGTGATGCTGCTCGGTCTGGGCGCGCACTTCGAGCTGTGGGACGCCGCTACTCTGGCCAGCCGCGAGGCTGAGGACTTGGCCAAGGGTATGCCGGATGTGTTGAACCAGTTTTCGTTCTGAAAAATTTATGGAATTCGAACATCGGCCCGTTCTGCTGGAGCCGACGGTGGACGCACTATTGCTGCCCGATTTCGGCGGCAAGGGCGCGACACGGTCGCACACGCAGACCGAGCCGGATACGGCTACGCGGGCGGAACGCGGTGTGTTTGTCGACGGCACTTTTGGCCGCGGCGGGCACAGTCGCGAACTGCTTGGGCGTTTGGGCAAATCTGCGCGGCTGGTGGTGTTCGACAAGGACCCCGAGGCGATCGCGGTAGCCAATGCGTTGGCGGCGGCGGACCCCAGGGTCACGGTTATTCATGGCGGCTTTGCCACCATGGCAGAAGAATTGCAGCAGCTCGGCATCGACAAGGTTGATGGCGTGATGCTGGATCTGGGCGTTTCGTCGCCTCAGATTGATGACGCAGAGCGTGGCTTCTCGTTCATGAGAGACGGCCCGCTCGATATGCGGATGGACACCACTCGTGGTCCCACGGTGGCGGATTGGCTGGCGCAAGCCAGTGTGGATGAGATGCGGGAGGTCATAGCGGATTATGGCGAAGAACGGTTTGCTTTTCAGGTTGCAAAGGCGATTGCTGCTCGCCGCGCAACAAGGCCGCTGCGCACCACGCTCGAGCTTGCCGAGTGCGTCGCCAGCGCCGTCCGCACGCGCGAAAAGGGGCAGCATCCGGCCACACGCACCTTTCAAGCTCTACGGATTTACATCAATCGGGAACTCGAAGAGCTCGCGCGCACCCTCGCGGCAGCTCTAGACCTGCTTGCCCCAGGGGGGAGGTTGGCGGTGATCAGCTTTCATTCGCTTGAAGACCGCATGGTCAAGCAATGCATCGTGGCGGCGGCTCGTCCGGCCGCCGCGCATGCACGCCTGCCGCTGCGCGAAAGCGAAATGCCCCAGCCCGTCCTGCGTTCCCTGGGCCGTGTTCAGGCCGAAGACGATGAAGTCTCCGGCAATGCCCGCGCCCGCTCCGCTGTCCTGCGCGTTGCCGAACGCACCGAAACGCCGCTGCCCCCCGAGGGCGGTTTCGCGTTTGTGAAGATCGGCTCGCTGCCCGGCAGCGACCTGGCTCCGCCGCCTCGGCGCGGCGGCAAAGGGGGGCGGCGCTAATGGGTCGTGTCAACCTGATCGTTGCGGCTTTACTGATGCTGTCGGCCATTTCCCTGGTCACCAGCCGGTATCAGTCGCGCCAGCTCTTCGTTGAGCTGGGACGCGATCAGGCGCAAGCGCGCGACCTTGAAACCAACTGGCGCCGCCTGCAACTCGACCGCGCCGAACTCGCCCGCAATGCGCGGGTGGACGTCATTGCACGTGACGGCCTGAAGATGATCCCCATCGTTCCGGACCGCACGCTGTACTTGAATCAAGCGCCCGTCTCCGCAACCGGAGGCGCGCAATGAAACGCGTTCCCTTCTTCGACAACCCCGTACTGCGCGGGCAATTGCCCACTTGGCGCGCACGCCTGGTCCTGATCCTGCTGTTTGGCGGGTTCACGGTGCTGGCTGGCCGCGCGCTGTTTCTGCAAGGGTTGTCGACGGAGTTTCTGCAGCAGCAGGGTGAACGCCGCTACGAACGCACGCTGACGCTTGCCGCCACACGCGGCAAGATCACGGATCGCAATGGCGCCGTGCTGGCCTCCAGCGTGCCGGCGCGCGCCATCTGGGCCATTCCCGAAGACGCCAAGCAAGGCACGCCCGCGCAGATGGACGCGCTGGCCAAGTTGCTGGAAACGCCCGTGGCCGATCTGCGCCACCGCCTGGTCGATGAAGACAAGAACTTCGTCTACCTGAAGCGTCAGGTCGCCATGGATGTGGCCGACAAGATCAAGCAGCTGGGCATGCCCGGCATTCATCAGCAGCCCGAGACCCGCCGTTATTACCCGGACGGCGACGTGATGGCTCACGTGGTGGGTTTCAACAGCGTCGAAGATCAGGGGCAAGAAGGCGTTGAGCTGACCTTCAACCAGCAGTTGCAAGGCCGCCCCGGCAGCCGCCGCGTCATCAAGGACCGGCTGGGCCGCGTCATTGAAGACGTGCAGGCCGTCACGTTGCCGGTTGATGGCCGCGATCTGCGCCTGTCCATCGATACCCGCTTGCAGTACCTGGTGTTCAAGGAATTGAAGGACGCCATGGACAAGCACCAGGCCAAGGGCGCTACCGCCGTGGTCGTGGACGTGCACACGGGCGAGATCCTGGCGCTGGCGAACGTGCCGACGTTTGATCCCAACAAGCGCGAGTCCTTCCACGGCTCCAAGCTGCGCAATCAAGCCATTACCGATACCTTCGAACCCGGCTCGATCATGAAGCCGTTCACCGCCGCGCTGGCGTTGGACCTGGGCCGCATCACGACGTCGACCTTGTTCGAGACCGGCAATGGCCGCTTCTCGTATCAAGGCAGCACGATCAGCGACGTGAGCCGCAACGGTACGCTGGACGTGGCGGGCGTGCTGCGCAAGTCCAGCAACATCGGCATGACGATGATTTCCGAGAAGCTGGATTCCCGCGAGATGTGGGATCGCTTCACCGAATTGGGCCTGGGTCAGGCGCCCCAAGTGGGATTCCCCGGCGCGGCCCCTGGCCGCCTGCGTCCGTGGGACCGCTGGCGCCTGATCGAAAAGGCGACCATGGCCTACGGCTATGGCCTGTCTGTGTCGCTGTTGCAAGTGGCGCGCGCCTATACCGTGTTTGCCCGCAATGGCGACATGGTGTCGCTGACGCTGGTCAAGCGCGACAGCGACCCCACCAGCGTCAAGATCTACACGCCCAAGACCACCGCCATGGTGCGCGCGATGCTGGAAGCGGCGGCAGGCCCCGAAGGCACGAAGGCCGCTCAGGTGCAGGGCTATCGCGTTGCCGGCAAGAGCGGCACCGCGCGCAAGATCGTGGATGGCAAGTACAGCATGCAGCGTTACCGGAGCTCATACGTGGGCTTCGCTCCGGTGTCTGACCCGAAGATTGTCGTGGCGGTGTCCATCGACGAACCCACGGTCGGCGGTTATTACGGCGGCGCCATTGCCGCGCCCGTGTTCTCCCACATCGTGGGGGGGAGCTTGAGGCTGATGGGGGTGCGGCCGGACGCGCCTTTTGAATCCACGATTGTTGCTGGTCTCAAGGAGCCAGGCAGATGAGCGCCAAAGGCTTCCTCTCTACCCCTGTCGCCACGGTTGCTGAAACCGTGGCGTGGTTGCATGCGCGCGTCTCATTGACCGCGCACCTCAAGCTGGACTCGCGCGATATCGAGCCGGGCGATGTGTTCGTCGCCTGCCCGGGCCTGTCCAGCGATGGCCGTCTCTATATAGATAAGGCGTTGGCGCTGGGCGCCAGCGCCGTGCTGTTTGAAGCCCCCGCCAACGACGCCATCCAGACCGCCGCCGCCGAGACGCCGATGCTGCCGGTCACCGGCCTGCGCGCCTTGCTCGGCGAGCTGGCTGACACGTGGTATGGCCGCCCGTCGGCCGCGTTGGCGGTGGTGGCGGTAACGGGCACGAATGGCAAGACCTCGTCGGTGCAATGGATCGCGCACGCGCTGAGCCGCAACGACAAGCCTTGCGGCACCATCGGCACCTTGGGCGCCGTGCTGCCCGATGGCCGTACGCTGGGCGGCGACCTGACCACGCCCGACGTGCTGACCGTGCACCGCACCCTGGCCGCCATGCGCGACGCGGGGGCGCAAGCCGTGGCGATGGAAGCGTCGTCGATCGGTATTGAACAAGGCCGCCTGGACGGTGTGCGTGTGGCGCTGGCCGCCTTCACGAACCTGACGCGCGACCATCTTGATTATCACGGCACGATGGAACGCTACGAGGCCGCCAAGGCGCGCCTTTTCAATTGGCCGGGCCTGACTGCCGCCGTCGTCAACGCCGACGATGAAGCCGGCCGCCGCCTGATCGCAAGCATGCCCGCGGGCATGGCGATGGGCTACAGCCTGAGCGACGCGGCTGAGATTCCCGCCGCGATGCGCGCGCGTGATCTTCAGGCCACGTCGCAGGGCCAGATCTTTACGTTGGTGTCGCCGCACGGCGAAGCGCAGATCGTGACGCGTCTGCTGGGCGCGCACAATGTGTCGAACCTGCTGTTGGTGGCGGGCGTGCTGTACAAGCTTGGCCTGCCGTTTGCGCAGATCGCGCGTGAACTGGCCGCGACGGACCCCGTTGACGGCCGTTTGCAAACCGTGGAAACGGTGCCGGTTTCGACCCAGACGCCGGCAGGCCGCGGCGGCCCGCTGGTGGTGGTGGATTACGCCCACACGCCGGATGCGCTGTCGCGTGCGTTGACCGCATTGCGCGCCGTAGCCGTGGCGCGGTCCGGCCGCTTGATCTGCCTGTTTGGTTGCGGCGGCGAGCGTGATCCGGGCAAGCGCCCCGAGATGGGCCGCATTGCCGCAGAGCTGGCTGACCACGTCGTAGTCTCCAGCGACAACCCGCGCACGGAATCTCCTGAATCGATCGTCGAGCAGATCCTGGCGGGCATTCCCGCAGCCGCAAAAGCCGACGTTCAGGTGGATCGCGCACGCGCCATCATGCAGACCATCTGGTCCGCGTCGCCCGACGACGTGGTGCTGCTGGCGGGCAAGGGGCACGAGACCTATCAGGATATTGGCGGCGAAAAGCTGCCCTTTGATGACCGCGAGTGGGCACGGCTGGCGCTGCTGCTGCCGCAGGTCAAGGGCGTGTCGACAGACACCCGCCGCATCGGCACGGGTGAATTGTTCGTTGCGCTGGTGGGCGAGAACTTTGACGCGCACAACTATCTGGATCAGGCCGAAGGCCGTGGCGCATGTGCGGCGGTGGTGGCGCATGCCGTTGGCGACGCCAAGCTGCCGCAACTGGTGCTGGGCGATACGCGCGTTGCGCTGATGCGCATCGGCGCGGCCTGGCGCGCGCAGTTCACGCTGCCCGTGGTGGCTGTGACCGGCAGCAACGGCAAGACGACCACCAAGGAAATGATCTCGGCCATGTTGGCCGAATGGCAGGGCGAGGCCGGCCGTCTGGCCACCGCCGGCAATCTGAACAATGACATCGGCGTGCCGCTGACCCTGTTGCGCTTGCGCACCGAGCACCGCGCTGCCGTCTTCGAACTGGGCATGAACCACCCGGGCGAAATCGCGCAATTGGCCGCCATGGCCGCGCCCACGGTTGCGCTGGTGACCAACGCGCAACGCGAACATCAGGAATTCATGCACACCGTGGAAGCGGTGGCGCACGAAAACGGCGCGGCGATTGCTGCGCTGCCCGATGACGGCGTGGCCGTGTATCCCGGCGATGAACCGTACTCCGCCATCTGGGACGCCTTGGCCGAACCGCGCCGCGTGCTGCGCTTTGGCTTGCAGCCCGGCCTGGATGTGTATGCGGAACACATTCTGGCCGATGTCGGCACCACGCGCTGCCGCGTCGTCACGCCCGTCGGCGTGGCCGATCTGGTGTTGCCGGTACCGGGTTTGCACAACCTGCGCAACGCGCTGGCCGCAATCGCCAGCGCCATCGCGGCGGGTGCGCCGCTGGATTGCGCGGTGCGCGCCCTGGCGGGATTTGTCCCCGTTGCGGGCCGCATGCAGCACAAACATTTGAGTGACGGAACGTTGCTCATTGATGACACCTACAATGCCAACCCCGATTCCGTTCGCGTGGCCATCGACGTGTTGGCGCGCATCGCCGGCAAGCGTGTTTTGGTGCTGGGCGACATGGGTGAAATCGGGGACAACGGCCCCGCCTTGCATGCCGAGGTGGGCAATTACGCGCGCGAGCATGGGCTTGACGCGCTGATCACGCTAGGCGACGCCAGCCAGGCGGCTTCGGCCGCATTCGGTGTTGGCGCGCACGCCTGCGCATCGGTAGACGAAGTGGTTGCCGCCTTGCGCGGTTTGCGCGCGTCCTGCGTATTGGTAAAGGGATCGCGCTTTATGCGCATGGAGCGGGTAGTGACGGCTTTTTCTATGAATGACGCGACGGCGGCCAAGGGGCAGGGAGAGCACCATGCTGCTTGAAATCGCCCGTCTGCTTTCTGATGATGTACGCGCCCTGGGCGTGTTCGAATACATCACCTTGCGCGCCGTGCTGGCGTGCGCGACGGCGTTGCTGATCGGCCTGGTTGCCGGTCCGCATGTGATTCGCAAGTTGACCGAAATGAAGATCGGCCAGGCCGTGCGCGCCTACGGTCCGGAAACGCATCTGGTCAAGACCGGCACCCCCACGATGGGCGGCGTGCTGATCCTTATTTCCATCGCCATCAGCACCTTGCTGTGGGCGGACTGGACCAACCGTTTCGTGTGGGTCGTGCTGCTGGTGACGTTCGGCTTCGGCTGGATCGGCTGGATGGACGATTACCGCAAGGTGGTCTATCGCGATCCGGAAGGCATGCCCGCACGGCAGAAATTCTTCTGGCAGGCCACGATCGGCATCATCGCCGCCGTGTATCTGGCGTTTGCCGTGTCCGCGCCCGCCAACACTGAATTGTGGCCGCTGTTCAAGGCCTGGGTAGGCAGCGGCTTCACGATGGCGTTGCCCACGCGTGCCGACTTGATCGTGCCGTTCTTCAAATCGGTGAGCTATCCGCTGGGCGTGCTGGGTTTTGTGGCGCTGACGTGGGCCGTGATTGTCGGCACCAGCAACGCCGTGAACCTGACCGACGGCCTGGATGGCCTGGCCATCATGCCGACCGTGATGGTCGGCAGCGCGTTGGGCATCTTCGCCTACGTCGTCGGCCGCGTCGACTATTCCAAATATCTGCTGTTCCCGTATATTCCCGGCGCCTCGGAATTGATGGTGCTGTGCGCGGCGATCGGGGGCGCGGGCTTGGCATTTTTATGGTTCAACGCGTATCCGGCGCAGGTCTTCATGGGTGACGTCGGCGCGCTTGCGCTGGGCGGCGCGCTGGGCACCATCGCCGTCATCGTGCGCCAGGAAATCGTGCTGTTCATCATGGGCGGCGTGTTCGTGGTGGAAACGCTGTCGGTGATGATCCAGGTGA
This sequence comes from Achromobacter sp. 01N37, assembly GCF_056399725.1. Taxonomy (NCBI): domain Bacteria; kingdom Pseudomonadati; phylum Pseudomonadota; class Betaproteobacteria; order Burkholderiales; family Alcaligenaceae; genus Achromobacter; species Achromobacter sp. 01N37. The sequence goes on from NZ_JBFTRX010000012.1 coordinate 14,466, forward strand.
CCTGGTTCAAGTACACGAAGCGACGTTATGGAACAGGTAGACGCATATTCCGCATGGCCCCGTTGCATCATCACTTTGAAGTGGGTGGCTGGAAAGAAACCCAGGTGGTTGTGCGTTTCTGGATCATCAGCATGATGCTGGTGCTGATCGGCCTCTCTACGCTGAAGTTGCGATGAATACGATTGAACCCTCCCGCGCTGACGCGCCGCTCGTCCTGATCCTCGGATTGGGCGAGACGGGTGTCGCCGCCGCTCGCTGGTGCGCCCGATTGGGCGCCGGCTTGCGCGTGGCCGACACACGCGCCGAGCCGGGCGGCCTTGCCGCGCTGCGTGACGCGCTGGCGCAAAGCGATGTGGAATACCGTTTGGGCTGCGACGCGTCCTTTGACGTGGCGTTGCTGGATGGTGTGAACCAGGTGGTGCTGAGCCCCGGCCTGGCGCCCGCGCTACCGCCCGCCGCCGAGCTGCTGCGCGAGGCGAAAGCCCGCGGCATCGAAGTCGTCGGTGAAATTGAGTTGTTTGCGCGCGCACTGGCCGATCTGGCCGAGACGCGTGAATACCGTCCGCGCCTGTTGGCCGTGACGGGCACGAATGGCAAGACCACGGTGACGGCGCTCACGCGTGACTTGATCGACGCCAGCGGCCTGACCGTTGTGGCGGCTGGCAACATCAGCCCGGCAGCATTGACCGCGCTGATGGATGCGCTGGACAACGACGCGCTGCCGCAAGTCTGGGTGCTGGAACTGTCCAGCTTTCAGCTGGAAACGACGCAGTCGCTGAAGGCTGACGCCGCCGTCGTGCTGAACGTCACCCAAGATCATCTGGACTGGCATGGCGGCATGGACGCTTATGCCGAGGCCAAGGCGCGCATCTTTAAGATGGCGCGCATCGCCATCGTCAATCGCGATGACCCGATGACGCTGCGCATGGTGCCGACGGTGAACGCGCTGAATGTGCGCACTTTTGGCCGCGACATGCCGGAACTGGTCGGCGACATGGGCCTGGAACTGGGGCAGGGCGTAGCTTGGCTGGTGGCTTCCGAGCCCAGCGATTTCGACGAACCCGCGCCGCCCGTGCGCCGCAAGAAAGATGCACCCGAACCCGTGCGCGCCAACGGCCGCATGAGCCGCCTGATGCCGGTGGACGCCCTGCGCATCCGCGGCATCCACAACGCCCTGAATGCGCTGGCCGCCTTGCAACTGGCGCGCTGCCTGGACTTGGGCTGGGGCGCCATGCTGCGCACGCTGCGTGAATACGCGGGCGAGCCGCACCGCGCGGCCTTCGTGCGCCAGATTGGCGGCGTCGACTACATCAATGACAGCAAGGGCACCAACGTGGGCGCCACCGTCGCCGCCCTGGAAGGCCTGGGCCAACCGGTGGTGCTGATCGCCGGCGGCCAGGGCAAGGGCCAGGATTTTTCTCCGCTGATCCCGGTAGTGTCGCGTCATGCGCGCGCCGTGATGCTGATCGGTGTGGATGGCCCCGAAATTGGCCGCGTGCTGGCGCCGACGGGCGTCAACTGCATCACCGTTGAATCGTTGCATGATGCCGTGCGCGGCGCAGCCGAATTGGCGCAGCCTGGCGACGCCGTGCTGCTGTCGCCCGCCTGCGCCAGCCTGGACATGTTCCGCAACTACCCGCATCGCGGGCAGGTGTTCGTGGAAGAGGTCGAAGACCTGGCCCGCGACCGTGGAGAGGTGGCATGAGCCTGATCGCCGATCTCACCGCCAGCGTCAATGCCGTACGGCCCGGCCGTACCAAGATGCGCAACTTCGATCTGCCGCTGGTCATCGCGGCATCGACGCTGTTGCTGCTCGGCTTGCTGATGGTGTATTCGGCGTCGATCGCGCTGGCCGACGGCCCGCGTTACGCGTCCTATGGGCGTTATTACTTCGTGATCCGCCACGGCCTGTTCGTCAGCGCCGGGCTGGTCGCGGGCGCCGTTGTGCTGGCCATTCCCATCCGGGTCTGGCAGCGCATGGCGGTGCCGCTGTTCGTGGTGTCGATGATCTTGCTGGTGGCGGTGCTGATTCCCGGCATCGGCCGTGAAGTCAACGGCGCGCACCGCTGGATTCCGCTGGGTCCGCTGAACTTCCAGCCGTCTGAATTGATGAAGCTGGCCGCCTTGCTCTACGCCGCCGATTACACCGTGCGCAAGCAAGAGCACATGCAGGCGTTTGCCCGCGGCTTCTTGCCGATGGCGTTCGCGCTGGCCGGTGTGGGCATGCTGTTGCTGCTGGAGCCCGACCTGGGCGCGTTCATGGTGATCGTGGCCATCGCCATCGGCATCCTGTTCCTGGGCGGCATCAACGGCAAATACTTCAGCAGCCTGCTGGCCGTGCTGGTGAGCACGTTCCTGATGCTGATCTGGTTGTCGCCGTGGCGCCGTGCGCGCCTGTTTGCCTACCTGGACCCCTGGAACGAAGACAACGCTTACGGCAGCGCCTATCAGCTGTCGCATTCGCTGATTGCCTTGGGTCGTGGTGAATGGTTCGGCGTCGGCCTGGGCGCCAGCGTTGAAAAGCTGCACTACCTGCCCGAAGCGCACACCGACTTCCTGATGGCGGTGGTGGGCGAAGAGCTGGGCTTTATTGGCGTGATGACGGTGATCACGCTGTTCGCCATCATCATCTATCGCGGTTTCGATATCGGCCGTCAGGCCATCGCCATGGAACGCACGTTCGCGGGCCTGGTGGCGCATGGCGTGGCGATGTGGTTCGGCGTGCAGTCGTTCATCAACATGGGCGTGWRCCTGGGCCTGCTGCCCACCAAGGGKYTGACSCTGCCGCTGRTGAGCTATGGCGGTTCGGGCGTGGTGATGAACCTGTGCGCCTTGGCCATGCTGATCCGGGTCGACGTGGAAAACCGCGTCATGATGCGTGGGGGGCGAGTATGACCGCGGCCCGCACCATCCTGATCATGGCCGGCGGCACCGGCGGACACATCATGCCGGGCCTGGCGGTTGCCGATGTGCTGCGCGAGCGTGGCTGGCGCGTGCTGTGGCTGGGCAATCCCGACAAAATGGAAGGCAAGCTCGTGCCGCCGCGCGGCATCGAACTGGTGCCGTTGCGCTTTCAAGGCGTGCGCGGCAAGGGCGCATCCGCGCTGCTGAAGCTGCCTTTCCTGCTGTTGCGCGCGTTCGGAGAAGCGTGGTCGCGTTTGTCGGATGTGCGCCCGGACGTGGTGCTGGGCATGGGCGGCTACGTGGCGTTCCCGGGCGGCGTGATTGCTGCGCTGCGCGGCACGCCGCTGGTGGTGCATGAACAGAATGCCGTGGCAGGCACCGCGAACAAGTGCCTGGCGAAGATGTCGCGCCGCGTGTTGAGCGGGTTCCCCGGCGTGCTGCCCAAGGGCGAAGCCATGGGCAACCCGGTGCGTGCCGACTTGTGCGCGCTGCCGGACCCGGCCACGCGCTACGCCAACCGCACGGGCCCGCTGCGCGTGCTCGTCGTGGGGGGCAGCTTGGGCGCGCAGGCGCTGAACACGACCGTTCCGCAAGCGCTGGCGCGCTTGCCGCAAGAGAGCCGTCCGATGGCCATCCATCAGGCTGGCGAACAACATTTGCCCGCGTTGCAGCAGGCCTATGCCCAAGCGGGCGTAGAGGCTGATTGCCGCGCGTTCATCGATGACATGGCGGGCGCCTTGGGCGACGCGGATCTGGTGATCTGCCGCGCGGGGGCCATGACGGTGTCCGAAGTGGCGGCCGCTGGCGTCGCCGCGCTGTTCGTGCCGTTCCCGCATGCCATCGATGATCATCAAACCGCCAACGCGCGCTTCTTGAGCGACGCCGAGGCCGCCTGGCTCCAGCCGCAGACCGCCTTGACGCCCGAGTGGCTGGCGGACTGGCTGGCCCAGCGTACCCGACAAGAACTGGAAGCCGTCGCCATCCGTGCCCGCGCGCATGCGCACCCGGAAGCGGCAGCGCATATCGCCGACGTCTGTGAACAAGCAGCGGGGCGTTCATCATGAAACACAGAATTCAACATATCCATTTCGTAGGCATCGGCGGCTCGGGCATGAGCGGCATTGCCGAAGTGCTGCTCAACCTGGGCTACACCATCAGCGGCTCCGACTTGAACGAGTCCGCTGTGACGCGTCGTCTGGCCAGCCTGGGCGTGAAGATCGCGATCGGCCACGTGGCCAGCAACGTCACGGGGGCGGGCGCCATCGTGACGTCCACGGCGGTGGCGGGTGACAACCCTGAAGTTATCGCCGCCCGCGCGTCGCGCATCCCCGTGGTGCCGCGCGCCATCATGCTGGCCGAGCTGATGCGTTTGAAGCGCGGCATCGCCGTGGCGGGTACGCACGGCAAGACCACCACCACCAGCCTCGTGGCCAGCGTGCTGGCCGCTGGTGACCTGGACCCGACGTTCGTGATTGGCGGCCGCTTGAACTCCGCCGGCGCCAATGCGCGCCTGGGCCAGGGCGACTACATCGTGGTCGAGGCCGACGAGTCCGACGCGTCCTTCCTGAATCTGCTGCCGGTGATGGCCATCGTGACCAACATCGATGCCGATCACATGGACACCTACGGCCATGACGTGGCGCGCCTGAAAAGTGCGTTCATCGAATTTACGCAGCGCCTGCCGTTCTATGGCAGCGCCGTGCTGTGCTCTGACGATGCGAACGTGCGCGAGATCATGCCCTTCGTGTCGCGGCCGATCACCACTTACGGCCTGAACGAAGACGCACAAGTGCGCGCCTATGAAGTGCAGCCGGAAGGCACGCGCATGCGCTTCAACGTGCAGCGCACGCACCGCGATACGCTGCTGCCGCCGTTGCAAGTGGTGCTGAACCTGCCGGGCCTGCACAACGTGCGCAACGCCCTGGCCGCAATCGCCGTGGCAACGGAACTGGGCGTGTCCGACGACGCCATCTGCGACGCGCTGGCCGCCTTCAAGGGCGTGGGCCGCCGTTTCACGCAGACGGGCGAATTCCCCGTGCCGGCCAGCCATGGCGGCGGCACATTCACCGTCATCGACGACTACGGCCATCACCCCGTTGAGATGGCCGCCACGCTGGCCGCCGCGCGCGGCGCCTGGCCTGATCGCCGCATCGTGCTGGCGTTCCAGCCGCATCGCTACACGCGGACGCGTGATTGTTTTGAAGATTTCGTGCGCGTGCTGGGCACAGCCGACGCGGTGTTGTTGACCGAGGTCTATTCGGCCGGCGAGCCGCCGCTGGTGGCCGCAGACGGCCGCGCCCTGTCGCGCGCGCTGCGTGTGGCCGGCAAGGTGGAACCGGTGTTCGTCGAAGACGTGGCCGAGCTGCCCCAGGCAGTGGTGGACTTCGTGCGCGATGGCGATGTGGTGATTGTGATGGGCGCGGGTTCGATCAGCAAAGTCCCTGGCCAAGTAGGAGAGCTGGCATGAGCACGCAATTCGGCAAAGTGGGTGTCTTGTACGGCGGGCGTTCCGCCGAGCGCGAAGTGTCGCTGATGTCCGGCAAGGGCGTGCAGCAGGCGCTGGCCAGCGCCGGCGTGGACGCGCACCTGTTCGACACGGGGGAACGCAGCCTGGCCGAGCTGGCCGCCGAAGGCTTCGACCGCGTCTTCATCGCGCTGCATGGCCGCTATGGTGAAGACGGCACGATTCAAGGCGCGCTGGAATTGCTGGGCATTCCTTACACCGGCAGCGGCCCGATGGCGTCCGCGCTGGCCATGGACAAGACCATGACCAAGCGCGTGTGGCAACAGATTGGTCTGCCCACGCCTGATTTTGAAGTGCTGGACGCCGACACGGAACTTCGTCTGGTGCCCGACCGTCTGAGCTTGCCGCTGATCATCAAGCCGCCGCATGAAGGTTCCACCGTTGGCATCACCAAGGTGGTGGGCTATTCCGACATGAAGGAAGCCTACGCGGCTGCCGCGCGCTTTGACAGCGTTGTGCTGGCCGAACAATTCATCACCGGCCGCGAACTGACCGTGGCCGTGCTGGGTGCAGGCAAGGGCGCACGCGCATTGCCCGTGATCGAGATCGCGGCGCCCGGCGGCAACTACGACTACGAACACAAGTATTTCTCGGACGACACGCAGTACTTCTGCCCGGCGACGCTGCCGGACGGCGTGGCTGAGGAAGTCGCCGCCATTGCCGTGAAGGCCTATCAGGCGCTGAACTGCGAAGGCTGGGGCCGCGCCGACTTCATGCTCGACCGCAACAACCGGCCGTGGCTGCTTGAAATGAATACCTCGCCTGGCATGACCAGCCATTCTTTGGTGCCGATGGCCGCGAAGGCCGTTGGGATCAGCTACGCCGATCTGTGCGTGGCAATTTTGTCTGAGGCGTCGTGCAAAGTGCACAGCGCCGCGCGTAACGCTTGACCTGGATAATCCGTGTGGAACGACGCTCGTACTACCAACCTGATCGCCAACACGCTAGCCGTGCTGGCGGTTTGCGCCATGCTCATCGCGGGCGTGGTGTGGGTAGCGCAACGCCCGTTCTTCACGTTGACGGCCATCGAGCTGGAATCGATGCCGGACACCGAGCTGCACTATGTGTCTCCGCAAGCGGTGCGATCCGCCATCGCGGGGCGCTTCAAGGGCAACTTCTTCACGGTGGACCTGGACGACGCGCGCGAGATCTTCGAATCGGTGCCGTGGGTGCGCCATGCCACCGTGCGCCGGATCTGGCCCAATGTGCTGCGCGTGCGCATCGAGGAACAGCAGCCGCTTGCGCTGTGGAACGAGAACCAGATGATCAACACCTGGGGCGAAGCGTTCACGGCGAACACGGGCGAGGTGGACGACGAAACCGTACTGCCGCAGTTCTCCGGGCCCGAGGGCACGGAGCCGCTCGTCGTGCAGCGCTACGCCGAGCTGGCGCGCTGGTTCGCGCCGCTGGACATGCACGTCAAACAGCTGGAGCTCAGCCCGCGCTACGCCTGGCGGGTGGTGTTGTCCAACGGCATGATGCTGGACTTGGGCCGCGATCCGGGCGCCGATGCGCCGGACCCGCATGGCCTGCCCGGCGCGCTGCCGTTCGCGGCCCGAATTCAACGCTTTGTGCAGGCGTGGCCCGCCGTGTCGGGACGCCTGGAAGGGCGCACCATCACGCAGGCCGACCTGCGCTATCCGAATGGTTTCGCCCTGGCGCTGGCTCCGTTGCCCGCGTCGGAAACCAAATCCAAATCCACACCGAAACCTCCCAAGAAACGCTAACGCCATGACCCGTGACATCAAGGACCTTATCGTCGCCCTCGATATCGGCACCAGCAAGGTGGTGGCTGTGGTGGCTGAAATTTTGCCCGAAGGGCGATTCGAAGTGCTCGGCCTGGGCCAGCACGAATCGCGCGGCATGCGCAAGGGCGTGGTCGTCAATATCGAGACCACTGTGAATTCCATTCAGCGCGCGCTTGAAGAAGCCGAGCTGATGGCAGATTGCAAGATTCGCGACGTCTACACCGGCATTGCCGGCAGCCATATCCGCAGCTTCAATTCCAGCGGCATGGTCGCTGTGAAGGACAAAGAAGTCACCGCCACCGACGTTGCCCGCGTCATCGAGACCGCCAAAGCGGTGAACATCCCGACGGACCAGCAGGTGCTGCATGTGCTGACGCAGGAGTTCATCGTCGACGGCCAGGAAGACATCCGCGAGCCCATCGGCATGAGCGGCCTGCGCCTGGAAGTGCGCGTGCACATCGTGACGGGTGCGGTCAGCGCCGCGCAGAACATCGTCAAGTGCGTGCGCCGCTGCGGCCTGGAAGTGCAAGACCTGATCCTGCAACCGCTGGCATCCAGCCTGGCCGTGCTGACTGCCGACGAGAAAGAACTGGGCGTTGTGCTGGTGGATATCGGCGGCGGCACGACCGATGTCGCCATCTTCACCGGCGGTGCGATCCGCCACACCGCGGTGCTGCCGATTGCCGGTGACCAGATCACCAACGACATCGCCGCCATGCTGCGCACGCCGACGCCGGACGCTGAAGAAATCAAACTGCGCTACGGCGTGGCCAAGCAGGTGCTGGCCAGCCCGGACGAGTCCGTGGAAGTGCCGGGCCTGGGCGACCGTGGCCCGCGCCAAGTGAAGCGCCAGGCGCTGGGCGCCGTGATCGAGCCGCGCGTCGAAGAACTGTTCACGTTGGTGCAGCAGGTGGTGCGCGATTCCGGCTACGAAGATTTGCTGGCCTCGGGCGTGGTCCTGACCGGCGGGTCGGCGCAACTGCCCGGCATGATCGAACTGGCCGAGGACGTGTTCCTGAAGCCGGTGCGCGTGGCGGTTCCCGAATATGAAGGCAGCCTGGCTGACGTGATGCGTAATCCGCGCTTCTCGACGGTGATGGGCTTGTTGCAGGAAGCACGGATGCAGCGTGTGCGCGGCCGCAAGGTCGCCGCCCAGACCGGCAATTTCAAGAGCCTGCTGGCGCGCATGAAGGAATGGTTTATGAATTGAAAGGTGCAGGTAGGGGCCTGCTCCTTGGTGTGACTCGCGGTTGTTTTGCGGGGCGCGCCAGAAAGAGGAGGCGTCTCAAACCCGTCGCGGACCTATGTAGTCGGCATCGGCTTTGAGGCGATTCACAAAATATAGGTTGTTGGGGAATTTTTGTGATTTGCAAAATCGGACTTGTGAGGGAGTCATCATGATGAACTTTGAGATGCTTGAGAACAACACCAAAGGGACCGTAATCAAGGTCGTTGGTGTGGGCGGTGCGGGCGGCAATGCTGTCGCGCACATGATTCGCAGCGGCGTGCACGGCGTGGATTTCATCTGCGCCAACACCGATGCGCAGGCACTGGCGGCGACCAACGCCCCGGTGCAAATTCGTCTGGGCCGTACTGGCCTGGGTGCGGGCGCCAAGCCCGAGCAAGGACGTGCGTCGGCTGAAACCGCGCGCGAGGAGATCCGTGCTGCGCTGAACGGCGCTCACATGGTSTTCATCACCGCYGGCATGGGCGGTGGCACCGGCACCGGCGCAGGTCCGGTCGTGGCCGAAGTGGCGAAGGAACTGGGCATTCTGACCGTGGGCGTGGTCACCAAGCCTTTCACGTTCGAAGGCAATAAGCGCCTGAAGATGGCCGAGGACGGTATCTCGGAATTGGCCAAGCACGTGCATTCGCTCATCGTGGTGCTCAACGAGAACCTCTATGAACTGATGGACGAGGACGCGACGCAGGAAGACTGCTTCCGTTCCGCCGACGACATCCTGCACAACGCTTGCGCGGGTATCGCCGAAATCATCAACGTCGAAGGTAACGTCAACGTCGACTTCGAAGACGTGAAGACGATCATGGGCGAGCAAGGCCAGGCCATGATGGGCACGGCATCGGCTTCGGGCGCAGACCGCGCTCGCGTCGCTGCCGAGCACGCCATTGCTTGCCCGCTGCTGGAAGGCGTGGACCTGAACGGCGCTCGCGGCGTGCTGGTCAACATCACCGCCAGCCGCACGCTGAAGATGCGCGAAACGCGCGAAATCATGGAAACGATCCGCAGCTACGCTTCGGACGACGCCACCGTGATCTTCGGTACGGCCTATGACGAGTCGATGGGTGAAAACCTGCGCGTGACCGTGGTGGCAACTGGCCTGGGCCGTGCGCAAGCGCGTCCGCAGCTGGTGCAGAACACCGCTGAGGTGCTGCGCACCGGTACCGACAACATGCCCATGGGCACGATGCCGGCCGGTCAAGGCGGCGATTACCGCAATCTGGACATGCCGTCGGTCATGCGCAATCCGCGCAGCCAGGCGTCGGCCCAGGTGCGTGCACTGGAAAGCTCGGGTATGGATCACTTCGACATCCCGGCGTTCCTGCGCAAGCAGGCGGATTGAACCTAAGAGCCGGTCACAGGCTCTAATCGCACTCCCTCATCTCCGGCTCGCCTGTCCCCGCGGGCGAGCCGGAGGCGGAGCGGTCCGTGTTTCCCTTGCACGGTTCAATTAAGGGACGGAGGTATCGGTCGATCCGGGCGCACGTTGGCGTCATGGGTCGGACAGCGTTACAATACGTCAGTTACGCCGGCAATCTGTTCTCTTCGTGCCGGCTTCTTGGCTCCAAAGCACCTAAGTCTCATGTTCCGACAACGCAGCATTCAGAATCTAGTCCGCACGACAGGCGTCGGCGTCCACTCCGGACGGCGGGTAGAACTCACCCTGCGTCCGGCACAACCCAATACCGGTATTGTTTTCCACCGCGTCGACCTGCCCGAGGTCGTGGACCTGCCCGCGCAGGCCACTGGCGTGGGCGATACGCGCATGGCGTCCGTCCTCCAACAGGGCAACGTCCGCGTCTCCACGGTGGAGCATCTCATGTCGGCATTGGCCGGCCTGGGTATCGACAACCTGCATATCGACCTCACTGCCGAAGAAGTCCCCATCATGGACGGCAGTGCGGCTACGTTTGTTTATCTGTTGCGCTCGGCGGGCATCGTCGAGCAGAACGCGCCCAAGCAATTCATCCGCGTCAAAAAGACGGTGGAAGTGCGCGAAGGCGAAGGCCGCAACGAGAAATGGGCCCGCCTGGAACCCCACGAGGGTTACGCGCTGGCGTTCTCGATCGACTTCCGCCACCCCGCCATTGATTCCACGGCCAATTTCGCCGAGATCGATTTCGCCACGCACTCGTATGTGCGCGAGATCGCCCGTGCGCGCACTTTCGGTTTCGTGAACGAAGTGGAAGCGCTGCGCTCGATGGGCCTGGCCCGCGGCGGCAGCCTCGACAACGCGATCGTCATGGACGAATACCGCGTGCTGAACAGCGACGGCCTGCGCTACGACGACGAATTCGTGAAGCACAAGATCCTGGACGCCATCGGCGACTTGTATCTGCTGGGCAAACCCTTGGTGGCGCGCTATGTGGCGTGCAAGTCGGGCCACGGCCTGAACAACCAGCTGGCCCGTGCGCTGCTTGCTCAGCAAGACGCCTGGGAACTAGTCACCTATGAATCGCAGGCTGAAGCGCCGCAGGCCTTCCGCCACGAATGGAAGCTGGCATAACGCCGCTTTCTGATCGGGCCTGAACCGGGGAGTGTCCCCGGTATCCTCATCAGGCCCCTGCTTAAGGATGGCGCTGGCCGCCATCCCTTAGCGCAAAAACCGCCATCCGGTTGCAAACCATCGGGTCTAAACCCCCCAGAACTTGGTTTCGCTTCGTTTCCGGACGCCCCAGGCGCCGGACAGGGCCGGATAGCTTCAGCTACTCTTGTGATGCTTCAAGAGCTTGGCGACTGCGTCTGCCAACGGGCCCGGACGCAGCGTGTCATGTAGCGATTTGAACGCGCCCAGCGCGGTGTCTCCCAGCGGTTGCGCCTCTTTGGGGGGCAGCGGCTGACGGGCGCCGGGCTTCGGTAAACCCGCTTGTACCTTGACGGCAATTTCGTTAAGGTTCCAGCCTTGGTCGGCCAGGGCGCGCGCCACGCGCGGCGCCAATTGCCGCATCTTGGCGGCATGAGCGGCGCTGGGCACCACCAGATGCAGGCACTGGTTTTCCAGCTTACCGACCTGGCAGACAGCACCTAGCGGGGCGGGCAGAACCGCCGCCACCGCATACTGAATTTGCAAGTGCTTGCGGGCAGTCGCCAACACTCCGGCGCCCCGCATGTCATGACCCAGCCATCCCAGAGCGGTATTTTCTTTCCGCCGGCTGGCACTGGAACGTTGACGGTATGAAGTGGGTCTATTCATCCCGGCTATAAAGATTTAGGAAGCACACCTTGAAAATCGTGATTATGCACGCCCGCGACGGGCGGGACGGGCATTTCACCCTGGGAGGAGCGCGACTGGCGTTGTTTCTCGGGGCCGCGCTCGTGACGGCAGCCATCTTTGGCGCCGCGCTACAACGATACCTTACTCCCATGCTGCCGGCGGTTCAGACCGTGGGGTGGCCGCTGGCCACTCAGCCGGGCCGGGACACTGATTTCCTGCGCGGAAACATGAACTTGCTGGCTGCCAAAGTCGGCGCGTTGCAGGCCAAGCTGGTCAGCATCGACGGCCTGGGCCAGCGCGTGGCCAAAGTGGCCGGCGTGGCCTACACGGACCCGGAGCTGGCCAAGCAATTGGCCGTGGCCCAACCCGAAGCGCTGACGCAGCCCGAAGCCACGCAGGTCATGGACGACCTGTTCACCGACCATCCCCCGCCCAGCGCGGCGTCGGCCGAAGCCTTGGGCCGCCAACTGGACGAAATCCAGGCGCGGCTCGCCCAGCAGTCCGACAACCTGAAGCTGCTGGATGCGGCGCTGACCAAGCGGTCGGCGGATCAGGCCCGCATGCCGACCGCGATGCCGATTACCGATTACCCCTATCTGAGTTCGTCCTACGGCTGGCGCCGCAACCCGGTGACGGGGCGCACGGCCATGCATGAAGGGCTGGATTTCGCGGCCCCGTCGGGGACGCCGATTCTGGCGGCCTCTGGGGGCGTGGTGCTGGAAGCCAAGTTCCAGCCCGGCTTTGGCAACATGGTCGAGATCGACCATGGTGATGGTTTGATCACGCGTTACGCGCATGCGTCATCGCTGATGGTCAAGCAAGGGCAGCTTGTCGAGCGTGGCCAGCAAGTGGCTCGCGTGGGCAGTTCGGGGCGGTCTACCGGCCCGCATTTGCACTTTGAAGTCCGCCTTGCCGGACAGCCGCTGGACCCCCGATTGTTCCTGGGTTCGCAGCAGCCCGCGCCGCCCGCGGTGGCGCAGGCAACGACAAATGAACCTGCGGCGCGCTGACCGGTCCAACAGGACAATGAAAGCACCCTGGTCATAGATCCAGGCTATTACGCTCCAGGTGCGTTAAACTGGTTCGTTTCCCAGCGGACCCCCGCTCAACCAATAACATCAAAAGTCACGGGCGACGCTGCCCAGGCCTTATGCAGGCGCGGCGTGGTACGTGCGGCCGACATACGCATGGTTTCTCTGCTCAAAAAACTCATAGGTAGCCGCAATGACCGGCTGCTTAAGCAGTATCGCAAGCTGGTAACCCAGATCAATGGGCAAGAGCCCAAGATTTCCGCGCTTTCCGATGCGGAGCTGGCGGCCAAGACCGACGAATTCCGATCCCGATACGCTCAGGGGACTTCCCTGGACGACCTGCTGCCCGAAGCCTTCGCCGTGGTTCGCGAAGCCGGCAAGCGGGTATTCGGCATGCGCCACTTCGACTCTCAGTTGCTGGGCGGCATTGCGCTGCACAGCGGCAAGATCGCCGAAATGCGCACGGGGGAAGGCAAGACGCTGATGGCGACGCTGCCCGTTTACCTGAACGCGGTCGCCGGCAAGGGCGTCCACGTCGTGACGGTGAACGACTATCTGGCCCGCCGTGATGCGGAATGGATGGGGCGCCTGTACCACTTCCTGGGCATGACCACGGGCGTGGTGGTGCCGCAGCAGCCGAACGAAGAAAAGAAGGCCGCGTACGCTGCCGACATCACGTACGGCACCAACAACGAATTCGGCTTCGACTACCTGCGCGACAACATGGAATACCGTGTTGAGGACCGCCGCCAGCGCGTGCTGTTCTACGCCATCGTCGACGAAGTGGACTCGATCCTGATCGACGAAGCCCGTACGCCGCTGATCATCTCCGGCCAGGCCGAAGATCACACCGAGCTCTACATCCGCATGAACGCGGTGCCGCCGCTGCTCAAGCGCATGGCCACCGAGCCCAAGCCGCAGGAGCCGGAACCCGAAGGTGATTACTGGGTCGACGAAAAGAGCCAGCAGGTCTATCTGTCGGAAGCCGGCCACGAGAACGCCGAAGCCATTCTGGCCCGCCTGGGCATCTTGCCCGAAGGCGAGTCGCTGTACGACCCGCGCCACATTGCGCTGATGCACCACCTGATGGTGGCTCTGCGCGCCAACAACCTGTTCTTCCGCGACCAGCAGTACGTCGTGCAAGACGGTGAAGTGGTGATCGTCGACGAATTCACGGGCCGCCTGATGGTGGGCCGCCGTTGGTCCGATGGCCTGCACCAGGCCGTCGAAGCCAAGGAAGGCGTGAAGATCCAGCACGAGAACCAGACGCTGGCGTCGATCACGTTCCAGAACTACTTCCGCATGTACGAAAAGCTGTCCGGCATGACCGGTACGGCCGACACGGAAGCGTACGAATTCCAGGAAATCTACGGGCTTGAAACGGTCATCATCCCGACCAACAAGCCCATGATCCGTAAGGATCAGAACGACCAGGTCTTCAAGACCGATCCGGAAAAGTACAACGCAATCCTGGAAGACATCCGCGATTGCCACGAGCGCGGCCAGCCCGTGCTGGTGGGTACTACCAGCATCGAAAACTCCGAGCTGCTGTCGGGCCTGCTGAAAAAGGCCAAGCTGCCGCACGAAGTGCTGAACGCCAAGCAGCACGCCCGTGAAGCCGAGATCGTTGCCGAAGCCGGCAAGCCGGGCCACATCACCATTGCCACCAACATGGCCGGTCGCGGTACCGACATCGTGCTGGGCGGCAGTGTGGATAAGCAGGTTGACCTGATCCGCGCCGACGAATCGCTGTCGGAAGCCGAAAAGAACGCACGCATCGAACAGGTGCGCGCGGAATGGAAGCCGCTGAACGAGCAGGTCAAGGCCGCTGGCGGCCTGCGCATCATCGGCACCGAGCGCCACGAATCGCGCCGTATCGACAACCAGCTGCGTGGCCGCGCCGGCCGCCAAGGTGACCCGGGCTCGTCCCGTTTCTACCTGTCGCTGGAAGATTCCCTGATGCGCATCTTCGCGGGCGACCGCGTGCGCGCCATCATGGAGCGCCTGAAGCTGCCCGAGGGGGAACCCATCGAAGCAGGCATGGTGACGCGTTCGATCGAAACCGCGCAGCGCAAGGTGGAAGGCCGCAACTTCGACATCCGCAAGCAATTGCTGGAATACGACGACGTGGCCAACGACCAGCGCAAGGTGCTGTATTCGCAGCGTAACGACGTGCTGGAAGCTGCCAGCGTCAGCGAAACGGTGAATAACCTGCGCGACGCCGCCGTGGTTGAGATGTTCAACACCTACGTGCCGCCGGAATCTGTGGAAGAGCAGTGGGACATCCCGGCCCTGCAAAAGGCCCTGGAAGCTGATTGGCACCTGCATCTGCCGCTGACCGAAATGCTGGAAAAAGAAACCAGCCTGACGGACGAAGAGCTGCGCGAACGCGTGGTCAACGCCGCGCGCGAGGCCTACCAGGCCAAGGTCGATCAAGTCGGCACGGAATCGTGGTCGCAGTTCGAGCGTTCGATCATGCTGCAAGCGATCGACACGCACTGGCGCGAGCACCTGTCGTCGCTGGATTACCTGCGCCAGGGCATCCATCTGCGCGGCTATGCGCAGAAGAACCCGAAGCAGGAATACAAGCGCGAAGCCTTTGAACTGTTCTCGGGCATGCTGGACCGCATCCGCGACGACGTGGTTCGCGTGTTGATGACCGTGCGTGTGCAGTCGTCGGAACAGGTTGAACAAGCCGAAGCCGAAGCCGCGCAATCGCATGTGCAAAACGTGCAGTACCACCACTCTGATTACGACGAAGCATTGGCCCAGACGGAATCGGATGACGGTGCGCAACCTGTGCGCAATGCGCTGCCCAAGGTCGGCCGCAACGACCCGTGCCCGTGCGGCAGCGGCAAGAAGTACAAGCAGTGCCACGGCAAGCTCGTCTGATCAGGAAATAACGCCATGCTGCATTCTGTCGGCCACACCGAATTCGACCACGCCGTCGTCATGGTGCGTGACCGGCTGGATGCGCTGGCGCCGCACTTCGAGCGCCAGGGCTTTCACCTGAGCGACAAGGCGGTGCACAACCTGGGCTCGTGCAATCGGTTGATCGTGCTGGAAGGCACGTATGTTGAATTGCTGGGCTGGCCGGAAGGCGCGCCGCCCGCTCGCAAGGAAATCGCTGATTCTCCGTTCGGGCTGGAAGCGCTGGTGTTTCGCACCTATGACGCCGACGCCACGTATGAACGGCTGAAGGCGGCGGGGTTCGCCGTGAATCCCGTGCAGGAACTGACGCGCCCCGCGATGCTGGACGGCCAGGAAGTGCAGGCCCGTTTTCATACCGTGCGTTTTGCCGAGCAGCCCTTGCCCGGCATTCGCATGTATTTCTGCCGCCATCTGACGCCCGAGTGCGTCTGGTCTCCTGAATTGATGGCGCACCCGAACGGCGCACGCAGTCTGTTGCGTATCGACGCCCGCGCGGCGGATGCCCGTGCCGTGGCCGAGCGTCTGGCGCTGGTAGCGGACGTTATCGCCGAAGCCGCCACGGGCGGCTGGGACGTGCCGCTGGCCAATCTGCGTATTCACGTGCAGCAAGACGCTACGGCGGTTACGCCGGTGCTGTCCACGCTGACGCTGGAAAACCGCGACGGCGCCCACTACACGCTGGATACCGGCCTGTAAGACCCCATCCTGGGGTTATCCATCCCCGTTTTAAATTTTCATTCCGGTCAGGGATGCGCGCCTTTTGTCGTGCGCATTTGCGGGCAAACCCTGGTTGTGAAGCAAAGTGTATGCACTTTAGTATGCACTTCATCCCCCTTCGCCAGCCGCCCTGATGACCCATCCCCCTTCAGCCATCCGACCCGCTGCCCGGACGTCCGCCGGACAGGCGGAGCTGTATGGCGCCGTCAAGGCGATGGCGGTTCGGTTTGATTTCAAGCCGGGCGAACGCATCAACGAAGTTGAGCTGGCGCGCCGCTTGAATGTCAGCCGCACGCCGTTGCGTGAAGTGCTGAACCAATTGATGGTTGAAGGCTTTCTGACCCGCTCGGTGAACCGCGGTTTTATCGCCCGGCTGCTGGACGCCAAGCAGATCCATAGCCTGTACGAATACCGCGCGGTGCTGGAGGCCGGCATTGTGCGCGCGGCGTGCGAGCGCGCCAGCGACGAAGAACTGGCCGGCCTGCGCGCGTTCGTGGAGCGGTCGCGCGATGTGCCCGAAGACAGCGACGCCACGCGCTTGCTGGAGCTGGACGAAGCGTTCCACCTGCATCTGGCGCGCCTGTCGCGCAACGAAGAATTCGTGCGCGCCCTGGAAAGCGTCAATGCCCGCATCCATTTCGTGCGCTGGATTGACATGCAGCAGGGCCGCCGCAGCCATACCCAAGGTGAACATCTGCGCATCGTGCAGGCGCTGGAACAGCGGGATGCCGATGGTCTGGCCGGGCTGATGAGCACGCATATCGGCCGGCGGCTGGACCAGATCACCGACGTCATACGCACCGGCTTTTCAACGATTTACATGCGGGACCAGGCCGAACCCGCCACGGCAGCGCCGGCCAACACCACAACAGCAGGGGAAAAAAAATGACTCATACGATGAAGCGGATTGCAGCGAGCTTATGCGCGCTGGCCGCGGTGGGGGGCGCCATGATCGCCGCGCCCGCCGCCGCCGAAGAACGGCCATTGATCCTGGTCGTGCCGTACCCGCCGGGCGGCAGCACGGACATTTTGGCGCGCATCTTGCAGCCGCGTTTGTCGCAGCAATTGGGCGGACGCGCCGTTGTCGTGGAAAACCGCCCGGGCGCCGCCAGCCAGATCGCAACGGCTTTTGTGGCCCGCGCGGAGCCCGATGGCAACACCTTGCTGGTCAGCTTCGACAACCACGGCATCAACCCCGCCGTGAAGCCCAAGCTGCCCTACGACACGTTCAAGGACTTCGTCGCCATTTCGCAGACCGTGCGCTTTCCGCTGGTGATCGGCGCAAACCCGAACGTGCCTGGGGATAACTTGAAGGAGTTCCTGGCGGCAGCCGCCAAGGAATCGCCCAACAAATTCAACTACGCCTCAACCGGTGTCGGTTCGCTGAACCACCTGGCGCCGGAAGAGCTCAAGCGCCTGTCGAAGGTGGAGCTGCTGCACGTGCCGTATGGCGGCGGGGGGCCGGCCATTCAGGCGGTGGTGGGCGGTCAGGCCAACATGACGTGGCTGAGCTTTGCGGCGCTGCGTGGTCAGATTCAAGGCGGCAAGATCAAGCCGCTGGCGGTGGCGGGCGAAAAGCGCCTGCCCGAATTGCCGAATGTGCCAACCGTGATCGAGTCCGGCTTCCCCGGCTTTGTCGCCTATTCGTGGAGCGGCATGTTCGCGCCGAAGGGCACGCCGGAAGCCACGGTGAAGAAGCTGACGGCGGACTTCAAGGCGGTGCTGGCCGACCCGGAAATCAAGAAGAAGGTCACCGAAGCGGGCTTCGAGATCGTGGCGTCCGACGGTCCTGCGCTGGATGCGTACGTGAAGTCGGAGTACGACCGCTGGAGCGCCTTCATCAAGAGCAGCAACATCAATCTGGATAACTGAGCGGTGGCCGGCCGGACGGCTTGCCGTTCGGCCCCAACCGCGAAACACGTGGAGATGACATGGAAAATTTGACCGGCGCCGAAGCCATGGTGCGGATGCTGCAGCACAACGGCGTCAAACATATTTTTGGCCTGTGCGGCGACACCAGCCTGCCGTTCTACGACGCGCTGTACCGCCTGGACCACGGCATGCAGCACATCCTGACGCGCGATGAGCGCAGCGCGGGCTATATGGCGGACGCCTATGCGCGCGTGACCGGCAAGGTCGGCGTGTGCGAAGGCCCCAGCGGCGGCGGCGCAACGTATCTGCTGCCCGGCTTGGTGGAAGCCAACGAATCGTCCATTCCCGTGCTGGGCATTACGTCGGACGTGGCGGTGGGCTCGCGTGGCAAGTACCCGCTGACGGAACTTGACCAGGAAGCCTTGTATCGCCCGCTGACGAAGTGGAACCGCACGATTGATCGCGCTGACCAGATTCCGGGCATGGTGCGGGCGGCGTTCCGCGCTATGACGACCGGCAAGCCGGGCGCCGCGCACCTGTGCTTTCCGTATGACGTGATGAAGCAGCAAGTGGATGCGTCGGACATTTGGGCGCAGCCCGAGCACGGCCAGTTTCCGTCCATGCGCTTTGCGCCGGACCCGGCTGACGTGGCCCGCGCCGCGCAGCGCCTGATCGGCGCGCGTGCGCCGGTGATCATTTGCGGCGGTGGCGTTGTCATTGCCGGCGCCAGTGGCGCCTTGCAGGAACTGGCGGAAACGCTGAAGGCGGCGGTCTGCGTCACAGTCAGCGGGCAGGGCAGCCTGGCCGACACGCACCCGTTGAACGCGGGCGTGGTGGGTTCGAACGGCGGCGTGATGGCCACGCGTGACGTGGTGGCCGCGGCTGACGTGGTGCTGTTCGTGGGTTGCCGCGCGGGGTCGACGTCGACCGAGCACTGGCGCTTCCCGAACCGCGACGTGCCGATCCTGCACATCGATATCGACCCGATGGTGATCGGCGCCAACTACCTGACCGAAGTGGGTCTGGTGGGCGACGCCAAGCTGGCGCTGGAAGCACTGGGCGCCGAAGTGCAAGCGCGTCTGGCGCATCGCAACGCCGACGCGGTTGACGGCGCGGTGCTGGCTGGCCGCGCCAAGGCGGCCCGGCTGGCGCAACTAGAGCCGCTGGCCAACAGCCTGGAAGCGCCGATCCGTCCCGAGCGCGTCGTGCAATCGCTGAACCGCCTGCTGCCCGATGATGCGATCGTGTGCGCGGACCCCGGCACGCCTTGCCCGTATTTTTCGGCTTACTACGACGTGTCGCGCCCCGGCCGTCACTTCATCACCAACCGCGCGCATGGGGCGCTGGGCTTCTCGATGTCGGCGGCGCTGGGCGCCTGGGTTGGCCGGCCGCAGTCCAAGTGCGTGTCCGTGATGGGCGACGGCAGCTTCGGTTTCACCGTGGGCGAATTGGAAACCATCGTGCGTCACAAGGCGCCGCTCTTGATGATCGTGTTTTCGAACTCGGTCTACGGCTGGATCAAGGCCAGCCAGAAGGCGGGCTACGACCAGCGCTACTACAGCGTGGACTTCAACCGCACCGACCATGCCCGCATCGCCGAGGCTTATGGCGTGAAGGCGTGGCGCGTGGAAGATCCGTCCAAGCTGGACGCCGCGATCAAGGCCGCCATGGAGCACGACGGCCCGGCGCTGATCGACGTGGTGGCGCAGCCGTTGCAAGACGCCGCGGCGCCGGTCAGCCAGTGGATGGGCTGATGCGGCACTGCGTGGATGCGGCAGCGGTGGCGCAGTGATGCGGCATTGCGTGGATGCGGCAGCGGTAGCGCAGTGATGCGGCATCAACGCATAAAGGGGCCCTTCGGGGCCCCTTTTTTTGTGCCGGAGCGCGGCGCGCGCTCCTATACTGATCCGCTTCGGCGCGCAGGCGCGTGGTCTGCGGCACATCACAGGGGAATCGGGCATGGACTTGGGGATCAGGGGCAAGACGGCTTTGGTGTTTGGCGGCAGCCGTGGCATGGGCCGGGCGTGCGCCCTGCAACTGGCGCGGGAAGGCGTGGCGGTCACCATCGCGGCCCGCAATCCGCAGACGCTTGAGCAAGCCGCAGCCGAGATCTCGCACGAAACCGGCATCGGCGTGGGCTGGGTATCGGCCGATCTGACGCAAGCCGCCGGGCGCGATGCGGCAATGGCCGCGTGCCCGCACCCAGACATCCTGATCAACAATGCCGATGGCCCGATGCCGGGCGATTTTCGCGACTGGACGCGGGAAGACTGGATCGCGTCGCTGGACGCGATGATGCTCGGGCCGATCGACATGATCCGCCGCGTGGTCGACGGCATGATCGAACGGCGCTTTGGCCGCATCGTGAATATCGTGTCGCGCAGCGTGAAGGCGCCGCATGCGGAGCTCGGCCTGTCCAACGGTGCGCGCTCGGGCCTGATCGGCTTTGTGGGCGGGCTGGCGCGGCAGACCGTGCGCCACAACGTCACCATCAACAACCTGCTGCCGGGGGCGTTCGCGACCGATGCGCAGGTGCGCCACATCCAGGGCATGCTGGAGCAGTCCGGCGGCAAGACCTTCGACCAGCTCTGGGACGAGCGCGGCCGCGCCAACCCCGCAGGGCGCTACGGACAGCCCGAAGAAATGGGCGCCCTGTGCGCGTACATCTGCTCGGCGCACTCCGGCTACATGACCGCGCAAAACATCTTGATCGACGGCGGCGGCTACCCCGGCACGTACTGAGGATTCCCCATGGACCAGACAGACATCAAGATCCTGGCCTTGCTGCAAAAGGACGCCACCTGTTCGGTTGCTGAAATCGCCGAGCAGGTGAACCTGTCCGTCACGCCATGCTGGCGCCGCATCCAGAAGCTCAAGGACGATGGCGTTATCGCGCGCAACGCCATCCTGCTGGACCCCCGGGCGCTGGGGCTGAACCTGACGGTCTTCGTGTCCATCAAGACCAGCCAGCACAACGAGAAATGGACGCAAAGCCTGATCAACGCGGTCATGGCGCTGCCCAACGTGGTGGAGTTTCATCGCATGGCGGGCGATATCGACTACCTGCTCAAGGTGGTCGTGGAAGACATGGCGGCGTATGACCGCTTTTACCGCCGGCTGATCGGCGCGGTGGATCTGCTGGATGTCAGCGCCAGCTTCTCCATGGAGATCATCAAAAGCACGACGGAATTGCCGTTGGACGCGGTGTAGCGGCCGGCGCGCAATTTTTTTTCTTGTGCGAGGGCTGCGGCGGATGCAAATTTCTTTCGGCGTGTTGCACAAGGCCCATCTCGCAATTCTTTTGCGCGGTGCTCGGCGTAGGATATCGCTCATTCCTGCTAGGGAATGAATCGGGATATCAGAGGACCCTATGTCGTTGGCAGTACCCGCCGGCTGTGCCGGTTTGGCCAAATCGCGGCAAGCGCTATCGGTGGACGACTTGTTGGCCGGCTGGAACGGCGTCGACGATTTATGGGTGTTCGCCTATGGGTCCCTGATCTGGCATCCCGGCTTTGCCTGGCTCGAGCGCCGGCTGGCCACGGTGCGCGGCTATCACCGTTCTTTGTGCCTGTGGTCTCACGACCATCGCGGCTCGCCCGATAACCCAGGCCTCGTGTTTGGCTTGAACCGGGGCGGTTGCTGCCGTGGCGTGGCGTATCAGATTGCGGCGGCTGACGTGCGCGACGTGTTCCAGGCGCTCTGGCGCCGCGAGATGGTGACGGGCGCCTACACCCCCCGTTGGCTCACGTGCCACACCGAAGCCGCACCCGTGCGCGGGCTGGTCTTCCTGCTGAACCGGGCTTGCGATGAATACGCCGCTGACCTGAGCGACGACCGCCTGCTCGCGTGCATACGCAATGCCGTCGGGCATTCCGGGCCGTGCCTGGATTACGTGGTGGAGACCGAGCGTGCGCTGCGCGCGCATGGCATTGACGATTGGCGGCTGGGCGATCTGGTCCGCAAGCTGGGCCACGCCTTCTGACGATTGGGCCCTGCGCTTGAACGGTGCCAGCGGCCAAATGTTCTGACGTTCGGCCCTGCGCTTTAGAAGTGCCAGCGGCCGAACATGTACAGCACGTTGCCCGCGCCGGATGCGCCGGGAATGTAGGTGGCGTAGAACATGGCGTCTTTGTAGCCCGCGCCCACCAGCGGCAGGATGCCGGGGAACGGCACGTAGCTCATGATGTCGTGCCGCGCGGTAAGAAACACCGTGTAGCCCGCGCCCAGGCGGAAGTTCTCGCTGACTTGTCCGATCTTCAGGAAGCCGTAGCCGGCAATCGGTTCGACCTTGCTGTGCGAATCCAGGAACGCCATGGCGTACAGGCCCTGCCAGTCGCCGTCTTCGTCGTAGATGCTGCGGCCATAGCCGCCGCCCCACGCCAGTTCGTTGAAGCTGTCGATTTTCTCTTTGCTGTACATGGCGCGGTTGTGCCAGGCGTAGCCGGAAACGTAGAGGTCGTGGCCGCCTTCGGTCCAGATCTGGTCCAGGCGATTACAAGCGGACTGCGCCCAAGAGGGCATATTTTCACAGGCTTGAGCAGTGGCGGCGAAAGTCGAGAGCAGCAGGCAAAGGATCGCTGCCCGGATGTTGGCGGTCATTACGGGTACTAAGGGATGAAGATGACAATTCCATGACTTTACATGGAGTCACGGGCATATCCCTGTCAGACCGCTGTCATGAAACGACGTTCGAATGCATCTGCCCGCTGAAAGCGGGCAGATGGCAAACATAGATTAAGAATTCTCTGTGGCGGTCAAGCTACAGCAGGAAGAGCGTGGCCAGTCCCAGGAAGATGAAGAAGCCAAGCGAGTCGGTGGCGAACGTCAGCAGTACCGACGAACCCATCGCAGGGTCTTTGCCGAAGCGGGCGCGCAGCATCGGCACCAGCACGCCGACGGACGCGCCGACCAGCATATTGCAGATCATCGCCGCCATCATGACGAGTGCGATCGAGATCGAATGCGAGATCACCCACGCGAACAAGGCGGCCACCAAGCTGCCGCACAAGCCCACCAGCAAGGTCACAAACAGCTCGCGCTTGACCAGCTGCCACAGGTTGCGTCCGGTGATCCGGCCCATGGCCAGCGCCCGGATGATCAGCGTCATGGTCTGGTTGCCGGAGTTGCCGCCAATGCCGGCCACGATGGACATCAGGAAGGCCAGGATGACGATCTGGCTGACCGTGCCTTCGAATTGGGATGCCACGAAAGACGCCGTGGCGGCGGTACAGAGGTTGAACAGCAGCCAGGGGGCGCGGTTGCGCAAGGCGGTGCTGACGGGGGCAAAGATGTCTTCTTCTTGCAGACCTGCGCGCGACAGCGCCTGTTCTTGCGAGTCTTCACGCATCACGTCCACCACGTCGGCGATGGTGACGCGGCCGATCAGGCGGCCCTGGTCGTCCATTACGGGGGCGGACACCAGGTCGTAACGTTCAAAGGCGCCGGCGGCGTCGGCGTCGGAATCCAGCGGGTTCAGCGCCAGGAAATCCGAATTCATGACGGCGCGCACCTCGGTTTCGGGTTCGCTGACCAACAGGCGCGACAGCGGCAGAATGCCTTGCAGCTTGTCCTGGCGGTCCACCACGAAAATCTGGTCGGTGTGGTCGGGCAGCTCGTGCAGGCGGCGCAGATAGCGCAGCACCACTTCCAGCGTGACGTCTTCGCGCACCCGGACCATTTCGAAGTCCATGATCGCGCCCACGCTGTCTTCCGGATAGCCCATGGCTTCCAGCAGCTGTGCGCGTTCTTCTTCGGTCAGGCCCTTTTGCACTTCCGCCACCACGTCGGGCGGCAGGTCGGGCGCCAGGTCGGCCAGCTCGTCGGCGTCCATGTTGCCGGTGGCGGCGACCAGGTCTTGCCGGTCCATCGCTTCAATCAGCGATTCCCGCACCCAGTCTTCGACTTCCAGCAGCACGTCGGCGTCGTGCTCGGGGCTGACCAGCTTCCAGATGGCCTGGCGTTCGTCCTTGGGCAGCGATTCCAGGATGAAGGCGATATCGGCCGGATGCAGGCCGTCGAGCAGCGTCTTGAGTTCGGCCTCGTGCTGGCGGTGCACCAGGTCTTCGACCAGCGTGGCCTTGGCGTCGCCTTCTTCTTGGCGATGCACCAGATCGGCCACCAATTGCTGGCGGCGCAGGCGTTCCTGCACTTCGGCCAGGGCGATCTGTGCGTCTTCCGGGTCGAGGCGGCGGGGCGTCGCGGGCGGTTTCTGCGCGGCGGCGGACTGCGTCATGCGTTACGGCTCAAAGAGTGGGGAGGGGGCGGCTGCGCCGCGCTTCGTCGGTGGCGACGTATGTCAGGGTGGCCTCGGTGACCTTGACGACTTCGGCGTCCAGGCGCTGGCGTTCCGCGTAGACCTCGACCGACACCGTGATCGACGTCTTGCCGGTCTTGACGATGGCGGCGTAGAAGCTGAGGAGGTCGCCCACGAACACGGGCTCTTTGAACTGAAAGGCGTTGACCGCGACGGTGGCCACGCGGCCAGCGGCGCGGCGGGCCGCTGGAATGGAGCCGGCGATGTCGACTTGGGACATGATCCAGCCGCCAAACACGTCCCCGTGGATATTTGCGTCGGCCGGCATCGGCATGACGCGCAATACCGCGTCGCGATCGGCGGGCAAGGTCGTAAACGGGGATTTGTTGCTGGAGGTCATGCGGCCGACTCCACTGCTAGGGAACCAGCCGATTATGCAGGAAAAAAGCGACTGCGGCGTGCATGGACGAACGGCCGCCGCGCTTTGCAGCGGCGGCCGCGCGGATCAGGTGGCCAATTTGACGATGCCGTAGCCGCCAACCAACAGCCACGCGTACAGGATCAGGCCCAGGGCCATCACGCGGGGGCCGGCTTTCTTGATCTGGGCAAAGCGGGTTTCGATGCCCAGCGCCGTCATGGCCATGGTCAGCGCAAAGACATCCAGGCGGCGGATGGCGGCGATGGCGTCGGCGGGAATGATGTTCAGCGAATTGATGATGGCCAGCACCAGGAAGCCGACCGCGAACCAGGGAATGGGCAACTTGGCGCCCTTGGCCTGGCCGCCCGTCTGGCTGGCGGCGCTGCGCAAGTACATGCCCAGCACCAGCAGCACCGGCACCAGCAGCGCCACGCGGGTCATCTTGACGATGGTGGCGACTTCGGTGGTGGCGGGGTCGATATTGCTGGCCGCGCCGACAACCTGCGCCACTTCATGGATGGTGCCGCCGATATAGATGCCCAGCGCCTGGGTATCCAGGTTGAGCCAGCCTGCGTGATAGAGGATGGGGTACAGGAACATGGACAGCGTGCCGAACAGCACCACGGTGGCCACGGCCACGGCGCTCTTGTGCGGGGCGGCGCGCAAGGTCGGTTCGAACGCCAGCACGGCGGCCGCGCCGCAGATGGCGCTTCCCGCTGCGGTCAGCATGGCCGTGTCGCGATCCAGGCCCAGCATGCGCTGGCCGACCACGGTGCCAATCAACAGGGTGCCCAGCACCACGGCCACAGAGACCGCCAGCCCCGGCAAGCCCACGGCCGCGATCTGCTGGATGCTGATGTTCAAACCGTAGAAAGCGACGGCGATGCGCAGCAGGCGCCGCGCGGTGAAGTTCACGCCCACGCCCCAATCCGCCGGCATGGTGCCGCGCAGGAAGTTGCCATACAGCATGCCGCAGACAATGCCGACCACCAGCGGGGAAAAGCCCAGCTGGCGAATGGCGGGCAGGTCCGCCAGCTGCATGACGGCCGCAGCCATCAGGCCGACGAACAGCACGCCGTTGAGTTTGTCGCGCCAAGGGGTGGCGGTGGGGGCGGCAGCCGGTGCTGCGGCGGCCGATGCCGCAGCGGCGGGCGCCCCAGCTGTCGAAGCGGGAAGCGGTACTGCGGTGCTGGTGGTGGTGCTCATGATGGCCCTTTGGGCATATCTAAATAACTTCTCGAAATATTAGATGTGCCACTACTATTTGAAAAATCTTTATTTTGAATATGTAATATCGGAAATTCTGATAATTAACTGCCTATGACCCCTGATCAATTACTGACCTTCGCCTGCGTTGCCGATACCGGCAACATCAGCCGCGCCGCGCAAGTGCTGCATTTGTCACAGCCCGCTGTGTCGGGCCAACTGCGCATGCTGCAAGAATGGTTTGGCGAACCGCTCTACCGCCGCAGCGGCCACGGCATTGCATTGACCGAGGCCGGCGAACGGCTGGCCGAGCAGGCCCGGCAACTGCGGCAGGTGTATCGGCAGGCGCAGGCGGTGCGGGAATCGTGGCGCGGCCTGGAAACCGGCGCGCTGCGGTTAGGCGCCAGCACCACGCCCGCCAGCTATCTGTTGCCGCGCCTGGTCGCCGATTTCCGCCACAACTTTCCCGCGGTCAGCCTGCACCTGTCAGATGGCAACACGCGCGAAATCGTTGAGCGGCTGCCCGCGCTGGATCTGGCCTTTATTGAAGGAGATGTGCCCACGGGCCTGCCGGCGGATACCGCGGTGCACGCTTGGCGGCAGGACGAAGTCGTGGCGATCGTGCGGGCGGATCACGCGTTGGCCAGCAAGGGCGCGGTGACATTGCGCGACCTGGCCGCGTCGCCATTGGTGATGCGCGAACCTGGCTCCGGCGTGCGCCGTCTGGTCGAACGCGCGTTTGCGGATGCCGGGCTGGCGCCGTCGGTGGGGCTTGAGCTGGCGGGGGTGGAAGGGGTGAAGCAGGCGGTGCGCGCGGGGCTGGGGGTGGGCTTTGTATCCGTCATGTCGATGCGGCATGAGGACGGTGCGCTGGCGGCATTGCGCTTGTTGCCCAAGCCGCTGACGCGCACGCTGAGCATTCTGGTGCCGCATGCGGATGCCGCGGCCCGCGCCGCCGAACGCTTTTTGGCGATGTGCCTGGCGGTCGGGGCGGCGGAGGGCGGGTAGGGCGCGTAAAGCTCAGGCCTTGGCCAGACGCTTCAACGCCAATTGGACCCAGTACGTGCCGCCCAGCGGCAGCAGGTCGTCGTTGAAGTCGTAGCTGCCGTTGTGCAGCATGCAGGGGCCCAGGCCGTGGCCGCTGTCGCGGTGTTCGCCCGTACCGTTGCCGATCCAGACATAGCAGCCCGGCAGTTCCTGCAGCATGAACGCGAAGTCTTCCGCGCCCATCGTCGGCTGCACATGGTCGTTGACGTTGGCCTCGCCCACGATGTCGCGCATCACATCGGCGCAGAACGCCGCTTCTTCAGCGTGGTTGATGGTGGGCGGGTAATTGCGCTGGAACGTGAATTGCACGTCGCAATCCATGGCGGCGCAGGTGTGGCGCGTGATCTCTTCCATACGGCGTTCGATCAGGTCCAGCACGTCCAGCGTGAAGGTGCGCACCGTGCCGCGCAATTCGGCGTGATTGGGCACGACGTTGTCGGCGCTGCCGGCGTGAATCTGCGTGATGCTGAGCACCGCCGCGTCCAGCGGATTGCGGTTGCGCGTGATGATGGTCTGCAGCGACTGCGCCAGCTGCACGGCCGCCATGACCGGGTCGATGCCCAGGTTGGGCATGCCAGCGTGCGTTCCCTTGCCCTTCACGACAATCGAAAACTCGTTGCTGGACGCCATGATGGGGCCGGGCGTCACGCCGAATTGGCCGGTTTTCATGCCGGGCCAGTTGTGCATGCCAAACACCGCTTCCATCGGGAAACGCTTGAACAGGCCGTCGTCGATCATGCGCTTGGCGCCGCCACCGCCTTCTTCGGCGGGCTGGAAAATCACGTAGACGATGCCAGCAAAATCACGGTGTTGCGACAGATATTGCGCCGCAGCCAGCAGCATGGCGGTGTGGCCGTCGTGGCCGCACGCGTGCATCTTGCCTTCGTTCTGGCTGGCGTGCGCAAAGGTGTTGACCTCTTGCATGGGCAACGCGTCCATGTCGGCGCGCAGGCCCACGGCGCGTTCGCCCGGCTGATTGCCGCGAATGACGCCAACGACGCCCGTGCCGCCCAAACCGCGGTCGACCTCGATGCCCCATTCTTCAAGCTTGGCCGCGACCACATCGGCGGTGCGGAATTCTTCGAATGCCAGTTCAGGATGCGCGTGGATGTCGCGTCGGATCTTGGAAATGTCTTGATGCCAGGCGACGATGGGTTCGAGCAGTTTCATGGGGAAAGTCAGGCGGAATTGGGGAACGCAACAAGGTTATCATCAATCAAAAATCTATTTAATGGAGACAAATACCATGACGCGTCCGTGGCTTGCCCATTACCCGAAGGGGGTTCCGGCGGAGATCTCCACTGAGGGTTATTCCTCGTTGGCCGACCTGCTTGACCGGGCCTGCAAACAATATGCGTCGCGCATCGCCTGCACGGCGATGGGCAGCGACATCACCTATGCGCAGCTGGATCAATATGCGCGCGGCTTCGCAGGCTGGCTGCAAAGCCTGGGCCTGCCCAAGGGCGCGCGCGTGGCGCTGATGATGCCAAACGTGCCCGCGTATCTGGTCGGCATGCTGGGCACGTTGCGCGCCGGGCTGGTCGTGGTGAACGTGAACCCGCTGTACACCGCAGACGAACTCGAGCGCCAGCTGCAAGACAGCGGCGCATCCGTCATCCTGATTCTTGAGAACTTTGCCAATACCTTGCAGGCGGTGAAGAACCGCGGCCAGCTCAAGCACATCGTGGTAACCGGCCCGGGTGATTTGCTGGGCGGGCTGAAGGCGCCTCTCGTCAACTTTGTGGCCCGCCACATCAAGAAGATCGTCAAGCCCTGGCGCATCGACGGCGCACACAATTTGCCGGCCGTGCTGCGTGATGGCGCGCGTGCGCCGTTCACGCCACCCGCCTTGTCGATGGACGATGTGGCGGTGCTGCAATACACCGGCGGCACGACGGGCGTGCCCAAGGGCGCGATGCTGTCGCACCGCAATCTGGCGGCCAACGTGTTGCAGACGGAAGCCGTGGCGCAGCCCGTGGTGCACGATCTTGCGCACACGCAGCTCACCATCATCAGCGCACTGCCGCTGTACCACGTGTTCGCCATGACGGTATGCGGCTTGTACGGCCTGCACGCGGGCATGCGCAACGTGCTCATCATCAACCCGCGCGATCAGCCGTCGCTGATCAATGCGTGGCGCAAGGTGCCGATCAATCTGTTCCCGGGCGTCAATACGCTGTTTAACGCGCTGGCCCATAACGAAGACTTCGCGAAGCTGGATTTTTCGGCGTTGCGGCTGACCTTGGGCGGCGGCATGGCGGTGCAGCAGTCGGTGGCGGAGCGTTGGCTGAAGATTACCGGCCGGCCGCTGATTGAAGGCTATGGCTTGTCCGAGACCTCGCCCGTGGCCACGGTGAACCCCACCGACGCCACCGCGTATTCAGGCTCGATCGGCTTGCCGCTGCCTTCCACCGATGTGGCCATTCTTGATGACGCCGGCCATGAAGTGCCGTTGGGCGAGCGCGGTGAAGTGGGCATACGCGGGCCGCAGGTGATGCTGGGGTACTGGCAGAAGCCCGAAGAAACGCGGCAATCGATGACGGCCGATGGCTACTTCCGTACGGGCGACATCGGCATCATGGACGCGCAAGGCTACACGCGCATCGTCGACCGCAAGAAAGACATGATTGCGGTGTCCGGCTTCAAGGTCTATCCGAATGAGGTCGAGGCCGTCGTGGCGCAAATGCCGGGTGTTCTGGAATGCGCCGCCATCGGCGTGCCTGACGAGCACTCGGGTGAAGCCGTGAAGGTGTTTGTCGTGAAGAAGGATGCGTCGTTGACCGAGGCCCAGGTGCAGGACTGGTGCCGCGAAAAGCTCACGGGCTACAAGCGCCCGCGCTTCGTGGAATTCCGCGACGAATTGCCCAAGAGCAACGTGGGCAAGATCCTGCGCCGCGAACTGCGCCCCGACGCGCCGGCCAAGGCGCCCCAGGACGCTGCGGCCGCCTGATTGGCGTTATGCCGCGTCAGACGGCGGGTTGTCCAGGTGCGGGGCGACCATGTCATGCAGGGCGCGTTCGATAGCGGGGTTGCCCGCTACGACGCGTCCGCCGATCGGCCAGGGGTCAAGTTTGTGCATGTCTGTGCAGGTGCCGCCCGCTTCGCGCAAGATCAGCGTGCCAGCGGCCACATCCCACGGCGCCAGGCCCATTTCCCAATACCCGTCGTAACGGCCGCAGGCGGTCCACGCCAGGTCCAGCGCGGCCGCGCCCATGCGGCGCACGCCGCGCGCACGCTTGATGGCGTCGTTCAGCATGGGCATGTATTGGTCGGCGAACGAAAAGTCGCGGAAGGGGAATCCGGTGGCCAGCACCGAATCTTCAATCGTCTGCGTGCGCGAACACTTGATGCGCCGGCCGTTCAGCCAGGCGCCCATGCCATACACCGCGGTGAACAGCTCTTCGCGGTTGGGGTCGTACACCACGCCGATGACGGGGGTGTCTTCCTTTAGCGTTTCCGTGGCCGACACCGCCGTGCCTGCGTGGGCGATCAACGCAATCGATACGGCGTAGTGCGGGATGTCGTGCAGAAAGTTGGTGGTGCCATCCAGCGGGTCGATGTACCAGGTGGCGATGCCTTGTGGCTTGCCGCCCGTTTCTTCGGCGACGATGCCGAACTTGGGCGTTCGCGTTTGCAGCTCCTGGATAATCACGGCTTCGGCCTCGCGGTCCGCTTGGGACACGAGATCGTTGCGCGCCTTGCGGTCGATCACGAGATCGGCGCGATGGTGCGCGTAGGATTGCAGAATGGCCGCGCCAGCATGCGCCGCCGTGACTGCCGCATCGATCGCGGCGCACAGGTCGATGGGCTGGGCCAGTGAGCGGGGCTGATCATAGGTATCCATGTAAACCAGTGTAAGCCCAGCAATGCGTCAAACCCGTGGCAGTGGCGCGAAAGGCGGATACCGCGTGGCGTCCATCCAACGCCCGCGCGGGCGCCGATCGATCATTCGCGCTTGTCTCAACTCTGATTATTTCCTCGGAATTCCATGTCCTCGTCTTATCTGCCCCTGACCCCCGCCGTGACGGACATCAATGCCGACGGCACGCTGTTCAGCCCCTTGTATGACGATGTGTATCACTCGCCGTCGGGGGCGTTGGGGCAGGCGGAACATGTGTTTCTGCAAGGCAACGGCCTGCCCGAGCGCTGGCGGGGGCGCGACGGGTTTACCGTGTGCGAGACAGGGTTCGGCCTGGGGCTGAACTTTCTGGCGCTGTGGAACGCCTGGCGCAATGACCCGCAGCGGCCTGCCGCCCTGCATATGGTGTCGATGGAGGCGCATCCCTTCACACGCGCGAACCTGGTGGCGCAGTTGGCGCGGTATGCGCCCGCGCCGCTGGCGGAGCTGGCGCAAGCGCTGTCGGCGCAATGGCCGGCGTTGCTGCCTGGCCTGCACCGGCTGGAGTTCGAAAATGGGGCGGTCACGCTGACCCTGGGTTTTGGCGACGCGCAGGGGTTGGCGCGGCGCTTGAACGCGCGGGTGGATGCCTTTTTTCTGGATGGCTTCGCGCCCGAACGTAATCCCCGAATGTGGGCCACGCCGCTGTTGCGCGATCTTGCCAAGCTGGCGGCGCCCGGGGCAACGGTTGCCACCTGGGTCTGCACGGGCGAGTTGCGGCATGTCTTGCAGGGCGCCGGTTTCGACGTGGCGTGCGCGCCGGGGTATGGCGGCAAGGGGCACATGACCGTGGGCACGGTTCGCACGCCGGGCAGCGCGGCAGCGGCCCCGCGCGCGACAGTCAGGCATGCCGTGGTGGTGGGGGCGGGGCTGGCGGGTGCGGGCATTGCGCAGTCGCTGGCGGGGCGGGGATGGCGCGTCACCGTGCTGGATGCCGGCCGGGCGCTGGGCGCGCCCGCGCATGGGGGGCACGTGGCGGCGGCGCTGACCCCCGTGATTGCGCGTGACGACAACGCCCGGGCGCGGCTGTCGCGCGCAGGCAGCCAGCGCGCCGAGGCCCGCTGGCTAGGGCTGGCCCATGGCGCCGCGCCGCGTGTCTGCGGCACCGTCCAGGTCGAGCGCGATGCGGGCAAGTCCGCAGCGCTGGCGGGCACCTTGGAAACGCTGGCGTTTCCGTCTGATTGGGTACGCATGGTGGACCGCGACGAGGCCAGCGCGTTGGCAGGTCTGCCGCTGGCGCGTGGCGGCGTGTTCTTTGCGCAGGGGATGCTGGTGCAGCCGAATCGTCTGATCGATGCGCTGCTGCAAACGCCGGGTGTGACGGTCGTGCCCGCCAAGGCAGCGCGGTTGGAACCGGTTGGGCAGGGCTGGCGCGTGCTGGATGAGCAGGGCCTGGAAATCGCGCATGCCGAAACCGTCATCCTGGCCAACGCCTTTGGCGCGCAGGGGGTACTGGCCGGCAGCGGTCTGCTCGACCCCTTGCCGCGCATTGCGCAAATGCATGCGCTAGCGGGCGAAGTCACCCTGGTGCCCGCGGCCTCGCTTGCCGGCGGCCCGCGTTGCATTGTGGGGGGCGAGGGCTATCTGCTGCCCGATGTGGGCGCGGGTTGCGTGGTGGGCAGCACGTACATGCACGGCGCCACGCAGACGCAGGTCAGTGCGGAAGGCCAGCGCGTCACGCTGGACAAGGCGGCCGGCCTGCTGAGCGGTCACTTTCCCGACTTTGATGCCTTGGTGCCGGGGACGTTGCCGGGCTGGGCCGGATGGCGCGCGGTGTTGCCGGGGCGCTTGCCTGCCGTGGGCGAGTTGCCGCATGCTAAGGGCGTGTGGCTGGCCGTCGGCTATGCCTCGCGAGGGCTGTCTTGGTCGGCATTGATGGGTGACGAGATTGCCGCTCGGCTGACAGGCGAGCCCGGTTTGCTGGAAACCGATCTGGCCCAACTTGTTTCACCGCGATGAAAAAAAGTCGGGAGCTTGAGGAGACTGTCAGTCAGGTGGCGTAGAATTGCAGTAATTGCCAGGATTTGGCGCCAAATAGGCCGCTTTGGGCTCAAAATTGGCGTTTCGGCCACGCACGGCATCAGCGCCGATTCGTGTCAGCCGAGGGCTTTATGCCCCCTTTTTTGGATGAGATTGCCGTCCAAAAGAGGGACCGAGTTTATTTCAAAGCTCAAATCCGTCAAAATAGCGTCTTTTGATGGTTTTTGGCTTAAGCCGGGGGATGCTCTGTGCCGCCCAAGTTCGACTTTGCCCATACTACCCAGCTCGATAATATCGAGCTGCTGACGTCCCGCCCCAGTCGCTTCGATTTCGATGCGGGCGATGGGTTGCACCTGGTAGTCGAGGCGCATGCGCCTGGTGTTTTTCGCCTGCGCTGCGGCGAGGCGAACCACCTGAATGATGACAAGCCCAGTGCGCGTGCGCGCGCTGTGGCCGAGATGCTGCTCGCCCGCCAAGAGGCCGTGGGCGAAGCCGCCATTGCTCCCCGCGAAGGGGGCGACGGTTGGCGCATCACACAGGGCGATGTTGCCCTGGAAATCCAATCGAACCCTGTGCGCGTTGCGATCTATCGCAACGAAGAACGGGTGTTCGAATCCGAGGTTTCCGCGCATACGCCCGCATTCGGGCATAACGCGCTGGACCAGGACGACAGCGCGGTCTGGACGGCGGGGTTCACCCTGCAGGCCGACGAGCGCGTGTTCGGCCTGGGCGAAACCCCGGGCGATCTGAACCGCCGCGAAGAATCGGTCGTTTCCGATGACCCCGAGCACCGCGCCTTGCCGTTGGCATGGAGCCCGCGAGGCTGGGGTGTCTATGTGAACACGATGCGCCGCATTGAACATTCGGTGGGCGTCGCGCCTGCGGATTCGGCCTACGTGCTGACCGTGGACGACGCCGTGCTGGACTTGTTCCTGTTCGCCGGCGAACCCGCTGAAATCCTGAACCAGTACACCGCACTGACCGGCCGAGCCGGCCAGCCCGTGTTGTGGGCGATGGGCGCGTGGCTGCAACAGGCCGCAGGCGAAATGCCCACGCAGACGGTGGCCTTGGTGGCCCGCATGCGCGAAAACCAGATTCCGGTTGACGCCGTGACGCTGGCGCAGCCGGCGGCCTGGGGCTTTCAGGCAGACAAGGCGGTGTTCGAATGGGACGCTCAGCGTTTCCCGGACGCCAAGCAGATGCTGGCCCTGTTCCACAAGCACAACGTGCACGTCGCGGCCTCCGGTTTCCCCGGCGTGCTGAAGACCAGCCCACTGTTCGAAGAACTGGAAGACCGTGGCTGGCTGCTGGCCAAGGACGACGGTTCCGCGCAGGTGTTTGACGGCAACGCCGCCACGTCGGGCCAGCCTTACGGCCTGCTCGACCTGACGTATCGCGACATCTACAACCTGTGGGTTGAGCGCCATCGCCAATTGGTGGATGACGGCCTGGACGCGCCCGCGTGCGACGCCCAGATCGCCATTCCCGATGGGGTCACCGCCCGCAACGGCGAAACCGGCCCCGCGCTGCGCAGCATGTATCCGCTGCTGGTGCGCCGTGCCTTGTTTGACGCCGTCGCCGGCCTGAAAGTCCCGCCGGAAGGCGTGGTGCCCAGCGCTGACCTGTTCCCCGCCGCGCAACGCCTGCCGTGGCAGGTGGGGCCGCAGGCTGAAAACACCTGGGACGGCTTGCGCCATACCTTGCGTACCGCCTTGTCGATTGGCGCCAGCGGCCTGCCCGTGCAGGTGCATGGCATCGGTTCGGCCTCGCGCGACCGCTCGGGCATGACGTCCGAGCTGTACCTGCGCTGGCTGACGGTGGGCGTGTTCTCGGCAAACTTCTCGTTCCAGGGTGTTGAAGGCTTGATGCCTTGGGACTTCGGCGAAGAAACGCTGGCGCAAGCCCGTACCTGGATGCAATGGCGCTATCGCCTGGTGCCCTATGTGTTGGGCGCCATCGAAGATTCGGCCCGCACCGGTTTGCCCGTGCAGCGTTCCATGGCCCTGTCGTTCCCGAACGATCCGCATGCCCACGAATGGGACTTGCAATACCTGCTGGGCCCGGCCCTGCTGGTGGCGCCGGTCACCGAACCGGGCAAGCAGGTGCGCGTGTATCTGCCCAAGGGCGAAGCCTGGTGGGATCTGAACACGGGTCACCGCTATGAAGGCGGCACCACCTGGACGATCGACTGCGAGCTGGGCCAGTTCCCGGTTTTCGGCCGCGAAGGGCACATGCTCTGTCTGGGACCGGCCGCGCAGCATACGGGCGAGTTCAATTCGGCGCGCATTCTGGACGAAGTCTGGATGTTCGGCATGCCGGTGCATAACCCGGTCGTCATGCGCAACAAGATCCGCGTGATGCAAATGCAGGGCTCCAGCTACATCAAGGGTCTGGAAGGGCTGCGGATTTCGCCGTCCGAAGGCCTTGAGGTCAAGCGCCGGGGCGCGGAAGTCCGCATCTCGCGCGCTCGCTGACAACGACGTGGCCGGTTGACCGGCCACCGTTATAAAAGGGGCAGTCAGGAAGGCTTTCCTTCTTGACTGCCCTTTGCGCCTTTTTGGTTGCCGCCAGATCGCAGCAGGGGTCATAGGCGCCGTCGGGGACGCCGCAAGGCGATGACGGCGCACTATATTACTTATAGTTATTAAAAATGGAAAAAACGGTCGTTCTCTTTAGAAGAGAAAAGATACAAAATCGCTTGCCATGATTCACATCGAGAACCTATCCAAGACCTATGCCACGCCGCATGGACAATTCCAGGCGCTGCGAGGCATCAACCTGCACATCGAGCAGGGCGAGGTCTTCGGCATCATCGGCCCCAGCGGGGCCGGTAAAAGCACGCTGGTCCAGTGCATCAATTTGCTGGAGCGCCCCAACGAAGGCACGATCGCCATCGGCGGGCAGCAGCTCACTGGCCTGAACGAAGCGCAGCTGCGAGCCCAGCGCCGCCGCATCGGCATGGTGTTCCAGGGCTTCAACCTGCTGGCGCGCCGCACGGTCTACGGCAACGTGGCCTTGCCGCTGGAAATCGCCGGCGTGGCCAAGGCCGAGATCCCGGCGCGCGTCGAACGCCTGCTGGCGTTGGTGGGCCTGGAGCATCTGCGCGACCGTTATCCCAGCCAGATCAGTGGCGGCCAGAAGCAGCGCGTGGGCATTGCGCGCGCGTTGGCCAACAACCCGGACGTGCTGCTCAGCGATGAAGCCACGTCCGCGCTGGACCCGGAAACCACGCACAACATCCTGGCGCTTCTGCGCGACATCAACCGCAAGACGGGTGTGACGGTCGTCATGATCACGCACCAGATGGAAGTGGTGCGCGAAGTCTGCGACCGCGTCGCCGTCTTGTCGCAAGGCGAAGTGGTGGAAGTTGGCAGCACGCGCGAAGTGTTCGCGCAGCCGCGCCACGAAGTGACGCGCGGCATGGTGTCGGCCGCTACCGCGTCCGACCTGACCGACGCCACGTTGGCCGCCGTGAAGGAACGCATCGCCACGCTGGCCGCCGCCAAGCAGGGCCAGGCCGTGCGCCTGTTGCGCCTGTCCTTGACCGGCACCGATGCGTCGGGCTCGTTCCTGTCCGACCTGGCCAAGCAGTTTTCGTTGGACGTGGGCCTGGTGCAGGCCCGCGTTGAAGATATCCAGGGCGTGGCCGTGGGCACGATGTTCGTGCTGGCCCAAGGCGCGCCCGCCGCGGTCAAGGACGCGATTGCCGCGTTGGCCGCCCGTGACATTACCGTTGAAGAAATAGCTCATGAGTCCGCAACTGATCGACCTGCTTATTACGTCGCTGCTTGACACCTTGTTGATGGTGGGTGTGGCCAGCGCCATCGCGGTGGTCATCGGCATTCCGCTGGGCGTGACGCTCACCGTGACCGCGCGCGGCAACATGCTGGAGAACCAGCCCGTCAACCACGTGCTGGGCGCCATCATCAACGCCACGCGTTCGGTGCCGTTCGTGATCCTGATGGTTGCCATCATCCCGTTCACGCGCCTGGTTGCGCAGACCTCCATCGGCACCACGGCCGCCATCGTGCCGCTGTCGGTGGCCGCGATTCCGTTCATGGCCCGCATTGCGGAAAACGCCATGCGCGAAGTGGACCCGGGGCTGATCACCGCGGCGCGCGCCATGGGCGCATCGCCGATGCAGATCATCATGAAGGTGCTGCTGCCCGAAGCCTTGCCCGGCCTGATCGCCGCCACCATCGTTACCGTGGTCAGCCTGATCGGCTATTCGGCCATGGCCGGCGCCATCGGCGGCGGCGGCTTGGGTGACCTGGCCATCCGCTACGGCTATCAACGCTTCCAATCGGACGTCATGGCTGCGGTCGTGATCGTGCTGATCGTATTGGTCCAGGCGATCCAAAGCCTTGGCGACCGCTTCGTGCGCCGCATGTCGCATCGCTGATTACTAAGACGCCCATTCTTTCTTCTCTCTACTTCCGTTATTCGGGAACTCGCATCATGAGCATCAAGGTTTTGAAGTCGCTGGCCGCGTTCGCCCTGGGCGCCGCCCTTTTCGCCCAGCCCGCGCTGGCTCAGGACAAGCCGCTGAAGGTTGGCGTGACCGCCGGCCCGCACGCCCAGATCTTTGATGTGGTGAAGGCCGAAGCCGCCAAGCAGGGTCTGAATATCCAGATCATCGAATTCACCGACTACGTGCAGCCCAACGTTGCACTGGCCTCGGGCGACCTGGACGTCAACAGCTACCAGCACCAGCCGTACCTGGACAACGCCAACGCCGACCGCGGCTACAAGCTGGTCAGCATTGCCAAGACCGTGATTTTCCCCATCGGCATCTACAGCAAGAAGATCAAGTCGCTGGCTGAGCTGAAGGATGGCGCGCGCATCGCGCTGCCGAACGACCCGACCAACGGCGGCCGCGCCCTGTTGCTGCTGCAAGCCAATGGCCTGATCAAGCTGCGTCCGGAAGCCGGCCTGAAGGCCACGCCGATCGACGTCGTCGAGAACAAGAAGAAGCTGCGCTTCATTGAACTGGACGCCGCCCAACTGCCGCGTTCGCTGGACGACACCGACGCGTCGGCCATCAACACCAACTTCGCGCTGGAAGCCGGCCTGAACCCGACCAAGGACGCCATCGCCCAGGAATCGCCGGATTCGCCGTACGCCAACGTGCTGGTCGTGCGTGAAAAGGACAAGGACCGCCCCGAGCTCGCCAAGCTGGTCAGCATCTATCACAGCCCGGCCGTGAAGCAGTTCATCGAAACCAAGTACAAGGGCGCCGTGGTGGCCGCCTGGTAAGTCCAGGTTCACCCCAGCCCCAAGAACGGCCGCCTTGCGCGGCCGTTTTCCATGGACGATGAAGCGCGCACATTCGGAATGTTCATGGCGGATCTTCGTCAAACCTTTTGAC
Source organism: Achromobacter sp. 01N37 (assembly GCF_056399725.1). NCBI lineage: Bacteria > Pseudomonadati > Pseudomonadota > Betaproteobacteria > Burkholderiales > Alcaligenaceae > Achromobacter > Achromobacter sp. 01N37. The sequence continues at coordinate 52,817 of NZ_JBFTRX010000012.1, forward strand.
AAGTTAAAAAAAATCCGCCATAATTTCTGGCTTCGGTCGGGCTGATAGCTCAGTCGGTAGAGCAGCGGACTTTTAATCCGTTGGTCGCGAGTTCGAGTCTCGCTCAGCCCACCACCCCCGCTTTTTGTTCAAGCGGAAAGAGAAACAAGCACCTGCGAGTGATCGCGGTGCTTTTTTTTCGTCTGTCGCGATTGCGTGGAAAAGACTGCGTAGAAAAGACTGCGTAGAAAAAGATTGCGTGAAAGGGATAGGGAGAAAGGGATAGGGATAAAGACGGGAACCCGCCCGGGATCACGAAGGCGTGCGTGCCGACGCATCTGCCAGCGCATGCAGGCTCAGCCCACACGTGCGCGCCCGTTCAGACAGCGATTCGCTTTGGGCCAGCGCCCGCCGGCTTTCTTCCAGCAGTACATCCAGCTGTTCCTGCAACGTAGACGCCATGGCCCACGCGCGTTCGGCGAAGCGGTCGGAGAATTGATCCACGCAGGTCTTGCAGATGGCGGCGCCGTTCTTCTCAAGCAGCGGCGCGCCTTGCGCCAGCGTCGATTGGCAAAACATACAGGCGAGGGCGCGGTTCATGAGGGGCGGCTCATCATCGGGTGGGCGGACGGCGCCGTGCGAAACGCGGCGCCTGCCCTTAGACAACGGCCTGGCGGGCCAACTCTTAAGTCAGCCACGCGCCCTAGGACGAACAGACTCGGACAAAAGGATGAACCCGCCTCGCGCCATGTGAGCCCGCGTAGGCGGTCCGCAACCCTCACGCAATGTCAACCCGCCTAGGCGACCCGCAACCCTCGCGCCATGTCAGCCCGCGTAGGCGGCCCGCAGCGCGACCGGGGCGGATTCTGCCGTGACGTCGATGATGGTTTCGGCAGGCACCTTGAAGAAGGCGGCGGTGGCGGCCAGGCGCTTGGCCTGATCTTCCAGCGAGGACGCCGCGGCGGCCGCTTCTTCCACCAGCGCGGCGTTCTGCTGGGTCACGTCATCCATCTGCGTGACGGCGCGGTTGATCTGGTCGATGCCAATGGATTGCTCGGTGGACGCCTCGGTGATCTCGGCCATGATCTGCGTCACGCGCTGCACCGAACTCACAATCTCCTGCATCGTCTCGCCGGCCTGGCGGACCTGTTCCGCGCCGCTGTCCACATTGCTGGTGGACTGTTCGATCAGGTCCTTGACCTCGCGCGCGGCCTGCGCGCTGCGCTGCGCCAACGACCGCACTTCGCCTGCCACCACGGCAAAACCCTTGCCCTGTTCACCCGCGCGGGCGGCCTCCACGGCGGCGTTCAGCGCCAGGATGTTGGTCTGGAACGCGATGCCATCAATCACCGACACGATTTCCGCGATACGGCGCGAGCTATCCGAAATGCGCGCCATGGTCTCCACGACCTGATGCACGGCGTCGCCGCCGCGCATGGCCACGCCACGGCTTTCGGCGGCCAGCGCGTTGGCCTGATGCGCGTGCTCGGTGTTCTGCTTCACTGCGGTGGCCAGCTCTTCCATGCTGGCCGCGGTTTCTTCCAGCGACGCGGCTTGCTCTTCGGTGCGCGAAGACAAGTTCGTGTTGCCCGACGAGATTTCCGCTGCGCCCGTGTTGATTTCATTCACGCTGCGGCGCACTTCCGCGACGGTGCGCGTCAGGCTGTCTTGCATGCGTTTGAGCGCGGCGAACAGCACGCCGATTTCGTTATCGGCGCCCACGGCCACGCGTTGGGTCAGGTCGCCCGACGCGATACGGTCAAAGTGCACGGCCGCGTCCTTCAGCGGCGACAGCACCTGGCGGCTGATGAAACGCCAGCATCCAATCGCCAGAATCAGCGCCAGGGCCAGCATGATGATGGTAGAGATTTCGGCCTGGTCGTAGCGCCGGTCCGAGGCGGTGTTGATCTCGACCGCGCGTTGTTCCGTGTGGTTCAGAAAGGCGGTGACGCGTTCTTCGAAGCGGGCGTCGGCGGCCCGGGCGTCTGCGACGGCGGTGACGTACTGCTCGGCCGATTGCTTTTGCAGCGCTTCGCCCAGCGAGTCAATGCTGCGCACATAGGCATTGAACGTGCCATCCAGATCCCCCGCCAGTTTGCGGCCGGCTTCCGACAATTTGGGCACGCGTTGGTAGACGCCGTAACGCTGGCGCGCATCGTTCAGGAACTTGGTTGCCTGATCCACGCTTGCCTGCGCCTGCGCGCCGCGGCCCGCCTGCACATCCAGATAGGCCGCCACCAGCGTGATGCGGGTGCGCAGCAACAGCACCTGGGTTTCATAAAGCGGGCGGGTCTGTTCCGTGGACACGCGGTTCAGATCGTCGACGGCCTCGTCGGCCGCCTTGGCGAACAACCAGCCCATGCTGGTGGCGCCGGCCAAGGCCACGACGAAAAGGGTCAGGACAGCTAGCAGTCCGGTTCGGATTTTCAGGTTCTTAAGCATGGCAAGGCTCCTGCAAAGGCCGACGGCGCAAGCGCCATTGGCCGAGATCTAGTGGTAAACCCGAGCCAAATGTAAGTTTGAATTACATATTTAACAATTGATCATTTTTCACTGGCCCGTTCTGGTTTCGGCAACGCCTGGATGCCAAGGGGCGGAAAGCCGCGCAGGGGCCGGCTGGAATCAGAACAGCGGCGGCGTGTCGCTGCGGATGAAGCGCAGGAAGCGATGGGCGGCGTCCGGCAAGGGGCGGGACACGTGGGTCTGTACCTGGATCTGGCCGCCATTGAGCAGGGCGTCGTCGACGGGGCGGCAGATCAGCCGGCCGCTATCGAGCTCTTGGGATGCCGATAGCCGTGCGCATAAGGTCACCGCATTGCCAGTCAACAAGTAGTTGTAGACCGCGTCGGGCAGGTTGGACGTGAAGGCGGGCGACAAGGTGATGTTGTACAGGCTGGACGTCATATCCAGCAGCCGGCGCAGCGCGCTGCCGCCTTCGGGAAGCGCCAGCGGATAGGCGGACAGTTGCGTCAGATGCAAGGCGTCGTGCACGGACAAAGGATGGCCCGGGCGCATCACGGCGACGATTTCGGCAGGGCGCGAGAAGATGACGGCGATATCTTTTTCGGCGGCATGGCTGTACGTGACGCCGATGTCCGCCTGCGCCGAGCGCACGCGTTCGGTGACCAGCCCCGCGTCCAGCACGGTCAGGTTGAATCGCACCGACGGATGTTCGGCCTGAAACGCGGCAAATTTTCGCGGCAAGGCCTGCGCCGCAAAACCATGCGCGCCAGCCACTTTCACCGTTTGTGTATAGCGGCCGTTTTGCCCGCCGATCTCGGCATAGGTGCGGGCCGCGTCGGCTTCCACCCGGCGCGCGTGGTCCGCCAGGATGCGGCCCACTTCGGTTACGCGCATCCCCTTCGGATGCCGTTCGAACAGCTGGTTCTGCAGCCGCTGCTCCAGGCCCGCAATCTGCCGGCTGACGGCGGAGCTGACCACGTTCAGGCGAGCCGCCGCGCCATTGACGGACCCGGTGTCGACGACGGTCAGAAAATAACGAAGCGCGGTGCTGTCGAATTGGAATCGCTTCATTGATGTGAATGCCGTAAATCTCAATGTCGAGTCCAGGCGGTTGGCAGCCGCAAAATAGCGCGCGTTTGGCGGATGGCGTTGGAATAGCCGCCCGCCACGGCGTCTCGTGAACGCGCAGGCCAACAGGTACGGACCAGGGAAGCGATGGCGGGTTGCGCCATGGATGGGCAGACAAGCGCCATCCGGAGAGTCCGGCGCGCCAGGATGCCCGCCCCAATCATGCAGGACAGGCGAATGTGCCAGAGGTGGAATTTATTCCAGCTCCGCCTTTTGCCACAATCGCAAATTTATCAATATTGCATTCTAATTTCGGCAATCACGTTATTACCGCGGCGCAATGGTGAATCGTAGTAGGCGTGCGCCAATGCAAAGCGCGCCCGAAGGCGCGCGGTAAAGAAACGGGTAGGAAGGCGGATCAATCCACAACGAAACCGCCGGGGCCGCTATGGCCCAGCAGTTCGCGTGCGCATTGCATCGCTTCGTTGGCAGTAGCGACCGCCAGGAACGGCATGCCGAATGCGCGAGCCATCTTTTCGCCGCGCTTGCGGATCTTGTCCAGCGCGTGCGGTTCACGTTCAACGGCAATGAACGCGCGGCAGCGCGCCTTCAAACGCGGCATGTTGGTGGTCTGCCATTCGACCATGGCCTTGCGGTCGTCGTGGCTGGCTTCCTGGCGCATGTCAGGCACGACCATGACGAAGGTCTGCGGATTGTCCACCAGCATTTCCATTTCGCGTATCCAGCTGGCCGAATATCCCGCGGGCGCGCCGCCGTGCTTGGCCGTCACGATGGGAAAGCGGGATAGGTCGTGGAAGAAAAACTGATCGCGGTTCATTCGAAATCTCCGTGAGGGATGACGGGCGCGCTGGGTTTGCAGCCGCACCCGCCGTAGAGCACCAGGCTGTACGAGTCCAGCGCGAAGCCACTGCGCTTGGCGATCTTTCGCACCAGTTGCGCCATGGCGGGATCGCTGGACTCCAGGATCTGCCCGCATTGCGTGCAGACCATGTGGTCGTGATGCCCCTTGTCATTGAGCTCGAACACGGTCGTGTGCGCGTCGAGCTGAGTACGTTTGAGCAGCCCGGCGTCTTCAAGTTGCGTGATGACGCGATAAACCGTCGCCAGGCCGATGCTGCTGTGGTCCGAGATCAGATTCCGGTAGACGTCCGCTGCGCTCATGTGCTGGTTCGCGCGCTGATAAAAGATGTCCAGAATCTTGATTCGAGGAAAAGTGGCTTTGATGCCGGCGTCGCGCAGCCGCGTGGTGTCCATATGATTTCTCCGTTCGGGGGGCTGATGCCCGACTGATGAGAATGATGTACATTTTCAAATGCTCCCGCTAACGGGAACCCGTCAACCTGTAGCTCAAACCTGCCAACCATGCTTCACGTGGCCGTCGCGCCCGCCCAGCCCAACGTCCTGCTGACCTCATTCAGCGTGCACGGGCGGCGGGAATCCAAAGGCATTGCCGTGCCCTCGCATGTTCATGACGAGGGCATGCTGGTGTTGGTGCATGAAGGCTTGGTCGTGGTGCAGGCGGGCGCGGAAGTCTGGACGGTGATGCCGGGCAGCCTGGGCTGGATTCCGCCCGGCACGCAGCATGGCGCAAGATGGTTTGGCGATGCGCGCGGTTCCTTCCTGTACGTGCGGGCCGATGCCTGCCATCGCCTGCCGCCACATTGCCGTTCATGGCCGTCATCCAAACTGATCGAAGCGCTGATCGACCGATTCGTCAGTGAGCAGGCTGGGGAATTGTCGGAAAGCTATCTTGCGCAGTTGTTCGACGTGCTGCTGGAAGAGATCAAGCAGCGCGAGCATGCGCCGCTGTTGCTGCCGATGCCCACCGATCCGCGCTTGCAGGATCTGGCCAACACGCTGCTGGGCCAGCCTGACGATACGGCAGGCATTGAGGAATGGGCGCAGCGTTTGAATATGTCGTCACGCACGCTGATGCGACGCTTCCGGCAGGAAACCGGTGTGACGCTTGGGCAGTGGCGCCAGCAGGCGCGTTTGCTGCGCGCGCTGGAAATCCTGTGCCGTGGCGGTTCCGTGACCGAAGCCGCGCTGTCGGTGGGCTACGAAAGCACCAGCGCCTTCATCGGCAGTTTCCGCAGCGCGTTTGGCGCAACGCCCACCCGCTACCTGGCCGACCGCGACTAGCCGCCACTTTTAGCGCCGGTGCCGCAGCGCTGCGTCTGCCGCTCCTTGTTCTGCCGCTCCTGGGTCTGCCTCTTCGTCTTGCGCAGCGCTTTTGCCGTCGGGCTGCCGCCTTTACACGTCTTCACTTTTCTCCGACATTTTTGCGGATCTTCATGCGAGCCGCCTCCCTAGTATGGCGTCCGGGGGTGGATCGCTGTTGTCGTCCACCCAAGATGCTTTTGGGGTGTGACATGGATGACCTGCTGAGCCCGCTGCGCACCGGCGCGCTGCTCATACATGGGCTGGGCGGTACGGAATTCGATATGGGCGGACTGCACAAAGTGCTGGCGCGCGCGGGCATCGACACGCATGGCGTGACCTTGCCCGGCCACGCGGGCCGGCCGGAAGACCTGCTGGATGTGCGGGTGGAAGACTGGATGGATGTCGTCACGCAGCGCTACCGCGAACTTGCCGCGCAGTACGACGTGCTGCACGTGATCGGCATGTGCCTGGGCGCGCTGCTGGCCGTGGAGCTGTGCAAGCGTGAATCGCATACGCGCGGCGCGTTGGTGGTGCTGTCGGCGCCGGTATTTCTGGATGGATGGAGCACGCCCTGGTATCGCGGCCTGCGCTATCTGCTGTATCGCGTGCCGGGCGTGCCGCGCCGGATTCGGGTGCAGGAAGAAGACCCATATGGCGTGAAGAGCGAGTTGGTGCGCGCCTTCATCAAGGCGGGGTTCGCGCGGGGTGACGGCTTTCACTATCAATGGGTGCCGCTGGCCTGCGTGCGGCAAGTGGACCGCCTGCGCGGGATGGTGCAGCGTGGCCTGGACACGCTGCGTTGCCCGACGCTGATCATGCACGCTGAAGAAGATGAGCTGACGAGTCCGCGCTCGGCCCGCTTTCTGGGCGACCGCATTCCGGGCGCGGCAGTCGTGCTGCTGCAAGACAGCTATCACATGATCTGCGTCGACCACGAGCGCGAACGGGTCATGCGCAGCGTGCTGGCGTTTGTGGGCAAAGACCCCGAGCTGGTCAGAACGCGCAAGCGGCCGTTGGCGCGATCAACGGCATCACCACACGCGCTGGCGTCACAGGCGGCCTGACAAGCGGCAATCAACGCGGCATTCAAAGCGGCATTCAAAGCGGCAATCAAAGCGGCATTCAAAGCGGCATTCAAAGCGGCATTCAAAGCGGAATCCCAAGCGGAATCCCAAGCGGCTCAGGCCGCGGCGGGCTGATTCGGATGCAGCGGGCCTTGCGGATCGTTTTCCGCATCCGGCCGCGGCGCCACGGGCGGCAAGCCGAGTCCGGCGCGCAGGCGTTGGCAATCGGGGTTGGGCGAACCATCCGGCATCCAGATGTCGAATTCACGGCACGGTGTGGGCCGGTTTTCGTAGATGGCGCAGTGGATGCCCGGCTGACCCAGTTCGCCGCGCAGCGAGATGCAGCGCCCGCCGCCCATTTCCGTACCCTTCATACAGGCGCGCAATGGACTCATCTGCGTGACGAGTTCCACGGGCACCTGGCCGCCGTTTTCGCCCGCCAGTTCGCCGCAATAGAACGACACCCTGAAATGCGAACAGCATGCGCCGCAGTCCAGGCAGGGGTTGGCGTTCGGATCGTCACCGGCCAGGACGGCGGGGGAGACGAAGGTGAGGACAGCGGTCTCTAGCAGGGACATGGGTCGGGAGTTCGAAAGTCTGCCCCTGCCCGGTGCCCACGCAAAACGGGCTTGCGTGGTTGCAAGCCCGTTGACGGGTCCGGAGCGCGCGCGCAGAGGGCCGGCGCGGGATCAGGGCTGCAAATAATAGCTGGATTCGAACTGCGGTCGCTACGACTTTTTTCGGGGACGTTGCTGCGGTAGCATCGGTAGCCTGATTGCCGCCTGGAGCTCTGCCTTGAACGCCAAAACCGAATTTCCCGATGGGCTTGCCCGTTGCGGCTGGGTGGATACATCCGCCGAATACATGGCCTATCACGACACCGAATGGGGCCGCCCGCAAGGCGATGACCGCGCCCTGTTCGAACAACTCTGCCTGGAAGGTTTTCAGTCGGGGCTCAGCTGGCGCACCATCCTGAACAAGCGCGAGGCCTTCCGCCGCGGCTTCGCCAATTTCGAACCCGCCAAGATGGCCAAGTTTGGCGAAAAGCAGGTGCTGGCCTTGCTGGCTGACGCCGGCATCGTGCGCCATCGCGGCAAGATCGAAGCCGTGATCAACAACGCGGCCCGCGCGCTGGAAATGATCGACAAGGAAGGGTCCTTGGCCGCGTTCTTCTGGCGCTACGAAGCCCCGAAAGGGGCGCCGTCCACGTTGGGCGCGTCTACGTCAGAACAGTCCATCGCCTTGTCCAAGGCGCTGAAAAAACTAGGCTGGAAGTTCGTTGGGCCGACCACCGTCTATGCGTTCATGCAGTCAGTCGGCATGGTGAATGACCACAGCCCGCAGTGCCATTGCCACGCGCTAAGCGACAAGGCTCGCAAGGGCTTCAAACGGCCCACGTAGTTATTCGGCTTTCTCTGCGCTGCCCGGCAGGCTGTAGCGGCCTTCGCGGTACGCCCAGCTGGGCCAGAGCGCGTGCGCCAGCGCTTCGGTGGCCAGTGCCGGGTTCAACGCCACGGGTGCGTAGTCTTCCGGCGCGGTGTAGCGGTACTGCACGGGCGTCTTGTTGGGGGCCAGCACCAGCAGCTCGTCTTCCTTCAGGTAGCCGTAGGTGCTGTCGTACTGCATGATGGCGCGCCCCGGCGTGCTGCGGGTCAGGTCGTGGCCGATCATCGGGTGCTCGGTGTCCACGCCAATCAACGACAGCAGGGTCGGGGGCAGGTCGATCTGGCTGATCAGGCGGTCATCGCGGCGCGCTTCAATGCCCGCGCCCAGGATCACAGCCGGAATATGGAAGTGGCGCACCGGCACCAGGCTGGCGCCGAACACGCGGGAATCATGGTCGGCCGCCACCAAAAATACGGTGTTCTCCCAATAGGGCGACGCCTTGGCGCGTTCAAAGAAACGGCCCAGCGCCCAATCGGCATACCGCACGGTGTTCTCTACCGTGGCGGGGTTGCCTTCCGTTTGGATGCGGCCAGCGGGGTATTCCCAGGGCGTATGGTTTGACACGCTGAACGCCAACGTGAAGGTGGGCTTGTCGCCATCTTCGCGCAGCAGGCGGTCCAGCTGGTTGAACATGTCTTCGTCCGACGCGCCCCAGGTGCCAACGAAAGCGGGGTCAACGAAGTCGGCGCGGTCAACAATCTGCTTGAAGCCATTGCCCAGGAAAAAGCCCTTCATATTGTCGAAGTGCGATTCCCCGCCATAGATAAAGCGCGAATGGTATCCGTGGCGGCCCAGCAGATCCGCCAGCGAGAAAAACCCGCGCTGTGAACGGGGCAGCTTCAAGACGGCTTGCGCGGGTGTGGGCAGGAAGCCCGTCACTACCGCTTCCAGTCCGCGCACCGAGCGCGTGCCGGTGGCGTACGCCCGCGTGAACGTCCAGGCGTCGCGCGCCAGCGCATCCAGTTCCGGCGTCAGGTTGGCGCCGCCCAAGCCGGCGCTGTACTGGGCGCCCAGGCTTTCTTCCAAAATGATCACCAGGTTCAACGGGCGTGCCGTTTTGCGTGTGGCGGGATGGTGGTGCAGGCTGGGGTAGTCGGGGTTGGACGGCGGGTTGGGCAGGCCGGCCTGCGCCAACACCAGGTCATGCATCTTGTCGTCGTCCATGCCGCCATAGACGTCGGACGCCGACTTCTCGTTCTTCATGCTGTAGATGGCGTAGAACACGTTGTAGAGCGAGTTCAAGGCCAGCGTGTTGAGCATGCCGTCAGAGCTGTACGCCACCGACGACGGGTTGATGGGGCGATGGCCCAGCGTGCCGCGTATGGCCAGGATGACCACGGCCAGAATGACAATGCTGGCGATCGGCATCTGCCACCAGGTCAATGGCGCGTCGGGTTGGGCGTGCCCGAACAGGTTGAAGGCGCCCCAGCCGATCAGCGCCAGCGCGCCGAAGCCGCCCACCAGCGCAAGCTTGTAGCCGCGCCACAGCATGCCGGACACTTCGCGCGGGTGCTTCAGGTATTCCACAAACAGGCGGTTGGGCCGGCTGTCGTATTCGATGATGAAGGGCGGCGAGGCCACTTCCAGAAAGGCCAGCAAGACAAAGGCAATCAGATACCAATAGCCCGCAATCGTTGCGGCAATGGGAAAGTGCCCCAGCAGCGGCGACAGCACGGCGGGCAGCGCGGCCAGCACGGCGATCTGATGCGCGTCGATTCGCAGTCCGCCCAGCAGCAGCGGGACCAAGCCGCCCGCATTGCGCACGCGTTGCCACTGCCAGGCGGCCAGCGCCAGGCGGCTTAGCGTCAGCAATGCAAATGCCGCCACCACGAAAATCAAAGTCGAATGCCGCATCGGGCCTCCAGGTTGTTCTTGCTATCCGGCCCGGTAGGGCGGAATCAATCGATCGGCATTGGAACAGTAGCCGCGTTGAAAATTCCGTGAAATTCCGCAGCCTGACCGCTATTTTGCCGTCCGCCGCCATTTCGCTTTGTAACTATCTGGCCTGGCGCCAGGCACGCTTCATGCTGCGCGAACCCTGAGCGGCGGTGCGTAGGGGCGCAGCCAGGGCCGAATGCGGGCGGAAAGATCCGCACACATTATGGGACCGGCAAGCGTAACCCTTGCGGTGAGCCGCGATACCCTTGCAGGTAACGAGGGCTGGCGGTCACAGGCTGGCCACAACGCCAAGGATAGTAACCATGACGCGCACAAGAAAAATAGCGATCGGGATTGTAGGCGGGCTTGCGCTGCTCGTGCTGGTGGCAGGGGTGGTGATCGCCACCTTTGATTGGAACCGCGCAAAACCCATGATCAACGAGCGCGCCAGCGCCGCCATCGGCCGGCCCTTCGCCATCAACGGCGACTTGAGCGTCAAGTGGGAGCGCGAACCGGCCGAAGGCGGATGGCGCGCCTGGGTGCCATGGCCGCACGTCATCGCCAACGATATCTCGGTAGGCAATGCGCCGTGGGCCAAAGCGCCGAACTTCGCCACGCTCAAGCGCGGCGAGTTCAGCCTGGCGCCGCTGCCGCTATTGCGCCAGCGCGTCGTCATCCGAAAGATCCAGCTGACCGAACCTGCCGCCGACCTCGAACGGCTGGCCGACGGCCGCGCCAATTGGGTCTTCACCCTGCCCGAGACAGGCGAGCCTTCGCCCTGGGTGCTGGACATCAACGAAATCGGTTTCGACAAGGGACGCGTGGGCTATGTCGATGAAGTCCTGAAGGCCGACCTGACCGTGCTGGTCGACCCGCTGGGCAAACCCGTGCCTTTCGCGGACGTGGCCGGCGCCGCCTTCGTGCCGCAAGACGGCAAAGCGCCCGCGCCGCGCGACTACGTGTTCGGCTGGAATGTGGAAGGCAAATTCAAGGGCCTGCCCACCAAGGGCGAAGGCAAGGTGGGCGGCATGCTGGCCTTGCAAGACGCCAGCCAGCCTTTCCCCGTGCAGGCCGACGTGTCCATCGGCGGCACGCGTGCGGCAGTGACGGGCACCTTGACCGACCCGGTCAATCTGGGCGCGCTGGATCTGCGCCTGAAGTTGTCGGGCGCATCGATGGCGCAGCTGTATCCGCTGACAGGTGTGACCTTGCCAGACACGCCGCCGTATTCCACGGACGGCCACCTGATCGCCAAACTCCATCATCCCGGCGGCGCGGTGTTTGAATACAAGGACTTCAACGGCAAAGTCGGCAATAGCGATCTGCATGGCGACATCACGTTCGCGCTGGGCGCACCGCGCCCGAAGCTCACGGGCAAGCTGTCGTCCAAACAGCTGCGCATGGTGGACCTGGGGCCGCTGATCGGTGTGCCCGCAGGCGGCACGGCGGCCGCGCCCGCCGACAAGTCCAAGGACGCGCCGGCCAAACCCAAGGGCGGCAAGGTGTTGCCGACCCAGGCCTTCCGCACCGACCGCTGGCGCGACATGGACGCCGACGTTGCACTCGATGCCGGCCGCATCATCCACGACAGCAAGCTGCCCTTGTCCGACTTGTCCGTGCATGTGGTCTTGCAAGACGGCAAGCTGACGCTGGACCCGTTCCGCTTCGGCATCGCGGGCGGCAACATCAACGGCACTATCAAATTGGACGGCGCCACCGAGACGATGAACGGCCAGGTGGATCTGCATGCCCGCCGCCTGCGCCTGAAGCAGCTGTTCCCGGCAACCGAAGCCATGCAGAAAACGCTGGGCGAGTTGAACGGCGACCTGGCCGTCAGCGGCACGGGCAATTCGGTGGCCGCGTTGTTGGGCACCGCCACGGGCGACGTGAAGATGCTGGTGAACGACGGCGTCATCAGCCGCAGCCTGATGGAAATCGCGGGCCTGAATGTGGGCAATTACGTGGTGTCCAAGCTGTTTGGCGACGACGAGGTCAACATCAATTGCGGTGCGGCCGACCTGGAAATGAAGAAGGGCGTGGTGACGCCGCGCGTGTTCGTGTTTGATACCGAAAACGCGCTGATCACCATTACCGGCACGGCCGACTTCAAGAACGAAACCGTGGACATGGACATCACGCCGGACAGCAAGGGCTTTCGCATCTTTTCGCTGCGCTCGCCGTTGTACGTGCGCGGCACCTTCGGTTCGCCGGACGTGGGCGTGCATGTGCTGCCGCTGGCGGCGCGCGGGGCGGGGGCGGTGGCGTTGGGTGTGCTGTTGACGCCCGCTGCCGGTTTGCTGGCGCTGATTGCGCCCAGCACGAACGACGAGAACGCGTGCGGCCCCTTGCTTGAGCAGATGCGCAAACCGCCCAAGGCGCCGGCGCCTCCGGCTGCGAAGGGCAAGTAGGGGGCGTTCAGTTTCAGCCGGGCGACGCCCGGCGCGCGCCGTCTGGGGTGTCGTTGTCGGCCACGCAGACGGCGTTGCGGCCGTGATTCTTGGCGTAGTAGAGCGCCTGGTCTGCACGCTGGTACACGGCGTCCAGCGTCGCGCCGTGGTCGGGATAGCGCGCCACGCCGACCGATACGGTAATGGGTGACCCAATCACGCCAGGCGGATCTTGTGCCGCCAGTCGCTGGCGCAGGCGTTCCGCGGCGGTGACGGCGGCGGCCAGCGGCACGCCTGGCATCAGCATGACAAATTCCTCACCGCCCGCGCGAGCCAGCGTGTCGCCGCTGCGCGAGCTGTCGTTCATTACCATCGCCAACGCTTGCAAGGCGTGGTCGCCCGCCGTGTGGCCGTAGCGGTCGTTGATGCTCTTGAAGTGGTCGATGTCGATGACGAGCAGCGCCACTGGCGCTTCGTCGGCCTGCAAGAGCGCCAGCGCTTCGTCCAGGCCGCGCCGGTTCAGCAGGCCGGTCAGCGTGTCGGTCGTGGTCTCGCGGCGCAGATCGCGAATCTTGTGATGCATCGACGCCAGCCCCATCAGCAGCCCGCGTCTGAGCTGCGCCGCTTCGAAATACCAGGAACGCACGTTGCGGATGCGCTCCGCGGAATCCGGGTCCTGCATGTGCCGCGCAATGCCCGCCAGTTCGCCCAGCGGCCGCGCAATCCAGCGCGACAGCAGCCAGATCGACGCCACCGCCAGCAGCAGCAGCGGCAGCGTATTGCGGGCCGTGGCCATGAGCAGGTCGCTCAGCGGTTGCAGCGTGCTGTCCACCGGGCGCTGCGCGATGATGCTCCAGCCGGTGCTGGCCACCGGCGCGTAACCCGCCAGCATGTCGCGGCCATGTTCGTCCGTGAAACGCTTCTCTCCGGTTTCGCCGCGGCGGGCGGCGGAGAATATCTCGTCGTCGGGGGCGGTCTGGCCCAGCAGGCTGCGGTCGGGGTGATAGATCAGTGTGCCGTTGCGGTCCACCACGTACAAAAATGAATCGTCGCGGTAGAAATGTTGGCCCAGCAGGCGGTCCAGCACATTGTCTTCGTGCAGATACAGCGTGCCGGCGATATAGCCCAGGTAGCGGTAATCGTGCGAGTAGATCGGGTGCGAATACAGAATCAGCCAGCGGCCATTGCTGGCCTTGAAGGGCTCGCTGATGATCGGCATCTTGGTGCGGATCGCGTCCTTCGACGCCTCGCTCGTCAGCTGTGCCCCCAGCAGCTCGGGGTACGACGACGACACCGCAATCACCTTGCCCTGCGGCGACACGACCACGCTGGAATTGAAATGCCCCAACTGTTCCTGCTGGCGCCGTGTCTCATCGGCCATCAGGCTCGGATGCGCTTCCATGTCGGACAGCACATCGGCGCTGTAAGACAGATAGCGAAGCACGTCGCCCAGGAACACATTCGTGGTGGTCGCCAGCTTGGACGCGTAGGCGCGGTTGACCTCAAGGGCGTTGTGCAGCAGCAGATCGCGCTGCACCAGATAGCTGGCATGCAGGCCGCCCGCCACGACCAGGATGACCGACAGCAGGCTGATCCACAGGATAAGGCGCCGAAGGTCGATACGGAACATGACGATATCCGTCAGGAACGGGCGCTGCCCGGCGGAGCGCCGCCCGACGGAACGCCGCCCGGCGGAACGCCCGATGGCGGCCGGCTGCTGGTCAGTGCATCCCAGGCGCACATGGCTTGTCGCGCCACCGCCTGCAAGGTCTTGCGGCTGGCGCCGTCACGGGCTTGGATCGACATGCCGTGCAGCACGGTCGTGAAGAACGCCGCCAGGCTTTTCAAGTCAGCCCCCGCAGGCAGTTCGCCTTGCGCGACGCCCGCGGTCAGCCGGGCCAGGATGCGGCTTTGCATCTCGCGGCGGCTGTCGCAAAGAAAGCCGCCCACGCTCGCCTGGTTGACGCTGCCCGACGGCGCGCCCAGCACGATCATGCAGCCCGGCGGCAAGCCGGGGGCAGTGAAACGGTCTGCGGCGGCCAGCAGCATGTTTTGAATGCCGTCGCGTGCGGTCGCGCCAGCTTGCAGCGCGCGGCGCGACGAGCCGCCTTCGGTGTCGCGGTACAGCTCGACCGCTTCGCGGAATAGTCCTTCTTTTGAGCCGAATGCGCCGTAGAGGCTGGGCGAGTTGATACCCATCGCTTCCGTCAGATCGGTTAGCGATGCTCCTTCATATCCCTTCGACCAGAAAACCTCCATGGCCTTGTGCAAGGCCTGGGCCCGGTCGAAGTTCCGGGGACGCCCACGTTCTGCCATGCCCGTGATTTTACTCGTGTCGGCTATTTTGTGTTGATCGATAAAAAAATGATTGACGGATGAGATTTGCCGCTGCGATGATATTTGTACTGATCACTACAAATTAAGGATTGGCGATGGGCAATCTCAATGGAAAAGTCGCGTTCGTGACGGGCGGCAGCCGAGGCATTGGCGCGGCGATTGTGCGGCGGCTGGCAGCCGAGGGCGCTGATGTGGCGTTCACCTATGTCAGCGCGTCATCGGCGGCAACCGCGCAGGCGTTGGTGAACGAACTATCCGTAGACGGCCGCCGCGTGCGCGCCATCCAGGCGGATTCCGAAGATGCGCTGGCGGTGCGGCAAGCAGTGGAACAAGCGATCGAGGCCTTGGGGCCGGTGGACGTGCTGGTCAACAACGCGGGCATTTTCGTTGCCGGCCTGATCGGCGACACCAGCATGGATGACTACGAGCGCACGATGGACATCAACGTGCGTGCGCCTTTCGTCGCGATCCGCACCGCGCAGGCGTCCATGCCCGATGGCGGCCGCATCATCAACATCGGCAGCTGCCTGGCCGGCCGGGCAGGGCGCGCAGGCGTCGCGCTCTACGCCGCCAGCAAGTCCGCGTTGGTCGGCCTGACGCAGGGCTTGGCGCGCGACCTGGGCGCACGCGGCATCACGGTCAACGTGGTGCATCCCGGCCCGATCAACACCGACATGAATCCCGCAGACGGCGACCGCGCCGGCGAACTCGTGGCCGTGCTGTCCTTGCCGCACTATGGCGAAACCCGCGACATCGCAGGCATGGTCGCCTTCCTGGCCGGCCCAGACGGCCGCTATGTCACGGGCGCGAGCCTGTCGGTAGACGGGGGCTACGCGGCCTGATTGCGACCCCGGTAAAAGTTTTTTCGCACCCGACTTGCACAAACCAAAAAACCTACATATAATCTTGCTTCTTCGCACTACACACATAACGAAACGCAGACAACAACGACGGCAACGTCGGTGGTTCAAGCGGATTGAAATGAGTGGATTGCAGGGCTGTTAGCTCAGTTGGTAGAGCAGCGGACTCTTAATCCGTAGGTCGAGTGTTCGAGCCACTCACAGCCCACCAGAATTCTCAAGACGCCACCCAATCGGGTGGCGTTTTGCTTTGTGTCGTCAGTAACTTTGGGTCGTCAGTAAAAGCCCAACGCCATCAACCATATTCCAACTGATAAAAATTCTGGCTGGCGATCAGTGTCGCCCCGCATGACGTTCGCATGCCTTCAAGCGCGGTCTTGCGGTCTGAGCTGACGTTTTGCACGCCTTCGACGATGGTGTGGGTGTCGCCGCATTTGGGGCAGGTGACGCGGTCGCCGACGCGGGCCATGGGTTGGCCGAAGATGACGACGGTTTCATCGCCGGTCACGACGACGCCGCCGTGCGACGTCTTGTCGCCCTTGCGGATGACGGAGCGTTGGGACATGGGCGCGAGATATTTGTTTACAGATACGTGCCGTCCGGCGCGAGCCGGGCGGGGCCAACCACGAACGTGCCGTCGGGCGCCATGCGCACCGGGCCGCCGCTGCCTTTGTACGTGCCGTCGGGGGCGCGCTGGGGCGTGCCGGCCACGTAGGTGCCATCTGGCGCGCGGGTGATGGGGCCGTCTCCACCGACGTAAGTGCCGTCCGGCGCGCGGCGTGGCGTGCCAGAGATGAAGTGCCCGTCGGGCAACATACGGATCGATTTCGTCGTCATGAATGCTCCTTCGGTAGGAGCGCAAATCATAGCGAAGCATCGTGATGCGCCTTGTAATAGGACGTGTCATCTTTGAACGTTATACGTAAGCAGTTGTGGGATGATTTGCGCCTACTACAGACCTGCGCCTATGACAGACATCAACGCCTTGTTGCAACCGATACCCGGCGATGCGCCCTGCGGCGTCGACCTGGTGTTTTCGCCCGAGTTCGACGCCATTCGCGAGGCGCGCCGGCATGACGATCCTCAGCTCGATCAGGGCGATTGGGTCATTGATCTGAAAGAGGCCGACTGGCCCGAGGTGGCGCGCATCTGCTCCACCGTACTGCGCGAGCGCAGCAAAGACATCCGGATTGCATCGTGGCTGGCGGAAGCCTGGGCCAAGACGCGCGGCTTTGCGGGGCTGCGTGATGGTTATCTGCTGATTGATGGCCTGTGCCGCGATTATTGGGATGGGCTGCACCCGGTGCCCGAAGATGGCGACGTGCAGCAGCGCGTGGGCAATCTGGCGTGGCTGCTGTCGCGGTCGCAGCAACTGATAGGCGAGATTCCGCTGACGCAGGCGGATGGCGCGCGCTATGGCGCGGTGCTATGGGAGGCCGCGAGCCAGCTCGCGAACGCGGTCAAGCGCACGCCCGACAATGCCAATGAACTGACGCGCGGCAAGCTCACGCTGGATCGTTTTGATGCGGCGCGCCGGGATACCCCGCCGTCGTTTTATTCCGAACTGGATACCCAGCTGGAAGGCTGCGCGCAGGCGCTGGCGCAACTGGAACGCACGCTGGACGAACGCTTGGGCGATGAAAGCCCCGCGTTCTCACGCGTGCGTGAGTCGCTGCGCAATGTGACCGAACTCGTGCATCGTTTCGCGCGGGATGCCGGTTTGCTGGTACGCGCCGATCTGGCGCCCGCGCAGGCGGCCGCGACGCCTGCCGTTCCCGTTCGAGTGGAGCCTACCTTGCCCGCTGCCGATCATTTCTCTGCCGCCGACACGCCGGCGCATGTGGCCGTGACGCCCGCCGTGCGCGGTCCGATCCAAACGCGCGAACAGGCGTTGGCGCAGTTGCGCGATGTGGCGGACTTCTTCCGCCGCACCGAGCCGCACAGCCCGGTCGCCTATCTGGCCGACAAGGCCGCAAGCTGGGGTGAAATGTCCCTGCACCTGTGGCTGCGCACGGTGGTCAAGAACGACGAGACGCTGTCGGGCCTGGAAGAATTGCTGGGCATCAAGAAGGCCGGCGAAAACAACTGACGCGCGACATGGCGGGGCTGGCGTGGCACGGCCTACGCACCCCTGCCCACGCGATCCGGCCTGACGCGGGGCCCAACCCAATGGCCCAGGCCCCGCTCCGCTTATCGCGCCGCGCGAAACTCAATACGGCGGTTCTTCGCTCGTCCTTCCGCCGTAGCGTTCGTCGCGACCGGCTGATCGGGGCCGGCGCCCATGGCTTCAAACCGCGATACCGGCAAGCCCTTGTCCACCAGATAATCCCGCACCGCGTCCGCGCGCGCCTGGCTCAGCGCCAGGTTGGTGCTGCGGCTGCCCGAGCTGTCGGTGTGGCCGATGATCTGGATTTTGTCGGCGCGCAGCTTTGGCACCGCGTCGGCCACGCGGTCCAGCAGTTCGCGGCCGCGCGCGGTCAGGCGCGTGCTGCCGGTTTCAAACTCCACGACGCGGTTGCTCAGCAGGTTGTCCAGCACGTCCTGCTCGTCCTTGCCCGCCGACACGCGCAAGCCATTGACGATCTTGTAGGTGGGGTTGAGCGAGGTTGCAAACGTGCTGGCAATCTGCTGGCGCGAGGCTTCGTTGTCGACTTCTCCGCGCAGCCGGATCTGCGTGCCGTCTATTTCCAGCTGGCCGCGGTTGATCTGCTTGAGCGGGCTGTCCAGCAGCTTGCCTACGTGTTGCGACCAGTTCGGCGGGGCGACCACGCCACCCACATCGATGCGGTCGATCACATTGCCCACGCCATAGACTTTTTGCAGGCGCGCCAGCACGTCGGCCTTGGTGGCTTCATCTGGCACGGCGCCGCTGGCGACGACCTGCCCGGGTTGCGGGATGACGTTGGCGGGGACCACCGTGGCGGCATCCTGCGCGTGGGCCGCGCACGACAGGGCGGCGGCCAGGACGAGAGTAAGCGTGCGCATGCCTAGGCTCCGATAAAGACTTCGCGAAACGTCTCCAGCGCCTGGCGCAAAGAGAGCCGCGGTTGATCCAGATAGCTCGACAGCTTGGCCAGGCCATGGCTGGCGCTGACGTGGTCACGCACCCACGGCGCGTCTTCCAGCACGATGTAGTGCTGCGACAAGGTCTGCGGCGTGGACAGCAATGTGGCCAGCGTCTGCGGCGATGCGCCACGAAAGCCCACCACCAGCCGGTGCTTGCCGGCGATCTGCCCGATGAACAGGGCGATCTCGAAATCCGCGCGCGTAAGGAACGGCGCGATCAGCGTCATCCAATAGCTTGCGACCAGATTGATATAGAGCGGATCATCCGGCAGCGGCAGGGCCAGGCCCGTGTCCAGCTGCGACGAGCCGCTGGACATCACGGGCGCAAGCAGAATGCCCAGCGCCAGCACGATGTCATGCATGCTGGCTGCATGGCCGTTGCCACGCAGCATGGCTTCGACGCGTTCAATCGTCTGCAAGTCGATGAAGGCGTCGAAACCATCATCGGCGGCGGTACGGATTTCGCCTTCCAGGTCGTTCAGCGTTTGCAGCGCGGGGGCGGGGTCGCCGTCATGCATCAGTTGCGCGGCGGCGCTGCCCATGCGGTTCCACATGCGGCTGAACGCCAGCGGGCTGCGCGCAATGAAATCCAGCGGGCGGGCCACTTCAACGGACGTTGCGGTGATGAACGGAAAGCGCCGTCCGGACTGATCCCGGCTGGGCTGCAAATGGCCGGCAATGGCCAGTTTGCCGCGCGAGCCCAGTACCGCAAAGGGAACGGGCTGCGCCTCGTCGTACAGCGTCTTCCAGTGCGGGTCCTGCGCCAGCACCTCCATGGTGTTGGCCACCCACGCATCCAGCGTCGCCATCAGCTGCGGATGCGAGGTGTTTTTGACGAAGTCGCCACGGGACGGAATCTTGCCGAAGTAGGCCGTACGGAACATGGGAGACTGCGGGTTGCTCATTGCTGCGCTCCGGCAGGCGTCGGGGCGACGGAGGGTTGAGGGGACGCGCCCGCCACCGAAGCGGGAAGGCGCAGATTGCGCAGGCCTTGGCTGCCCGGCTCGGTGCCGCCGGCGCTGGCCGCTTGCGCGTTGCTGATGATGCGTAGCTTGACGGGCACGGTGATGTTCGACTTCGCCCAGCTCATCTCGAAACTGCCATCCGGGTTGGGCTTGCGTTGCGAGCCCGAGATCAAACGTTCCAGGCCAAAGCGGCCGGGTTCGTTGACGATCTCGACCACGGTGCCATCAAAGGCGGTGGCCGTAATGCGCGCGCCCGGTGCGCCCTGCGCGTTGGGCCACACAAAGTTCACCCATTGCGGCGGCGTGTTGCGGTAGCGCAGTTGCTGGCCGTCGATCTCGATGGTGTATTCCGTGACGCCGCTTGCCGGCTTGGGCTGAATCTGGAACAACGTCTGGGGCTGGCTGGCCGCGCCCGAGCCCGCCGCGCCACCGGCAAGCGGTGCAACCCACTGCGCGAAGTTCGCGGTAAACGACGGCTGCAAATCAATGCCCATGTCGCCCCAGGTGCGTGCCGTCAGGATGTCGCCACGGCGCACGGTCAGCGGGCCCAGCGTGTCGTTGACGTACTTGGCGATGCTGCCTTGCGGGCCGAAGACTTGTCCGATTTCTTCGCCGCTGGCTTCGATACCGGCCTTGGTCGAGAACGGATACTTGTCGGCCAGCCCTTGCGTGAACGGCTGATAGACCTGCGCGTTCCAGACCTTGTTCAGCTCGGTCTGCGCCGGTTGCATGGCCACGGCGTAGCCCTGAATCAGCGGGCGCACCAGCAGCGGGCGCAACGTCTCGCGCTGCGCGGGCGTCAGGCCCGCCAGCATTTGCTCGTCGACGAGTTTCAGCGCGTCGGCCAGTTCCGAGTCCTTGCCTTCCAGCGTCTGGCGCATCAGCAGCAGCGCGCCGGGGCCGGGGTCGCCCTGGTTGTTGATCAGGTTGAACCGCGTGCGGATCTTCGACAGGGCGTTCATGTAGTTGCCCATCAGCGACTGGTTCTCGCGCGTGACGACCAAGCGCGCCACGTCAGAGAACTCGCGGCCCACCGGCCCCATCGGGATCTGCTCACCGCCCGGCGCCACTTCGGTGGGCTTGGGCTGGCCCTGGCGCAAGATCACGCGCTTGAACCACGCCACCACGCCCGTCTGCGCCTGCGAAATGCCCGTGTTGATCAACGACGGGTTATCCCACGACGTTTGTTCATACGTGGTGTTGATCAGCTTCACCAGCGGCGAATTCTGCGGGTCGCCCAGGCGGTTCATGCCGTGCACCGCTTGATCAAAACTGGTGAACGGTTTGATCGTGACCCCGCGCAGCATCTTCTGCCATTCCTGCGCGTACTCGGTCTTGTACATCGTGGCCAGACTCTTCTGAATCTGCTCCGGGCTGCCTTCCAGCGTGAGGTCGTCGCGCGCGTTCACGCCCAGCACCCAATCGCTGGTCTGCACTTCGCGGCGCGCCGCTTCGCCGATGGCGGGCTCGATGTATTGCTCCCAGGCTTCTCGGGTGAAGGTGCCGGGCACGGCGTAGCTGCCGGCCACCACGGCCGCGTCGGCTTCGCCCATGATGCGCGCCACCGTCATGGCCGGGAAGCGCGTGGCGGCGCGCGCCTTCAGCGTGGCGTAGGCGCGTTCGCGCGCCGGCATGCCTTGCATCACGCTGCGCAGGTTGCCACGCGTGCGTTCGACCATGGCCAGGTTGGTTTCAATCTGCGGCCAATCGGCATCGGCCGCGCGCGCCACATAGAACGAGATCAGCCGTTCGGCGCTGCGGATGAGTTGATCGCGCGGCATCGCGCCCCGGTTGGTTTCCAGCCAGCCGCGCCAGAAGCGGGTGATCTGGTCCGACAGATGGGTGGGGTCCACGTGTTCGCGATTCGCCATCATCAGGTACGTCTTCAACGCGTTGTAGGCGTCGTCAACGTTGGTGGGCGAGGCGTCCTGGAACAGCGTGTCGCCCGCATTGGCGCGCACGGGCTGCGCCTGCGGCGGCGGCGCCGTGGGCCGCGTGCCGGAAGCGGCGGCCTGCGAGACATCGACGCGGCCCAGATAATCTTCCAGGCTGGCTTTCACCGGCACCAGCATGAACTGGCGCAGGCCGTTGTAGTACTCGGCCAGCAGGCGCTGCTTCAACACGTCGCCTTGATACAGCCCCAGGCCCAGCGACAGCGGCCGGCTGGCGGAATAACGGTCCAGCTGTTCGATGCGGTCTTGCAGAATCTCCATCGCTTCCAGACGGCTCTGCAAGTCAGTGCGCTCGCTTTGCAGGCGCACGACCTTGTCCAGGTCCGCCTGCACATTGGTGGCAAGCTGCCGGTTGCCCAGGTACGACCAGCTCCAGCCGCCCAACACCAGGCCCAATGCCAGCACCAGCCCGAAGAACGTCAGGTAGCGCATGCGCACCTTGTTCGGGCTGGCGTGCTGGCGCACCAGTTTCTTGTCCGCAAAGATCACGCTGGAAAACAGATCGCGCAGGAAGAAACCGTTGTGCGACGTGACGCTGCGCGCCGCTTCATGCGAGGCCGGGCGCAAGGTGAAACGCTCGGCCAGCTTCTCGGTAGAGGTGCTGCGCGATGCGCCTTCCTGCAAGGCGCTGGTGAAGTAGAAGCCGCGGAACACCGGCTTGTACTGGAATGGGTTGGTCTCAAACAGCGTCGACAGGAAGGTGCGCAGCGCGGGTTTGATGCCTGCGAATTCCAGCGGGAAGGTCAACAGACCCGGGGGCAGGGCGCCGCTGCGGCGCAGCGAAATCTGCGCGGTGCCCATTTCCTTCAGGCCTTCATACAGCTCGTCGAAACGATCGTCGAACAGCGTCAGCACATCGCGGCTTTCGTCGGCGCCATAGGGCAGCGTGGCGCCCCACACGCGGTCGCGTTCGCGCGCATCGGCATCGGCAAAGAATTCCGAGAAGCCGGCAATCAAATCCGCCTTCGTGAAAATCACATACACCGGCGCAAACACTTCCAGCCGGTCGGTCAGTTCCTGCACGCGCTGGCGCAGGTTCTTGGCCAGGTTGATGGCGAACTCGGGGCCGGAGTCAGTCAGCTCGCTGATGCTGGCGGCAACGATGATGCCGTTGATCGGCGCCTTGGGGCGATGGCGCTTGAGCAGATCCAGAAAGCTCATCCACTCGTTGCGGTCTTCTTCGTGAACGGAGTAGCGGCCCGCCGTGTCCAGCAGAATGCCTTCGGTGGTGAAGAACCAATCGCAGTTGCGCGTGCCGCCCACGCCGCGCACCGCCGCGCCGTTCTTGTCCGCAAACGGAAACTGCAAACCGGAATTGATGACCGCGCTGCTTTTGCCGGCCGCCGGGTTGCCGATGACGATGTACCAGGGCAGCTCATACAGCGCCTCGTTGCCCGAGGTCTGACCAATCTTGGACGTCTTGATCGTGCGCACGGCTTGCGTCAACCGCGTGCGCAGCGCATCGATTTCGCTGCGGTTGGCGGCGGGGCTGGCGGCAGCGCCCGTTTGCACCTGCTGCTCAAGCATGTCGCCCAGCTTCTGATTCGCGCGCCGCGTGCGGCGGCGGCGCCACAGCTGTACGCAGAGCCACAGCACCAGCAGCACGCCCAGCAACACCCCAGCCCAGACGAAGGCAATTTGCATCGTGTCGGCAAAGAGGAACAGGAACACGATCAACGCGATCAGTCCGATGACCATGAAGGTGCGCGGGTTGGCGAACACGCGCGCGCCCCAATAGCGGACATCGCTCATGGCGCTGGAAAATCGAGAAAGGAATCCTGATGGGCTACGCATGGTTTTCGCTGTTGTTTTAGGGTCAGGCGGTAGCGCGGGCGGCGGGTCGGGAGACCAGCGCCGCGCAGCGCAATGCGGGGTCTTGCAGGGTTAAAGCGAGCACGGCTTGATCGAACTGCACGCAGGCGTCCGCGGCTACGGCCAGCGTCAGCAGCGACGCCGCCGCGCCGGTGTGGCCACAGGTTGCGGCGACAGACTGGCAATCTTTGGCGGCGTCCATATGGGCGAACAGCTGCGAGGCCACGCCCAGCGGTTCCAGCGGGCGGCTGCCGCGATGATCGGCTTCGCTGACAATCTGGATCACGCTGTCAGCCGTGACGTTCGCGCGTTCGAGCAGATCGCGAGCCAGGTCAGAGAACGCGGCTTCGGCCTGCGCGCCGCGCGCATCGGCGGGCTTCTGCCGACGCAGCACGGGCGACAGCGCCACGCGCACCTCTGCGTCGGCATCGGCAGGCCCCAGCAACAGGCCGGCGGCGGCTTCGCCCGGCACGCGGCCGTGCGGATTGGCGTGGGTGAGCAGGGTGGCCTCGGCATCCCATTGCGCGACACGTTCGGCGTCGACATAGCCGTCGCCCGCCAGCACCACCCGCCACGGCGGCGGGGCGTCGGGGGCGTCGGGCGCGGACGCCAGTTCGCGCAACAGCAGGTCTGCGGCCATGGCGTCGCGCGCCAGATGTTCGGTGGCGCTGACGCGCGCGTCCGGCCAGACGCGCGCGGCGGCCAACACTTCGGTGCGTACACGCTGGCGCGCGGCTTCGGGCCAATCTGCCGGCAGCAAGAGTTCGAAGCGCAGCAAGGGCCAGTCTTCATCGCGGGCGGGCACGTCCAGTTCGGTGACGTGGCGATGCGCTTCCCGAGTCAGCGTGCTGGCGATATCGGTCAACAGTGCCGTCACGCGCAATGCGGCGATGGCCAATGCGTCAGGCGGCGCGCCACGTTCTTGCGCGGTCGCGTACAGCGCCATATCGTCCAGGCCCGGCACGCGCCCGGCAAACACCGGAAAGCCTTGCTGCGTTTTCAGTTCCGGGTCGAGCTCAGGGCGCTTCTGTTCGGCCAGTGCTTGCGAGATCGACGCGGCATCGTCACCCGCCGAGGCGCGCGCGGCCACGGCGATGACGCGCAGTTCCACGGCACGCGCAGGCGCTTCGGCCGCGGCTTGCGGCGCTGCGGCCGGTTCGGGCTTCGGTGCGCGTGCGGCCCGCACGGCGCGCACGCCCAGCCACAGCGCGGCAAGCATCGCCAGCGGCAGCGCAAATAAATAGAGCCCGATGTCGACGCCCGTGGGCAGCGTGCGGGATTCCTGCCACCAGATAATGACGGCCAGCCACACCACTGCGAACAGCGCCAGAATCAACAGACCTTTTTTCAGTACGCGAGCCATGTGTGCCTGATCAAAGGGGTTTCGTGACAGAGGGCAGGGCAATCAACCACGGCGCCCTCATTTCGCGGCCTCGCGCGCACGCTGCATGACGCCGGGCCGGCGCAGCTCGACGTGGCCGAAGTCCATCATCTTCCAGCGCCCGCCCCATGTCAGGCCGACCAGTTCCGCGGTTTCGCCGAACAGTTCGTAGCCACGCATGGCCCAGGGGTCTTTTTCAGAGATGACGATCTTGCCGTCGCGATAGAACGCGCTGTCAGCCGCCAACCCATATTGGTGATAGCTCTGGAACGCGCCGGCATTCGTCACATGCGTGCCCATGCCCGCCAGTTCTTCCTGCCGCTCGGGGCTGCGATAGCCTTCGATCAGCGCCATTTCATAGCCATGCTGTTCACGCATGATGCGATACGCAAGCAGCAGACGCTGACGGAAATCCGCATCGAACAGATCCCAGTTGCGGCTTGCGCCACCAAGCTTCGGACGCACCAATTCCACCTCGCGCGTGGTGAACGCTTCGGGGGGCAATGCAGGCGGTGCAGCGAGCCGTTCACCCTCCAGTAACGCCTGAATTCGGCGGTCTGGACCGGCCGTTTGAGTGCTGTAAACGAATGTGTGATTGTGTCGCATGACGAAAGCGAAAAGTGACGGAAGCAATACAACTGTCAGCCCAATCGCGACCTGCCAGCGATACCTTCCCACCCACTCCATCGACGCATTCATGCCATCTTTGACTGCGCCCGCTGTGCCGCCAACCGCGCCTCCGGCATGGCTCGCGCTACGCGTTGCGCCCCGTGCTACGCCCTGTACGCACGCGCGCAAACTCCGGACTGCACCTTGGCGCAGCGCCGGAAAAAACAGGAGAGCGGAGACGCCCACCGCCAGTAAAAAATACAGGGGCAGTAGCAGCAACAAGTTAGGTCCCTCATGTGAAGGCGTAATCTTTTGTTCTATTCGCGCATGAGGCAAGTGATCCGGCGTTGCAAACAGCGTCCGACCCTTAGGAATCGTAACAAGGAGCAATGTTCAAAATAGGCCTATCGGGTATTCTCGTCGAGCTTGGTTACAGGGGGGCTGCACACGCCTCCTGCTGACACGGGAACCCGCATGGCAGAAGAGAAAAAAGAAGCTCGCCCTACGATGACCGCGCCGAGTTTGCTCAGCGCTTCAGCACCCGCGCGCGGCGAGGCCGAGTCGTCGCGAATTCTTGCCGCGCTTGAAGGGCGCGCGCCGGAAGCCGAAGTCAAACATCTTGCGACGCCGCGCGAGGGCCGCGCGCGGCGTTGGGTGGCGCTGGCGGTATTGCTGGCGCTGATGGCGGGCGGCATCAGCTGGATCATTCATGAGGACGGGGCCGCGCCGATGGTGGCGCAGGCTCCGGCGCCTGCCGTGGCATCCGCTTCCAACCCCGTCGCCTCGTTGCCGCAGGCGTCAATGCCGAGCCCGTCTTCGCCATCGGGCGAGCTTGCCATCAAGCCCATGGATAGGCCGCCCGACGTGGCCGCCATCATTGACGAAGCGCCGCCCGCGCGCGATGCAGGCGTGGGCCGTGGTGAACCTGAGCCGCAAAACGAACCCACCAATCCGCTATCCATGCTGGCGATGACGACACCGCCTGCCGCGGGATCGCCCGCCGCGGGATCGCCCGCCGCAGGGTCGCCCGCCGCAGGATCGCCTGCCGCAGGTTCGCCTGCCGCAGCTCCCGGTCCCACGCGCCAGGCTGCCGAGCAACGCGCGCAGCACGCCAATGCACCGCGCGCCGCGAAGCCCGCCAGCACGCCGCCGCGCAAGACTGCCAAGCCCTCTGATACCGACGCCGCGCTGTTGTCCGCGTTGATGAACTATGGCTTGCCGCCCGCATCGCCGCCGGGCACGCGTGTGTATAAGTCGGAAGGCGTTTTCATGCGCGAGATGCCCGGCTCGCCGCTGTCCGAGCGCTTGAAGGAATGCCGCAAGCTCAGCTTTATCGAAGGCGAACAATGCCGCCTGCGCGTGTGCGCAGGGCAATGGGGCACCGCGCCCGAATGCCCCACCCCGCAGGCCAACGTCGAACCCTGAAATTTGCCGTCCGTATCGGGCCGGTATCGCTAACGTCCCCCACGAGGTTTTTGCTCCATGGCTGTGAACGCAAGCAACGGCAGCGCCAGCGCCAACTCCCGTCTCTACCGGCTTGACGGCGAGGGCGCGATGGCGTCCCTGCAAGTTGAAGGCTGGGTCGCGCGCGAAGGCCTGTCAGCGCTGGCCGAGATGCGCGTCGTGGCGCTGGCCGACGACGCGGCGCTGGACCTGAATGACATGGTGTCGCGCCCCGCTACGTTGTGGACCACGCGCGCCGATGGCAGCGAGACCGGCCGCAGCGGTGTCGTGCGAGCGGCCGAGATGCTGGGCGGCAATGCGGGCAAAGCGCGCTACCGCGTGACGTTGGCGCCGTGGCTGTGGCTGGCCACACAACGGCGCGACAGCCGCATCTATGAAAATCAGCCCGTCCTTGAAATCGTGCGCCACGTGCTGGATAGCTACGAGGGCTACACCTACAAGATCGCCGCCGAGGTCGAGCGCCATCTGGCCGATCTGCCCGCGCGGTCGTACACCACGCAGTACCGCGAAACCGATTACGCCTTCCTGTCGCGCCTGCTCGCGGAATCTGGCCTGGGCTGGACCACCGTCGAAGACGATGCTGCTCCGGCGCGCCACGCCGTACTGATCTTTGCCGACAGCCGCAGCTTGGCTGAAGACGCTGAGTCCGCCGGCGCGGGTGTGCGCTTTCAGCGCGCGCATGCAACGGAATCGCGCGACGGCGTGCAGGCCCTGGCGCGCAGGCAGCGCCGAGGCGTCGAACGCGTCACCGTGCTGGCCTGGCACGACAGCGGCAAACACGCCATCACCGGACAAGCGCTGGCCGGCCCCGCCAGCGGCGCCGACGACGAGAGCGCGGGCCTGGAATGGTTTGAACCTCTGGGCCACGGCGGGCTGCTGAATCAGGCGCACGCGCAGTTCCAGGCCACTTTGCTGATGGAAGCCGTGCAGGCAAGCGCCGAGACATTCTTGGGGCGCGGCAATGTGCGGACGTTCCGATCCGGCACGCGCTTCACGCTGCAAGACATGTCGCCGTTGGGGCCGTCAGGGGAATCGGGTTTTGAACCGGTGTTTGCGTTAGACCGCGTGGAGCATGCGGGTGTGAACAACCTGCCCGGTCAGGCCGACGCCAACCTGGCCAACAAGCTGGGCGCGTTGGACGACTTTCTGTGTTTTGAAGACGACGAGTCGGCGGCGGGTGACGAGGATGAATATCACGGACAGCACGACGGGCAACGCAACGGACATCGCAGCGGACAGCACGACGGGCAACACAACGGACATCGCAGCGGACAGCACGACGGGCAACACAACGGACAACGCGACGACGGCGACATTGGCGTCGGCCGCCCCGAAGCCGCCGTGCTGGCGCGTGCGCACGAAGTGGGCTACGCCAACCGCTTTCGCGCGGTGCGTTGCGACCGCCCTTGGCGCGCCATGCCGCCCACCGCGCGCGGCGCCAGGCTTGCCGGCGCGCCATCGGCGGTGGGCGTCCACACTGCCATCGTGACGAACGCCGAAGGCGCCACCGAAGCCAGCGGCGAAGACGAAATCTACCGCAACGCGCGCGGCGATGTACGCGTGCGCTTTCATTGGCAAGCCGACGGCGACGGTCTGGCCAAAAGCCGCTGGGCGCGCGTGGCGCAACGCCAGGCGGGCGCGGGCATGGGCATGAGCTTTGTGCCGCGTATCGGCCAGGAAGTACTGGTGCGATTCCTGGATGAAGACATCGACCAGCCGCTTGTCGTAGGTGCCCTATACAACGGACGCGGCGAAGGCGGCATTCCGTCCACCCCCGGCGGAAAATCCGGCGAACCGATGAACACCGAGGTCTATGCCGCGGCCAGCGATGGCAAGCCCAGCGCACAAGCCAACCTTGCCAGCGGCAACGCGCCAGCCTGGCACGGCGCGGCGGGCGGCGACGAGCAGCATCGCAATGCAGCCGCGCTAAGCGGCTTCAAGAGCAAGGAGTTCGGCGGCGACGGCTACAACCAGATCGTGTTCGACGACAGCGACGGCCAGCTGCGCATGCAGATCAAGTCCACGCAGTCTGCCAGCGAGCTGAACCTGGGCCATCTGATACACCAAGCGGGTAACTATCGCGGCAACGTGCGCGGCGTGGGCGCGGAATTGCGCACCGACGGCTTCGGCGCGTTGCGCGGCGGCGGCGGTGTCCTGCTGACCACCTACACGGCGGGCGGCAGCGAGCCTGCCGGCGATGCCGCAGCGCCGCTGGCCTTGGCGGGGCAGGCCGACATCATGGCGCAGTCATTCGACGGCGTGGTCGGCGCGCACCAGGGCGTGCGGCTGGCCTCGGCCCGCGGCACGACGTCCGCAGGCGCCAGCCGGCTGGACGGTGAACGTGCGCCGCTGGCCGCAATGACGCACGCCGTCTCCGGCACCGTCGCCGGCGACGCCCTCGGCGTCGCATCGGGCGATGCCTCGGCCAAGCACACGGAAGTGGCCGACGGCAAAGTGCCGCACCTGACCGATCCGCTGGTGCTGATGGCGGGCCGCGCCGGGCTCACGCAAGCCGCCGGGCGCAACGTGCAAATCACGGCCGGCGAGCTGGTGCATTGGTCGTCGGGACAAGACCACAACCTGGCCGTCATCGGCTCGTTGCGCGTGCACACCGGCCAGGCGCTGGGCATCGTGGCCGGCGTGCAGCAGGGCGGCGCCGAGTCGGGCCTGGACCTGATCGCCGGCACCGGCGAAGTCGACGTGATCTCGCAACACGATGTGCTGACGGTACAGGCCCAGCAAGACCTGCGCATGATCAGCGCCAACGCCGGCATCGAATACGCGTCGCCCAAACGCATCCGCATCGCCAACGCAGCGGGCGCCAGCATCGTCATCGAAGGCGGCAACATCACCGTCACGGCGCCGGGCCGCATCGACGTCAAGACCGGCAACAAGCAATTCGCCGGCCCGACGCAAATGCCGTATCCGTTTCCGCAATTCACCGTGTGCAAGACCTGCATTCTGGACGCCCAGGACAGCGTGCAGTCGATCACTGACAAGGCGTGATGGCGATGGTTTATTCCTGGCAGCAGGCGCTGCTTTCCACGATGGCTGAACTGCCGCAACACCGCGGCCCCTACGGCGAAGCCGCGCGCGCCTATGTGATCGTTGACTTTCGTGGCCACCCCGATCTGCTGGCGCGCATCACCGCCACTGAAGACCTGAGCTTTGGCTCGATCTGGGCGCAGACCGGCCTGGACATCTACGGCGACGTGGCGCCCCTGCTGATCGAAGTGGACGGCGCATCGCAAGGCGTGCTGCGCGGGCCGCGCCGGGCTGATTTCAGTACGTCGCTTGTGCGCGTGTTGAACGCTCTGCATGAACGCAATGGCGGCCGATACGCAATGATGAGCTTCGCGTCCGCCGTGCCACTGGAAAAACTCATCGCGCACTTCGGAAGGTTTTGCGACTACGCCTTGCCCGACGCCAGCGAGTTCTTCCTGCACTGGTACGACGCCCGCATCCTGGCGCGCGCCCTGCAAGTCTGGACCGCCGAGCAGCGCACGCGCTTCGCCTCGCCGCTAATCACCTTGCGCTACGCGCTGCGCGATGGGACGCAGGCGGACGTGTCCGGCACGGGCAGGCTGCCCGCAGACCCGCCCGACGGCATCCAACGCTTCACGCCCGAGCAGCACCAGATGCTGTTTGATCTGGACTACCCGGACAAGCTCGCGGTGCAACTACGCCGCCTGTATCCCGGACTGCTGCCCGGCGACCCGGATCAGGATGCGCTGGTGCCTCGCGTGCAAGCGCAGCTGGAACGCGCGCGGGCGCATGGAGTGAAGGGCGACAAGGACACGTTTGACTA
Organism: Achromobacter sp. 01N37; assembly: GCF_056399725.1. NCBI lineage: Bacteria > Pseudomonadati > Pseudomonadota > Betaproteobacteria > Burkholderiales > Alcaligenaceae > Achromobacter > Achromobacter sp. 01N37. The sequence continues at coordinate 83,540 of NZ_JBFTRX010000012.1, forward strand.
TGTGGCGTGGGGCGTGTCGATTTCACCTGGTTTTGATGAGCATCCGTTGATCCGTGAGGGATTGCGGGGATATCGGCCGGATGCTGACGGCGCGCTGGCGAAGGCGCTGGCGAGCGTGCCGGATGCGGTGTGGGATGAGGTGCAGGCGTTGCATTGGGCGCGTGGGCGTGATGCGTAGTACAGATCCGAGGGAGGCCCAGTCTGTTGGCATCAGCAGCGGCGACGGGAGAGAAGTATGTCTGAGTTGAAGATAAGCAAAACGTCGTGGCTGCGTGGCTGCTTGGGGCGGACATCATGGGCTCACGAATGCGTAAAGGGTTGATCGGCGTGCTGGTTTGGCTAGGGCTGCTGGCCGGGTGCAATGGCGAGCCTACTTATAGGGGTGTCAGCGTAGTTACCTATAACTACACGCCGTGGGATTTGGAGCTCGTCCAGATCATTGATGCGTCCGGTGGCGTGGCGGGGACGGGTATGGTCCCTTCGGGCGGAGGAGAGGGCAGTATTTCGTGCTGCTACACGTTAGCCGGTACAGACTTCATCGTGAAGTGGCGGGGTGGAGACGCCGATCTCATGCGAAAGCATATGTACGATGGAAAGTTTGATGAAGTGATATTTAGCAAGGAAACAAAAGTACATTTACCCGCAGCAAAAATTCCTCCTGGCGACGCACCGGTAATTTTGGAATTGCATATCTATCCGGACGAACATATGGAGTTGGCCGTGAGCCGCCTCCTATTCGGGCAAGTGAGAATTCCGATTGTTGAAACTACGCGTTGGCTATATAAAAATCACAAAGATGAGTTGAGGAATTACAGGAGTATTCACGAATTACGATACGTGCTTGCTAAGGTGACAAAGCAGGCGTGGACGAGTTATCGAATTGAGACCGCAGAAGACTTGCGAGGCTACATGTATCTTTATTTCATCGTTGCCTCGAATTTTGACCAAGACGCCGAAGTTGCGGCAATTCTGCATGATGCAAATAGAAGGCCCGGTGACTTCGGTCGTGCTGTCGCGGCGATGCCTGCAGAAAAGATCGAACAGATGAAATCCCGAGGTACTCCTCCGGGGGATAAAAATGTCTGACCTAGACTTCCCCGAGCAGGATCGCACGCCAGCCGCCGTGCTGAAGGCCATGGCTCAGAACGAGGCGGCGGACCCCAAGGATACGCGTCTCGAATGTGGGCTGACGTTGCGGATTGGATTTTTCTTTGATGGATTTGGGCGAAATAAGAACTTGGATCAGGCCAATCCTACGATTCTATCCAACGTGAGTAGGCTATGGATGGCCCACTATTCAGAATGCGATGCGGATCGGCCCAGCAAGCAGTATTGGCTTCGCCTCTATTATTCCGGTCTCGGGGTTGAACTCAACGAAGAGGCGAAGGCCGACACTTTCGTGGCGGCTCTTTCTACTGCAGGCGTTGCATTGGGCGCGGGGCGGTATGGCGCGGGATGCCAAGTGAGTCACGAATGCGTAAAGGGTTGATCGGCGTACTGATATGGCTGGGCCTGTTGGCGGGCTGCAATGGCGAGCCTACTTACTCAGGCGTCAGTTTCATTACGTACAACTACACGCCTTGGAACTTGGCGCCGGTTCGCCTTAGTGATGCGTCGGGGAATGTGGCAAGTTCTAGCACCCTCGTAGCTGGCGGGGGGGCGGGAAGCGTCTCTTGCTGCTACACGTTTAGGGGGACTGACTTCATAGTGAAATGGAGCGGGGGCGACCCTGTTTTGCTGCGTAAACATCTGTTCGACGACAAATTCGACGAGATGATGTTCGAGAAGGAAACTGCGGTGCATTTCCCTGATACGAAGATTCCCGAAGGCGATGGCACGCTAATCCTGGAATTGCACATCTATCCGGATGAACATATGGAGCTTGCATTGAGCCGAAATCTGACGGGGCAAGTCAGGATTCCTATCGTTGAAACCACTCGTTGGTTGTACGGAAAATACCGTACTGAGCTGGTGGGATATGAGCACGCCACTGAGTTGAAAAATGTTCTTGCAAAGATCACGAAGCAAGCTTGGATGCGATATCGCATCGAAGACGCCGAAGACATGCGGGGCTATATGTATCTCTACTTCATCGTGGCTTCCGATTTTGACAAGAACGTCGAGGTCGCGAGAATTCTGAAAGATCCCAACCGAAAGCCCGGCGACTTTGGTCGCGCGGTAGCCGCCTTGTCCGAAGTGAAAATCGCGCGGATCAAGGCGTCTGGGAAGCCTCCCGGAGAAAAGAATGTCCAGTGATCAAGTCTCGTGTGCAAGCGCAACCGGACCGCGCGCGGGGGGCATGGGTTGAAGAGCGACAAGGACACGTTGGACTATGTGGCGTGGGGCGTGATGCGTAGGGGCAAGGCCTGGTGGCATCGGATGCGGCGACGGGAGATAAGCATGTCAGAAGTGAAGATGAACAAAACGTCGCGGCCGCGGAGCGGTAGGGCGCGGGATACCAAGGGAGTCACGAATGCGTAAAGGGTTGATCGGCGTACTGATATGGCTGGGCCTGTTGGCGGGCTGCAATGGCGAGCCTACATACTCCGGCGTCAGTTTCGTTACGTACAACTACACGCCTTGGAACTTGGAGCCGGTTAGCCTTAGTGACGCTTCGGGGAATGTGGCCAGTTCCAGCACGCTCATTCCGGGAGGGGGAGCGGGAAGTTTCTCCTGCTGCTCCTCCTTCAAGGGCACTGACTTCACCGTGAAATGGAGTGGGGGCGACCCCGATCTACTTCGCAAACATCTGTTCGACGGAAAATTTGATGAGGTGAAATTCAAGAAGGAAACGTCGGTGCATTTTCCAGCTACGGCGGTGCCCGCCGGCGATGGCACGCTAATCCTGGAACTGCATATCTATCCCGATGAGCATATGGAGCTTGCTTTGAGTCGCCAGATGTCGGGGCAAGTAAGGATCCCCATCGTCGAGACCACTCGCTGGTTGTACAGGAAGTATCGCAATGAGCTGGTCGGATATGAGCACTCTGATCAGTTGAACGATGTTCTTTCAAAGGTAACGAAGCAGGCTTGGATGCGGTATCGCATCGAAGATGCCGAAGACATGAGAGGCTATATGTATCTCTACTTCATCGTGGCTTCCGATTTCGACAAGAATGCGGAGATGGCGGCCATATTGAAAGACCCCGGCCGGAAACCTGGTGACTTTGGTCGCGCTGTCGCAGCCCTGTCAGAAGAGAAAATCGCACGTATCAGGGCATCCGGTAAACAGCCTGGAGAGAAGAATGTCCAGTGATCGGATTCCTGAACAGGACAGAACGCCCGCCTCGATTTTGAAAGCCATGGCGGAAAACGAGGCCGCCTATCCAAAAGACTCGTGTACTGAATGTGGTGTCACCCTGCGCATAGGGTTTTTCTTTGATGGTTTCGGCCGTAACAAGGATCTCGACAAGAATGATCCAACGTTCCTATCGAACGTGAGCAGGTTATGGATGGCGCACTTCAGGGAAGACGCCACGGATATGCCAAGCAAGCAACGCTGGTACGCGCTCTACTACTCAGGCATTGGCATCGACCTGAACGAGAGCGCCAAGGCCAATATCGTTGTCAGCGCGCTTAAGATCGCTGGCGGAAAAATGGCCGACAAGGCAGTCGCCAGTGCGCAGGATGCCGCGAAGAACATTACTCGTCTTGATGAAGTACCCAATGTCGACGGTATGGGCCGCGTAAAAAAGGCAACCCAGCAGTCTGTCAAAGATGGTTCCTTCCAACCCATGGTGAAGGTATTCAAGGACGTCGTTAATGATGTCAAAACCCTGCCCGAGAAGACCGTAAGAATCTGGAATGCCATGGATCCAGAGCGGATCGGTGATCGGGCGCGCGCTACCCTTCGCGAATCTTGGGCGAATTTCAAGAAGAACCCGCTGAAAGTCGCTTGGACGGCGGCGAAGGGCGCCGTCAAAGCCACGATCATGGAAGGTGTTCCGGTCGTGCGCGACAACGCTGCCGTTGCCGAATTGATGGGAACGGGCGTTGACACACGCTTGGAGGCGGCCAAGCGCCAGTTCGAGCAAGCCTATGAAGCGTCGAACGCGGGCACAGAGAAGGTTGTTCGTATCGAGATAACAGTATTTGGCGCGGATCGCGGCGGCGTAATCGCGAAGCAGTTCGTCAACGATATCGTCAAGAAGTACAAGCGTCGCCACGATCAAGACTTGGCAATCATCGGTAAGGATGGCTCGCCCGATGCAAAGATACGTATCCGATTCTTAGGGTTGTTTGACTCCGTTGCATCAATCATGGACGAGAGCACTTTTCTGGGTTTTTTGCCGTTTACCGATCTGCTTAAGCAAACGCATAAGGACCGCACCCTGACCGTACCCGCGGCGGTCGAGAAGGCCGTACATTTCGCAGCGGCGCACGAACTTCGACGCAATCAGCGACTGGATTCTCTGGAAAAGACTCGTGGCTTGCAGTATCTGTATCCAGGCTCAAGCGGTGACGTTACGGGAGTAGCTCCGCTGGGCTCCCTAGGCACCCGAGCGTCCTTATCCCGCTTGCCATTACGGGAGATGATGAACCTTGCGCTGTCGCACGGTGCGGCGATGCAAAGTATGGAAAGCATGATGCGCCGGGACCCGGCTATTTATACATTGCTTAGCCTCGCCATCCCCATCGAAGACGAAGGCCAGAGCTACCACGTCCCGGAACTCGTCGCGGCCTACCGCGAACTCGTCAAGTACGAGCCCGGTTGCGATTTCGCTCCGCACATGGAAATCTTCTTGCGCTGGCTGGCGGTGCGGTATCAGGACCCGGTGTTTCGCGCCGGTCTTTCAGACCCCGCCGAAGCATGGCTCAAAGACCGCGATTACATGACTCCCGAGCAAGAGGCCCAGGAGGAGGCGCGGCGCTTGTCGACGCTGTCGCGGGAAGAGCTTGCCAAGCCCGAAACTACCGCGCGGCATCGCGAACTCCAAGCCCTTGCGAAAGAACGCCGCGAGCGCGCCATGGCGAGCCGGGGCGAAGCGCCACCGCAACGATTCAAGCCACTCTGGGATCGTCTGGAAGAGGAATACAAAAGCCTTGAAAAGGCCGAGCAGCGGGATGCCGACACCGAGCAGCGTCGTCTGGATTTGGAAAAGAATAACCCGCAGATTCTTCGCACGATTGAAATGTGGGATCGAGAACGGGATGCCAACGAAGCCATGCGCAATGGGGCAAAGCCGGGCGACGCCCAGAGCGCACAGAAGGCCCCCGACCCGCTGGCCGACATGAAGGCAGAACGCGCCATGCAAAAGCGCCTGCTGACCGCCTGGCGCGATGCGCGCGACGGAAAAACGCAGTTGCCACCCAAGGTCATGACTTTGTTCGACTGGCTGGTGCACGACGCCATGTTGAGCAGTTGGCCCGATCACCTGTTGGCCAGCACCACGATGTACTTCCGCGTACGCGACAAAGACATATTTGCCAAGACCGATGCGAAGGCGGAAATGGACCAACGTGCCAAGGACATGCGCAACGCGGAGAAGGTGGAAGCTCTGGCGACAAGATCAGAGCAGAACATGCAACAAATGACACCCACCCGGCCTTGACGGCGCGAGCGACAGGCATGCGTAGGGCATGGATCGCGTTGCTGTGTTGCGTGGGCTTGTTGGCCGGCTGCAATGGCGAGCCGGTCTACCGAGGCGTCAGCTTCATCGTCTACAACTACACGCCGTGGAATATCCGCAGCATCAGCGTCAAGGACAAGGGCAATGGCGTTGCGTCGACGATGCAGGTCAGCCCGGGCGGTGGTGAAGGCTCGGTCACCTGCTGCTTCACGCTCAAGGGAACCGAGTTCATCGCCGACTGGCGCGGCGTCGATGCGGAGTTGTTGCGCACGCATCTGCATGACGGCAAGGCCGACTCGCTGTATTTTGATCGGCAGCGCGCCATCAACTTTCCGGCGGCGGAGATCCCGCCCGGTGATGGTCCTCTGTATCTGGAATTGCACATCTATCCGGACGAACACATGGAGCTGGCGCTAAGCCGCAAGCTGCTTGGCCAGACGCGGATTCCGATTGTCGATACCGTGGACTGGCTGTGGCGCGAGCATCGCGCTTCGCTTGGCGACTACCGAAGCGACGCCGAACTGCTGCGGGTGGCTGCAAAGGTGTTGCAGTCTGCTTGGCAGAAATACCGCATTGAAGACAAGCAAGACATGCGCCAATACATGCGGCTGTATTTCACCGTCGCATCGAACTTCGATTCAGACCCGCAAATGAAGACGATTCTGGAGAGGCCGGGACGCGCGCCGGGCGACTTTGCTCAGGAAGTCATGGCGTTGCCGCAGGCCAAGCTGGATCAGTTAAAGAAAACGGGCAAACCACCGGGAGACAAGAATGCGTAGGCTCGCAGTTGGCGCGCTGTTGGGACTTGGCCTCTTAACGGGTTGCAACGGGGAGCCGGTGTACAGCGGCGTCAGCCTGGTTGCCTACAACTACACGCCATGGAACCTCGCACCCGTTCGCCTCATCGACGCTTCCGGCCGTGTGGCCGGTTCCAGCTCCCTGGAGCCAGGCGGCGGTGGGGGACGCGTCGCTTGCTGCTACACGTTCACGGGAACAGAGTTCACTGTGAAGTGGAGCGGTGGCGACCCCGATATGATTCGCAAGCATATGTTTGACAGCAAATTCGACGACGTGATGTTCAAAAAGGAAACGTCGGTGCATTTTCCTGCCACGAAAGCGCCCGGCGGCAATGGCACGCTCATTCTGGAATTGCACATCTATCCCGATGAACATATTGAACTTGCATTGAGTCGCCAGCTGTCGGGGCAAAGCAGGATCCCGATCTCCGCTACCACTAGCTGGTTGTACAAAAACTATCGCGACGAACTCGTTGGATACGAGCACGATGACCAGCTGAACGATGTTCTTTCCAAGGTCGCCAAACAAGCCTGGATGCGGTACCGCATCGAAGACGCAGCGGACATGCGCGCCTACATGTATCTGTACTTCATCGTCGCGTCCGATTTTGAAAGAGATGCGGAGATAGCAGCCATGTTGAAAGCGTCCAACCGAAAGCCCGGCGACTTTGGCCGTGAAGTGGGAAAACTTTCAAAAGAAAAGATCGCCCAGATGAAGGCGACCGGCGCGCCGCCCGGTGACAAGAACGTGTGCAGGGAAGTCCGGGGCCTCGTCGCGGCCACGAAAGTGCATGCGCCTGGAATGCTCGCAAATGAAGAATGCGTGTCGGAATGACGCGCGCGTGATGGGGGCTGGCCCGCATCGGGCAGCGCGGCACGCTTCCTGCTTTGCCGCGCTTACTTCTTCCCGGCTTCGACCTCGATCGTCACCGTATTCGACTTCACGGTTTCCGCCTCGATATACACCTCGTACGTCGCGGGCGTGGCGGGCAGATGCAGTACCCCGGCCATATCCGTGGTGAAGCGCGTTTCGACGGTCATGCCTGGCGGCAGCGGAATCTTGGGCGGGGGGGCGCCTTCGCTGGGGTCAACCGACACGTTGGGCAGCTTAGGCCGCACGTAGTTGAATGCGATGCCGCGATAGACCTTGCCGGTGCGCGTGTCCACCGCCACAAAGCGCGGCAGCTGCGGGTCGTCCACGACGGGCAGGATGCCGCGCGCGCAGACCGGAATCGTCAGCGTGCTGCCGTCGCGGATCGTCACGCGGGTGGGCGCGGCGATGCGCATCTGCGCGTCGTAGCCTTGCAGCGGCGGCATGCAGGCGTGTTCCTTCTGCGAGTGCGAGGGCACCGAAGCGAAGGTGGCGGGTTCAATCCAATCGGTCGTCATGATGGGCATGTCGGAATCTGAATTTGCGTAAGCGGGCGGCGGTGGTCGTCGGGGCTAAGGCGGCGGCGTCAGAATGCCGTCCAGCCTTCGGAGCAGTCGACCTTGCGCACGGCCTTGCTGCAACTGGGGCAGAAATGAATGTTCGCGCAGGTGATGCCGTACATCACGCACTGCCCGATTTCTTCGTTGTACTCGCCATTCTGGTCGGGCAGGCCGTAATAGCAGTGGCCCCCTGCGTTGTAGTAGAAGTGCGGCGGCGGGTCCAGCTTTGAGTCGTCCGCCGACTCGTCCTGGTTGCGCAGCCCAGGCCAGTCGGGGCCGCTGGGCACCATGCCCAGCAAGTGGCCCATTTCGTGGGCAAGGGTTTCGGTCAGGTAGGCCTGCGAATTGGGTTCGTAAGGGTCCAGCGTCGACACGAACAGCAGGTTGGTGCCCGTGATGGCAAGGCCGGCGTAGCTGGCGGCCACGGTGTTGAACTGGATGTTCAGCATGCCGGTCAGCGGGGTGGGGGACACGCGGGTCAGGTCCACGGACACGGACCAGACCGACCCATTGCTCTCGCGGATGGGCGTGATCAGGTGGCGCGGAATCGGAATCGAGCGCTCGGCGCCCGAGGCGTCTGTGTAGAGGTAGCGCGCGTGCACCAGCCAGTCGTCGCTGGCGTCGAATTCGTACCAGAGGCTGGACCGGCTGCGGTCGTCATTGACGATGGGTACGGTCATGACGCGCCCGCCGGGGCCGGCGGGCACCGGCAGCCGCATGTCGCCGCTGACCCCCGGCGCGGCCAGGCGGTCCACGTGGCAAACGACCAGCGTATAGGGTTCGCGCTGCTTGCCTGCGGAACTGGAATAGACAGCGCGCACGGCGTTCATGATGGCTTGCTGGGACTCGGGCGTGTCGGCCGCGTCAACCGCCGAGCGGCCTCGGAATTGCAGGCGTGGAAGCTGGATCATGTCGATGCCGTGCAGCGCGAACTCCGCGGTGACGGGGGTGACGTCAGCCAGGTGGCCGGCCGGATGCGCGCTCATGCACATGACCTCCTGGATGTACAGGCGGCGCACGGTTTCGACGCGTTCGGTCTTGATCAACTGCCCACGTTCGTCGCGCACTTCGAACAGGTACAGGTTCAGGCCGGCGGCGGGTAGCGTGATGTCGTCAACGATGCGGGTGCCGTCGGCGTTGGTGACGTAGCTGCGCGGGTTGCTGTGCGGTTCCTGATAGCTGGGGCGCCGGCCGCGTTCGCGTGCGGAGTAGGGAATGTTGGCAGGGTCGGCCTTGACCGTGATGGTGAAGCGGTGCTGGCCGGGGCGGTTGAATTCCACGTGAATGCGTGGGCGGTTCGATTGCCGTTCGGTGGTGGTCAGCGCGCTGCCGTCGTTCCAGCGTTCGGCCACTTGGGCCAGGTTGACGTACTGCAGGCGCGCGCCGTCCTGGCGGGCGCGGTAGGTGGACACGCCCGCCACCACGCGGCCGGAGCCCGCGGGGGCACCGCCAGGCAGGTTCGTGCCTTGCGTGCGCGCCGTGGTTCCCAGCCCGACCGAGTCCAGCACATCGCGTGCGATCTGCGGCAGCGGTGAATCTGCCACGCCGGGAATTTTCATCAGCACGTCGGCCACCTTGGGCAAGGTTTCGGTGGCAAGCGTGGGGGATTGCAGGATGGCGCCGATCACGCTTGGCACCGACGACGAAGACAGGCCCGGCATGCTCAGGATGGCCCCGGCCACGGACGGGATGTTCGATTGATTGACGTCGGGCAAGTTGAACAGCGTGTCAACGGCGGAACTCAAGGCGGCCATGCGGTCGCCACTGGCGTTCAACGCCTGCGTCATGACCGGCACGATCGCCGCGCCGACGTTGGCGCTGACGCCGCCTGCGGCGAACGTGGACGCGGCGCTGGCCTGCTGCGCAAACGTCGCCAGGCCGCCGCCTGCCGCAACCGCGGCGATGCCGGATGCGCCCGCGCCACTGCTTGAGGCCGCGGTGCTTGCGGCGGCGCCGGCCCCCGCGGCGGCTGACAAGTCAGTCGCGCGGGTGGCGGGCGTGCTGTCTGACATGCCCGCCGCGCGCGCGGTCGTGTTGCCCAGGACGCTGTCGGGGCTGGAGGCGGGGGCGGTGCTTGCGATGGGCGCAGAGACGGTGGGGGCGGTGCCTGCTGCCGAACTTGTGGCCGCGCTGCTCGGCGCCGCTGCGCCGGTTGTAGCGGATGGCGAAGCCGTGGCAGGGGAGGCGCTGGAAGGAGTATCGACGCCACCCGGGTTCGTGGAACCGGTGGCGGCGGCACCTTGATGCGTGGAGCTGGCCGGGTTGCCGGTGTCGGCGGACGTGGCGGTTGTAGCGGTCCCGGCATTGGCGTGGCTGCCTGCGTTGGTGCCAGCGGTAGTGCCGGTATTGGTGCTCGCAGTGCCGCCAGCGTCTGCGCCGACGCTCGTACCGGCACCGGACACAGCGTCCGTTCCCGCGACGCCTCCCGAGGCAGAACCTGTTTGCGCGACTGTCCCCGCACCCGCACCCGCACCCGCACCCGCACCCGCACCCGGCGCAGACGCGGCTGCTACGGTTGCATCGCCGCTCGTCGCAGCCGTCGAGGCCGAGGCAGCGCTGGAGCTCGTACTCGTCGCAGCGGCGGTCGCACTGGTTCCCGCGCTGGCGGCGCCCATCGCGGCGTTGCCAGAGGCTGACGCGTCGACGCCGGGAATGCCCAAGCCGCCACCGCCTGCACCGGGAAGGCCCGCGCCTTGCGGCAGCGAGGTTCCTGATGCCGGAACGAAGCCGGGCGTTTGCGTGGCAGCTTGCGGTATGGACTGCGCGCTGTTCAGCACGGTCTCCGATCCCGGGACGCGGGTGGTGCTGGCGGCAAGGACGTTGGAGTCGCTTGGGATGCCGGTGTTAGATAACGTCGAGAGGCCCGCGTCGTGGCTCGCTTCTGTGACCCGGGTATAAGCCTCAACTTGGGGCAAGGGTTCGGCAACCGACGGGAGCGTACTCGTCGTGACGTCAGGCACGTTCATGCTCGGCATCGCCGTGCCGGCAGGCGATGCAACGTTGGGCAGATCCAGTGCGCCGGACAAGGTGCTGTCAGCGGCGGACAGGGTTGATGCGGCGCTGCTGGCTGCGGAGGCGCTAGCGCTGAACAAGCTGCTGGCGCCTGCCGCGAGCGTGGTCAGCAAGGCCGCGTTCGGGACCGTGGAAGGGCGTTGCGCGGCATCGTCTTTATGCGTGGCGTCTGCTTGGGATGCGGCGTGTGCGGACGATGCGGCGGCTTGCGTGGATTGTGTGGCATGCGCGGATGACAACGCCGATGGCAACGCGGATGGCAACGCGGATGGCAACGCGGATGGCAACGCCGATGATTGCGCCGATCCGCGTGCCTTCTCGCCGGCAGGAGTCGCGTGCCGCGTATCGCTCCTAAGTGCGGCGGCGTTGTGGTGGTGCGATGCTGCCGCGCCCGGCGTAGCGTGTGTTGGCGTCTGCGTGGTGGCGTCGTCGCGGGCGTCGTCATCCGAGCGCGAGCGTAGCGGCGTAGTCGCCGCCACCGTTGCCGCAACGGCGGCCAACAGGCCGGTGCTGGCAATAGCGGCGTTGGTGATCGCGGTTCCGATCGACGGCTGCGTGGCGATGGATTCCGCTGGCGGTGCGTCGGCGGCAACCGGTGTCGACGGCAACATAGCGGGCGAGGTATTGATTGAGCCGGACAGGGAAGTGTCGCGCGCCGAAGTATTTTCGGCGTTGCTATTCAAGCCGTTTGCGTAAGGGGCCACGCTGGTCTTGTCGATGGCCGAAGCGTTGACCGTTGCGCCCGAGGCCGCCGTAGTGGTTGCGCCCAATGCGGCCGTAGTGGTGGCGGCCGCGCCCAGATTCACCGCGTCAAGGCTGACGGGCGCCGCGCTGGCGGTTCCGAAGCTGGCCGTGCCTGCGTTGGCCGTCCCTGCCTGGGTTGCAATGACGCCCGCCGCATCCGCACCCATCGCGCGCGTGCTTGTCGGGTTGACCGCCTGAATGGCCGCCTCCGAAGCGACATGTTCTGCCGTCACGCTTTGAACATTCGCCGCGCTGGCCGCGTTGGTCAACCCTGCGGAATTGACGTTCGGCGTGGATAGGTCAGCAGTCGAATAATCGGATGCGAACGTGGCTGGCGTCACGACTGCGGGCGCATCGACTCCTGGCGCATCAATGGCGTTCACGCCGAATGGCGAGTTGCCCAGGCTGGCGGTGTCGATGCCCGTTGTCGCAGGCGCGGCGGCCAACGTGGTGGCCGGGATGGCGTTGCCGGCTGCCGATTGCGCCAACGCGTTCGTTGCAGCAACGCCTACGCCCGCTGCGCCCGCTACGCCCGCTGCGCCTGCACCAGCGGCGACACCAGCGCCTGCACCCGTGCCTGCGGCGGCGCCAGCAATGACGCCCGTGCCGGAGGTGACGCCCGTGCCGGAGGTGACACCCGTGCCGGAGGTGACACCTGTGCCGTAGGCGACGCCCGTGCCGGAGGTGACACCCGTGCCGGAGGCGGCACCTGTGCCGGCGGTGACACCCGCGCCGGAGGCGACACCCGCGGCGCTGACGGGTGCGTCCATTCCCGCCACGGCGGGGGCTGAGGCCGTCGAGGCCACCGGGATGTTGGCGGTACTTCCCATCGATGCTGGCGACGTCGCGGATGCTTGCGCTGCGGCCATCGGCGACCCGGCGGCAGTCGTCGCCGCATCAGGCGTACCGGAATACATGCCGGTGCTGGTGGACGCTGACATCGGAGCGGGCGCGGTGGCGGCCGGCGACACGCTGGCAGGCGCGCCATCCGATGCGGTGGCGCTGCTTGTTCCATTTGCGCCAGCCACGTTCGTCGAGGTTGTATTGGGCGTGGAGGCAGCGGATGCCGCAGGCGTCGGCGCAGCAGTAGACGCCGTCGCGGTAGAAGGTGCGGCCGCTGAACTCGGTGCCGTGGTGGCAGGCGCCGATGCGGATGCCGCCGGCGAAGTCGATGCCGAGGTAGGAGCCGAGGCCGATGCCGAAGCGGGAGCCGAAGCAGGAGCAGCAGCCGAAGCAGCAGCAGGAGCAGCACCAGGAGCCGTCGCCGATGCAGATGCCGTTGCAGCACCGCCCGCCGAACTCGCACCCGCCACACTCGCCTGGGGCGCGGCCCCGACGCTCGACCCGACACCTGCACCCGCTTCAGAACCCACCCCCGCACCCGCCCCAACGCCCGCAAAGCCTGCCGCGCTGCTGATCATCTTCGATGCGCCTTCGGGCGCAACGGATGCCAGCATGTCGGTTGCGGCGGGCAGGGCCGATGCGGGGTTCTTGATCAATTCCGCCGCCTTCGTCACCGTGCCAACCGCTGACGTCGCGCTGTCGATCATGCCGCTTGCGCCCGGCGCGACGGAGCCCAGCAGGCCCGACGCGGCGGGTAGCGCCGACATCGGGTTGGCGACCATGGCTTGCGCTTGCGACACCATGCCCATCGTGTTCTTGGCGGTCGACATCAGGCCGCCCAAGGCGGGGCTTGCGTTGCCCAGCAAGCCAGAACCCGCCGAGAGCGCGCCCATCGGATTCTTCGCCAGCCCGGCCAGCGTGTTCGCCTGGCCGGCCAGCTGCGACAGCTTGGAGGCGGCGCCGGCCGCGGTCTTGCCCAATTCACTCAAGCCACTGGGCACGACATCGCCCAGCCCTGCCGCGGCACCAGCCCCCGCGCCGGTGCCCGCGCCGCCAAACCCCGCCATCAAACTTGCACCGGCCTTCTTCGCCGCGGTGGCGAACACGCCGTCCTTGTGCACCAGCTCCGCACTGACGATCAGCGGATCGTCCACGGTGGTGCTGGGCAGCGCCGGAAGATTGGCGGCGTCGTTGCCGGGGCCGACAAAGTTGTGCGTTGCGCCCTTGACCGAGAACAGGCCCGGCCCCTTGAAGACGATGTCCGCGCCGTCCAGCGTGACGCTGCCGCCTGCGGCTTGCAAAGTGACGCGCTGGTTGCCCAGGATCTCGATGCCTTCGGCGGACGAGGTGACGGTGATGTCCTGGCCGGCCAGCGCTTCCAGGATGTCGGTGTGCGCGTGCAATGACACGGGCGCTTGCGCCGAGATGGCGCGGATCGGGCCTTGCTGTGCGAACACGCTGGCAGAGCGCGCCGAGACGGCCGCGTAGGTCTGCTGGGCAGCGACGTGCGCGTCGGACTGCGCGGTGGTGTGCAGGTGCTCGCCCGCGTGCAGCACGGCGCTGGCGGGCGTGGCCAGGTTCAGTGAATTCGGTGTGTCGATAAACAGATGCGGGCCGTTGATGCGTTCGACGGCTGCATCGCCCGTGCGTTGGCCGTTGGCGGCTTTGCCGGCGGCTTGTCCGTTGACTTGCGGCGTGTAGCGGCCGTCTTGCTCGGGGTCCAGCGCCTGGAGCAGGGCGTCGTAGCCCTCGGCCGCAGCCAAGGGGCGCGCCTGATGTTGGCCGGCGCTGTCGTTCAAGCGGCGCGAGGCGTCTTGCGCGCCGCGCAGCAGCAACAGCGCTTCTTCGGCGTCGGCCTGCGTCGACTTGCCTTGTTCGCGTGCCGTGGCCGATATCAGCATGCCCTGGCCGGAACGCGCCACGGTCCAGGCGTCCGAGCGCAGTTCGAAGCCGGTGCCGCGCCATTGACCACGATTGGCGTCGTCGAGTTCTTGCTCGACCAGGTAACCCAGGCCCAGCTGCGTGGCGGCCGTGGAGCTCGCCAGGCGCGTGCGCAGTTTGCCATTGGTGTCGTCAAAGACCCATTGGTTGCGTCCTGCGCCGTCCAGCCCCTGGCTGTGCCAGCCGCTTAGTACGCCCGCGTGGTTGGCGTCGCCGTTCTCTCCGGCGGACCAGGGCGGCAGGTCGGCGTCGTTGTATAGCTGGCCCGCAACAACGGGCTGGTCGATATCGCCATCAATAAATTCGACGATGACTTCGGTGCCGCCGCGCGGCAGATGGTGCGCGCCCCAGTTGGGGCCAGCCTGCGAGCTGGCCACGCGCAGCCAGGTGCCAGAGCGTTCGTCGCCGGGGGCGTTGCCGCTGGCGTCGCCATGGGTGCGATGGGGCAGGCCGCCGGTCAAGGGCTTTTCCCCGCGTTGCCACGGGAATTGCACCTTCACGCGCAAGTCGCGGTCTGACGTGATGGGCGCATCGCTGGCGCTGACCACGACGGCAGCCAGGCCCTCGGGCGCGGTGGGGCGTGGGCGCCAGACCGGGATCAATGCCGCGGCTTCGGGCTGTGCGCGAAAGCGGTTGCGATACGTGCCGCGTTCCATGTCGGGCGTGTTCAATACTTGCGCCGCCTGGCCGCCCAGATTGTTGGTGGCTTCGTGCGTGACATCCAGCAAGACGTAACGGTTGCCGCCCAGCTCGTCCACAGCCTGCCCGCCGCCGCCTGCGGCATAGCGGTCGTGCTGGCTCAGCGCGAACAGCCGGCCGGGCGCAAGCGAGCGGGCCGTGCCCGCGCCTTCAAAGCGCACCAGCGTGGACTCATGGGCGCGCAAGGCGCGCGCCACGCTTTGTTCAGCGGCGTCGTCATCGGCGTAGCGGCCATGGCCGGAATAATCGTAGTCCTCAAGCACGGGCAAGGCTTCGACCTGCACCTGCGAACGGGTTTGCGCAGCGTGCGCGGTCAGCGAGCGCTCGTTCCAGGCCGCGCGTGCGACCGAGTTCGGGCGCACCGTCTGCACGGCCGCAAAGCGCGTGATGCTGTCGCGCGTTTCGGTGGCGTCGCTGCGATGAAAGCGCAAAGGCGATGCCGGGTCTTCGGGGCGTGCCGCGTCGGCGTCGAAGATGACGACGCGATGGCGCGCGCCGCCGCCTGCGGATTGCGCATCGTCCTGCTGGTGTTCGAAGCGATAGCTCAGGCCCGCTTCGGCCAGGATGCGCTGCACGAAATCCAGGTCTGACTCGCGGTACTGCGTGCAAGCGGCGCGCGGTGTCAGGGCGGCAGTCACTTCAAAGGCGAACGCGGCCTGGGGATAATCCGAAAACACCTCGCTGACGATGTCTTGCACCGACAGGTCTTGATAGATGAAGCTGTCGCGCCGCAAGGCCAGCGCGGCCATCCACGGCGCGGCGTGCAAGCGGTAGCGGGCCAGGCCGCCATCTGCGCCCAAGGCATCGACGCCGTCGACCACCGCATGCCAGCGCCGCATCGAGCCGTCGGCCTGCAACAGGCTGACGCTGATCTCCTTGCCCAGCAACGCCGCCACGTCGAGCTCGGCGCTGGCCGCCAGGCAGTCCAGCGTCAGCGAGAACAGACGCGAGACGCCTTCGCGCAAGGTCATGTGTTCGGCCACCAGCTCTGCATCCAGCGGCGTGCTCACCCGCAGCAGCCGCGCTTGTTGCGACAGGGTGGCGATGTTCAGCGAAGAGTAGGCCGGGGCGTTCGAAGACAAGGCGTTCATAGGACTTGGCGGTGTTCGATCGGCAGTGCCGAAGGCGCGCAGTACGCGCCGGAAGGGGCGGGGGCGGCGTGGCGGTTACGGGCTACGGCAGCGAAATGGTCAGGTGCGCGGCGCGTGGACCCAGCTTGACGATGTCGTGATACGGCGCCATCGCGGTCTGCATTTCGCTGTTCAGGAAGTGGCCCATGCCCAGGAACGCCAGCAGGCCCAGCAGCGCAAACACCGCCATGATCGACCACAGCGGAACGTCGCGCTTGAGCGTGTGGGCCACTTGGTCGGGCAAGGGCCAGTGCGGTGCGAAGCCGGTGCGCTTGCCGCGCAGTAACGCAATTTCGTCGCCCAGGCGCGCAGTCAGATAGCCGAGCTTTTCCTGGCCTTCGATCAGGTACTTGCCCTGAAAACCCAGCAGCAGGCACATGTAATAGATCTCTAGCGATTGCAGGCGCGGCGCGCCTTGGGCACGCAGGTCTTCAAGCCGAGCGAAGAAATTCTCGCCGGCCAATTGTTCGCCGAACAGCGTCAGTTGCAAGGGTTGCAGCATCCACGCATCACGAATGGCGAAGCGGGAATTCAAGACGGTTTCATCGACGGCCGCGCAGAAGGCGTACTTGGTGGCGTACACGTCTTCGGCGGGAATATCCATCTTCTTGGCGGCGCGCTCGTAGTCCGCCAGGAACTGCTGCACGCGCGCCGAGAAGGCGGCCGCATCGGTGGGCTCCTGTCCGCTTTTCACCAGGAACAACATCAAGAAGCCGTCGTACAACAGGTCCAGCAATGACTTGGCGGGGCGGCTGGCGTGAAAGTCGGCCGCGCGCGGGGGCAGGGTTGCGCCGGACATCAGGGAAGGGGTGTCAGCGGTCATGGCGGTGTCGTTCCTGTCAGCGAGTCACTGCGATCAAATCCAGCTTGAGTTCGGGAATGCCTGCGGGCGCATAGATGGCGATGCTGCGCGCTTGCAGCATGCGGTCGTACAGCGAGCCGCGCGTCTGCAAGGCGAAATAGACGGCGCCGGGCTTTACCGGCACGGCAGGCGGCACTTGCGGCGTGTAGGCCAGCGGCACGCCCGGCATGGCCGACAGCACGAGCTTGTCCACGTCTTCCGGCGCGCCCACCTTGAAGCGCATGGGCACGCTCTCGGAGAGTTCGGCGGCCGGCATCGCGGCCTGCACCGCCAGGTACAGCGAGGTGGTTTCGTCGAGCTTTTCGGAGTCGAGCCGGCCCATGTGGAACGAGGGCCGCAGTTCTTCGAGCACGATGGAGAAGTAGCGCGTGGAAATCACCGTTTCAAGCAGGTCGCGCAGAATCTCGTCCATGCGTGCAAACGCAGGGCCGGGCGCGTCGTGGCGATACACGGGCAGATCGGCCAGCGTGTGAACTTTCGAGAATGTCATCAACGCGCCGGCCAGCCGCGCCAGTTCCTGGAACAGGCGTTCAGGATGCAGCTGCGGATGATGGAACAGGTGCGAGAGCGTGGCGTAGGCTTCGTTGGCGGTATGCAGCAGCCAGAACGAGGCCACGTCGCCCGAGCGGAATTCAATGATGTTCTTGCTGGGCTCGCGATGAAACCCATAGAGCGCGTTGACCTTCGCTTGCAGCGCGTCGAGCAGGCGGCGCAGCTGTTCATGCAGCGCGCCCGAAGCCGTCAGCGACAGGCTGGGCGCGATGAATGTGCTGTCGAGTTCATAGCCCGCGCTGGCGGTGCGGCGCACGCGCGCAACAGGTATCGCCAGCAGTTCGTCGCGCGGTTCGAATTCGGAAATCAGGCGCACGTCTTTACGCAGGAAGGCCAGTTCCGCGGTGGTGGCGCCGGTGTAGAGATCCGGCGCGGGCGTGTTGTTGTGCGTGTAGCGCGTGTCGAAACTCGCGGCCTGGCCATCACGGTAGTTGCCGCCAATGGCTTTGAGCGGATGAATCGCCAGATAGAACACCGCTTCGCTCACGCCATCCAGCGCAGTCAGCGCAACCGGGGGCGGCAGCTCATCGCCGTGGGGCGCGTTGTAGAGCTCGCCGTCTGGAAACACGGCGCTCATTTCGGTGGCGCGCAGCATGCCGTTGGCCAGCGCCGACGCATCAAAGCGCGCGGATCGCAACCCCCATGCATAAGGGTGCAGTGCGCGGGCCATCTCGGCCAGCCGGTCTTCGTGATACGCGTCCTGCCGCTGGAAATGCTGCGGTCTCAGGAACAATCCTTCGCCCCAAAGGACTTTGGCTGAATAACTCAAGTTGGCGCTCCCTCTCTTGTCTTTCTATGTCTATCTATATAGAAGGCGGGCGGCCGCGCAGTGCGCGTTAACCAGGGCACTGCACGCCGGATAAGCGTGCGGGGTCAAAGGTTGGTATGCCCGCCGGCAGTGTGGGTTTGCCAGTGGCGACTGTCAGCGCGCACGCATGCGCGCCTAAAACAATGCCACTGTCTTCCACACCGTCGACCTTGAATACGTACTTCCAACGCATTGGCGCGGGGGCGTAGAACAGCCCCGCGATCGCAATGTATTCCGCTTGTTTAGGGACCTTTTCCACGGTCTCGTAGCGCTGGCCAGGTGTGAGTGTTAGCTCGCGTACGCCCAACACTGTTTCACCCAGCGCGGCTTTCTCTTGCGCAGTGTCTATCAATTGCGTGAGCGGTGCACGCTGGAATTGCTCAGGATTCTTCAGGTAGTATATTTTTGTAACGACAGCCATCGATTGCCCGCTGCTGGCATTCAAATTTTCTCCGGCGTGAATCGCTAATTTCACTTCCACAGGCGCGTTTTCAGGCTTTTTCAGGCCTGCCATCTCCATCGCATTACCGGTCAAACCGGCCACTGCGCCGATAGCCGAAACGGCCGCACATCCAGTAACGGCGGTGCTTGCAAGCGCGCAAGCCGCCACTGCGAACAAACGTGATAAATGGATATGTTTGGACATGGCCCTTTATACCGGAACTGTGTGAAGCAATACAGATCGCGGCATGATGAATGCAATTTCGGCGCAAGTAACATGAAGACACGCGCTGTAGCGCGGTACTAACAAAAGGTTGTTGAAATACGGCCCCTAGTTACAACCTTGCTAGGTGCTTAAAAATGCCCTTTTCCCGCCTCGTTGTTATTGCTGGTGTTGTTGCAGTAATGGCCGGCTGTGCCACCGTCAAACCACAGTCGGAAGCTGAATTCAAACAATCCATGGACGCCGCGCAAAAGACGCTGGAGCAGAAGGGTGCTGACCAGGCTGTTGTGCAATTCGAAGAGATCGC
Source organism: Achromobacter sp. 01N37 (assembly GCF_056399725.1). Taxonomy (NCBI): domain Bacteria; kingdom Pseudomonadati; phylum Pseudomonadota; class Betaproteobacteria; order Burkholderiales; family Alcaligenaceae; genus Achromobacter; species Achromobacter sp. 01N37. The sequence continues at coordinate 102,900 of NZ_JBFTRX010000012.1, forward strand.
GCAACGCAATCCGTCCAAGGGCGAGCCCTGGTCTTACATCGCCAAGATTCGTTTTGACGAACAGAAGTATGGGCAGGCGATTGTTGCCGCCGATGAAACGCTGAGCCGCGACCCGCAGGACTTTGTCGCCAAGACCGTGCGCGCCGTGGGGGGCTTGCGGGTGGCGATGCAGTCGCTGGCGGACCTGCGCGCCGATGCGCTGTTGGCGGGCAACGCGCGTGCCGATGCGGTGGCGTTGGCCGAATCCATGCGTGAGACGCTGGGGCAGGATGTGCTGTTCCCTGAAGGCCGCCGCCCGCCGCCGCGTCCCCGCCAGCCTCCGCGCAAGGTGGACCCGGCGCCTGGCGCAGCCACCTCTGGCGTCGCAACCCCGGCCACTACGACTCCTGGCGCCGCAACCCCGTCATCGCAAGCCGCGTCGTCCGGCGCGGCCCCTGCCACCGTTCCCGCAGCACCCCCGGCGGCTCAGCCGTCGGCGCCTCAACCCGCTTCCCCGCCCGCCCAGCAGCCTAACCGCGCGCCGAATCCGTTCGGCGACCTGCTTACCAAGTGATTCGCCTGAGCGTGCGCCGCGCCATGCGGCGCACGCTTGACCGACAGACACGATCCTTTGCACGGAGCCTTCCATGGCCAAGAAAGAAAGCGTACAGAAACGATTGCAGAAAGTTCGTCCGCCGCGCGTTCAGCTCACGTATGACGTGGAGAAGGGCGACGCCATCGAACAGAAGGAGTTGCCCTTCGTGGTCGGGGTGGTGGGCGATTTCAGCGCGCAATCCGAGGCGGAACTGCCGCGTCTGAAGGACCGCAAATTCGTCAACATCGACGTCGATAATTTCGACGACGTGATGCGCGGGCTGGAACCGCGCGCGGCCTACCGCGTGAAGAACAGCCTGACGGACGAGGGCGGCACGTTCGGTGTCGACCTGAAGTTCCGCTCGATTGAAGACTTTCGTCCGGAAGCCGTGGTGCAGCAGGTGGACCCGCTGCGCGAGCTGCTGGACATCCGCACCAAGCTGGCCGACCTGCGCAACAAGCTTGCTGGCAACGACAAGCTTGAAGACCTGCTGGGCGAAGTGCTGACCAGCACCGAAAAACTGCAACAGCTGACCAGCGAGACCGACAAGGGAGGCCGCAATGAGTAATTCCGCCGCCGCACAGAACACCGCCGCCACATCTGCCGCGTCCGAGAACGGGCTGCTGGACCAGATCGTCGAGCAGAGCCGCGTCGCCAAGTCCACCGCCGAACATGACCGCGCCAAAGACATCATTGGCGAGCTGGTGCGTGAAGTGATGAAGGGCACCGTGGTGGTCTCTGACAACCTGTCGGCCATGCTGGATGCGCGCGTGGCCGAGCTGGACCGCCTGATCTCCGCGCAGCTGAGCGAAGTGATGCACGCGCCTGAATTCCAGAAGCTGGAGAGCACGTGGCGCGGCCTGCACTATCTGTGCCAAGAGACCGACACCAGCCCCATGCTGAAGATCAAGGTGCTGAACACGACCAAGCGTGACCTGGTTCGCGACTTCCAGACTGCGATCGACTTCGACCAGAGTTTGATGTTCAAGAAGGTCTACGAAGAAGAGTTCGGCACCTTCGGCGGCGCGCCGTTTGGCGCCTTGCTGGGCAACTTCGAGATCACGCGCCAACCCGAGGACATGTACTTCATCGAACAGATGTCGCACGTGGCTGCGGCGTCGCACGCGCCGTTCATCGCATCGGCGTCGCCCGAGCTGCTGGGGCTGGACAGCTTTGCTGACCTGGGCCGCCCGCGCGACCTGGCCAAGGTGTTCGACACCGTGGAATACACCAAGTGGCGCAGCTTCCGCGACTCGGAAGATTCGCGCTATGTCGGCCTGACCATGCCGCGCTTTCTGGGCCGCCTGCCGTATGACCCGGTGGAAGGCACGACGGTCGAAGGCTTCAACTTCGTTGAAGACGTGGATGGCACCGACCATTCGAAGTACCTGTGGTGCAACGCCGCGTGGGCGTTCGGCGCGCGCCTGACGGCCGCGTTTGCGGACTTCGGCTGGTGCGCGGCGATCCGTGGCGTGGAAGGCGGCGGCCTGGTCGAGAACCTGCCCACGCACACGTTCAAAACGGACGACGGCGAAATTGCACTGAAGTGCCCGACCGAAATCGCCATCACCGACCGCCGCGAAAAGGAACTGAGCGATCAGGGCCTGATCCCGCTGGTGCATTGCAAGAACTCGGATTACGCGGCCTTCTTCGGCGCCCAATCGGTGCAGAAGGCCAAGAAGTACAACACGGACAGCGCCAACGCCAACGCGGTGTTGTCGGCGCAGCTGCAATACATCTTCTCGGTATCGCGCGTGGCGCACTACCTGAAGGCGATGATGCGCGACAAGATCGGCAGCTTCGCATCGGCGCAGTCCGTAGAGAGTTTCCTGAACCGCTGGGTGTCGCAGTACGTGCTGCTGGACGACAACGCGACGCAGGAACAAAAAGCGCAGTTCCCGCTGCGTGAAGCTTCGGTGCAGGTGGCCGAGGTCCCGGGACGTCCTGGCGTCTTCCGTGCCGTGGCGTTTTTGCGGCCGCATTTCCAGCTTGACGAACTCTCGATCTCGTTGCGCCTGGTTGCCGAACTGCCGGCCCAGGCCCAGAAATCCTGAGCGTCATTGCACTGACAACTTATCCATTAAAAGAGGTTATCAACAATGAAGGACATCTACGTCAAGTTCGGCAATCCGGCGCTCAAAGGCGAGTCGCAAGACAAGGACCACCCGGATTGGATCGAAGTCAGCTCGTGGCGCCACGAGATCATCCAGCCGCGTTCGGCCACCGCTTCGACCTCGGGCGGGCACACCGCCGAGCGTACCGAACATGGGGAAATGGTCTTCACCAAGGACCTGGATGTGGTCAGCCCGCTGCTGTATCAGCACGCCTCGGGCGGCACCACCTTTGACGAAGTCACCATCGACTTCCTGCGCGCCGACGGTGAAGGCAACCGCGTCAAGTACCTGGAAATCAAGCTGAAGTACGTGATCATCGCGCGCGTGGCGCCCGAAGTGGTGGCCGAAGGGCTGCCGCACGAGTCGTTCTCGCTGAAGTACGCCGCCGTGCAATGGAAGTACACGCAGCAGAAGGTGGGCGGCAACCAGGGCGGTAACGCCCAGGGCGCCTGGAGCCTGACCAAGAACGACAAGACCTACTCGGTCTGATCGCGGCTGCGCTGGCAAGAAGACCGCGGCCCGAGCCGGGTCGCTGTCTTTTTTTATTTGAGGCCCGGATGAAAGGATTCGAACCGAGTCTGTTCGACAAGCTGTTCGAAGGCGAGGGCCAGTCGCCCTATGCCCTGCGGCGCTTGTCGATCGAGGAAATGAAGGAGACGGTGGCGCGCGACATCGAGGCCTTGCTGAACACCCGCATGGTGTTCACCGAGGAAGACCTGCGGCGCTACCCGAATTGCCAGCGGTCGCTGTTGACGTACGGGCTGTCGGATTTTTCCGGCCTGAGTCTGGCCAGCCACTACGACCGCGAGTTCATCTGCCGTTCGCTGGAACAGGCGATTGCGCGGCACGAACCGCGGCTGACCCATGTGCGGGTGATGCTGCAGGTGGATAGCCGGGCGACGTCGGTACTGTACTTCGCCATCACGGCCATGCTGGATGTGGGGCCCGCCCACGAACCCGTGACCTTTGATGCGACGTTGCAGCCGTCGACCTTGCAGTACTCCGTCACCAAAGGCTGGGCCAAGAGCCCGGCCACGGTCTGACGCAACACCCATCGCTCATGCGCTGGCGCGCTGGAAAGGAAGACATCAATGGAAGAATTGCTGCCTTATTACGAGCGCGAACTGGGTTTTCTGCGCACCTCGTCGCGCGATTTTGCCGAACGCTATCCGAAGATCGCGGCGCGTCTGGGGTTGTCGGGCGAGACCTGTGAAGACCCGCACGTCGAACGCATGATCGAGTCGTTCGCACTGCTGAGCGCCCGCATCAACAAGAAGCTGGACGACGACTACCCCGAATTCACTGAAGCGCTGTTCGAGGTGATGTACCCGCACTATCTGCGGCCGTTTCCGTCGTGCAGCGTGGCCCAGTTCGACCTGGGCGGCGCGGGCGCGCAACTGACCGCGCCCGTGCGCATTGCGCGCGGCACGGAATTGAAATCGCATCCGGTGCGCGGCGTGTCGTGCCGTTTTCGCACGGCGTACGAGGTGACGCTGGCGCCCGTGGAAGTGCAGCGCGCGGGCTTTGTGTCCAGCGCCAATGCGCCGGCCACCGCCAAGCTGCCCGCCGGCGTCACCGGCCGCTTTGCAGTCACGTTGGGATGCCAGGGTGAAAACCAGCACTTCGGCATGCTGGGTGTGGATAAGCTGCGCGTGTACTTGCACGGCGAGCCGTCGTTCGTGGCGGCGCTGCGCGACGCGCTGTTCCTGCGCACGGCGGCGGCATATGTTGAGCTGCAACCGGGCCGCTGGGACCGCTTGCCCGCGATTCCGCTGGCGCAAGTCGGCCTGGCGGAAGACGACGCGCTGATTGATTTTCCGGCCAGCTCGCATCCGGCCTACCGGCTGCTGGCCGAGTACTTCGTCTTTTCCGAGAAATTCAATTTCGTCGATATCGATCTGGCGGCGTTGCGCCCGTATCTGGGTACGGTGCGCCAGTTCACGCTGCATCTGCCGGTAAGCGGCCTGCGCGCGGATTCGAACACGGCGCGGCTGCTGGAATCGACGTCGGCCGACAATCTGCGGCTGGGCTGCACGCCGGTGGTGAACCTGTTCACGCAGCGCGCAGACCCCATCCGCGTGACGCATGCGGCCGCGTCGTATCCGGTGGTGGCCGATGCGCGCCGCGCCTACGGCTACGAGGTCTATTCCATCGACCGCGTGCGCCAGGTGCGGCAGAACGCCCAGGGCGATGCGGTGGTGGACTTCCGGTCGTTCTATTCCCTGCATCACGGCGAATCGCCCGAGGCCGCCGGCCATTACTGGACGATGCGGCGCGACGCCGCGATGGCGCAACGCAGCCCCGGGTACGAGACCGAGATTTCCATCGTCGATATCGACTTCGACCCGATGGTGCCGCAAACCGAAACGCTGAGCCTGGACCTGACCTGCACCAATCGCGACCTGCCGTCGCAGATTGCGGTGGGGCAGTCAGGCGGCGACTTGTTCCTGGAAGGCGGCACCGTTGCGCGCAGCATCCGCATGCTGCGCCGGCCGACGAACTCGCACCGTTTCCAGCAGGGCCGCGCCGCGCACTGGCGGCTGATTTCGCATCTGGCGCTGAACCATTTGTCGCTGGTGCAAAGCGGTTTGCCCGCGCTGAAGGAAACGCTGCGCCTGTACGACCTGTCGGGCTCGCCGGTGGCGGCGCGCCAGATTGAAGGGCTGGTTGGCCTGGACTACAAGCCGGCTACGCACTGGATGCCGGGCGAGCCGTTCGCAACCTTTGTGCGCGGCATCGAAATCCGCCTGACCGTCAACGAAGACCATTTTGTGGGCACGAGCCTGCACACCTTCGTGGCGGTCATCAACCGATTCTTTGGCCTTTACGTGCACGCCAACAGCTTCGTGCAACTGGTTGTGCTGTCGCGCCGTGGCGCAGAGGAACTTCTACGATGCCCCCCATGCAACGGCGACGCCATCCTAGCGTGATGGACACGCTGCTGGCTGAGCCGCAGCGTTTCAAGTTTTTCCAAGCGGTGCGCCTGCTTGAACAGTGCTTTGCAAAGCAGGAGCGCGGCGCGACGCGTCATACCGTGCCGGTGCACCTGCGCTTTCCCAATTCGCCCGGCCTGGGTTTTCCGCCCAGTGAAATCGTTGACGCCGTGGCCTACGACAAGAACGGCGACGTGCTGGAGGACGAGGCTTCACGCAAGGCGGCGGTAGCCGAAGGGCGGTTGGGCCGGGTGGATCTGACACCCGCCTTCTTCGGCCTGCTGGGCGCGCAAGGGGCATTGCCGCTGCACTATTCCGAGATGCTGGCGAACCGGGAAAGCCTGCGCCGCGACCGGGGCGCGCGCGCGTTTTTCGACATCTTTTCGAACCGGGCGGCGGCGCTGTTCTATGCGGCCTGGAAGAAGTACCGCATGCCGCTGCGGCACGAGACCGAGCAAGACCATCATTACCTGCCGCTCTTGCTGGCGTTGGGCGGCATCGGGCACCCGGCGCTGCGCGACCGCCTGCACAACGGCAAGGGCCGGGTGTTTGACGAATCTGTCGCGCACTATGCCGCGGCGGCACGCCAGCGGCCCGTGTCGGCGCCTTTCCTGCAACGCGTGTTGCAGGATTACTTCGGCGTGCCGCTGCGTGTTGAACAGTTTGTGGGCCGTTGGTATGACGTGCCGCCGCAAAACCGCACGCAGCTGGGCCAACCGGGCGCGGTGCTGGGCGTGTCGGCGTTGGCGGGCGATCGCATCTGGCAGCGCGACCTGCGCATCCGGTTGTGGATTGGCCCCTTGTCAGGTCAGGCCTTCTCGGACTTTCTGCCGGGCGGCGATCGCGCACAGGCCCTGGAGAAGCTGCTGACGATGTTTGGCGGCATGACGTTCGAATACGAAGTCCGGCTGGTGATGGCCCGCGAAAGCGTCACCCCCAGCCAGCTGGGCGCGGGCGGCGACGTGCGGCTGGGCTGGAATTCGTTCCTGTGCAGCGGCCCGGCCGAGTCGGATCGCGACGACGCCAGCTACGAACTGCACACCATTCACTGATCCTTAAAACAACATAGACACTCATGGCCACACCGCTGAAGACGTTGATCGGGAAGTTGAACCAGACCTGCCGCCAGGCCGCCGAGCGCGCCGCCAGCCTGTGCATGGCGCAAGGCCACTACGAGGTGGATCTGGAGCATCTGTTTCTGGCGCTGCTGGAGAAGCCGGCCAGCGATGTCAGCATCATCGCTCGGCGTTGCCACATTCATACCGACGCGCTGGAGGCTGACCTGAAGGCGGAAATCAGCCGCTTCAAGCATGGCAATACGCGCACGCCGGTGTTTTCGGCGCACCTGCCCAAGCTGTTTGAACACGCGTGGCTGATTGCGTCGCTGGACACGCAGACGACGCGCATCCGTTCCGGGCATTTGCTGTTGGCGCTGCTGACCGAACCCGATCTGGCCCAGCTGGCGCGCCGGGGTTCACCCTTGTTCGAGTCGTTCCGGCTGGACGAACTGAAGCATGACTTCGCCGCGCAGACCGAAGGGTCGGAAGAGGCGGGCCAGGCGGTGGGCTTTGCCGATAGCGCCGCACCACAAGGCGAGGCCGGGCAGCCTGCGCCGGGGCTATCGCAATCCCCCGCGCTGGACCAATACACCACCAACCTGACCGAGCGCGCGCGCGAAGGCAAGATTGACCCGGTGATTGGGCGCGATGCCGAAATCCGCCAGATGATCGACATTCTGACGCGGCGGCGCCAAAACAACCCCATCCTGACCGGCGAGGCCGGCGTGGGCAAGACGGCGGTGGTGGAAGGCCTGGCGCTGCGCATCGTGGCCGCAGACGTGCCGCCCGCCCTGGCGGATGTGACCTTGCGGGTGCTGGACATGGGCTTGCTGCAAGCGGGCGCAAGCGTCAAAGGCGAATTCGAAAATCGCTTGAAGAACGTGATCGACGAGGTCAAGAAAAGCCCGTCGCCCATCATCCTGTTCATTGACGAAGCGCACACCATGATTGGCGCGGGCGGGCAGGCGGGACAGAACGACGCCGCCAACCTGCTTAAGCCCGCGTTGGCGCGCGGCGAGCTGCGCACCATTGCCGCCACTACGTGGAGCGAATACAAAAAGTACTTCGAGAAGGACGCGGCGCTGGCTCGCCGCTTCCAGGTCGTGAAGGTGGAAGAGCCCGACGAAATGCTGGCTGCATCCATGCTGCGCGGCATGGCGCCGTTGATGGAGCGCCATTTTGGCGTGCGCATTCTGGACGAAGCAATCAGCGCGGCGGCACGCTTGTCGCACCGCTACATTACCGGCAGGCAGTTGCCCGACAAGGCGGTCAGCGTGCTGGACACGGCCTGCGCGCGCGTGGCGTTGGGCCGCAGCGCCACGCCGGCACTGATTGATGATGCGCGCCATCGCCTGACGCGTTTGCGCACGGAACAGGCGGCGCTGCGCCGCGAAGCCGCGACGGGTGCGCCGCATGCGCGTCTGGCGGAACTGGATCAGGAGATTGCGGCGGTTGAGCAGACGCTGGCTGATGCCGAGGCGCGCCACGCGGCGGAGACGGGCTTGGTGGAACGCATCCACGCGTTGCGCGCCGAACTGGAAGTGCAGGGGCAGGATGCGCAGGGGCTGGACACGGCCTTGGCCGAAGGTGCTGCACCGTCGGCTGCGCCTGCTTCGAAGCGCAAGGCCGCCGCACCGGCGTTATCGCCTGAGCAACAACGCCTGGCCGGTTTGATGGATGAGTTGCGCGCGCTGCAAGGCGAACAGCCGCTGGTGCCGGCCTGCGTGGACGCGCAGATCGTGGCCGAGATCATTTCCGCTTGGACCGGCATTCCGCTGGGCCGCATGGTCAATGACGAAATCCGCACCGTGCTGCAATTGCAGCCGATGCTGGCGGAACGCGTGATTGGCCAGGACCACGCGCTGCATGCCATCGCGCAACGGGTGCGCACGGCGCGCGCCGGTCTGGAAGACCCGGACAAGCCGAAGGGCGTGTTCCTGTTCGTGGGGCCGTCGGGCGTGGGCAAGACCGAAACCGCGTTGGCCCTGGCCGAGATTCTGTACGGCGGCGAGCGCAAGCTGGTCACGATCAACATGAGCGAGTATCAAGAGGCCCACAGCATCTCGGGCCTGAAGGGTTCGCCGCCAGGCTATGTGGGCTACGGCGAAGGCGGCGTGCTGACCGAAGCCGTGCGGCGTCAGCCTTACAGCGTGGTGCTGCTGGATGAAATTGAAAAGGCCCACCCCGATGTGCTGGAGCTGTTCTTTCAGGTGTTCGACAAGGGCGTCATGGATGACGCCGAGGGCCGCGAAATTGATTTCCGCAACACGCTGATCATCCTGACGTCGAACGTGGGTTCCAGCACCATCATGCAAGCCTGCTTGAACAAGCCCGCCAGTGAACGGCCGTCGCCCGATCAGTTGTCGGAACTGTTGACGCCGCAGCTGTACAAGGCGTTCAAGCCCGCGTTCCTGGGCCGCATGAAGACCATTCCCTATTTCCCGGTGGATGATGATGCGCTGGCGCACATCATCGGGCTGAAGCTCGGCCGCATCGCGCGCCGGGTGCAAGCCACGCACCGCGCCTCGTTCGAATGGGACGATGCGCTGGTCGAAGCCGTGCTGGCGCGTTGCACCGAAGTGGATACCGGTGCGCGCAACGTCGACCACATTTTGAACGGAACGCTGTTGCCCGAAATCGCCGAGCAGGTGCTGAGCCGCATGGCGCAGGGTGAAGCCATCGCCAAGATCCGCGTGGGCGCGGGCAAGAACGGCGACTTCCGTTTTCGCATGAGCTGACGCAGGAGACGCCGACATGGCTCTTGAACTCGCCGCCGCCAGCCTGTTGGGCGCAGGCTTCACCCAAGCGGATCGCCTGCTTGATCTGAGCACGCCGTTGGGCCAGGACAAGCTGCTGGCGGAACGGCTTCAAGGCACCGAGCAACTGAGCGATGGCGGCTTTGCCTTGCAGGTGGATGCGCTGTCTGATGACGCGCACATTCCGCTGAAGTCGTTGATCGGCCAGCCGGTGCAGGTGACGTTGCAGACGGCCTTGGGCCGGGATGAGCGCCGCGTTTGGTGCGGCCTGGTATCGGAAGCCCGCTTTGATGGCGCCAACGGCGGCTTTGCGCGCTACCGCTTGCGCATCGAACCGTGGCTGGCCTTGTTGCGGCAGCGGCGTGACAGCTATGCGTTCCAGGACTTGTCGGTGATCGACATCGTTGACAGCGTATTTGGCGACTACAACGGCCAGGGCGCGGTGGCGCCGCAGTGGCGTTGGGAAGTGAAAGACCGTGACGCGTATGCCAAGCGCAGCCTGACCATCCAGTACCGCGAAACCGACTACGCCTTTGTGGAACGATTGCTGGCGGAAGAAGGGCTGTTTTATTGGGTGGAGCACGAAGCCGGCGAAGGCGAGCCGGGCACCCATACCGTCGTTATCGCTGACCACAACGGCGCGTTTGAAACCGGCCCGCAAGAAAGCGTGAAGTTCCAGCGCGCGGACGCCACTGAAACCGAAGACACCATCCAGACCTGGCGCCAAAGCCGCACGTGGCGCACCAACGCCGTGCGCCTGGCCACGTGGGACTACCGCGCGATGCAGGCACGCAAGGTCAGCGCACAGGTGGACGATAAGCTGCCGAATGCCATGGAGCTGGCCGATTCTGATTACCCCGGCCAGTACCTGTTCGAGGATGGCGGCCAAGGCGAGCGTCTGGCGCATAACGCGCTGGCCGCGCAACGCGTGCGGCAGTCGCTGTACGAAGGCGAAGGCACGGTGCGCACGCTGGCGCCCGGCCAGCGCTTTACATTGACGGGCCATTGGGGGCCGTCGCAAGGCGAGGGGGCCGATTTTGTGGTGCTGCGCATGCACCACGACGCCCGCAACAATTTCGATGAAAGCCTGGGCGCGGCGGTGACGCAGGCGTTGGGCACAGCGGGCGAGCCGCAGGACGGCGATGCGGATTTCTATCGCAATCGGTTCGAGGCCATTGCCGCCACGCTGGAATACCGGCCCAGCACGGTGGATGGCCATGGCGCGCGGCTGCATCCGCGGCCCACGGTGCATGGCTCGCAGACCGCGTTGGTGGTGGGCGCGGGTGACCCGGTCTATACCGACCGCGACCACCGCATCAAGATCCAGTTTCATTGGCAGCGCGGCAGCGCCTCCAGCAATCGCCAAGACCATCCGGCAGGGGCCGACAATGCGCCCGCCAGCGAGGCCTTAGGCACCTGGGTACGCGTGGCGGAACCCGTTGCCGGGTCGGACTGGGGCGGGCATTTCGTGCCGCGTCTGGGGCAGGAAGTGCTGGTGCAATTCCTGCATGGCGATATCGACCGCCCGGTGGTGGTGGGCGCGCTGTACAACGGCGCAGGCACGGATAACGCGGCGAACAATCAGGTGCAAGGCGGCGCGGCCAAGGCAACCGGCAACGCACCCGCGTGGTTCGCGGGCAGCGAGGCAGGCCATGCGCACAACGTGGTGATGTCGGGCTTCAAGACGCAGGCGCTCGCCGAAAGCGGACAGGGCATGGGCGGCTATAACCAGCTGGTGCAGGACGACACGCCGGGGCAGTCGCGGCTGACGGCGTCGACCACGCAAGCCGAGGCGCGGCTGAACCTGGGCCATCTGAAGCAGCAGCGCGATAACGAACGCTTGTCGGATCTGGGCCATGGCGCGGAGCTCGCGACGAGCGAAGCGCTGGCGCTGCGGGCGGGCGAAGGCCTGCTGATCAGCGCGGATAAGCGCGAAGGCGCGGCCGGTGGTTTGCTGGATAGTGAAGAGGCCATTCAGCAGATGGAGAAAGCCATCGAGCAGGCAAACGAGCTGTCGGCCACGGTGGTGCGGCAGGAAGCGCTGCTGCCGGGCGATAGCGAGAAGACACGGCCGCTGAACGAGCTGGACGCGGTGCGCAAGGTGATGGAAGGCACGAAGGGTGAAGAAGGCGTCAACGTGCCCGCCTACACGCTGCCGCACATCCAGGTGAGCGCGCCCAAGGGCATTGGCCAATACACGCCGAAGAACGCGTACACGGTGGCGGGCACGACGCTGTGCCAGGTTGCGCCGGATGTGAACTGGGCGGCGGGTGCGAACCTGGCGGTGTGCGTGGCGCAGGGCGTGGTGCTGTTCACGAAGGGGCTGGGCGGCAGCGGCCGCGCGGTGGAGGAGCAAGGCATTCGTCTGCATGCCGCAGGCGGCAAGCTGCGCTTGCAGAGCCAGAAGGCCCGCATGCGCCTGGCGGCCGAGAAGGCGGTGACCTTGGTGTCGGCGCAGGGCGCGGTGGATGTCAACGCGTCAAAGAAAGTACTGGCCACGGCGGCGGGCGCCTATATGCGCATCGAGGGCGGCGGTATTCAGCTGCATGCGCCGGGCAAGGTTGAACTGAAGGCGGGCGTGCATAGCTGGGTGGGGCCGCAAAGCGGAACCGGCCCCGCGCAGCCGCCGCAGGGCGATATGGAAGGCTGCGCCGCCGCGCTCGAAGACGCGGCCGGCAGCGGCGCATTGGCGGCATGAAGATGACCAGGATGCCGGGCAGTCCTCACCAAGCAACGGCGCGCGCCGAAGACCGTGTTGAACGCGCCATCGCCGGTTTGCGCGCGGTGCTGGATGGCCGCGCCAACCGCCGCGTGCTGCTGCTTTGCGATTCGACGCTGGCCGATCCGCTGGCGGAAGATATCGCCACGGCGGGGCTCGCGCGGCGCGAGGTCAATCTGATTTCCCAAGGCGCGGCCGCGCCGCCGTTGTATCTGGCCGAGGTGCCGGATGAGATCCGCCATGAACGCCTGATCAACGCCAGCATCCGCTTGGCCGTGGACGAAGCCATGCGCGCCGCGCCTGCGGCCAAGCGGCCGCGGTCGATGTCGGCATGGCTGGCCACCGACTTGCCGTTGGCGGAAGTGGCGCAGCGTCTGATCCTGCGCGCGCGGCTGCGCGACGCGCAAGGCCGCGTGCGCATCCTGCGGTTCTGGGACCCGCGCACGACTCAATATCAAAGCGAGCTGTATGCCGGGACGGTGCCAGCGTCGTGGATACCGGGCGTGACCTGGATGTCTGTGGACGGATTCGCGCGTTGGCAGGTGTTGCCGGACACGCCCGGCCCGATGCAGACCGTGACGCCGGAGTGGCCGCGTCTGGCGCGCCTGGGCCGTATCAACGCCGTGCTGCAACGGCTGAACGCAGACGGGTTGTGCTGGGGGCCGTCGGTGCTGGACGCGGTGCGGCGTGCGTTGGATGCCGGGGCGGCTTGCGGCATGGATGACGATGACGACGTGGCGCTGTTCGCCGCCTGGCGCGTGCGCCTGGATGTGCCGCTGGAACAGGCGCCATCGTTTGCGGCCCTGCTGCGCGAAGTGCGTGAAGAGGGCGGCCATTTGCGCAACGCCGCGCAAGACATGGAAGACGAAGATTGGGAGCGGTTTGCGCAGGAAGCGCAAGCGCAGGAGGACTTGCAAGCATGACGACTGACTACGACGCGCTGCCCTGCAAGGGCAAGTTCTGCGGCCGGCCGGGGCTGCCCATCCTGCCGATGCGGATTTCGTATGTGCCCGGCGGCAAGAATGATCTGCCCGATGGGGTCTACACGGACCCCGAGCTCTACTACGAGACCATGCGCCAGGGCGCGTACATGCTGCGCGCCATCACGGCGGGCTATGTGTATATCTGGGACCCGCGCCGCAGCTACGGCTGGCGCGCGTTTGCCGCCACCGCGACGGGGCAGATGAAGGAAGTGCCGGTGGATGACGACGACCGGCCGTCCCAGCAGCCGACGTTCACATGCACGCGTGAAGGGCATGGCCTGGAATCTGCCTTGATCAATGTGGAGGCGCCGGCCAATGCGTCGCGCACGGTGTGGGTCGGCTATTCCCGCGTGTGGTGGACGCGCGATATACGCCAGGCGCTGGTGCGGGACGACAGGTGGCGCAAGAAGGTCATGCTGGAGCTGGATGCGAAGGCGGTGTGGGCGGGCGGCCACCCCGATCCGCTGGCTGGCTACCGCGTGGCCGAAAACGGCGCGAATCTGGCGAAGCATTCCATCGAATTTCGCGATGCGGCTGGGGCGGCCACCTTGTTTGCCAATACGCTGACGCCGGGCACGAATGTGTTCGGCGGAAAGGCCGCGGAAATGGCGGAGAAGATGCGTCAGATGACGCCCAAGGGCGGCATCGTGCTGGCGCTGCGTGATCCGGTGGGCGTGCTGGCGGACGTATCGACGTGGCGCAACAAGCGCATGGGCGATTTGGCCGACCATCACATGGAGCCGACCCGTCTGCGCGAAGTGGGAGTGGCGCAGATCATCAAGGGTCTGGAAAAGCAGATGGACGCTGGCGGTGACGAAGTCAAACGGATGCGCGAGCGTGTCGATGTTGGCAAGGTCAATAAAACGCTAAGCGACAACACCGCAGCCATCAGCCGGATGAAGGCCCTGATCGATGGCGCCGCCCGGGACTGGACGTGGTGGTATGGCCGCGAGTCGTTCTGGGTGACGCTGAAGACCTATTCGCCCAAGGATGACGCGGCGGGCGTGCGCCTGGAAGATGACATGGCGCTGTGCGTGGATGGCGCCGGGGCGGTGGAGTGCGAGCACAAGGCGATCGACGATTCGCTGAAGGACGACGATACGGACGGGATGTACGAGGCGATGTGGCGCGGGATGGCCTCGAACGATGGCGAGCTGCTGGCCTTCTTGCAGAAAGAGGCCAAGGGCAAGCTATCGAAAGAGATCTCGAAAGTTCGCAAGATGGTCAAGAGCTACAACGATTGGCTGACCAAGCGGCGGGCGCAAGGCCTGCCGACGCCGATCACGCCGGTGCGGGCCGCCACGACTGCGATTGGCCGGTTTATCGCCACCCAGCTGTTGCGGCTGCAATTGGCGCGCGACCCCATTGCGGAGCGGGTCGCCGCGCGCGTGACGTTCACGATGGCCGCACGCATGAACACCGTGATGGTGGTTCGAACCCATACGACCACGGTTCCCCGGCTGATCGCGGATATGCACCAGATCATCTGGGAACCGAACCCCCGGGCGATGGCGGTGATTGCGGGCGGTGGCATGAACGCGACGCAGCACATGCAGGCCGGGTGGATCGGCACGCAGTCCGAGGCATCGCGGCCGGTCACGATGAACTACATCATTCCGCAAGAGGTCGACGCGCAGCTCAACGCGCCACCGCCGACCGGGGCGCGGCCCGGCGCGGGGACGAGGCCTCCGCTGGGGCTGCCCGCGCCACCGACGGTGCTGGCGCTGCCTGCACCCACGATGTCGCCGATGGCCGGGCTGCTCAAATGGGCCAAGTCGCGAGATGGCGCCAACGCCGGGGCGACGGGCGTGATGGCGCTGGTGGCGATTTACTCGTCGGTGTCGGATTTGCGAGCGGCGCAAGTGGTTGCGGATGGCAAGAAAGAACGCAAGGCGTGGTTCGGCATCACCTCCGGCATGCTGGGGGTGGGCAGCGTGGCGATCGAAGTCACCGCGGGGGCGATCGGTGCGCGCGTGGGCACCAACACGGCGTTCACGATGAACTTGCAATTGAACATGCGCTTGGCGACGTTCCGAACGGCAGGCGCCGTGTTTGCAACGGCGGCAACCCTGGTGGACAGCACGAACAATGCGCTCAGCGCCATCGACCAGTACGACGTCCACAACTACGAAGCGGGCGGCGCGTATGCGACGTCGTCGGCGTTTCTGCTGATGTCAGGCCTGACGGGCGTAGCGACGGCGGTGATCGCTGTGGGCGGGGCGTTCAGCACGGCAGGCGTAGTGGCGGGCGCGGGCGGGTTCGGCGGGGCGATGGTCGGGCTGACCAGCGGCGGATCGGTGCTGTTGGGTATTCCGGTGTGGGGCTGGATCGCACTGGGCCTGTGCTTGTTGGCGGCCGGCCTGTATTTCAAATTCTGGGGCGACAGCGCGACCGACAATGAGCTGGAGGTCTGGTATACGCGCTGCTGCATGCGGTCATCGGAATACGAAGGCGTGGAAGGCCGCGAGCTGTATGCGACCCGCGAAGACGAGCTGGAAGATTTCAACCGGGCCGTGTTCGGCGTGCGCGTGATGCTGCAATGGTATGGGTTCACGGGCGGCGAACTGTTCGGCCGCGACCGGGTGGTGCTAGAGGTGGTGATGCCCGGCTATACCCAGAACAGCGACTACGCCTACAACCTGAAACTGATCGGCCCGGGCATCAGCGTGGTGGTGGCCAGTAAAGGGTCGATGCGTGCGCAAGACCCGGACTTGCAGCCGCGCGGCGCGTCGCAAGCGCAAATGGTGGCGGGCCGGCCAGACCCTGAAACCTGGGCCGACCGCGTGGACAAGTACGTTGATAACTTGAGCGCTCGGCCAGGGTGGGCGGATATCTGGCGCTGGATACGCAAGGACCGCAGCCAATCCGTTGAATTCACGAGCAAGCCTTGGGACGATTCGGTCCAATTTCAGATTCATAATGGCTACGCGGTGTTGCGCACCGAAGTGCTGGTGGATGACGACATCTTCACGGAAGCGCTCATCAAGATTGAGTTTTGGCCTGACCCGGAACGCATGCCGGATATTCGGTCGCTGCCGGTGGGCGGCGCGGGCACGAATGTCGTGAAAGCGACTAATTGAGAAGGCTTCAAGCATGAATAGCAATGTGACAAGGCTTAAAGCATGAATAGCAATGAAGGTATCCAGGCGGCCGTCTACACGCGCTGGCATCAGCTGTCAGTGCCGCTGGCGTTCGCGTTGGCCGCTGGCAGCTTCATGCTGGTTGTGTTCAACCGTGGCCCAATCGCCTTGGCGATCGTGCTGGCGGTGCTGGGCTTGCTGGTGCCGCCGTTGGTGGCCTTCAGAGGTTTTCCTACCCGCAATGCAGTGAAGGTCACGCCCGACGGCCTGGAATTCTCGCGCCGTTCGCCTATCGCGTTCGCCGATTTGAAAAGCTGGGGCACGGACGATTATCTGAAGCTGATCCGGCCGGGGCTGCCGACGCTGTTGGTCAGCCCAGTCGACCTGCCCAGCCGCGAGCGCTTGCTGCGCGACTTCGAGCAGGCGCTGGCGGCCTGGCAGAAGCGGCAGCCGGCTGGCACGGATGCTGCGCACCGCACGCACTTCTACGGTTCGACCGGCGGCCGCCTGGTGGGCGCGGTGATCACCGCCTTGGGCGTGGGCTCGGCCGCACTGGCGCTGAACTTGCGCGAGCCCTCGATCTCGCTGGCGATCGTGGGCGGGCTGGGCGCGCTGTTCGGCTTGTCGATGCTGTTTGGCAGGCGGGGCTGAACGGTAGCGCTCGCGTCGCGCTTCATTAAGTTCTGGCTTAACGATGGGTAAACGCCCGCTGAACCACAGCGGGCGCGCGGCTCTTTATAGTGGCCGCACTGCCATCCACGGAGCGCCGCATGTCTTCTTTCCCATCCCCCGGTTCGTCATCCGCCTATCCCGAAGCGGTGTTGTTCGATCTGCTGACCGCCTTGCTGGATTCCTGGACGGTATGGAACCGGGCGGCCGGCTCCGAGACCGCTGGCCGGACCTGGCGCGCGGAGTATCTGCGCCGCACCTATGGCTGCGGCGCGTATCAGCCTTATGAGCAACTGGTGCAGGAGGCCGCCGCCACCGTCGGCCTGCCGGCAAGCGCGCCGGCAGCGCTGGAAGCGCACTGGGACGAACTGCCCGTCTGGGAGGGCGCGCGCGAATTGTTGACGGCGCTGCGGCCGCATTGCCGGCTGGGCGTGGTTACCAACTGTTCCGACCGACTGGGCCAGCGTGCCGCCAGCTTATTGGGGGTGGATTGGGATGTGGTCGTCACGTCGGAAGCCGCGGGGTTTTATAAACCCGATCCCCGCCCTTACGAACTGGCCTTGTCGCGCCTGGGGGTGCGTCCCGAAAATGCGGCGTTTGTGGCGGGTTCTGGCTACGACCTGTTCGGAACGAGCAAAGTCGGCATGCGCACCTATTGGCACAACCGGGTGGGGCTGACGCTGCCCGACGGCGCGCCGCCGCCCGAATTGGAATCCCCCACGCTGGACGCGGCATTGCCCTGGCTGGCGCGCTTTCACGCAGGCTGAATGCCGGCCTGAACGCGGTCTTGAACTCAGGCCTGAACGCGGGCCTGCACCGCAGCAATCCCCGGTTTGCCCACACAAAATGTTGCTGGTCGCCTTGCGTCCCCTTGCTAGCATGGTCTACGCCGGAATGATCCGGCACACCGAAGGGATAGTGGAGGTTGCCATGAATTCAAGAACAATACTCAACCGGGTCGCCGTGGTGGCGGCGGCGGGTGCGTTGCTGGCGGGGTGCGCCACGCAACAGCAAACCAACACCGCCGTGGGCACGGGGGCGGGGGCCGCGGTGGGCGCGGGCATCGGCGCGCTGATCGGGCACGGCAAGGGCGCGGCCATTGGCGCCGGTATCGGTGCGGTGGCGGGTGGCCTCGTCGGCTACAACTGGAAGGTCGTCAAGGACGACGTGCAGCAGTCGGGCGCGTCGTCGTTGGGGATCGACGTGGTGGAAATGCCCGATGGCAGCCTGAAGGTCAACATTCCCAGCGGCGTGTCGTTTGACACGGACAAGACGCAACTCAAGCCGGCCTTGCTGCCGGTGCTGGACAGCGTGGCGCGGTCGCTTAATCAGCATCCCGAACTGCGCACCAAGGTCGTCGGCCACACCGACAGCACGGGCGCCTTGGCGCATAACCAGACGCTGTCCGTCAACCGCGCGAAAAGCGTGACGGACTATCTGGCCAAGCAGGGCGTGGCGTCGGGCCGCATGGCGGTTGAAGGACGCGGGCCCAATGACCCGATCGGCGACAATGCGACCGCCGAAGGCCGTGCGCTGAACCGGCGCGTCGAAATCTATTTGTATGCGGTCAAACAATAAGGTCTAGCCATGAGCATGTTTCCCCCCGCCCGTATCGGCACTGATATCGCCGTGGCCGCGCTGACCGGTTGGCAGGCAGACGCCACGCGCGACGCGATCGAGAAGCGGTTTCGCTTCCCGAATTTCAACGCTGCGTTCGGGTTCATGGCCCGCGTGGCCATGTTTGCGGAGAAACTGAATCACCACCCGGAATGGACCAACGTCTACAACCGGGTGGATGTGACCTTGACCACGCATGACGCGGGTGGCGTCACGGAGCTGGACGTGCGCATGGCGCAGTTCATGGATGAGGCCGCCGCGCAGTTGGGGGCGACGGCGCCGAAGGCGGACGCCTAGCTATCGTCGTCGTCGCCCGCGCGATCTTCGCGGTCTTGCAGATGCTCGATCAGGCGGTCGAGCATCCCGCCCAGCGCGGCTTGTTCGGCGGCGTCCAGGCAGCCGAAGATCTCTTCATTGCGGCGCGCGATCAGCGCGATGATGCGCTGATAGTGCGCCGTGCCGGCTTCGGTGGGCGTCAGGACCACGCCGCGCCCATCTGACGCGGACAGCGCTTTTTCCACCAGCCCGCGATCCACCAGCGCTTGCGCCGAACGGCTGGCCTGGCCTTTGTTCAGGTTGGCCGCGCGCGCCAGATCGTTCACCGATAGCGGCGCGTATCGGCCGATGGCGGCCAGGCAACGCGCCTCGCCCAAGGGAATGCCGCAGTCCGACAGGTAGGCGCGATTCGTCTCCCGGTCGGTGATCTTGTTGAGCACGTGCAGGCGGTAGGTCAGGAATCGTTCCAGGGCCGGCGTTGGGTCGTCTTGCGGCGGGGTGCGGCGCGGGTTCTCGTTCACGGCGGGCGGCGTTGAATCTTGCGTTGTCACGAGGGGTGGGCGGCGGTGGGGGCGGGATAGTCTGCCACAGCGCGTTCGCCCAGGCAGGCGCTTTCGGCTTGCGCCAGCAAGGCCAGGGCGGTGCCGGCGTCGGCTTGGCGGCTCAGCAAAGACAAACCCAGTATCGACAGGAATAGCGGCGCTTGGGATTCACCCACGCGCGTCAGCGCCTGCGCCATGCTGGTGTAGATCTGGTCCAGTTCATCGGGATTCATGCTTGGCCTTTCGGTTGGGCGCGCGAGGCGATTGAAGGATAGTAGGGCGCGAGTGCGCTGAGCAACGTGCCGGTGTCGGGGGTGGCCCAGCGGCCCAGCACATAGCCGTCGGGGCGCATCAGGCAGACCATGCCTTCAGCTGCGCCATAGCGTTGGCGCAACTGGCCATGCGCGTCATCCCAGCCGCCGTCGCCCGTGCGCACGATGCGCAGGGGATGGGGCGCGTCTTGCGTGGCCGCCGCCAACGCGGCAAGGTCGGCAGCCAATGTGGCATCGGGCGATACCGCCAGCATGACGAAGCCGCGGCCAAAGCATTCACTCAGGTAGCGCGGCGTGTCGCCGTCTTGCAGACGCGCGTCGGGGGCGGGCTGGCCCGGCGCGGCGGCGATGCCGGCTTGGCGGGCGCCGTCGTGCAGATTCAAGGGCGAGGTGTCGTACGAGATGGGCGCGGATTGGCGGGGGTTGATCAGCGAGCGCACGGTGTCGTCCGCCAAGGCCAGCCGCAATGCGGCTTCGCGCATCAGGCGGAAGCCGAAATCGGGCGGGGCCATGAATTCAGTGCTCTTCGCGCCATAGGCCAGGTTCTGGCGGGTGGCGTGAACGCGTTCGATGCTATAGCTGTCCAGCAGGCTGTCGGGCGCCTGGCCCTTCAGCACCCAAGCCAGCTTCCAGGCCAGGTTGCCCGCGTCGTCCAGGCCAGAGTTCAGGCCGCGCACGCCGAAGATCGGCACCAGGTGGCCGGCGTCGCCCGCGAACAGCACGCGGCCGTGGCGGTACTGGTTCAGCGTCAGGCATTTGGCGTTGTAGACGGAAATCCACAGCGGCTTCCACGGTGCGGTCTCGCCGATCATGTCCAGATGGCTTTGCACGCGCGGCAGCACGTTTTCGGGTTTGACGGCTTCTTCGGGATCTTCGTCGTCGCGGATTTGATAGTCCACCCGCCAGACGTTGCCGGGCTGGCGATGCATCAGCAAGGTCGAGCCGGGGTTGGAGGGGGGATCAAACCAGGCCAGGCGTTCGACCGGGCGGTTGGAGGCCTGCTCGATGTCGACGATGACGTAACGGCCTTCGTACTGCATGCCTTCCAGCTTCAGGCCCATGGCCTCGCGCACGGTGCTGCGGCCGCCGTCGCAGGCGATGAGCCAATCGGCGCGCACCGTCTGGCGCTGGCCGCCAACTTCGATTTCAACATCGACGCCGTCAGCGTGCGCCTGCACGCCGGCAACGCGGGCTGACCATTGCAGCGTGGCCAGCCCGGGGTGGCGTTGCATGGCCTGATGGGCGTATTCCTCGACCGAGTATTGCTGGATGTTCACCATCGGCGCGTAGCGTTGCAGCGGATCGTGCGGCATTTCAAAGTGCAGCACTTCGCGGTCGCGGTAGTAGCTGCGACCGCCGGTCCAGGCCAGGCCCGTCTCCACGAGCGGCCGGTCAGCGCCCGCCCAGCCCAGGATTTCCTGCGAGCGGCGCGAGATGCAAATAGCGCGGCTGCCACTGCAATAGTCATCGTCGGCTTCCACGGTCAGGGAAGCGATGCCGTATTCGGCCAGCAGCGCGGCCAGCGTCAGGCCGACGGGGCCTCCGCCAGCGATCAGGACGGGTACGTGCGCGGGTAGCGGCATCTTGTCTCCAGAATCTATTTGGTTGTTTGCGCAACTATATTCCTGAAAAGTTGCGCGCGCAACTAGTTGTGAAGGGCGAAAAAAAACCCGCCGGTTGGGGCGGGTTTGGTTCGGGCGGGTTTCTTGGCGGGCGCGTCAGGATTTGTCGCGCGCGTCTTCGCTGCCGACGTATCAGTTGCGCACGTCTTAGTTGCGCACGTAATAGATACGCATCGCTTGCTGCTTCTGCGCGCCGTCCATCACGCGCAGCACCACCACCTTGGGGGTGAAGCCGTCGGGCAGCTTCAGCTGGCCGAGTGCGTAGTCGTAACGGTCGACATTCAGCGTCGGACCTTCGGGCGTGACGGTGGCGGCGCGGCCGTTGGGGTAGCTGCCGTCGATGGAGAAAGTCAGCGTGCCTTTGAAGGGGGCGCCGGTGCGCTCTTCGCGCATGACCAGCACTTGGTAGTCCAACTGGCCGGGGGCGCGCTTGAACGTGGCCGAGCGGATGCCCAGGTTGCCGCCGCGCGGGTCGGCGGGCATGGCGTCCTGGAACAGAACCAGTTCTTTGTTCAGGGTGTCGATCTTGGCGCGGGCGTCGGCCAGATCGGTCGTCAGCTTTTCGTGGCCCGACTTGTTGGCGTCGCGCTGCTGGGTGGCTTCTTCCAGCTGCGTTTGCAGACGTTGGCGCTCAAGGTTCGAGGCGCTGAGTTCGCTGTGCAGCGATTCCGATTGCTCGACCGTCAGGCGTTGCGGGCCATAGTTGGTTTGCAGGAAGAGCACGCCGCCCGCACCCAGGGCGATCCCCACAAGCAGCAGGACGAGCCAGCGCGGCAGGCGCCGCGTGCGTTGACCGGGTTGGTATACGGAGGGCTTGAATACAGCCCGTTGCGATCTTCCAAACATCCCCATTCCTAGAAAACTTCCTGTGTGTTGCTCGTCCGCGCGGTGCCCGCGCGTGCCAAAGCGTCAGAGAATACCCCGTTAGCCGGGGCCGTTGGGTGCGCGGACAAGCCTGGTTGCGCACCTTGATATTGTGAAATATGTGAGCATTAACGCGCCATGGCGCGGAGCTCTGCGTCCAGATCAGCAAGCCGTTGCGGGGTGCCGACATCCGTCCAGCGGCCGGTGTGGTGAGCGCCTTGCGCCAGACCGTCAGCCATGGCTTGCCGGAAAAGGGGCAGCATGGGAATTGCCGTGCCGCGCGGGACGGTCTTGAACAACGAGGGATGGTAGACGGCGATGCCTGCGTAGGTCAAACGCGGCTCGCCCTGAGCGTGCAGGCGGCCGTCGGACGCCAGATGAAAATCGCCATTGGGGTGCTGGACGGGGTTATCCACCATCAGCATCCAGGCGCCGCCGTCGGGCAGGCCGGCCGCCCGCGCCGGGGCTGCGGCGGGATTCCAGTCGCACCAGACGTCGCCATTCATCACCAGAAAGGGCGCGTCACCCAGCAGGGGCAACGCCTGCGCGATGCCTCCCGCCGTTTCCAGCGCGGTGCTTTCCGGCGAATAGCGGATGCGCACGCCGTAAGCGCTGCCATCGCCCAAGGCGTTTTCGATCTCGTGACCCAGCCACGCATGGTTGATGACGACGTCGCGGATGCCGGCCGCAGCCAGCCGTTCCAGATGCCAGACGATCAGCGGCTTGCCGCCCACCGCCAGCATGGGTTTGGGCAGGCGGTCGGTGAGCGGGCGCATGCGTTCGCCGCGGCCCGCGGCAAGAATCATCGCCTGCATCAGAACGTGTACCCGACGCTGACCTGGCGGTCATCCATGCGGTCCAGCAAGCGCAGCAGCGGCGTGAAGACGCCATAGCGCTGGGCGACCTGGCGCACGTAGCCGTTCACGCGAGGCATGTGGGCCAGGTAATGGGCCTTGCCATCGCGATGGTTCAGCCGGGCGAACACGCCCAGGATGCGCAGGTTGCGCTGCAAGCCCATCCATTCATAGGCGCGGTGGAATTCGGCGAAATCGGCATCGACCGGCAGGCCGGCGGCGCGCGCCATTTCCCAGTAGCGGATCGCCCAGTCCAGTTGCTGCGGTTCTTCCCACGTCGTGCGAGCATCCGTCACCAATGACGCCAGGTCATAGGTGATGGGGCCGGCCAGCGCGTCCTGGAAGTCGATGATGCCGGGGTTCGGGCCGTACTGCGGCTGGTCGCAGACCATCAGGTTGGGCGAGTGAAAGTCACGGTGCACCAGCACCTGCGGCTGGCCGCCATTGCTGGCCGACAGCAGCGCGAAAATCTTGTCCAGCGCGTTCGCGGTCTTGTGGTCCAGCGTCACGCCGTGGTGCTTTTCCACGTACCACTCGGGAAAGAGCTTGAGCTCGTCAGCAAGGCGGGGGGTGTCGTAGTTGCCCAAACCGGCCGAGGACGCCTGTTGCAGGCGGACCAACGCGGCGAGCGCTTCACGGTACAGCGTTTGAAGCTGGCTGTCGGACAGGCCGGCCTGGATGCGCTGGTAATAGGTCTGCTCGCCCAGGTCGGACAGCAGCAGCAGGCCCTGGTCCAGATCTTGTTCCAGCACCTTGGGCACGTTCAGGCCGGCGTCCGCCAGCAACTGGCCCACATGCAGGAACGGGCGGCAGTCTTCATGCGCGGGCGGGGCGTCCATGACAATCAGGGTGCGCTCGACTGCGTCCAGCCGGAAATAGCGGCGGAAACTGGCGTCGGCAGAGGCCGGGCGCAGCGTGCCGATGGCCAGATTCAGGGAGGCGGGCAGGCTTTCCAGCCAGTTGCGGATCTGCACCAGGCGGGGGTCGTGATCGTTTTTCAAAGAAGATCCGTGTCAGAAGGGCAATATTGCTGAAATTTGCGTTCGGCGCACATAAGGCTGGGCGTATGGCGCGGCTTCTCTATAATACCGGCTCGTTTCCATTCGCATTGGGGCCTTTTCGGGCGCCGATGCCGGATTTCCCATCGTAGATAAGGGCTGTTTTCACTCGTGCGCAAGGTTCGGTGGTTGATCCTCTCTGCTGTCAGCGTCGCCGCCGGAGCCGTTCAGGCTCAAGGCAGCCAGACCGCGACACCAGCTGCATCGTCGGCGACCGCCGCCTCCTCGGCTCCCGTGCTGCGCACCTCTCCCGGTTTGCGCATCCACCGCCTGCCGGACGACAGCATCCCCGCCTATATGGAAGCGGACAGCATTGAAGGCGATCCGGATTCCGACCTGACCCTGACGGGCAGCGCGCAGGTGCGCCGCATCGACGGCGTGATCAAGGGCGACCGCATCAACTACCGCAAGGATACGGGCGAGGTCGACGTCCAGGGCAGCGCGCGCATGATGCGCGACGGCACGCTGGTGACCGGCCCGAACGCCAAGTTCAACGTCGACAAGTATTCCGGCGAAGTCGAAAAGCCCAACTTCTGGATGGGCGCCACCGGCGGTTTCGCCGTGGCCGAACACGCGGATATTTTCAGCAAGTCGCAGATGCGGCTGCATACGGTGACCTATAGCGGCTGCTCGTGCGAGACGCCGTCCTGGTACATCAAGGCCAACACCGTCGACATCGATTTCGACGAGAACGAAGGCGTGGCGCGCAACGGCGTGCTGTATTTCAAGGACGTGCCAATTCTGGCGGCGCCCTACATGACCTTTCCGGTCAAGAAGGAACGCAAGTCGGGCTTTCTTGTGCCGACCTACGGCACGACCAGCCAGGGCGGTTTCGACTTCTCACTGCCGTACTACCTGAACCTGGCGCCCAATTACGACGCAACCATCCAGCCCCGCTATTTCTCCAAGCGCGGCATGCAGTTGGGCGGCGAATTCCGGTATCTGGGCAACAGCTACGTCGGCACGATGGATGGCACCTATCTGCCCAATGACAACATTACTGGCGAAGACCGGTGGATGTACTGGTGGCGCCATCAGCAGGTCTTATCGCATGGCTTCTATGCGGACTGGGACATCGCCAAGGTCTCGGACGACAACTATTTCCGCGATATTTCGCAGTTGGGCCTGAACCAGGCATCGACGACGTATCTGCCGCAGCGTGGCCGAGTGGGCTGGAGTTCCAATTACTGGAGTGCGTACGCACAGGTCTACAAGTATCAGACGCTGCAGGACCCGGATGCGCCCCTGGTGCCGCCCTATGACAAAGAACCCGAGCTCTTTTTGCGGGGTGCACGCTATGACTGGGGTGGTTTCGACGTAGATTGGACCACGACGGCAGTGCGTTTCCGCCGTCCTGATTTTGGCTCCACATTGCGTTATCCAGATGGCGACCGCTTGCAGAGCTATCCGACGGTGTCGTATCCGGTCATTCGCCCGGGTTGGTTCATTATTCCCAAGGCTGGTGTCAATTACACCCAGTACCAAACGAAATGGTATGGGGTGGACGCACTCGGTCTCAATGGGGGGTCGGCGGATGGACTTCCGCGTTCGCAATCGCGCACCGTCCCCATCATGTCCTTGGACGCCGGCATGATCTTCGAACGCGACACCTCGCTGTTCGGCAAGGCCTCCACGCAGACGCTCGAACCGCGCCTGTATTACCTGCGCGTGCCGTACCGGGATCAGTCCAAGATGCCCGTCTACGATACGTCACTGGCGGATTTCAGCTTCTCGCAGGCCTTCGAAGAGAACATCTACACGGGCGGCTGGGATCGTATTTCCAACGCCAACCAGCTGACCGCGGCGTTGACGACGCGCTGGCTGGACGCCAATACCGGCTTCGAACGCATGTCGCTGGCCGTGGCCCAGCGCCTGTACTTTGAAGACCAGAAAGTGACCCTGCCGGGCGAGACGCCGCGCGAAAATGTGCGGTCGGACTTCCTGGTGGGCGCCAGCGCGGCGCTGACCGATACGCTCAGCACCGACGTGGCGGCGCAGTACAACCCGTATGACAACAACTGGTCGCGCGGCTTGGTCAGCGCGCGCTGGTCGCCGCAGCGTCTGACGACGGTGGCGCTGTCGTACCGCTATCAGCGTGATCCTCAAACGGGGGTCCAGTATCAGCCGCAGGGGCAGAACCAGATCAGTCTGGCGATGCAATGGCCCTTCAGCAAGCGCTGGTATGGCGTTGGCCGCGTCGACTATTCCTTGCGCTCCGGGCCGTCGAGCACGGTCGCCAATACGACGGAATCCCCCCGCGTTACGCAGGCCATCGCCGGCCTGGAGTACAAGGGTGATTGCTGCTGGGTGGGCCGCGTGGTCTATCAGCGCTACGCCGTGTCGGCAACGGACGCCAACTCCGCAGTGTTCTTCCAGCTTGAGCTGACCGGTCTGGGTTCCTTGGGAACCGATCCGATGAACCTGCTGAACAGAAGTATCCCTGGCTACACCGGCATTACCCCGCCTGCGCCGGCCGGGACCACATTTGAAAGGTATGAATGATGCGTAGGTTGCACTCTTTGCGCCGCCTGTCCGGCAGTGCGCTGTTGCTGGCGCTGTGCGCCGGCCTGCCCGCCGCACACGCGGCCGAGCAGACGGGCCGGCCCGCAAGCAATGGCGGCAAGGCCGCGCCCGCCGCTTCGCAGAAGGCCGCGCCGGCCGCACCCGCCGCCAAGGGCGAACAGTTCGTGGACGGCATTGCCGCCGTGGTCGACAAGGACGTGATCACGCTGCGCGAATTGCGCGATGCGTCGGTCCGTATTGCGTCTGAACTGAAGTCGCGCGGCATCCAGGTGCCGGACGACCAGACCTTGCAGCATCAGGTGCTGCAACGCCTGATCATGGAACGCGTGCAGCGCCACGAAGCGGATCGCCTTGGCATTCGCGTGGACGACGCCCAGGTTGATCAGGCCATCACGACCATCGCCGGCCGCAACAAGATCAGCGTGGCGCAACTGCGCGCCGAAATCGAAAAGTCGGGCACCTCGTGGGATGCCTACCGCAAATCGCTGCGCGATGAGATCCGCACGGATCGCCTGCGCCAGCGCGCGGTGGATTCCACCATCGTCATCTCGGACGCCGAGGTGGATGCCTTCCTGAAGGACCAACGCCGCAATCCGGCGTTCGGCGCATCGCCGCAAGCGGCCGCTCAGCAGCAAGCGCAACAGCAGGCCCAGCAGCAACCCGCGCCCGAACAAGCCGCGGCGCCGTCGGGCCCGATGCTCTACGCGTTGGCGCAGATTTTGGTGCGCGTGCCGGAAGGCTCGACACCGGAGCAATTGGCGGCCTTGCGCAAGAAGGCCGAAGGCGTCCTGGCGCGCGCCAAGCGCGGCGACGACTTCGCCAGCCTGGCGGCCGCCGCCTCGGACGGCCCGGAAGCGCTGCAAGGCGGCGTCATGGGCGTCCGTCCGCTGGATGGATGGCCCGACCTGTTCGTCAAGGCCATCGGCAATCTGCAGAAGGGCGATGTGTCGGGCTTGATCCAAAGCGGCAACGGCTTCCACATCATCAAGGTCATGGACCGCGGCACCGCCCAACCGGCGCCTGGCCGCACCGCGCGCGCGCCGGCGCCCACGCCGGCTCCGCAACCCGCTGCGCGCCCGCAAGCGCCGGCGCAGCAAGGGCCGACGGAAGTGATGCAGACCCGTGCGCGCCACATCCTGATCAAGACGTCCACCGTCATGAGCGACGAAACCGCGCGTCAACGTCTGGAGCAGGTGCGTCAGCGCCTGGTGGCTGGCGACGCCAAGTTCGAAGACATGGCGCGTCAATACTCGCAGGATTCGAACGCGCCTCAGGGCGGCGAGCTGGGCTGGTTGAACCCGGGCGAAACCGTGCCGCCGTTCGAAGCCGCCATGAATGCCTTGAAGCCGGGCGAAATCAGCCCGCCGATCCAGTCGCCTTTCGGTTGGCACTTGATCCAGGTTGAAGAACGCCGTCAGCACGACGTCACCGACGAGCTGGCCCGCATGAAGGCGCGCCAGATTCTGTTCGAGCGCCGTGCCCAGCCTGCCTTTGAAGATTGGCTCGACCAGTTGCGCGCTCAGGCGTACGTCGACAACCGTCTTGAAAAGCAGCAGAAGATCCAGCAGAACAACCGCTAAACGCATTACGGGCTTTTCATGTCTCAACACCAGGCGCGCAAGCGCTTTGGCCAGAACTTTCTGACCGACGAAAGTGTCGTCGAGTCCATCGTCCGGGCGGTTGCACCCGCCCGTGACGATGCCGTGGTCGAAATCGGCCCGGGTTTGTCTGCGCTGACCCGGCCGCTGCTTGAGCGGCTGGACCATCTGACCGCGGTTGAGATCGACCGCGATCTGGCCGCCCGCCTGCGCAAGCAGTTCGAAGCCGGCCGCCTGACGGTGGTCGAGGCCGATGCGCTTACGGTCGATTTTTCACAGTTCGGCAGCGCGCTGCGTGTCGTGGGCAATCTGCCCTACAACATTTCCAGCCCGCTGCTGTTCCATCTGATGACGTGGGCCGACCACATTCGCGACCAGCATTTCATGTTGCAGCGCGAAGTGATCGACCGCATGGTCGCGCAACCGGGCTCGGGCGATTTCAGCCGCCTGTCCGTGATGCTGCAATCGCGCTATCGCATGCACAAGCTGTTCGACGTGCCGCCGGAAGCGTTCGATCCGCCGCCCAAGGTGGTGTCGGCGATTGTGCGCATGGTGCCGCTGCCGGCAGACCGGCTGCGTCCGGTCAGTGTCCGCGCCTTTGAAACGGTGGTGGCGCGCGCCTTCTCGCAACGCCGCAAGATGCTGCGCCGCGTGCTGGCCGACTGGGCGCCGCAAGTGCCGTGGGAAGCGCTGGACATTGCGCCGACCGCACGCGCGGAAGATATCTCGGTCGACCGCTATATCCGCTTGTCGGACGCGCTGGTGGAAGCGGGCGTGCTGCAAAGCGCCTGAGTTCCGGCCGCGCATGAGAAAGCCCGCGATGATGCGGGCTTTTTTTATGGTGCCGGGCGCGTCATGGCTGATGGACAGAACGACGCCGATGGGCAGCGTGCCAGCGGTACCCCCGGCCCCTTACAGCATCCGTTTCTGCGCCGCCATCCACAGCTGCATCACATCGCGCGCACGATCCGCCAGCAGCTTTTCTGCGTCCGTCAGCGCCTGCTGCAACGTGATCGGCCCCGGCGCCAAGCTGAACGCCGCGCTGATGCCGACGGCATGCAGCGCTTCATAGCCATCCCCCAGCGACCCCGCCAACGCCACGACCGGCACACCCGCGCGTTGTGCAATCTTTGCCACACCGGCCGGTGTCTTGCCGCGCAGCGTCTGCGCGTCCATGCGGCCTTCGCCGGTGAACACCAGCGTGGCGCCTTCGATGGCTTCAGCCAAATGGCCCAGCTCCGCCACGATCTCGACGCCCGGGCGAAAGTGCGCTTGCAGAAATGCCTTGGCGGCGAAACCCAAGCCGCCTGCCGCGCCCGCGCCCGGCTCATTGCGATGGTCCACGCCCAGATGGTGCGCGCAGACATCGGCGAAATTGCCCAGCATCTGATCCAGCGTTTGCACCTGTTCCGGCGTGGCGCCTTTTTGCGGGCCGAAGATATGGGATGCGCCGTGCGGGCCGCATAGCGGGTTGTCGACGTCCGAGGCGATATCGATGCGGATCTTGGCCAGACGCGGATCAAGCCCGCGCGTGTCGATGCTGGCCAGCTTGCCCAGCGCGCCGCCGCCGGGCGGCAGGCTGTGGCCGTCGGCGTCCAGCAAACGCACGCCCAGCGCGGTCAGCATGCCGGCGCCGCCGTCGTTGGTGGCCGAACCGCCCAGGCCCAGGATGATGCGCGTGGCGCCGGCGTTAACCGCCGCCAGGATCAGTTCGCCCACGCCGTGGCTGCTGGCGCGCATCGGGTCGCGCTTGCTGGGCGAGATCAGTTCAAGCCCGGCTGCTGCCGCCATTTCGATCACGGCGGTGCCGTCTGCCAGCAGCCCCCAGATGGCGTCGACCTTGTAGCCGAGCGCATCATTTACCGTCAGCTCGTGTTCCTTGCCGCCGGTTGCAGCCAGCACGGCTTCAACCGTTCCTTCGCCACCGTCGGCCATCGGCACGCACACCGTGTGGGCGCCGGGAAACGCGGCTTTGACGCCGCGCGCAATGGCCGCCGCCGCATCGGGCGCGGACACGCTTTCTTTGAAAGAGTCGGGAGCGATGACAATTTTCACGGGTTTGACTGGGCTCGTAAAAGGCTGCGATGAAGGTGGCGAGAAGGCCGGCGTGACGACCATGATACCCGTGCGAACGCAGGCGGCGTACCATAGCGCTTTCGTTGTTTTTGCGAGAGTGGACCGTCATGCCTGTATTGCGCCGCACAAAAATTGTCGCCACCTTGGGCCCTTCGACTTCGTCGCCCGAACGCATTGAAGCCTTGATCCGCGCAGGCCTGGATGTGGCCCGTTTGAACTTCTCGCACGGCAGCGCGGACGATCACCGCGACCGCGCCCGCCTCGTGCGCGAGATCGCCGCCAAGCAAGGCCGCTTCGTCGCCATCATGGGCGACCTTCAAGGCCCCAAGATCCGCATTGCGCGCTTCACCGACAAGCTGGTGCAGCTGCAAGTCGGCCAGCCGTTCACGCTGTCGCGCGTGCATCCCAAGGATGCCGGCAACGCCAGCATCGTCGGCATTGACTACCCCGAACTCGTGACCGACTGCCGCGTGGGCGACGAGCTGTTGCTGGACGACGGCCGCGTGGTGCTGGTGGTTGACCGCGTTGAAGGCGACGAGGTCCACACGACCGTCACCGTCGGCGGCCCGCTGTCGAACAACAAGGGCATCAACCGCCGTGGCGGCGGCTTGTCTGCGCCCAGCCTCACCGACAAAGACCGCGTCGACATCAAGCTGGCCGCCGAGATGGAGCTGGATTACGTCGCGGTGTCGTTCCCGCGCTATGGCAGCGACATCGACGAAGCCCGCACCCTGCTTGCCGAAGCGGGCAGCCAGGCCTGGATCATCGCCAAAATCGAACGCGCCGAAGCCGTTGCGGACGACGAAGCGCTGGACTCGCTGATCCGCGCGAGCGACGGCGTGATGGTGGCGCGCGGCGACCTGGGCGTGGAAGTGGGCGACGCCGAATTGGTGGGCATTCAGAAGCGCATCATCCAGCACGCCCGCACGCTGAACAAGGTCGTGATCACGGCGACGCAGATGATGGAATCCATGATCTCCAGCCCCATGCCCACGCGCGCCGAAGTGTCCGACGTGGCCAACGCCGTGCTGGATTACACCGACGCCGTGATGCTGTCCGCCGAAAGCGCGTCAGGCCAGTACCCCGTGGAAACCGTGCAAGCGATGGCGCGTGTGTGCCTGGGCGCGGAAAAGCATCCCACGTCCACGAAGTCGCATCACCGCATGGGCGAAACGTTCACGCGCTGCGATGAAACCATCGCGCTGGCGGCCATGTACGCGGCCAATCATTTCCCGGGCGTCAAAGCCATCATCGCGTTGACCGAAAGCGGCCACACGCCGCTGATCATGTCGCGCATCCGGTCGGGCGTGCCGATCTACTGCTACAGCCCGCACAGCCTGACGCAGAATCGCGTGGCGATGTTCCGTGGCGTCTACACCATTCCGTTCTCGCCGTCGGATTACGAACCGGCCGATCTGAGCAACGCCGCCATCGACGAACTGCGCAAGCGCAACCTGGTGCAGACGGGCGATTGGGTCATTCTCACCAAGGGTGATTTCTACCGCGACAGCGGTGGCACCAACGGCATGAAAATCCTGCTGGTGGATTGACGCGCGGCGCCTGCGGGGCTTGCCCCGCAGGCAGTTATCGCCTTCAGCCGAAGAACCAGTAGCACACGCCGATCGCGGCCAGCACACCAGCCAGATCGGCGATCAGCGCGCAGCCCACCGCGTGGCGCGCGCGCAGAATTCCCACTGATCCGAAATACACCGCCAGCACATAGAAGGTGGTTTCGGTGCTGCCTTGCATCACCGCGGCGAGCAGCGCGGGGAAGCTGTCGACGCCGAAGTGCGTCATGGTTTCCAGCATCATCGCGCGCGCTGCGCTGCCGGAAAACGGCTTGACCAGCGCGGTGGGCAGCGCGTCAACGAAACGCGTGTCCCAGCCCGCGTGCTGCGCCATCCAGCGGATACCGTCCAACAGAAAGTCCAGCGCGCCCGAGGCCCGCAGCACGCCCACGGCGCACAGCATCGCCACCAGATAGGGCAGCAGGCTCTTGGCGATGTCGAAGCCTTCTTTGGCGCCTTCGATGAAGGCTTCGTACACCGGCACTTTTTTCCAGGCGCCCGCAATCAGGAACGCCAGCAGGATGCCGAACAGCGCCAGATTGCCCATCAGCGACGACAGCGACGCGATGGCCACTGCCGACATGCTGGCCAAGAGCGCCATGAATCCGCCCATGACGAGCGCCGCGCCGCCCAGCCACAGCATGACGACGGGGTCGGCCAACCGCAGCCGCTGGCACAGGGCAACCGCCAGAAAGCCCGCCAGCGTGGATGCGCTGGTGGCCAGCAGGATGGGCAGGAATACCAGCGTCGGGTCCGCCGCGCCCTGTTGCGCGCGGAACATGAAGAGCGTGACGGGCAGCAACGTCAACGATGACGCATTCAGCACCAGGAACAGGATCTGCGCGTTGGTGGCGGTCTCGGGCGTGGGGTTCAGCGATTGCAGCTCGCGCATGGCGCGCAGGCCGATCGGTGTGGCGGCGTTGTCCAGCCCCAGCCCATTGGCGGCGAAGTTCAGCGTGATCAGACCAATGGCGGGATGATTGCGTGGCACCTCGGGCATCAGGCGGGCAAACAGCGGCCCCAGCAAACGCGCCAGCCGCTCCACCAGCCCCGCGCCTTCGGCGATGCGCAGAAAGCCCAGCCACAGGGTCAGCGTGCCAAACAGCAGCACCATGACTTCCACGGATACGCGCGCCATGTCGAACAGGCTGGCCACCATCAGGCGGAAAACGTCGGGGTCTCCGATGGCCAGCCAGCGGTACAGCGCGGCGGCGGCGGCGGTCAGGAAGAAGCCCAGCCAGAGTTTGTTCAGCATGCGTCTTGATGCCCGGATAGCGGTTGATTGCGCACCAGCGCGGGGGACGCCCATTGTCGCAGAGTCAGCGCTGTCCGGCTTGGCCGCGCGCCGCCAATTCTGGTACTTTGACCCGAACCGCCCTAGGGCCATAACAGTGAGGGACACTCATGGATTTCAATGCCTGGCGCCGCCGCCGCATCTCGGAACCTGCGTACCGCTGGGCGCGCAACGCCCTGCCTCCCATGTCGGCGACCGAGCGCGAGGCCATCGAGGCCGGAGACACCTGGTGGGACGCAGACCTGTTCACCGGCAACCCCGACTGGCGCAAGCTGCTCGACGTGCCCGCCGCCACGCTGACCCGCGAAGAACAGGCGTTCATCGACGGCCCGGTGGCGCAACTGTGTTCCATGCTGGACGAATGGGACATCACCTGGAACCGGCGTGACCTGCCGCCAGCGGTCTGGGCGTTTCTGAAATCGCAGCGCTTCTTCGGCATGATCATCCCGCGCCGCTACGGCGGACTGGGCTTTTCGCCCTATGCGCATTCGGAAGTGGTGCGGCGCATCTCGGCGTATTCCATCACCGCGGGCGTGACGGTGATGGTGCCCAACTCCCTTGGGCCGGGCGAATTGCTGATGCAGTTCGGCACGCCCGCACAACGCGACTATTGGCTGCCCCGGCTGGCGGATGGCAGGGAAGTGCCGTGCTTCGGCCTCACCAGCCCCGAGGCCGGGTCGGACGCCGCCTCCATGGTCGACACCGGCGTCGTCTGCCGCCAGGTGGTGGACGGCCGCGAGCTCATCGGTATCCGGCTGAACTGGCACAAGCGCTACATCACGCTGGGGCCGGTTGCGACGGTGCTGGGCCTGGCGTTCAAGATGAGCGACCCCGACGGCATTCTGGGCGGCGCGAAAGACATCGGCATTTCAGTGGCGCTGGTGCCCACCGAGGCGCCGGGCGTGGAGATCGGACGGCGCCATTTGCCCGCGATGCAGGTCTTTCAGAATGGCCCCAACAAGGGGCGCGATGTGTTCGTGCCGCTGGACGCGCTGATCGGCGGCGAGGCGCGTGCGGGGCAGGGCTGGAAGATGCTGATGAGCGCGCTGGCGGCGGGGCGTGGCATATCGCTGCCATCGCTGTCGGCCGCAGCCGCGGTCATGTGCGCGCACACGACCGGCATGTATGCCCGCGTGCGTGAGCAATTTGGCATCCCGGTCGGTAAATTCGAAGGCGTGCAGGAACAGCTGGCTGTGCTGGCGGGCAACGCCTATCTGGTCGAAGCGGCCCGCCGCCTGACGTGCGCGGCGTTGAACCAGGATGTGAAGCCGGCAGTGGTATCCGGCATCATGAAATATCACGCCACCGAACGCATGCGCGGCTCGGTCAATGCGGCAATGGATGTGCACGCCGGGCGCGCCGTCATCGACGGGCCCAGCAACTACTTGGGGGCGCTGTATCGCTCGGTGCCAATCGCCATCACCGTGGAAGGCGCGAACATCCTGACGCGCAATCTGATCATCTTCGGCCAGGGCGCCATCCGCGCGCATCCGTACCTGATGCCGGAAATGCTGGCTTTGGCCAACCCGGACGAAGAGCGCGGCATCGAGGTTTTCCACGATGTGTTCTGGCGGCATCTGCGCCACGCGGGCAAGAACACGCTGCGCGCGATCGGCCGCGCGTGGACGGGTGGAATGCTGGCGCCGTCGCCGGTGTCAGGCCCCACGGCGGGACACTACCGCCGGTTGGGGCGTTATTCGGCGGGGTTTGCGTTGCTGGCGGACGCCACCTTGGCGCAGTTGGGCGGCGGCTTGAAGCGGCGCGAAATGATCTCGGCCCGATTGGGCGATGTGCTGTCCGAGCTGTATCTGCTATCCGCCGTGCTCAAGCGCTGGGAGGACGACGGGCGCAAGCACGACGACCTGCCGCTGGTGCATTGGTGCATGGAGCAGGGCTACGCCACCATCGAAAAGAGCCTGGATCAGGTGCTGCGCAACCTGCCGGGCCGCGTGCTGGCCTGGGGGCTGCGCGCGGCCATCCTGCCGCTGCGGCTGGCCCGCGGGCCAAACGACGCGCTGACCCGGGAATGCGCGGAGCTGCTGTTGAAGCCGTCGCCCACACATGTGCGGCTGGCGGCGGACCTGCATCGGGAACCGTCCGGCAATCCGGCGGCGGGCGTGCTGCTGGGGGGCGGACGGCGGGCGCACGACCCGCTGGCCGATCTGACGCGTGCGTTTGCGCTGGTGGACGCCGTGCAGCCCATCCGCGACCGGCTGCGGCAATCTGGCGTGCGTGATTGGCGCGAGGCGCATCAGCGCGGCGCCATCACCGACACGCAGGCCGCGCAGCTGGAGGCTGCCGAGGCGCTGGTGTCGCAGGTCTTGCAGGTGGATGATTTCGCGCCGGAGGAGTTGTCGCCGCAGGCGGCCAAGGCGTCTGGCGAGGCGGCGGGCGATGCATCCGATACCGCGTCCGATACCGCGTCCGCCGCGCCTGCCCCCCGCCCGGACGCTTAATCGTCGGCGTTCGGGTCCATGCCCGGGAACAGGATTTCCGTGAAGCCGAACTTCGAGAAATCCTGGATGCGCGACGGGTACAGGCGGCCGATCAGGTGATCGCATTCATGCTGCACCACGCGGGCGTGAAAGCCTTCGGCTTCGCGCTCGATCGGTTTGCCATAGGGGTCGAAGCCGCTGTAGCGGATGTGGCGGTAGCGCGGCACCAGCCCGCGCAGCCCCGGCACCGACAGGCAGCCTTCCCAGCCGTCTTCCTTTTCGTCGGAAAGCGGCGTGATGACGGGATTGCACAGGATGGTCTGCGGCACGGCGGGCGCGTCGGGATAGCGCTCGTTGCGGTCGAAACCGAAGATCACCAGTTGCAAGTCCACGCCAATCTGCGGCGCGGCCAGGCCCACGCCCTGCGCCGCCGCCATGGTCTCGAACATGTCTTCGATCAGGGCATGCAGCTCGGGCGTGTCGAAACGCTCCACCGGGGGCGCCACGCGCAGCAGGCGCGGGTCGCCCATTTTGAGGATGGGGTGGATCATGGCTGGCGTTCCTGATTAGTCCTGGCGGTCTTTCTTCTGAATGAACTCGATCTTGTAGCCGTCCGGGTCTTCCACAAAGGCGATGACCGTCTTGCCGTGCTTCATCGGGCCGGCTTCGCGGGTGACCTTGCCGCCGCGTTCCTTGACCTTGTCACAGGCTTCGTAGGCGTTGTCGACTTCCAGGGCGATGTGGCCGTAGCCGGTGCCCAGGTCGTACTTGTCGGTGTCCCAGTTGTGGGTCAGTTCGATGACCGCGCCTTCGGATTCGTCTTGATAGCCCACGAAGGCCAGCGTGAACTTGCCTTCCGGGTAGTCGTTGCGGCGCAGGACGCGCATGCCGAGCACGTTGGTGTAGAAATCGATGGACTTGTCGAGGTTGCCGACTCGCAGCATGGTGTGGAGCATACGCATGGGATTTTTCCTTAAGCGATGAGGGGTTGGGGGAAGAACCGGGCAGCGCCAGCGCCTTCCCGTGTAATGCCGATGTCGCGCAGTGCGCCGCCCATGGCGTCGACCGCTAGCCGCATCTGGTCGGCGCCAAAGGCGCCGATGCAGCCGACCCGGAACGTGGGTTGTTCGGTGTTGAAAAAATTGCTGAGCACGTAGCCGCGCGCTTTCAGGACGTCGACGAACAATTGCAGGTGCCAGTTAGGCGAATCCGGCGCATGGACGTTGACGACAATCGGGCCTTGCTGATCGCGCGGCAGGTAAGGCGTGAGCCCCAGCTCGCTGACGCCATCATAGAGCGTGCGCATGTTGGCGGTGTAACGCGCCAGACGCGCTTCGCGGCCTTCCTGGTGATACAGCTCCAGCGCCACGGCCAGCGCGGCAATCGTTGGCGCGGGGGGCGTGAAGCGGGGGCCGGCGTTGGGCGCCAACGTGTGCTGATAAATGTCGGCCAAATCCAGCGACCAGCTGCCCGCGTTGCCGCGTGCGGCGTCCAGCGCGTCACGGCGCGCCACCACAAAGGCTGCGCCCGGCAGCCCTTCCAGGCATTTGTTGGCCGTCAGCACGACGGCGTCTACCGCCGGCAGCAGGGACAGATCCAGCGGCAACGCGCCAAAGGCCGACACCGCGTCGACGATGACGCGGCGGCCCAGCGCGTGCGCGATGCGGGCCAGCTCAGGCACGTCATGGCAGATGCCGCTGCCGGTTTCGCTGTAGACCAGCGCCAGATGCGTCAGCGTCGGGTCGCGTTCCAGCACGGCGGCGACGGCTTGCGGGTCAACGCGTTCGGAGGCGCCCACGGGCAAGGGCACCGCCACACGGCCCGCGTCGCCCGCCAGCTTCTGCAAGCGCGCGGCGTATGCGCCTGTGGACGGCGCCAGCAGGCGGCCGCCCGTGGGCACGAAGGTACGGATCGCGGCTTCCACCGCAAAGTGGCCGCAGCCGGGCAGCGCCAGCGCGGCGTGCGTATCGGACGACGCCTGCGCCACACGCAGCACCCCATCGCAGACCTGCCGGTAGGTCTCGCGGAAGTCGTTGTCCCACGGCGCATAGTCTTGCGCCATGGCGGCCTTCACCCGCGCGTCGGTCGTGACCGGGCCCGGAATCAGCAGCAACATTGTCTAGTCTCCAAAACGCCTCAGAACTGAGGCAAGGATGCGGGGTCGTGACGCCGCAGGATGTTCTTGGCGTCTTCGAAGTCGGGCAGAATCTGGCCCACTTCGCGCCAGAAGTCCTGACTGTGGTTCATCTCGCGCAGATGAGCAAGCTCGTGCGCGATGACGTAATCAATGATGCCGGGCGCGAAATGGATCAGGCGCCAATTCAGCATGATGTTGCCGTCGCTGGTGCACGAGCCCCAGCGCGTGGCGGCCGATGACAATCTCCAGCGGCGAATCTTCAGCCCGCTGATTTGCAGGAAGTGCGCCAGCCGCGCGCCGAACCATGCGCCGGCGCGCTGTTGCAGCCAGGCTTGGGCAGAGTCGCGGATGCGGCTTTGGTCGGCATGCGAGGGCAGCGCCAGCCAGAGCGTGTCGCCGTCTGCGGGCGCATCGGCGTCACCGGACAGCCAGGCTTGACGGCTGTCGCCGCCCACACCAATCAGGATGCGCTTGCCCAGATACGGCAGTTCGCCGCCCGCCTGCCAGCGCGTGTGCGCCATGGCCAGCTGCTGCTTGCGGGCATGCCATTCACGCAGCTTTGCGAGAATCCAGCGGGCCTTCTCGCGCACGGCGTCGTCAATCTGTGTCAGCGTGACCCAGCTGGGCGCGGTGACTCGAAGGCCGTCGTCCGTGATCACAAACCCGATGC
This sequence comes from Achromobacter sp. 01N37, assembly GCF_056399725.1. Lineage (NCBI taxonomy): Bacteria > Pseudomonadati > Pseudomonadota > Betaproteobacteria > Burkholderiales > Alcaligenaceae > Achromobacter > Achromobacter sp. 01N37. Next base: position 141,192 of record NZ_JBFTRX010000012.1, read on the forward strand.
TGCGGCGGCGCGAGCGCAGCAGCACGAAGCCGATGGGCTGTTGTTCCGTCGGCACTTCGCGCCAGCGCGCGCCGGGCGGCAAAGGATCAGGGCAGGGCGTGGGTACGCGCGACGACGCATTGGGCGACAACGTCAACAGCGGCTCGCCGGAGGGGGCGGCGTTGGACGGGGGGCCGGACGGCGAGCCGAGGGGCGTGTGGGGTTGACTGTCTGGCCGGGTGCCGGCCTGCGCGTCGGGGAAAAGTGTCTTGGGGGTGACCGGCTGCGGGGGCGCCGCCTTGGGAGCGGGGCGGGGCGCGGCCGGTGGCTTCGGCGTGGCGATCAGCGGCGACGCGCCCTGGGGCGCGTCGTCTTCGTGCACGTCGAACAGGAGTTCGAGCTGATCAGTGCTGGACATACCTTTCGGGGTTGAGACGCCGCATTTCCCCTTCGATCCATGCCTGAACCTTCTGGTTCAGTTCTTCGGGGGAGAGTCCCTTGGATTCTATCGCGGGACCGATCGATAGGGTGATCATGCCGGGATATTTGACGAAAGCGTTGCGCCGCCAGCACTCGCCGGCGTTATGCGCGACGGGAATGACGACGGCGCCCGTGCGCGAAGCCAGCAGCGCGCCGCCCATCTTGAAGCGCGCCGTCTTGCCCGGCGGCACGCGAGTGCCTTCGGGAAACAGCAGCGGCCAGCGGCCTTCATCCATGCGGGTCTGGCCTTGCTTGACCACCTGATCGAAGGCGTCGCGGCCTTTCGAACGGTCGATGGCGATCATGCGCAGCAGCGCCAGGCCCCAGCCGAAGAACGGCACCATGTGCAGTTCTTTCTTGTAGACGAAGCAGACTTCGCGCGGCATGTGGGCCGGGAAGAACAACGTTTCCCAGGCCGACTGGTGTTTCGACAGGATCACGGCGGGGCCGTCGGGCAGGTTTTCCCAGCCCTTGACCTGCCAGCGGATACCGCAGAACACCTTGGCGCCCCAGATGGCCAGACGCGGCCAGCCCACCGTCAGCTTGTAGCGCCAGTGCAGCGGCAGCGGCGCCCACAGGATGCAGGCGAAGGCGTAGGGGATGACCGTGACGGCCAGGAACATGAAGTACAGCAGCGAACGTAGCCGGGCCATTGAATCAGTTGTCCTGAAGCAGAAGGTCGACCACGGCCGACAGGTCTTCACACACGCGCGTGTTCTCGGGCAAGCCGCCCTTGGCCAGCGTCTTCTTGCCATTGCCGGTTTGCACCAGCCACGGCGAGCAGCCCACGGCCGACGACGCCTGCAAGTCGCGCAGTGAATCGCCCACGGCCGGCACGCCAGCCAGATGGATGTCGTAGCGGTGGCCGATCTGTTCGAACAGACCCGGACGCGGTTTGCGGCAGGTGCAGTTGTCGTCCGGCCCGTGCGGGCACAGGAACACGGCGTCAATCGCGCCGCCCGCAGCAGCGAGCTCGCGCCGCATCTTGGTGTGGATGGCGGTCAGCGTGTCCATATCGAACAGGCCGCGCGCCAGGCCGGACTGGTTGGTGGCAACCACCACTTTCCAGTCGGCCTGCGTCAGCCGGGCGATGGCGTGCAGGCTGCCCGGCAGGGCAATCCACTCGTCGGGATTCTTGACGAACGCATCGCTGTCCTGATTGATGACGCCGTCGCGGTCAAGGATGATCAGTTTCACTGTGCCAGCCTGGAAATGTCGGCCACCTGGTTCATCAGGCCATGCAGCTGGCTCAACAGAGCCAGGCGGTTGGCGCGCACGGCCGGGTCTTCGGCCATGACCATGACGTCGGCAAAGAAGGCGTCTACAGGCTCGCGGGCCTGAGCCAGCGTGGACAGGCTGCCGGCGAAGTCGCCTGCGGCCAGTTGCGCTTCGGCCTGCGGACGCAGCGCGGCCACGGCGGCGGCCAGCGCGCGTTCGGCGGGCTCGACCAGCGCGGCGTCATTCACCGCACCGATCTCGCCTTCTGCCTTCTTCAGCAGATTCCCGATGCGCTTGTTGGCGGCGGCCAGGCTCGCGGCCTCGGGCAGCTGCGCAAACGCGGCGGCGGCGCGCACGCGCTCGGCCACTTGGTGCAGCGGCGGCGTCAGCGCAATCACGGCTTCCACCGCGTTGCGGTCGAAGTCGTTGATGAGCTGGTTGCGATAGCGTTCGTAGATGAAGGTGCGAACTTCAGCCAGCGTGTCGGCGGGAATCTTGCCGGCGGGGAAGGTGCCCGCGGCCAGTTCCAGCAGCCCGTTCAGGGACAGCGGGCCGTCTTCGCTGATCTTCAGCCAGCCGCCTGCGGCCAGTTGTTCGAACGCGCTGATCAGGCCCAGCGCGGCGCGGCGCAGGCCGAAGGGGTCGCGTTCGCCCGTGGGCGCCAGACCAATGGCCCAGATGCCGACCAGCGTTTCCACGCGTTCGGCGATGAAGAGCGTGGCGGCCGTCAGCGTGTCTTGGGTGACGGGCGCGTCGTAGCGGTTGCGGTACTGCGTGCGCAGCGCCTCGACGACGCTGGCGGGTTCGCCGTCGCCCGCGGCGTAGTAGGCGCCCATGATGCCTTGCAGCTCGGGGAATTCGCCCACCATGTTCGAACCCAGGTCGGCCTTGGCCAACATGGCGGCGCGGTCTGCGGCGGCGACGTCACCGCCCAGCTGGCCGGCCACGCCGCGCGCGATGGCGCGCACGCGTTCAACGCGTTCAAGCTGGGTGCCCAGCTTGTTGTGATACACGATGGAACCCAGTTGCTCGACACGCGCGGCCAGCGGCGTCTTGCGGTCGGTTTCGAAGAAGAACTGGGCGTCCGCCAAGCGCGGGCGCACCACGCGCTGGTTGCCTTCGACGATGTTCACCGGCTTGTCCGTGTGCATGTTGCTCACGATCAGGAAGCGGTGCGTCAGGCGGCCGGTGGCCGGGTCGAACAGCGGGAAGTACTTCTGATTCAGCCGCATGGTCAGGATCAGACATTCTTGCGGCACTTGCAGGAATTGTTCTTCAAACTCGCCCACATAGACGGTGGGGTGTTCGACCAGTGCGGTCACTTCGTCCAGCAGCGCGGCCACTTCGGGGTCGTCGCCCAGCGTGGCCGACAGGCGGCCGGCGTGGTCCAGCAACTGGCGCTGGATGTCGTCGCGGCGGCCTTCGAAGGACGCCACGACGCGGCCCTTTTCTGCCAGGGTGGCGGCGTAGGAATCGGCGTCGGCGAACGACACCGGGCCCGTGCTCATGAAGCGGTGGCCAAGGGTGTCGCGGCCCGCTTGCATGCCCAGCGCCGACACCGGCACCACGTCGGCGCCAAACAGCGCGACCAGGCCGTGCGCCGGACGCACGAACTTGACGGTGGTGACGCCGTCAGCCAATTGGTAGCGCATGACCTTCGGAATCGGCAGGCTGTTCAACGCTGTGTCGATGCCTTCCTGCAAGCCGGCGGCCAACGACGCGCCGGGGGCGGTGCCGCGCGCGACCAGGTAGTCCTGCTTGCCATCGGATTCGCGGTCCAGCGTGGCCAGATCAATATTTTCCAGGCCCTTGGCGGCCAGCTTCTTTTGCAGCGCCGGCGTGGCTTTGCCGTCTTCGGTCAGGCCGATCTTGGCGGGCATCAGCTTTTCAGCGTAGGGCTGGTCGGGCGCCTGCGCCAGTACGGCGGACAGGTGCACGGCCAGACGGCGCGGCGTGGAATACGCGGTGACCGCGCAGCCTTCGGCCAAGAGGCCGTGGCGTTCCAGCGTGGCGCGCACGCCTTCGGCATAGGCCTGGCCCAGCTTTTGCAGGGCCTTGGGCGGGAGTTCTTCGGTCAGCAGTTCGACCAGCAGCGGGCGGATGTTCGTCGTCATTTATGCAGCCTCCCCGCGGCGCAGCATGGGAAAGCCCAGTCGTTCGCGGGAATCGAAATAAGCCTGCGCAACAGCGCGCGACAGGTTGCGGATGCGGCCAATGTAGGCGGCGCGCTCGGTGACGCTGATGGCGCCACGCGCGTCCAGCATGTTGAACGTGTGCGCGGCTTTCAGCGCGGCCTCGTAGGCCGGCAGCGCCAGCGGCACTTCCATCAGGCGCTTCGCTTCGGCTTCGTAGTCATTGAAGTGCGCGAACAGCATGTCGGCCGACGAGTGCTCGAAGTTGTAGGTCGATTGCTCAACCTCGTTCTGGTGGAACACGTCGCGATACAGCACGCGGTTGCCGTTGGCGCCTTCGGTCCAGACCAGGTCGTACACGCTTTGCACGTCCTGCAGATACATGGCCAGACGCTCCAGACCGTAGGTGATTTCACCCGTGGTCGGCGTGCAATCCAGGCCGCCCACTTGCTGGAAGTAGGTGAACTGCGTGACTTCCATGCCGTTCAGCCAGACTTCCCAGCCCAGGCCCCAGGCGCCGAGCGTGGGGTTTTCCCAGTCGTCTTCGACGAAGCGGATGTCGTGTTGGGTGGGGTCAATGCCCAGCGCCTTCAGCGAACCGATGTACAGGTCCAGAATGTCCGGGGGCGCCGGCTTCAGCACCACCTGGTACTGGTAATAGTGCTGCAGGCGGTTGGGGTTTTCGCCGTAGCGGCCATCCTTGGGGCGGCGCGACGGCTGCACGTAGGCGGCGCGCCACGGCTCCGGGCCGATCGCGCGCAGGAACGTGGCCGTGTGCGAGGTGCCGGCGCCGACTTCCATGTCGTAGGGTTGCAGCAGGGCGCAACCCTGCTTGTCCCAGTATTCCTGGAGCGTAAGGATGATTTGCTGAAAGGTGAGCATAGGATTCTTGGAATTCGGTCGCCCGGGCAAGGCCTGCCATGGGCGTGGGAAACCCGGCATTTTAACTGGCCCGGGCCGGTCCTGTTTCCCCATGGCCGATGGACGGTTACATCTACGTCTTTTGGGCATCGTTCGGAAGGCGTCGGGGCCTTGCCGGGCGGCCGGCTGCGGCGCTGCGGGTGTGCCGCTGGCGGACGCTTCGGCAGACCTCGGCTGCGCCTGGAAACCAATGGTCGTATGATTCCAGGTTACGTCCCAAGTCTTATATAAAACCCGGAACCCGATTCCGAGAATTCCCGGAAGGAGCAGTCCCAATGTCAGACCTGATCACGGTGGAAGTCACCGACGGCATCCAGATCATCACGATCAACCGCCCCGAAGCCAAGAACGCCATCAACCTGGAAACCGCGCAGGCCATGGCCGCCGCGCTGGACCAGCTGGACAGCCGCGACGATATCCGTATCGGCATCCTGACCGGTGGCGGCGGCACGTTCTCGTCGGGCATGGACTTGAAGGCGTTTGCCAAATCCGGGCAGCGCCCCTACGTGGAAGGCCGTGGTTTCGCCGGCCTGAACGAACGCCCGCCCAAGAAGYCGCTGATCGCCGCCGTGGAAGGCTATGCGTTGGCCGGTGGCTGCGAAATGGCGCTGGCCTCTGACCTGATCGTGGCCGCCAATAACGCCAAGTTCGGCCTGCCCGAAGTCAAGCGTGGCCTGGTGGCCGGCGCTGGCGGCATGCTGCGCCTGCCGCGCCGCCTGCCGTACCACATCGCCATGGAAGTGATTCTGACCGGCGAAATGCTGACCGCCGAACGCGCCTATTCGTTTGGCCTGGTCAACCGCCTGACCGAGCCGGGCGGCGCACTGGCCGGCGCGCTGGAACTGGCGCGCGCCATTGTCGAAAACGGCCCGCTGGCCGTGCAGACCGCCAAGAGCATCGTGTCGCAATCGGGTGACTGGGAGCAGGAAGGCATGTTCGACCGCCAGCGCCCGCTGATCGCCCACATTTTCTCGTCCGCCGACGCCAAGGAAGGCGCGACCGCTTTCGCTGAAAAGCGCAAGCCGGTCTGGCAAGGCAAGTGATGTGAGCCCCCACGCCGCACTCGCTATGCTCGCTTGCTGCCCCCCGAGGGGGCGTTTTTTGCCTTGGGGCGGCCCGGCGGCAAAAATGGCCCCCACGCCGCACTCGCTACGCTCGCTTGCTGCCCCCCGAGGGGGCGTTTTTTGCCTTGGGGCGGCCCGGCGGCAAAAATACTTCTTTTCCACTGCGGTTGGCCGTTAGTGCCAGCCGCGTTTTCATGTTTTCCATCTAGACCCGCAAATCGCCATGTCCGTCATCATTAAAGAAGAAGACTTCATCCAGTCGATAGCCGATGGCATTCAGTTCATCAGCTATTACCACCCCGTGGATTACATCCGCCACCTGGCGCGCGCCTACGAGCGCGAGGAAAGCCCGGCCGCGCGTGACGCGATGGCGCAGATCCTGACCAATTCCCGCATGTGCGCCGAAGGCAAGCGTCCGCTGTGCCAGGACACCGGCATCGTCAACGTCTTCCTGAAGATCGGCATGAGCGTGCGCTTTGACACCAAGCGCACCCTGCAAGAGCTCTGTGACGAAGGCGTGCGCCGTGGTTACCTGAACCCGGATAATCCGCTGCGCGCCTCGGTGCTGGACGACCCGCTGTTCGCGCGCAAGAACACGCGCGACAACACGCCCTGTATCCTGCACGTCGAGCTTGTCCAGGGTGACAAGGTCGATGTGCAAATCGCTTCCAAGGGCGGCGGTTCGGAAAAYAAGTCCAAGTTCGCCATGCTGAACCCCAGCGATTCGCTGGTGGACTGGGTGCTGAAGACCGTCCCGACGATGGGCGCCGGCTGGTGCCCCCCGGGCATGCTCGGCATTGGCGTCGGCGGCACCGCTGAAAAAGCCATGCTGATGGCCAAGCAGTCGTTGATGGAAGACATCGACATGTACGAACTGCTGGCCCGCGGCCCGCAGAACAAGCTGGAAGAGCTGCGCATCGAGCTCTACGAAAAGGTCAACGCGCTGGGYATYGGCGCGCAGGGCCTGGGCGGCCTGACGACCGTGCTGGACGTCAAGATCAGCACCTTCCCGACGCACGCGGCCTCCAAGCCCGTGGCGATGATCCCGAACTGCGCCGCGACGCGTCACGCCCACTTCGAGCTGGACGGCACGGGCCCGGCGCGCCTGGACCCGCCGTCGCTGTCCGAATGGCCGGAAGTGCACTGGGCGCCCGACTACAACAAGTCCAAGCAGGTGGACCTGAACACGCTGACGAAGGAAGAAGTCGCCAGCTGGAAGCCGGGCGAGACCCTGCTGCTGTCGGGCAAGATGCTGACCGGCCGCGACGCCGCGCACAAGCGCATCCAGGACATGCTGGCCAAGGGCGAGCCGCTGCCCGTGGACTTCACCAACCGCGTGATCTATTACGTGGGCCCGGTGGACCCGGTGGGCGACGAAGTGGTCGGCCCCGCAGGCCCGACCACCGCCACGCGCATGGACAAATTCACCGACATGATGCTGGAGAAGACCGGTCTGATCTCCATGATCGGCAAGTCGGAACGCGGCCCCGTGGCCATCGAAGCCATCAAGAAGCACGGCTCGGCCTACCTGATGGCCGTGGGCGGTGCAGCGTACCTGGTGTCCAAGGCCATCCGTGGCGCCAAGGTGCTGGGCTTTGCCGACCTGGGCATGGAAGCCATCTATGAGTTCGACGTGAAGGACATGCCGGTGACCGTGGCGGTTGACGCCCAAGGCACGTCCGTCCACACGACCGGCCCCAAGGAATGGCAAGCCAAGATCGGGAAGATTCCGGTCGCGGTGGCGTAAGCCCCCTCACAGAAAAACGGCCGCTGACGATTCAGCGGCCGTTTTTTTTGGGATGGCGATAACGATAACGATAACGACAACGCGTCAGGCGCCGCCCAAGGTCTTGGTCTTGAATGTGGCAATGGCCTCGGCCGATTTCCCCAGCACGTCCCGCAACACTTCGTCCGTATGTTCGCCCAGCAGCGGCGGCGCGCGCCGGTACACCACGGGCGACCCCGAGAACCGCAACGGGCTGGCCGTGACGGGTGCCGTGCTGCCTGACGGATGCGGCAGATCGCGGCGCAGCTGCCGTGCTTCCGACTGCGGATGCGCAAACGCCTGTGCGATGTTGTTGATCGGGCCGCAAGGCACGCCCACCGCTTCCAGCTTGGCGATCCAGTCGTCGCGCCGGCCTTCCTGCATGATGGCCGTCAACATGCCAATCAACAATTCGCGGTTCGTGACGCGCAGCCGGTTAGTGCAAAAGCGCGGGTCGTCGCCCAGCTCTGGCACACCGATGGCGCGGCAATACGCGCGGTATTGCGATTCGTTGCCCGTCGCCACGATCAGATGGCCGTCGCTGGCCGCGAACACCTGATACGGCACCACGTTCTGATGCGCGTTGCCCGCGCGCGTGGGCGCCACGCCCGAGTTGAAATAGTTCGAGTTCTGGTTGGCCAGCAGCGCCACGTGGCAATCCAGCAAGGCAATGTCCAGATGCTGGCCCAGCCCGCTGCGATGGCGCTCTTGCAGCGCGGCCAGGATGGCGACGGTGGCGTACATGCCGGTGACGATGTCGGTAACCGCCACGCCCGCCTTCTGCGGGCCGCCGCCGGGCAGATCATCGCGTTCGCCGGTGATGCTCATCAGCCCGCCCATGCCCTGGATCATGAAGTCGTACCCGGGGCGTTGCGCGAAGGGCCCGTCTTGCCCGAAGCCGGTGACCGAGCAATAGATCAGGCGCGGATTGATTTCTTTCAGGCTGTCGTAGTCCAGCCCGTACTTGGCCAGCCCGCCCACCTTGAAGTTCTCAACCAGGATGTCGCTGACGGCCGCCAGTTCGCGGATCAGCGCCGCCCCTTCGGGCGTGGCCATGTCGGCTTCCACCGAACGCTTGTTGCGGTTGGCGCTGAGGTAGTAGGCGGATTCGCTGGTGTCCTGGCCGTCGCCATCCTTCAAGTAAGGCGGCCCCCAGGCGCGCGTGTCGTCTCCCACGCGCGGGCGTTCGATCTTGATGACGTCGGCGCCCAGGTCGGCCAGGTTTTGCGTGCACCAGGGGCCGGCCAGGATGCGTGACAAATCCAGCACGCGGATGCCATCGAGCGCGGGCGGCCGCGTCATGATTGCACCGTCGCGGTGCCGTGGCTCATGACCACGATGTCGCGTTCGCGCGCTCGCGCCCGAAAGCGGATCTGCCCATCCGGCATGCGCCAGATATCGCATTGCAGCGTCTCGCCGGGGTACACCGGCGCCGAGAAGCGCGTGTTCAAACTGGTCAGCCGCGACGCGTCGTAATCGCAGCAGCTTTTCACGATGGCGTGCGCCGCCACGCCATACGAACACAGCCCATGCAGAATGGGCCGGGGATAACCCGCTTGCTTTGCGACGTCGGGGTCGGCGTGCAGCGGATTGCGGTCGGCGTTCAAGCGGTAGAGCAGCGCCGCGCTGGGCGGAATGCGCAACTCGCAACGCAGGTCCGGCGCGCTATCCGGCGCGGCGGGCAACGGTTCGGGGCTGGCGTCGCCTTGCCCGAAACCGCCGTCGCCCCGGCAGAAGGTGCTTTGCTGCAAGGTGGCCAGATGCGTGCCGTCTTCGCCATGCAGCGTGCGCTCGGTGATGACGATGGCGCCTTTGTCTGCGCCCTTGTCGATCACATGCGTGTTGCGGCTGCGGCCGGTGACCATGCCGGATGCCGGCAACGGCGCATGCACTGTCAGCCGTTGCTCGCCATGCACCACCTTCACCCAGTCGATTCCCGCGCGCGGCTCGCGCACCCAGAAGCCCGGGTAGCCCAGCACCACGCTCATCGTGGGAAAGGCCTGCAAGTCCTTTTCGTAGACGTAGCGCAACTGGCTGGCGTCTTCGGGGTCTTGCCCCAGGCCGATGCCCAGCGCGTACAGCATGGTGTCTTTCTGCTCGTAGCGCTGACGGACCTCGTCAAAGCGCCAATCCTTCACGGTTGCGTAATCCAGCGGCATGGCGGTCTCAGATGGGGTCCCAGTCGATGACGTCTGGCGAACGCTCCAGCGCATAGAAGTGCTTGCGCATGGCGGGCACGGCGATCTCGGCGATACGTTCCGGCGTCCAGCCTTCGCTGTTGTGCACCGTGCGCAGCGGCCGCGGCTGGCTCATCAGCATGATTTCGTTGGCGCGCACGGCGAAGATCTGCGCGGTGATCTCGCTGGCCGCGTCGCTGGCCAGATACACCGCCATCGGTGCGACCTTGCCCGCTTCCATCTTCTTCAGCTTTTCGACGCGCGCCTTTTCTTCGTCTGTTTCGGCGGGGATGGAACTCGTCATGCGGCTCCACGCAAAGGGGGCGATGCAATTCGAGCGCACGTGGTAGCGCGCCATGTCGAGCGCGATGGATTTGGACAGCGCCACGATGCCCAGTTTGGCGGCGGCGTAATTCGCTTGGCCGAAGTTGCCGATCAGGCCGGAGGTGGACGTCATGTGCACGAAGGCGCCCGATTCCTGCTCGCGGAAATAGGGCGCGGCTGCGCGGCTCATGTAGAACGAGCCGTTCAGATGCACGTCAATCACCTGACGCCATTCCTCTTCGCTCATCTTGTGGAAAACCCGGTCGCGCAAATTTCCCGCGTTGTTGATGACGGCGTCAATTCGGCCGAACGCGTCGATCGCGGTCTGCACCACGCGGCTGGCGCTGTCATACGCCGCCACGCTATCGGTGTTGGCCACGGCCTGGCCACCCGCCGAAATAATCTCTTTCACAACCGCTTGCGCAGGCCCTTCGGCGCCGCCTTCACCAGTGAGCGATACGCCGATATCGTTCACGACCACCTTGGCGCCCGCCTGCGCCATCGCCAGCGCAATGCTGCGCCCGATGCCGCCGCCCGCGCCCGTGACGACCACTACCTTTCCGGAAACCATGCCGCTCATTGAATCGACTCCTTTGCTGCGGCGCGTGCGCCGTTTGTGGAAAACAGTTCCGCATCAACCGGTCTGGTTCACGGGAAAACACCATGGTAGATTCGACCCGGCATTCGAAGAATTCAAAATTAGAAATGCCCCCCTTCTGCGTGGTGGAACATGAGACATGATTTGACGGACCTGCGTTTGTTTCTGAACGTGGGCGAAACACTCAACCTGACCCGGGCGGCGGAACGCACGTTCCTGTCCTTGCCGGCGGCAAGCGCCCGGGTCAAGCACATGGAAGAAGCCTTCAAGGCGCGCCTGCTGGTGCGGCTGGCTACAGGCGTGGCGCTGACGCCCGCGGGCGAGGTGCTGCTCAAGCACGCCAATGCCGTCTTCCGGCAGCTGGAATGCCTGAACGCCGATCTGCAACCCTATGCCAGCGGGTTAAAGGGACGCTTGAGATTGCTGGCCAACACCACCGCCACGAACTCGTTCCTGGCCGATGCGCTGTCCACGTTTCTTGCGGAAAACCCTGACGTGGACGTCGAGCTTGAAGAGAAAATTTCGGGCGACATCGTCATTGCCATCCGTGCGGGGGCGGGAGACCTTGGCCTGGTGGCGGGCAACATCGACGTCGAAGGCCTGGACGTCACGCCGCTGTTCCGCGACGAACTCACGGTGGTGACGGCGCTGGATCATCCGCTGGCCGCGTCACAGTCGGCGCACTTTGCAGACCTGGTCGACGCCTACCAGTTTGTGGGCATCCATCCCGACAGCGCTATCCAGACCTTTCTGGAAGATATTGCCAGCGGTCTGGGCAAGCGCATCTGCCAGCGCGTGCACGTCGGCAGCTTTGAAGCGGTGTGCCGCATGGTTGAAGCGGGCGCCGGCATTGCCGTGGTGCCACGCGCGTGCGCCGCCCGCTACAGCCGTCCCAACGCCTTGCATGTGCTGAAGCTGGACGACCCCTGGGCCTTGCGTGACCGCCTGCTGTGCCGGCAACGCGGCCGCGACCTGCCGAGCTTTGCCGAGTGCTTCATCGAACACGTGCAGCGCGCGGCGCGCGGGCAATAGCATCGGGACGTTGTCCTAACTTGCCATCGTCCTTTTGGCGTGCGCCGGATGTCGTATCCGCGCATCGCCATAGGGAAAATCCTGTTCGGTCAGCGAACCCAGGGGCGCTGCGAAAGAGGGGCTTTTGAAAATATGTAGCGGCGAATCCGGGCGCTCGGAAAATAATAAAAAAGAGTTAGCAAACACACGCTAGCCAATAAGAGCGGCGGGCAGCAGTTCTGAACGCTTGACCGTGAACAAGACCAAGAATCAGGAGACTGCTGTGATCGATCCTCAACGCCGCCGCGTCGTCGCGGGGCTGGGCGCCGCCTGCGCCGCCGCTGCTTTGCCTGTGCTGTTCCCCAAGGCCGCCCGCGCCGCCACCTGGCCGGGCCACGCCGTCACGTTCATCGTTCCCTTTCCCGCGGGCGGCCCGGTGGACACCACCGCGCGCTTCACCACGCAGCCGCTGGGCCAGCTGTGGTCGGTGCCCACTGTTGTGGATAACAAGTCGGGCGCGGGCGGCATCGTCGGCGCGCAGTTCGCGGCCAAGGCCGAACCCGATGGCTATAACTTTTTCTTCGCGTCCATTCACCATGCGGTGCTGCCCAGCCTGCGCACCAATCTGACGTACGACATCACCACCGACTTCGTGCCGGTGGGCATGGCGGCGGTGTTCCCCATCGTGCTGGTGGTGAATGCGTCACTGCCCGTGAACACGGTGAGCGAACTGATCGCCTACGCCAAGCAGAACCCCGGCAAGCTGTCGTTCAGCTCGTCGGGCACGGGCGGCGGCACGCACCTGGCGGGCGAACTCTTCAACGCCATGGCCGGCATACGCATCCAGCACGTGCCATATCGCGGCAGCGCTCCCGCCATGCAGGACTTGTTGGGGGGGCAGGTGCAAGTGATGTTCGCGGATGGCCCGTCTGCGGTGCCGCACTTGAAGGGCGGCAAGGTGCGTGCGCTGGGCGTGGGCAACCCCACGCGTTCCAGCATGCTGCCCGATGTGCCGACTATCGCCGAGTCCGGCTTGCCGGGCTACGAAGCCTATTCCTGGAGCGGCGTGATGGCGCCCAAGGGCACCCCGCCCGACATCGTGAAACGCATGAACGCCGACATGGTAAAGGTGCTGTCAGACCCCGCCACGGCCAAGGGCATGATCGCGGCGGGCGCCGAGCCGAAACCAGGAACGCCCGAGCAGTTCGGCGAATTCGTGCGCGATGAAATCRTGAAGTGGCGCGACCTGATCAAGACGGCGAACATCAAGCTGGAGTAGGGGCGGGAAGGGGAATCAAGTCCCCTCACCGCAAGGCGGTGATCAAGCTGCCATCATCGCCTTGTGGTGATCAAGCTCCCATCACCGCCTTGTGGTGATCAAGCCCCCATCACTGCTTTGCGCGCGTTGCGATATTCCAATTCCAACTGATCCACCAGCGTCGCGATCGGCAGGATCTCTTGCGCTGCGCCCACACCCTGGCCGGCGCTCCAGACATCCTTCCAGGCTTTCGGCCGCGCGTTCTTGTCCATGTTGGCGGGCGGCGCTTCGCCGTTTTTGGCCAACACCAGCGGGTCCAGTCCGGCGGCCTGGATGCTGGCCGACAGATAATTCGCGGGCACGCCCGAGAAGTAGGGCGTGTAGGTGACATCGGCCGCTTGCGCTTGCAGCACCATTTCGCGATACGCCTCGCCCGCCAGCGATTCTTGCGTGGCGATGAAGCGGGTGCCCATGTAGGCGAAGTCGCAGCCCAGCACTTGGGCGGCCAGGATGTCTTTGCCGTGGCTGATGCAGCCCGACAGCGCCAGCGGGCCGTCGTAGAACGCGCGGATTTCATTGACGAGCGCAATCGGATTGATCTGGCCCGCGTGGCCCCCCGCGCCCGCGGCAACCAGGATCAGGCCATCGACGCCCGCTTCCAGCGCGCGCTTGGCGTGCCGCACGTTCGTGACGTCGTGATAGACCAGCCCGCCATAGGGGTGCACCGCGCGCACCACCGCTTCGGGTGCGTGCAGTGACGTGATGATGAGCGGCACGCGCCGTTCCGCGCAGATGGCCAGGTCACCCTGCCAGCGCGGGTTGCTGGGATGAATGATCAGGTTCACGCCATACGGCGCAACCTTGGCCGACGGATCGGCGCGCCGCTTGGCCGCCAGCCCGTCTTCGATGCGGGTGATCCAGTCTTGCAGCTGCTCTTGCGGGCGGGCATTCAGGGAAGGAAAGGTGCCGATGATCCCCGCTGCGCACTGCGCCACGACCAGCTCTGGCCCGGAGACCAAAAACATGGGGGCGCCGATGATGGGCAGGCGGGTCTGGGCGTGTAGCGCAAGCGGAGGATGCATCAGGGGGCTCCGGTAAGGGTCAGCGGGGGTCAGTTGGCCTGGATGTTGGCGCTTTGGATAACGTCAGACCACAGGGCGTATTCGCGGTCGATGCGGGATTGCAGCGCCTGGGAATCGCCCGTGTTGATGGTGTAGCCGCCTTCGGTCATGGCTTGCCGGAAGGCGGGGTCTTTGGACACGTCGGCCAGCGCCCGCGTGAGCCGTGCGGAGACGGCGTCAGGCAGCTTTTTCGGCCCGACCAGCGCGTACCAGCCGACCACTTCGTAGTCATTCATGCCGGCTTCCATCATCGTGGGCACGTCGGGCAGTTCCGGGTTGCGGGTCTTGGACGTGACGGCCAGCGCGCGCGCCTTGCCGCTTTTGATGAAGGGGATGGCGGTGCTGGTGATGTCGAACATGAACGTCACCTTGCCGCTGATCACGTCCATCATCGCGGGCGAGTTGCCGCGGTACGGCACGTGCAGCATGGAAGCGTCGGCCTGCTTCTTCAAGAGTTCGGCAGACAGGTGGTTGGACGCGCCGATGCCGGCGGAGCCGAACGACACGGCATCGGGATGCGAACGCGCGTAGTTGACGAGCTCGCCCACATTCTTGGCGGGAATCTGCGGGCCGATCAGCAGCACGTTGGCGTAGTCGACGACCAGCCCGATCAACGAGAAATCGCGGCGCGGATCGAACAGCGTGCTGCGTTGAACCAGCGGCGACATGGTCAATGTGGGGCTGGCGGCAAAGCCCAGCATGTAGCCGTCGGGCGTGGCCTTGGCGGTGGCGTCCGAGGCGATCATGCCGCTTGCACCCGCACGGTTTTCCACCACGACGGGCTGGCCGAGCTTGTCGCCCAGGTACTTGGCGAACACGCGCGCCGTGGTGTCCACGGGGCCGCCGGGGGCGTAGCCCACCAGCAGGCGGATGGGGCGTTCGGGGTAGGCGTCCGCGCTTGCGGGGGCCGCAAGTGCGCAAGCCGCCACGGCGGCGGCCGTAGCGAATAGGGTCTTGATGTTCACGCTGTTGTCTCCTTGGGGGTAGGGGGCAGGTCGTGGAGCGGAACAGCGAGTCCGCGCCTACGCCAGCCTTTCTTTCAACGGCTGCTTCAGGATCTTGCCGCTGACGGTCGTGGGAATCGTGTCAATGGGGATGATGCGAGCGGGGCGCTTGTACGGCGCCAGCTGCGCGCGCAGATGCAAGCCCAGCAGGTTGGTGTCGATCGTGGCGCCGGGCAGCGGCTCGACAAACGCGATGACTTCTTCATTCTGGTCAGCGGTGTTGCGCCCCACCACGGCCGACAGCCGCACGCCCGGGTAGGCGTTGATGACCGACTCGACTTCGATGGGATACACGTTGAAGCCCGAGCGGATGATCAAGTCCTTGGTGCGGCCCGCGATGAACAACGCGCCGCTGCCATCGACATAGCCGATATCACCGGTGTTGAGCCAGCCGCCGGGCAGCAGCGCGTCGGCGGTTTGTTCGGGGTTGCGGTAGTAGCCCAGCATGACGCCGGGGCCGCGGATCAGGATGTCGCCGCGTTCGCCGGGCGTGGGGGCGCCCGCGTCGGGGCTGCCGATGCGCAGTTCGACGCCGTCCACCGCATAGCCCGCCGAGCAGTCGTCGCGCGGCGCGTCGATGTTGGTGATGAACATCGACCCCGCGTATTCGGTGATGCCGTAGCCGTGATGCATGGGCACGCCAAAGTAGCGTTCGGCGTCGCGCTTGAGCGTCGGGTCAAGCGCCGCGCCGCCCGTGTACACGTAGCGCAGGGCAGGGGCGCGCAGCTCTGCGCGGGGCGGGGCTACCGCCATCATGCGGCTGAACATGGTGGGCACGCCTTGCAGGATGCTGACGCCGGGATGCGCCAACGCGTTGAAGGCGTCGTCGGCGTCGAAGCGGCTGCGCAGCACCAGGCTGGCGCCCGCATGCACGGTGGCCATCAACACGGTGGCGATGCCGAAGATGTGCGACATGGGCAGCGCCGCGTAGCCGATGTCGTGCGGCGTCAGGCGGCGCGATGCCGCCGACACGCGCGCAAAATGCAGCAGGCCGCGATGCGGCACCAGCACGCCCTTGGGTGCGCCCGTGGTGCCGGACGTGTAGATGACGGTGGCGACTTCCGCGGCCTGCGCGCCGGTTTCCGCTGGGGTTGGCGTGCTGGCGCGCGCGGCCTGTACGCCAGGCCCCCAGACGGCCGGGTCCGCATCCGCTGCATCAGCGGCCCTGGCATGATCAACCGCTGCCGCCGAGATGCCGGTGGTGTAGAGCAGCAGCTCGGGCTGCGCATGCTGGCGGATGTTGTCGACCTCGCGGGCGGACAAGCGGGCGTTCACGCCCACCGGCCACGCTCCCACGACGCCGCATCCGAACAGCGCCGCCACCATCGCCGCGCAGTTTTCCCCCACCATCAGCACACGATGGCCGGGCTGCACGCCTTGATCGCGCAACCAGCCCGCCACGGCTTGAACGCGCTGCCACAGCTGCGCGTACGTCAGCGTGCCGCCACCTTCTTCGTACAGGCAGATGGCGTCGGGCTGCTGGCGCGCTTGCTGCGCCAGCACGTGATGGATACGGGTGATGGGTTCTGCGTGAGACATCGGAGTCGCCGGTTAAATCAAAGCGTGGCTTGGGTGCCGAGGATGGCGGTGGATTGGCTGGACAGCGTGCCGCCATTGCCGTGCACCAGCGCAAGCTGGGCGTTGGCGACCTGGCGCGCGCCACCTTCACCGCGTAGCTGCCTGACGGCTTCGATCATGATGAAGACGCCGTACATGCCGGGATGCACGCAGCACAAGCCGCCGCCATTGGTGTTGACGGGCAGCCTGCCGCCCGGGGCAATGGCGCCGTCCGCAATGAAGTCTTTGCTTTCTCCTTTGGCGCAGAAGCCCAGGTCTTCCAGGAACAGCAGCGTGTTGATGGTGAAGGCGTCGTAGAGCTCGACGACGTCGATGTCTTTGGGCGTTACCCCCGCCATGGCAAAGGCGCGCTTGCCGGATTCGGCGGCGGCGGTCACCGTCAGGTCTTCCATTGAAGAGATCTGCCGGTTCCAGACGGCGGTGGCGTTGCCCAGCACGTAGACGGGCGGACGCGGCAGGTCGCGCGCACGGTCGGCGCGCACCAGCACGTAGGCGCCCGCGCCGTCGGTGACCAGGCAGCAGTCGCGCACGCTCAAGGGGTCTGACACCATGCGGGCGGACAAAATCTGGTCCAAGGTGGCGGGTTCGCGCAGTTGCGCCTCGGGGTTCAGCTGCGCCCACTGGTTGGCCGCCAGCGCCACCTGCGCCAGATGTTCGCGGCGCGTGCCGTACTGGTGCATGTGGCGCGCGGCCGCCAGGGCATAAGACGACAACGGGCTCAGCGGGTCGTAGGGCGCTTCGTAGGGTTGGGGGTCGAACTGCTTGCGGACGCGGCCGACTTCGGCGCGGCTCAGCGTGGACGTGCGCTGCGTGCTGCCATAGCAGACCAGCACGGCGTTGCACTGGCCGGAGGCCAGCGCATGCAGCGCCGGCATCAGGTGCGCAACGAAGCTGGAGCCGCCCAGCATGGTGCTGTCGATGAAGGTGGGGCGGATGCCCAGGTGTTCGATGACCGGCATCGCCCACATCGGCGCCGCCACGCTGGCGGTGCAGATGCCGTCGATGTCGCGCATCGTCAGCCCGGCGTCGGCCACGGCGCGCTGCGCCGCCTGCACCAGGATTTCCATTTCGGTGTAGCCCGTGGCTTGCCCCAGGCCAGCGTGGCCCACACCGGCCACGGCGACGGCGCCGCGTAGATCATTAAGCGTCATGCCGCCTCCTTGTTGGGTACGAAGATCACCAGGCCGTGGCCATCCTGTTGCGCGACCTGGGCGCGCACCGCCATGCCGATGTGTACGTCGCCGGGTGCCACGCCTTCCACGCGGCTCATCAGCCGCACGCCTTCTTGCAGGTCGATCAGCGCTACGTTGTAGTCGCCACCGGCTTCGGGCTTGCGCCGCACGACGGTGGTGGAATAAACGGTGCCGCGTCCGTCGGGCGTGGCCCAATCGAGTTTGTCTGCGCCGCAATGCGGGCAGATCATGCGGGGGTAGAACACGGCGCGGTCGCAGCCGTTGCAATGCTGGATAAGAAAGCGGCCTTGATCGAGCGCCTGGCGGTACTGCGCCTCGACGCCTTGCAACCCGCTTTCCTTGGGATCGGAAACAGTCATGGTGGGAGGGGATTCCAGTGGATGACGCTTGCTAGTGTCGGCACAGCCGCCGCGTTCGGCCATTCTTCATTGCTGAAGCAGGCCTTTTGCGCGCCTGTAGTGGCGGCGCCCTACATCCTGCGCGAAGCCGGTCTTCGGAAGAGGCAGATTGTCCGGTTGCACCGGCCATGGCTAGATACCGGGCAAAGGAGGTAGACCATGAACCTGACCTGGACGCCCGAAGAGCGCCAATTCCGCGACGAGGTGCGCGCGTTCGCCATCTCGAAGCTGCCGGACGATATTCGCGACAAGGTGCTGCGGCATCAGCGGCTGGAGCGCAACGACTATGTGCGCTGGCACAACATCCTGGCGGATCAGGGTTGGGGCGCGCCCAACTGGCCCGTCGAACACGGCGGCACGGGTTGGAACGCGTTGCAGCGCCTGATCTTCGAAGTGGAATGCTTCAAGGCCGGTGCGCCGCGTCTGCTGCCCTTCGGCTTGTCCATGATCGGCCCGGTGCTGATGAAGTACGGCAGCGCCGAACAGCAGGCCCGCCTGTTGCCGCGCATGCTGCGCGTGGAAGACTGGTGGTGCCAGGGCTATTCCGAGCCGGGTTCCGGGTCTGATCTGGCGTCGCTGAAAACGCGCGCCGTGCGCGAGGGCGATGACTACATCGTCAACGGCCAGAAAACCTGGACCACGCTGGCGCAGTACGCCGATTGGATGTTCTGCCTGGTCCGCACCGACCCCGACGCGCGCGCGCAGCGCGGCATCTCGATGCTGTTGCTGGACATGCGCTCGCCGGGCGTGACGGTGCGCCCCATCCGCACGCTGGACGGCGGCCATGATGTGAACGAGGTCTGGCTGGAAAACGTGCGGGTGCCGGTGTCGAACCTGGTGGGCGAAGAGAACCAGGGCTGGACGTACGCCAAGTATCTGCTGGGCCACGAGCGCACGGGCATCGCCGGCTTGGGCCATTGCCATCGCGAGCTGGGCATTTTGAAGGACATGGCTGCGCGCGCGCGTTCGCGCGGCTTGCCGCTGCTGGCCGACAACCGTATCCGCGACCGCATCTCGCGCATCGAAGTGGACATCATGGCGCTGGAAATGCTGCTGTTGCGCGTGGCGTCCAGCAATGACGGCACGCCGGGGCCGGAAGCGTCGGTGCTGAAGATACGCGGCTCCGAGATTCAGCAGGATCTGGCCATGCTGCAAATGGAAGTGGCGGGGCCGGATGCCTGGCCTTACGACCCCGATTGGCTGGAAGCGGACAACGACGGCCACGGGCCGGGGCCAGAGATGGCCGCCGCGGCCGGCGCGGGTTACGCCGATATGCGCAAGACCTCGATCTACGGCGGCACGACCGAAGTGCAGAAGGGCATCATCGCCCGCCTGGTGCTGGGCCTGTAGGCCGGCTGACGCGCAACCCGACAGGAAGAGACGCATGGATTTCATCTATACCGAAGAACAGCGCATGCTGGCCGACAGCCTGCGCCGCCTGGTGGACCAGGCATGGACCTATCCCCAGCGCCGCGCCCGTCAGGCAGCTGGCCGGCTTGACCCCAAGGCATGGGGCGCGCTGGCGGAGCTTGGCGTGCTGGGCCTGACCATTTCGCAGGATTTTGGCGGCTTTGGCGAAGTGCCGGCCAGCCTGCTGCCGGTGCACGTGGAGCTGGGGCGCGGGCTGGTGTCCGAGCCGGTCATCCCCAGCGCCGTGATGGGCGCAGCCTTGCTGGATGCCTGCGATGACGCGGTGCGCACGCGCTGGTTGCCCGGCATTGCGTCGGGCGAGTCCATCGTCAGCGTGGCGTATCAGGAACCCGGCCGGCGCTACGACACCGACCCGCAAGATTGCCGCGCCGCCAAAACGGCTGAGGGCTGGCGCGTGGACGGCGTCAAACATCTGGTGTGGCATGGCGCCGCCGCCACGGCGTGGCTGGTCAGCGCGAAGGGCGCAGACGGCCAGACGCTGTTGCTGGCGGTGCCCGCAGACTCGGCGGGCGTACGCGTCACCGACACGCCCACGTTGGACGGCGCGCGCTGTGCGCGGCTGGATCTGGATGCGGTCGGCTTGCCTGCGGATGCCTTGCTGGCGGAAGGGCCGGCTGCCGATCAGGCGCTGGCGCAGGCGTTGCAATGGGGTACGGCGGCTTTGTGCGCGCATGCGGCGGGCGCGATGGACCGCCTGTTGGAAATCACCGTCGACTATCTCAAAACGCGCAAGCAGTTCGGCCAGCCGCTGGCGACGTTCCAGGCGTTGCAGCATCGTTTGGCCGAGATGTTGGTGGCGAAGGAACTGGCCCTGTCCATGGCCTATGTGGCGGTGGCGGCGTTGACCGAGCCGGACCTGGCGGAGCGCCGCCGCATGATTGCGTCGGCCAAGCTGGAAGCGGCGCGCGCCGGGCGCCTTGTGGCGCAGATGGCGGTGCAGCTGCATGGCGGCATGGGCATGACGGACGAGCTGGATGTGGGCGACTACTTCAAGCGGCTGACGGTGATCGATCAACTGTTGGGCGACACTGCCGAACAGCTGGCGGTGCTTGAGCAACTGGCCGCTGCAAAGGAATCCGCCACTGAAAAGAAATCCGCCACTGAAAAGGAATGGGCATGAGCGCACAACCTTCCCGCGCGGCAGCGGTTGACAACAAAGCCGGCAACAAAGCCGGCAACAAAGCCGACAACAACGTCGGCAACAAAGTCGGCAACAAAGTCGGCAACAAAGTCGGCAACCCCGGCGACTACACTCAGATTCAATTCACGCTGGACCGTGGCGTCGGCGTCATCACGCTCAATCGGCCTGATCGCCTGAACAGCTTCACCGAAGTCATGCACGCCGAATTGGCGCGCGCAATGGATGTCATGGAAGCCGATGCGGACTTGCGCGGCCTGGTCATCACCGGCGCCGGCCGTGGCTTTTGCGCTGGCCAGGACTTAAGCGAACGCAAACCTGCCGAAGATGGCTCGCGGCGCGACCTGAGCCAGATTCTTGAGGCATGTTATCGGCCCTTGATCACACGACTGCGCGCTTTGCCGGTGCCGGTGGTGTGCGTGATGAATGGCGTCGCGGCGGGTGCGGGCGCGAGTCTGGTGCTGGCTTGCGATGTTGTATTTGCCGTGCAGTCCGCGCGCTTCATTCAGGCCTTCAGCAAGATCGGCTTGCTGCCGGATGCAGGCGGCACGTGGTTCCTGCCGCGTCTGGTGGGGTCGGCCCGCGCGATGGGGGCGGCGCTGTTTGGCGAAGCGGTGACCGCCACGCAAGCGGAATCCTGGGGCCTGATCTGGCGCGTGGTGCCTGACGATGCGCTTGCCGCCACACTGTCTGATGTGACGGCAACCCTGGCGGCGGGGCCAACGCGGGCATACGCTGCGACGAAAGCCGCGCTGCATGCGTCCAGCGGCAACACGCTGGCGCAGCAGTTCGATATGGAATGCCGCTTGCAGCGCGAGCTGGGCTACACCGACGATTACCTGGAGGGCATGCGCGCGTTTGCCGAAAAACGGCCGCCGGCCTTCAGCGGGAAGTGAGCCCGGACGTGATGCCGGACATCACCCAACCTACCGTGCATCACGGCGCGTGCGGAACCTGGATCTGTTCGATGAGTTCGCGCGCGCAGCCGGGCAGGGCGTCAATGTCGCGCACCAGCAGCTTGCGTTCGCGTACCACCCAGGGTTCATCCAGTTCCACCACTCGCAACTTGGTGTCGGCGCCGTAACGGCGGGCAGCGGAATCAGGAATGACCCCTACGCCCACGCCCGCCTGCACCATCCGGCAGATGGAATCGAAGCTATAGAGCTGGATGCGCTGCGGCAGGCGCTGGCCGTTGCGTTCCAGCTGGTCGCGCAGGAAGGCGACGAGCGTTGAGCCTTCGTGCATGGTGATGAACGGGTAGCGCACCGCGTCGATCAGCTTGACCTTGTCCTGGTCTTGCAGCGGGTGGCCATTGGGCACGACCAGCACCAGCCGGTCGGTGCTGAAGTGGATGGCTTGCAGTTCGGGCGCGTCCACGGGGCCTGCCACGATGCCCAGGTCGGTCGTGCCGTCCAGCACGCCGCGCACGATGTCGCGCGTCAGGCGTTCCTGCAAGTCCACCGTCACGCCCGGGTGGCCCGCCAGGAATTGCGCCAGGATGTCCGGCATGAATTCGGTCACGGCCGTGGTGTTGGCGAAGATCCGGATATGCCCGGCGTCGCCATCTGATTGCTCCTGGAAGTCATGCTTCAGGTGGTCGACCTGGCGCATGATCACGCGGGCATGCTGTAGCAGCTTCTGGCCGGCGGGCGTGATTTCCACGCCGCGGCTGTCGCGGTACAGCAGCCGGGAATTGAGCTGGTTCTCCAGCGCCTTGATCCGCACGCTGACCGCGGCCAGGGACAGATGCGCCCGCTTGGCCGCCTGGGTCAGGCTGGGGGATTCGGCGATGTGGATGAACAGGCGAAGGTCGGCAAGGTCGAAGTGCATGGGGTGTAGTTTACGGCGCGCGGCGCCGGGACTGGGCGTGGGCTGTCGATTCAGGCGCCGCAAACCCCGCCTTGAGGAAAAACGAATTCACAACGGGGACGGCTTGCGGGCATTCTTCATCCTTGAGAAAACCCCACCAAAGGATATGGCATGACTTCTACAGATCCGGCAGCCTGGATCGGCAGCGGCGAACGCAAGGCGGACGCCATGGACCCCGGCCATGCCGCGCGTATCGCCGCCACCCTGGGCGGGGCCGCGCCCGCGCAGGGAGAAGCCTTGCCGCCGCTGTGGCAATGGGCGTTTTTCATCAGCACGGTGGGCATGGATGGCTTGGGGACAGATGGGCACCCCTCGCGCGGCGGTTTCCTGCCGCCCGCCCAGGACCGCAACCGCATGTGGGCGGGCGGCCGGGTTGAGTTCCGCCAGCCGCTGAAGGTGGGTGTGCCGGCCGAGCGCGTGTCCACCGTTGCCGACGTCAAGGAAAAAACGGGCCGCACGGGCGCCTTGCTGTTTGTCACCGTGCGCCACGAATACCACCAGGCGGGCGAAATCGTCATCCAGGAAGAGCAGGACATCGTGTACCGCCAGCCGTCGCCGCCCAAGCTCGCAGGCAGCGAACCGGCCCCCGAGGCGCAATGGCGCGACACCGTCAACCCGTCTTCCATTCTGCTGTTCCGTTATTCCGCGGTGACCTTCAACGGCCATCGCATTCATTACGACCACCCCTACGTGACGGGCACCGAGGGCTATCCCGGCCTGGTTGTGCATGGCCCGTTGATCGCCACGGAAATGGTCGCCGCCTTTACGCGTGCCCATCCCAAGGCGCGCCTGACGCATCTGGCCTACCGTGGCCTGCGCCCGCTGATTTCGCCCACGCCCTTCCAGGTAGCCGGCCGCTTGACCGAGCCGGGCCTGGCCCAGCTGTGGGCCGAGCAGGACGGCACGCTGGCCCACCAAGCTGAACTGAGGTTTACCGAATGAGCACACAGGCATCCCGCCCCTTGGACGGCATCACCGTCGTCAGCCTGGAACACGCCATCGCCGCGCCGTTCTGCACCCGCCAGCTGGCGGATATGGGCGCCCGCGTCATCAAGATCGAACGCCCCGGCAGCGGCGATTTCGCGCGCGGCTACGACGAGCGCGTGCGCGGCTTGTCGTCGCACTTCGTCTGGACCAACCGGTCCAAGGAAAGCCTGACACTGGACCTGAAGCGCGACGAGGCCGGTGGCATCATGGACCGTCTGCTGGAATCGGCCGACGTGCTGGTGCAAAACCTGGCGCCGGGCGCAGCGGCCCGGCTGGGCCTGTCGTTTGACGCCCTGCACAAGAAATTCCCGCGCCTGATCGTGTGTGATATCTCGGGCTATGGCGAAGGCGGCCCGTATCAGGACAAGAAGGCCTACGACCTGCTCATCCAGAGCGAAAGCGGCTTTCTGTCGGTCACCGGTACGCAGGACGACCCGGTCAAGGCCGGGTGTTCCATCGCCGATATCGCGGCGGGCATGTATGCGTATTCGGCCATTCTGAACGCGCTGCTGCTGCGCCAGAAAACTGGGCTGGGCAGCCGGCTGGACGTGTCCATGCTGGAAAGCATGGTCGAGTGGATGGGTTTTCCCATGTACTACGCGTTCGAAGGCGCAAAGCCCCCCGTGCGCGCAGGCGCGGCGCACGCCTCCATCTACCCCTATGGCCCGTTCCCGGTGGGCGACGGCTTGACCATCATGCTGGGCCTGCAGAATGAACGCGAATGGCGCGTGTTCTGCGCCCAGGTGCTGCGCCAGGCCTCGCTTGCCGAAGACCCGCGCTTTATCTCGAATTCGCAGCGCACCGCCAACCGCGGCGCCTTGCGCGATCTGATCGTGGCGGCGTTTGCCGACTTGTCCATCGACCAGGTCACGCAACGGCTGGAAGATGCGCAAATTGCCAACGCCCGCGTCAACGATATGGCAGGCGTCTGGGCGCACCCGCAGTTGCAGGCGCGCGCCCGCTGGAGCCAGGTGGACAGCCCCGCCGGCGTGCTGCCCGCGCTGCTGCCGCCCGCCAGCAGCAACGCCTTTACGCCGCGCATGGCCGCCGTGCCTGCCGTGGGCCAAAACACGGATGCGGTGCTAGCATCGCTGGGATACGCGCCAGAACAAGTGGCGCAGTTCCATGATTCGGAGGTCGTGTGACCCATCCCGTCGTTCGTAGCGCCCTGTTCGTGCCGGCCTCGCGCGCCGAGCGCATCCCCAAAGCGCTGGCGGCTGGCGCCGACACCGTCATCGTCGATCTCGAAGACGCCGTCGAACATCTGGCCAAGGCGTCTGCCCGGGAATCGCTTTGCGACTTCCTGGGGACGCATCGCGAGGCCCGTTTGTGGGTGCGCATCAACGACGCATCAACCTCCTGGCACGACGACGATCTGAAAGCGTGCCGTGGCCGGCCCGGCGTGGCCGGCATCTTGTTGCCCAAGGCCGAAAGCCTGGCCCAGGTGCGGCATGTGGCGCAGACCGGTCTGCCGGTGATTCCCATCATTGAAACCGCGCGCGGCCTGCTCAACGCGGCCGAGGTCGCCGCCACGCCCGGCGTGGCGCGGCTGGCGTTCGGCAGCCTGGACTACGGCTTGGACATGGGCCTGACGCCCGACACGCCCGGCGCCGATACGGTGCTGGACCATGCGCGGGTGCAGGTCTTGCTGCATAGCCGTTCGGCGGGCCTTGCGCCCGCGCTGGACGGCGTGTTTCCGGGCGTGCAAGACGTGGCCGGGCTGGCGCAGGCGGCCAGCCGCGCTCAGCAGATGGGGTTTGGCGGCATGCTGTGCATCCACCCGGCGCAGGTTCCGGTGATCCACGCGGCCTTCGTGCCGGCGCGGGAAGAACTCGACTGGGCGCGCCGCGTCGTTGCCGCGCATCGCGAGACGGCGGCCGGCACCTTCATGCTGGACGGCAAGATGGTCGATGCGCCCGTGATCGCACGCGCCCGACTGGTGCTGGCCCAAGCGGGCGAGCAGGCCCCCGCATGAGCGACGCGCTGTTTATCGGGCATACCTATATCGACGTCACCGTGCTGGCCGACACCTGGCCCACCGGCGACGAAAAAAGCGTGGCGCGTGACTACGCCGTGTCCTTTGGCGGCAACGCCGTCACGGCGGCGTTTGCGTGCGGACGGCTGGGGTCGCCGCCCGATCTGATCTGTTCATTGGCGCCCGACTGGCTGGGGCATATGTATTCCGACATGGCGGCGGCGCACGGCGTGACGCTGCACGCGCGGCATGTGCGGCGGTCGTCGCTGTCGTTCATCATGCCCAACCACGGCAAGCGCGCGATTGTTCGCGCGCGCGATGTGGACTACCTGAATGAATTCCCGCGGCTGGATATCAGCGGGTACCGCGCCCTGCATCTGGATGGCCATCAGCCCGACGCCGCGCTGCACTATGCGCGCGCTTGCCGGCAGGCGGGGGTGCTGACGTCACTGGATGGCGGCGGCGTGCGCGAGAACACTGACGAGCTGCTGCGCTACATCGACGTCGCCGTCTGCGCCGAACGCATGTGCGAACAGCTGGACCTGACGCCCGCAGGCTTGCTGGATCTGCTCAAGGCCCGCGGCTGCCGCATCGGCGCCGTCACGATGGGCGAGCGCGGCATGCTGTGGTACGACGAAACGGGCCACGTCGATATCCTGCCGTCGCTGGACGTGCCGGGTCATCGCATTGTGGATACGTCGGGGGCGGGTGACGTGTTCCACGGCGCCTATGTGTGGTCTTACCTGAACCGCCCGGATCAACCCTGGGCGGAACACTTCACTTTCGCGCGCGCGGCATCGGCGCACAAGATTCAGCATCTGGGCAATGAAGCCGGGCTGCCGAAGGTGGAAGATGTGGAACGGGCGATGATGGCATTCGCGCCGAAGGGGTAGCGCTGCGGTGGTGTGATGGGTTGCGCGTGCGGGATGCTTGAGCGTGCGGGATTCTTGAGCGTGCGGGATTCTTGAGCGTGCGGGATGCTTGAACGTGCGGGATGCTTGGTCCAGACGGTGCCGCGCTTCACGCATCCTGCGAAGCGCCACCCATCAGAGGATGCTGCAAGCCCATACCGGCCCGCGTCCCTCAAACCGCAATTCGCTCAATCGCCTGATCTTTGATCTCTGCAATCCACGCCGAAACCGGCCGTCCCATGACGCTGATTTCCGGCGCCAGATCGCTTAGCGGCAGCAACACAAACGCCCGTTGATGCATGCGCGGATGCGGCAGGATCAGGCGTTCGTGATCCATCGACCTATCTCCGTACAGCAACAGATCCAGGTCCAGCGTGCGAGGCGCGTTCTTATAAGGACGCTGCCGGCCGTGCTGGTTTTCCAGCGCTTGCAGCGCGTCCAGCAAGGCCAAAGGCGGCAAGTGCGTATCCAGCGCTGCCACGGCATTGACGAAGTCGGGGCCGGTGGCCTCCACGGGGGCGCTGCGGTAGAACGGCGATGCCGTCACGGCGGCGATGCCGTCCGTGGCTTGCAGCTCGGCCAGCACGTGGCGCAGCGTGGCCGCGCCATCACCCAGGTTGGCGCCCAGGCCGATATACGCGCGGACCATGGCAGGCGGCACGGTGTTACTCGGCGCTGGACGGGCCGCGCGACGGCGAGCGGCGCGGACGGCGGCGCTTGCGCGGACCCGACGACGTGGACGGGCCTGCGCCACCACCGCCACCCGTATCACCGGCTTCACGCGGCAGGCGCGAGACTTCTTCGATCATGTCGGCGCGGGTGACGTCATCGGCGTTAGCCAAGTCCATCCACCATTGCGCCAGCACGCTGTCGAACTCGCCGGCCGCGGCGCGCAGTTGCAGGAAATCGCAGGCGGCGCGAAAGCGCGGCTGCTCGATCATGCGGAAAATCGTCTTGCCCATGCGGCGTTCGAAACGCGGCTGCATGAACCAGATTTCGCGCATGTCGGACGAGAAGCGGCGCTGGATGGCGAGCTTCTCGGTCTGTTCGTCCAGCACGGAATCCGCCGCTTGCGACAGCGCGGGAATGGTGTGCTCGCCCTGGGCGCGCAGCTGCTTCCAGCGCACGTCCACCTGCTGCCACAGCAGGGCGGCAAACAGGAAGCTGGGGCTGATGGTCTTGCCGGCGCGCACGCGGGCGTCGGTGCGTTCCAGCGCGAGTTCAACGAAGTGCTCGCCGCCCGGTTGTTCCAGCACCACATCCAGCAACGGCAACAGGCCGTTGTGCAGGCCGTCTGCGCGCAACTGGCGCAGGCAATCCATGGCGTGGCCGCAGGTCAGCAGCTTCAGCATTTCGTCGAACAGGCGGGATGCCGGCACGTTTTCAATGAGCTCGGCCATGGTGCTGATCGGCTGGCGCGTGGCCGGGTCGATCGTGCCATTGAGCTTCGCGGCAAAACGCACGGCGCGCAGCATGCGGACCGGGTCTTCGCGGTAACGCTTGACCGGGTCGCCAATGATGCGGACCTGGCGCTTTTTCAAGTCGGCCACGCCATTGTGGTAGTCGATGACTTCCTCGTTGTGCGGGTCGTAGTACAGCGCGTTCATCGTGAAGTCGCGGCGTTTGGCGTCTTCTTCCTGCGAACCGAACACGTTGTCGCGCAGGATGCGGCCGTGCTCGTCGGTTTCCTGCTCTTCCGAGGCGGGCGCGCGGAAGGTGGACGTTTCGATGATTTCCTGGCCGAACACCACGTGCACCAGCTGGAAGCGGCGGCCGATGATGCGGGCGCGGCGAAACAGCGGGCGGATCTGTTCGGGCGTGGCGTTGGTGGCCACGTCGAAGTCCTTGGGTTCCAGCCCCACGATCAGGTCGCGCACGGCGCCGCCGACGATAAATGCGTCATAGCCGTGCTGGCGCAGCACTTCGCAGACCTTGATGGCGTGGCGCGAAACGTTACGGCGGTCGATGCCGTGCTTGTCGCGCTCGATGCGCAACGGCCCCCGGGGCGCCGGCGCGAACAAGCGGCCGACGAATTTTTTTATGGTGTCAGTGATCATTTAGGACTTCGAGTCTTCCATGTGGTCGAACAAGTCGATCACTTGCCAGCCACGTTCCTGAGCGATATTGCGCAGGGTCGGGCTGGGGTTGGCGGCGATCGGACGGGTCACCTTTTCGAGCAGCGGTACATCATTGACCGAATCGCTATAGAAAAACGATTCGGAGAAATCCGCAAGCCCCAGGCGCATCGCGGACAGCCAATCGTTCACGCGCACCACCTTGCCTTCCTTGAAACTGGGCGTGCCCAGGATGCGGCCGGTGTAGCGGCCGTTCAGGTATTCGGCGTCGGTAGCCACCAGGTGCGGCACGCCAAAGGCGCGGGCGATGGGGGCGGTGACGAAGCTGTTGGTCGCCGTGACGATGGCGCACAGGTCGCCAGCATCCAGGTGGGATTGCACCAACGCGCGGGCGTCGGCGGTGATGGACGGGCGGATGACTTCACGCATGAATTCTTCGTGCCAGTCCGCCAGGTCATAAGGAGAATGCGCCGCCAGCAACCCCAGCATGAACTCGGCGGCCTGTTCGGCGGTGAGTTCGCCGCGGTTGTAGCGGTCCATCAGGTCGTCGTTCTGACGGCGGGCTTCGTCCGGGTCTCCCGCACGGCCCGTGCGTGCCAGATAGTCGGCCCATTGGTAGTCGCTATCCAGCGGCAACAGGGTGTGATCCAGGTCGAACAGGGCGAGACGTCGGGAGGTCATGTGCGTTGTGAATCAGGGTCTGCGAGCATGGCCCGCAACAAAGGCAAGGTGATGGGACGGCCGGTGGCCAGGGAATAGCGGTCAAGCGCGTCGATCAGCGCGGCCAGTTTGCGGATGTCGCGTTCGTGGTGAATCAACATCCAGTTGATGATTTCAGGCGCCAGATGCATGCCGCGTTCGGCGGCCTGCGCGGACAGCGCGGCGAGCTTGTCGGCATCCGACAGCGGGTCCAGGCGGAACACCAGGTCCCAGCCCAGGCGGGTGCGCAGGTCTTCGCGCAGCGGCATCGACAGCGGGGCGCGGTCGCCCGCCAAGGCCAGCGCAAAGGCGCGGCCAGTGGCGGCGGATTCGCGCCAGCGGTTGTACAGCGCGAACAACGCGGCCTGACGGGTGTCGTCCATGCGGTGCACATCGTCCACGGCCACGAACTTGGGCATGGGCGATTTGGAATCGGCCTCGGCCAGACGGCGCAGCATCGTTTCACCCTTGGCGGGGTCGATGAAGACGGCGTCGGGGCGGGCGGTCAGCGCGCGCAGCAGATGCGTGCGGCCACAACCGGCTGCGCCCCAGATATACAGGGCGCGGCCCGGATTGAGCGCGCGCACCGCTGCCAGCGCTTCCCCGTTGGGGCCGGCGATGTAGTTGTTCAGCGATGGCGCTGGCGCGGGAAGAACGTCGAGCAGCAGCTGGCGGTTCATGAGAGGTTATCAATCAGGCTGGTTCGGTACTGCCGCAGCCCGGCACAAACACGGCCCGGCACGACAATTGCATCGCGGGGGCGCGCAGCGGCGCAGGACATGCCGGTGTTGCCGGAAAAGCCAAAAAACGGTGAAGCAAGGGGCCGGGGCAAGCCCTTTCCAGGCGCTATCCGCCAGAAACTGGCAAAATCCATACCGGCCAACCCGACACTTTAAACCACCTGGGGGGATGGTGTCGCGCCCAAGGGCTTTGCCTGGCTTGGGTTTGCGCCCTTTTTTGCCCCCTGGCCGGTCAGACCGGCCCCTGCCGCAATCCCCACGCGCGGCCGGTTCGATCCCTGCTCAACGCCGCAACATCGTAAAATGCAGGGCGTTCCACCAAATTCCCAGCAATTGTTACATACCCCACGGCATTTCTCATGACGAATCAACCTAAAGCCCCCTTGACCTACCGCGATGCCGGTGTCGACATCGACGCAGGCGACGCCCTGGTCGACCGTATCAAACCCCTCGCCGCGCGCACCATGCGCCCCGGGGTGCTGGCCGGTATCGGCGGCTTTGGCGCCTTGTTCGAAGTGCCGAAGAAGTACAACGAGCCCGTGCTGGTCTCGGGCACCGACGGCGTGGGCACCAAGCTGCGCCTGGCCTTCGAGTGGAACCGCCACGACACCGTGGGTATCGACTTGGTCGCCATGAGCGTCAACGACATCCTGGTGCAGGGCGCTGAACCCCTGTTCTTCCTGGACTACTTCGCCTGCGGCAAGCTCTCGGTGGACACGGCGGCGTCGGTGGTGGGCGGCATTGCCAAGGGCTGCGAATTGTCGGGCTGCGCGCTGATCGGCGGCGAAACCGCTGAAATGCCGGGCATGTACCCGGACGGCGAATACGACCTGGCTGGCTTTGCGGTGGGCGCGGTGGAAAAGTCCGCCATCATCGACGGCAAGTCCATCAAGCCGGGCGACGTGGTGCTGGGCCTGGCCTCCAGCGGCGTGCATTCCAACGGTTTTTCGCTGGTGCGCAAGATCATCGAACGCGCCGGCGCCAAGCCCACCGACGACTTCCACGGCCAGCCGCTGGTTGACGTCGTGATGGCGCCCACGCGCATCTACGTGAAGCAAGTGCTGGCCGCGCTGGCCAAGCACGGCACCGACATCAAGGGCCTGGCCCACATCACCGGCGGCGGTCTGCTGGACAACGTGCCGCGCATTCTGCAAGCCGGCCTGTCGGCCAAGCTGCACCGTGACGGCTGGGAAATGCCCAAGCTGTTCCAATGGCTGCAAGAGCAGGGCGGCGTCGAAGACACCGAAATGCACCGCGTCTTCAACTGCGGCATCGGCATGGTGCTGGTGGTGGACGCGGCCCAGGCCGACGCCATTGCCGCCACGCTGCGCGAGCAAGGCGAAACCGTCAACAAGATCGGCGAAATCGTCGAGCAGACGGAAGGCATGGCGCAGACCTTCGTGGTGTAAACCGCGTTCTGGTCTTGGGCCTTGCATGAAAAAACCCGCCGATGGCGGGTTTTTGTTTTTTGGGATGGGCGACGTGGAGAAAACGCCTTAAGCCTTGCCGGCCAGCGCCATCGCCACCGCATCGATCGTCTGCGCCACGGCGTCGGGCGCCAGGCAATCCACGATGATGCGCTCGGGCTGGGCGCGCAGCCACGTGATCTGGCGCTTGGCCAGTTGGCGCGTGGCGGCAATGCCCTGTTCGCGCGCGGTGGCCAGATCGATCTCGCCATCCAGATGCGCCCACATCTGCCGGTAGCCCACGCAGCGCACGGAGGGCAGGCCGGGATGCAGATCGGGGCGGGCGCGCAAGCCTCGGACTTCTTCCAGCAGCCCGCCCGCCAGCATGGCGTCAAAGCGCTGTTCGATGCGCGCGTGCAGCGCGCTGCGCTCGGACGGTTCGAGGCTGATCGTCAGGTATTGATTGGCGTCGTCGTCCGGCTTGCGCTCGCCGCGTTGCAGCAGCGCCGACATGGGCTGGCCCGACAATTGGCAGATCTCCAACGCACGCTGAATGCGCTGGCTGTCGTTGGGCGCCAGGCGCGCGGCGGTGATGGGGTCCAGCACTGCCAGTTCGGCATGCAGCGCCGGCCAGCCGTGGACGGCGGCGCGCGCTTCAAGCTCGGCGCGCAAGGCGGGATCGGCCTGAGGCAGGTCGTCCAGCCCGTCGCGCAGCGCTTTGTAGTACATCATCGTGCCGCCCGCCAGCAGCGGGATG
The DNA here is from genome assembly GCF_056399725.1 of Achromobacter sp. 01N37. Classification (NCBI taxonomy): domain Bacteria; kingdom Pseudomonadati; phylum Pseudomonadota; class Betaproteobacteria; order Burkholderiales; family Alcaligenaceae; genus Achromobacter; species Achromobacter sp. 01N37. The sequence goes on from NZ_JBFTRX010000012.1 coordinate 173,401, forward strand.
CGGCCACGCGCACGGATCTCGCCGATCAGGCGCAGCGCATCGGCGCGGAACTCGGCGGCGGAATACGACTGCGCCGGGTCCAGGATGTCGAGCAGATGCTGCGGCACGCGCGCCTGTTCTTCGGGCGACGGCTTGGCGGTGCCGATGTCCATGCCGCGATAGATCGTGGCGGAATCGACGTTGACGATTTCCATTGGCCATCGCTCGGCCAGCGCCAACGTGGACGCGCTCTTGCCTGCGGCGGTGGGGCCTGCCAGGCAAATGACCAGCGGCGTGTCGGTTGCGGGGGTAGGGGAAGACGGCAAACTTATTGTCCGCGCAGAAAGAGCTTGTCCAGGTCGGACACCGACCACTGCACCCAGGTCGGGCGGCCATGATTGCATTGATCGGCGCGCTCGGTGGTTTCCATCTGCCGCAGCAGCCCGTTCATTTCTTCAATGGTCAGCTTGCGGTTGGCGCGCACGGAACCGTGGCAGGCCATGGTGGACAGCAGTTCGTTGCGTTGCTCCGTCAGCAAGCGCGACACCCCCACGGCGCCCAGATCGCGCAGCACAGCGCGGGCCAGCGTTTCGATGTCTCCACGGGCCAGGATGGCGGGCACGGAACGCACGGCGATCGACGTGGGGCCTGACGGGCGCATCTCGAAACCCAGATCGCTGAGTTGTTCGTCGAATTCCTCGACGATGGCCACGTCCTTTTCCTGGGCGTGGAACACGACTGGCACCAACAGGTCTTGGCGCGGCAGGCTGCGGGCGTCCAGCGCCTGCTTCAGTTGTTCATAGACGACGCGCTCGTGCGCTGCGTGCATGTCCACCAGCACCATGCCCCGGCGGTTCTGCGCCAGGATGTAGATGCCGTGCAACTGCGCCAACGCCATGCCCAGCGGATGTTCCTCATCGGCGGGCAGCGTGGCGGCCGCGCGGGGTTCGCTGACCGGCGTGACCTTGGCGGCCGTGTCGTCGCCAAGCGGGCGGTACAACGATTGCCAGTCTGCGGCGGGAATGCCGGCGGGTTCTGCGTGCAGCCGGAACGGCACCTGCGTGTGGGCGCGTTGCGGGGTGGGCGACGGGCGCAGGCCATACGTGGCGTTGGATGTGTTGCCGCCCGTGTAGCCGGGGCGAGGCGAGTCCGCAGCGGGCGCCGGCGCCGCCGTGTTGGCCGGCGCGCCATGCGAGGTACTGTCAGGAGCGCGATACGGCGGGACCGGGGCAGCGTTCGCAGACCCGCTTTCAGCAGGACGCGCCACGGTTTCAAAGCCGCCGTCTTCCGACTCATTCTGTGCGGCGGAAGCGCCGGGGGGCGTGACCGCGGACGAACCGCCCGTCTGCGCCAGCGTCTGGCCAACGGCGTGCGATACAAACCGGTGCACCGCGCCGCTGTCGCGGAAACGGACTTCATGTTTGGCCGGGTGCACGTTCACGTCCACGGCGGCGGGGTCGATGTCCAGGAACAGCACGTAGGCGGGCTGACGGTCGCCGTGCAGGACGTCGGCATAGGCCGCGCGCAGCGCATGGCTGACGGTGCGGTCGCGCACATAGCGGCCGTTTACGTACAGATATTGGCGGTCGGCGCGGGCGCGGGCGGCGGTGGGGCGGGTGATCATGCCGGCCAGGCTGACCGTGCCAACCGCATGCGACAGCAACAGGCCATGTTCGGCGAATTCCGCGCCCAGCACGTCGCGGATGCGCTGCGGGGGCTCGGCGGGCAGCCATTGGCGCTGCGCGCGGTCATGGTGGAACAGCCGGAACGCAATCTGGGGATGCGCCAGCGCAATGCGCTCCATGGCGTCAACGCAATGGCCGAACTCGGTGGCTTCGGATCGCAGGAACTTGCGGCGTGCGGGCACGGCGTCAAACAACTGGCGCACGTCGACGGTGGTGCCCGGCGGGCCGGATGCCGGGCTGACCTGCATGCTGCCGGCGTCGATTTGCCAGGCGTGTTCGCCGTCGCGGGTGCGCGAAATGATGGTGACCTGGGCGACCGACGCAATGGAGGCCAGCGCTTCGCCGCGAAACCCCATCGACGCCACCGACTCCAGTTCGTTCAGCGAGCGGATCTTGCTGGTGGCGTGGCGGGCCAGCGCCAGCGGCAGTTCTTCAGGGGGAATGCCGCCGCCGTCGTCGGTGACGGCAATCCGCCTGATGCCGCCGCCTTCCAGGCGCACTTCGATGGCGCGACCGCCCGCGTCAATCGCGTTTTCAAGGATTTCCTTGAGCACGGAGGCGGGGCGCTCAATCACTTCGCCAGCGGCAATCTGGCTGATGAGCAGGTCGGGAAGCGCAAGAATGGAACGGCGTTCGGTCATTAGGCTCAAGTCTGGTGGGGCTATGTGGACGATTTTAGCGTCATGGGCGGGTGGGCTATAGTCGCTGGGAAATTTCCTTCCTCCGATCCTTCCGGGCTGCTGAATGCTTGAATTTTTCAATATGGTGCTCCACATCGACAAGACGCTGGGCGTCTGGGTCGCGCAATACGGCGTGTGGGTGTACCTGGTGCTGTTCCTGATTGTTTTCGCCGAGACGGGCCTGGTCGTGCTGCCCTTCCTGCCGGGCGATTCGCTGTTGTTCATCGCGGGCGCGTTCGGCGCCACGGGCCATATTGATCCGGTCTTGATGGCCGTGCTGCTGATTGTGGCCGCCATCACTGGCAACACGCTGAACTACATGATCGGGCGCTACATCGGGCCACGCGTGTTCTCGATGAACCTGCGCTTCCTGGACCGCGGCGCGCTGATGCGCACGCATGCGTTCTATGAAAAGCACGGCGGCAAGACGATCGTGATGTCGCGTTTCATTCCCGTCGTCCGCACGTTCGCGCCCTTTGTCGCGGGCGTGGCCGACATGCCGATGTCGCGCTTCCAGCTGTTCAACATCCTGGGCGCGCTGTTCTGGGTGGTCAGCCTGGTGGCAGCCGGTTATTTCTTCGGCAACATCCCGTTGGTGCGCGAACACCTGAACACCATTGTGCTGCTGGGTCTGGCCGCAGCCATCGTGCCGGTCGTGGGGGCCGGCGTGTTCAAGCTGATCAAGTCCCGGCGCGCGTAAACAATCACGATCGAAAATGTAGTCTGACTGCAATTAAAAATGTAGTCAGACTGCAATTGACTCAGCAATCAGACTGCATTTTCTCCCACGGCCACTGTGGGTTGCCAGTCAGTCGCCAGAACAAAAAAAGGGGCGATGCGCTTGACGGCGCATTGCCCCTTTTTACGTCAGCGTGATCAGCTGACGTCGCCCAACCGTGCCAGCGGCGGGTTGGCGGTGAAGTAGCGCTGGATGCCGGTCATCATGGCCTGGGCCAGCTTATCCTGGTGCGAATTGCTGCGCAGCAGGGCTTCTTCCTGCGGGTTGCTGATGAAGGCGGTTTCGACCAGCACGGACGGAATATCCGGCGCCTTCAGCACGGCAAAGCCCGCCTGTTCGACGCTGTTCTTGTGCAGGCGGTTGATCTTCTTGATCTCGTCCAGGAAGGCGTTGCCGACCTTCAGCGAATCGTTGATCTGCGCGGTGGTGGACAAGTCCAGCAGCACTTTGGCGACCTGGCGGTCGTGGCTGCCCAGGTTGACGCCGCCGATCAAGTCGGCCGCGTTTTCCTTGTCGGCCATCCAGCGGGCCTGCGCGCTGGTGGCGCCGCGCTGCGACAACGCGAACACCGACGAGCCATTGGCCGACGGCTTGACCCAGGCATCCGCGTGAATCGAGATGAACAGGTCGGCATGCACCCGCCGCGCCTTTTGCACGCGCACATGCAATGGGACGAAGTAATCGTCGTCGCGCGTCAGGTAGGCGCGCATATAGGGCTGGCTGTCGATCAGCGCCTTCAGGCGCCGGGCGATGCGCAGCACCACGTCTTTTTCACGCAGGCCGCTGCTGCCGATGGCGCCCGGGTCTTCACCGCCATGGCCGGGGTCCAGCGCGATGGTAAGCATGCGCTGCTTGCCGCGGCCGGCGGTGGCGGGGGGAGGCTTGGGGGCCGTGGGCAGGGGCGGCGCCGGCTGCTGGCCGCGCACGCGCGGCGGCTCCGGCGGATCGGCGCGGGTGACCGGGTTGCGCTGGATGTCTTCCAGAATGCGGGCGAGCGGGTCGTCCACATCGGGGCCGCTCTTGTTCAGAATCGCAATGAGCGGGTCTTGGGCGATCTTGGGATACAAGTCCAGCACCAGGCGGTACTGGTAATCGGCCACCGGCTTGAGCGTAAACACCTGCGGCGCCACGGGCTGCTTCAGGTCGAACACCAGCCGCACCACGTTCGGGCGGTTCTGCGCCACGCGCAGGCTTTGGATATAGGGGTCGTCCGGGCGGACTTTGGAAACCAGGTCGTTCAGCGCGGCGCTGATGGTCAGGCCTTCGATATCCACCACCAGCCGGTGGGGGTTTTCAAGCGTGAACTGTTCCGCTTTGAGCTCGCTGTCGAGCTCCAGCGTGACCCGGGTGTATTCGTCGGCCGGCCAGGTACGCACGGCCAGGATGGTAGCCGCCTGCGCCAGACGCGGCAGAACCGGCAGGACGAGCAGAGTGGCAGCTACGCTGATCAGGCGGCGCCGGGTGGCGCCTGCCGAGGGAAGGGCGCCGTCTTGGGCGGGGGGACAATCGCGTTCAACCATGTTTGTCCTCGAGCGGTGTACGCGGTCAGGGTGGCGTTGCGTCCCTCATCGGCATAAGCCAGGGAAATCAGCAGGTCGGGAGGGGGCAAAAGGCCCTCGGCCCGCTCCGGCCATTCGATCAAAACCACCGCGTCTTCACGCAGTAAATCCCGAAATCCTGCGTCCAACCATTCGCGCGAATCACTAAATCTATAAAAATCAAGATGATAGAAGTATAAGTTAGAAACTTTATAGGATTCAAGCAGCGCGTAGCTAGGACTTTTGATTCGGCCGGTGATGCCGCATTCGCGCAACAACGCCCGTGTGAAGGCCGTTTTGCCTGCGCCAAGGTCGCCTTGAAGGTGGATGCAGGCACCGGCCGGGCCGGTCTGTCCCCCGGAAACCAAAGGGGCAAGCTCGCGCGCCAGCGATTCCGTGGCGGCTTCGTCGGGCAGGTGCAAGGTCAGGCTGCAAAGAGGGGCGGACATGGCGCGGGGCGAGTGGTAAAAAACGGTGGAGGGATCTCGGATTTTCGCAATTATAGGAATTCGGGTTTCTGCTAATCTAATAACTGATTGCTATTCTCAATATGTCGCTTCAGGCGGACGCCGCCGATTGCGACTGACAGCCGCCACACGGAGTTGTACGCGCCATGAAGACCCGCATCGAAAAAGACACGTTTGGGCCCATCGAAGTCCCCGAGGATCACCTCTGGGGCGCCCAAACGCAACGTTCGCTGCATTTTTTCGCGATTTCCACCGAGAAGATGCCTGTCCCCCAGGTCAACGCCATGGCGCGCCTGAAGCGTGCGGCCGCCAAGGTCAACGCCGAACTCGGCGAACTGGACCCGAAGATCGCCGACGGCATCATCCGCGCCGCCGACGAAGTCATCGCCGGCAAATGGCCCAATGAATTCCCGCTGTCCGTCTGGCAGACGGGATCGGGCACGCAAAGCAACATGAACATGAACGAAGTGCTGGCGAACCGCGCTTCGGAATTGCTGGGCGGCGTGCGCGGCGAAGAGCGCAAGGTGCACCCGAACGACCACGTCAACCGCGGCCAATCGTCCAACGACACTTTCCCGACCGCCATGCACGTGGCGGCCGCCGTGGAAGTCGAACACCATCTGTTGCCGTCGCTGAAAAAGCTGCGCGCGACCTTGGCCGAGAAGAGCGCCAAGTTCTACGACATCGTCAAGATCGGCCGCACCCACCTGCAAGACGCAACGCCGCTGACGCTGGGCCAGGAATTGTCGGGCTATGTGGCCCAGCTGGATCTGGCCGAACAGCAGATTCGCGCCACGCTGCCGGGCCTGCATCAGCTGGCCATTGGCGGCACGGCGGTTGGCACCGGCCTGAATGCGCATCCGCAATTCAGCGCCAAGGTGTCCGCCGACCTGGCGCACGCCACCGGCACGGCTTTCGTGTCGGCCCCCAACAAGTTCCAGGCGCTGGCCTCGCACGAAGCGCTGCTGTTTGCGCACGGCGCCTTGAAGTCGCTGGCCGCGGGCCTGATGAAGATTGCCAACGATGTGCGCTGGCTGTCCAGCGGCCCCCGTTCGGGCCTGGGCGAAATCAGCATTCCGGAAAACGAACCGGGCAGCTCGATCATGCCGGGCAAGGTCAACCCCACGCAGTGCGAAGCCATCACGATGCTGGCCGCGCAAGTGCTGGGCAACGACGTGGCCATCAACATCGGTGGCGCCAGCGGCAACTTCGAACTGAACGTGTTCAAGCCGCTGGTGATCCACAACTTCCTGCAATCCGTGCGCCTGCTGACGGATGGCATGGCCAGCTTCAACGAGCACTGCGCGGCCGGCATCGAGCCGAACCACGAGCGCATTGCTGAACTGGTCGACCGTTCACTGATGCTGGTGACGGCGCTGAATCCGCACATCGGCTACGACAAGGCCGCGCAGATTGCCAAGAAGGCGCACAAGGAAGGCTTGTCGTTGAAGGAATCGGCGCTGGCATTGGGTTATGTGACCGAGGCGCAATTCGCGGAATGGGTCGTGCCGGGTTCGATGACCAACGCGCACAAGTCGTAATCGCGCGACACGACACGAGCAGGCTGAAAGCCTATTGGTGACAGGGCCGCCCAATGTGAATTGGGCGGTTTTTTTTATGAGGTGGATTTTTCTATGAGGCGGCTTTTTCTATGAGGCGGATTTTTTAATTTGGCGGCCTTTGATTCGGCGGCGACTTTCACGGATCTCGGATCTCGGATCGCCGATCAACCCTGCCCAGCCAATAACAGCCACATCGGAATCGTGGCCGCGGAACACAGCGTACCCAGTGAAATCAGCACCGCCACCATGCGGCCGTCGCCGCCCATGCGCATCGCCAGCACGTACGCGGCGGAGGCCGTGGGCAATGCGGCGAACAACAACAGCATTCGCGCCTCAAGCGGCGGCAGCCCAAGCAGGTGCGCCACGCCTAACGCCACCGCGGGCAGCGCCACCAGCTTGACCGCCAGCATCCACGCAATCAGCGAGCCATATCCCTTGCCGCCTTCCCACGCCAGGCTGGCGCCCACGCAGAGAATGCCCAGCGCCAGGGCCGCCGCACCGAGCCGCGCGAAGACCGTGTCGACCGGACCCGGTAACTGCAAGCCCGCCAGGTTGCAGGCCAGGCCCAACAAGGTGGACACCACCAGCGGATTGCGCGCCAGCTCGCGCAGCAGGTTGCCGCCGTTGTGGCGCGCCAGCCCGTAGACGGCGGCCACATTGGCCATCGGCACCGCGAAGCCGATGATCAGCGCCATCACCGTCTGGCCCGCCGAACCGGCCAGGCTGGCCGATAGCGCCAAGCCGATATACGTGTTGAAGCGATAGCCGCATTGCGCGGACGACGCCAGCCCCAGCGATGTTGGCCGCAACACCAACCCGGCCAGCCACGACAGCGCCACGCCCGAGGCCACAACAGCCGCCGTCGCCTGCAAGAGCACGACGGCGTTGCCCGCCGTAATGGGCGTGCGCAGAATCGATTGGAACAACAGCGCGGGGAACAGCACGAAGTAGACAAGCCGCTCGGTGCCCGCAAAGAATTCGCGCGTGAAACCCAGCTTGTGTCGCAGCGCCCAACCGAGCGCAACCAGCATGAAATCAGGGAAAACCAGAAGAGCAACCGACATGAGGCAGAGTCGTTTTTATGGGCCGTTGGCGGAGGATGAACGCGCTATGCGTGTGTAAGCATTTGCTGCTATTCTCCGTCATTCTGGCGGGCGCGTCTGCCACAAGCAACTCATAAAAGCAGCGCCACACACGCTGCACAGAAGCAATGCGCTCCCACCGTTATCTGCTGGCCGTCTACAGACGAGACCATCTCAAAACGGTCCGTTTACATACGGGCTCGCAAATCTTGGAGGAAACACATCTATGAATAAAGTTCGCTACCTGGCCGTGGCTATCGCCGTGGCGACTGGCGCCGTTGGCACCTTTGGCGCGTCTGTTGCGCACGCAGCCGACAAGTATCCCAGCAAGCCTATCCGCGTGATTGTTCCGTTCGCGCCCGGCGGTTCCACCGACATCATCGCGCGCCTGGTGACGCAGCGCATGAGCCAGGAACTTGGCCAACCGATGGTTGTGGAAAACAAGGGCGGCGCAGGCGGCGCCATTGGCGCATCTGAAGCCGCGCGCGCGGATGCCGACGGCTACACGCTGTCGATCGCCACGGTGTCGACGATGGCCGTCAACCCGGCATGCCGTCCGAAGGACCTGCCGTACGACCCGATCAAGGACTTCCAGCCGGTCACCAACTTCGCCAACACCGCGAACGTGGTTGCCGTGAACCCGAAGTTCCCGGCCAAGGACTTCAAGGGCTTCATCGAAGAGCTGAAGAAGAACCCGGGCAAGTACTCCTATGGCAGCTCGGGCACCTGCGGCGTGCTGCACTTGATGGGCGAATCGTTCAAGATGGCCACGGGCACCGACATCGTGCACGTGCCGTACAAGGGTTCGGGCCCGGCCGTGGCGGATGCCGTCGGCGGCCAGATCGAAATCCTGTTCGACAACCTGCCGTCCTCGATGCCGCAAATCCAGGCGGGCAAGCTGAACGCCATGGCGATTGCATGGCCTGAGCAGATCGCTGCGGTCAAGGGTGTGCCCACGTTCAAGGACGCGGGCTTCCCGGTGCTGAACCAGCCGGTCTGGTACGGTCTGCTGGCCCCCAAGGGCACGCCGATGGAAGTCGTGAACAAGCTGCGTGACGCCGCTGTTGTGGCCCTGAAGGACCCGAAGGTCATCAAGGCGTTGGACGATCAAGGCTCGGCGCCGTCGGGCAACACGCCGGAAGAGTTCGCCAAGGAAATCAAAGAGCAGTATGACTGGGCTCAAGACGTGGTGAAGAAGCAGAACATCAAGCTGGATTGATGCTGCGCGAAGCGGGCTTCAATGCCCGCTTCGGCCACAACAGAACGGGCATCTTCGGATGCCCGTTTTTTATGGGTGCGCGCTTTTTTGGGCGGACTTTCACGCCGCCGCATCCAGCGCCGCACCACTCGCATCACAAGCGGCACGCAAGCGGTCGATCAAGTCGCGATGCAACGCTGACAGGGGATCTTGATTGCGCACCATAATGCTGATCGGCACGCGCAGCGCGGGGTCCAGGCGGCGCAGGCTCATGCCGGGGCGCAGCATCGCCTGCGCGGTGATGGCGTCAACAATCGCGTCGCCGCAACCCGCATCAACCAGCGCGCACGCCACGTAATGCGTCTGCACCTGGATGGCGACTTGCGGCTCCAGGCCTTGCGCATCCAGCGCCATTTGCAGCAGCGCGCCAGAGGCATCGCTGGCATCCAGCACGATCAGCGTCTCGCGGGACACGCCGGCCAGCTCCGACAAGGGCATGGGGCCGGATGCGGGCTTGCGGCTCAAGTGCACCAGTTCGGTATGGCCCAGGCCCATGCGCGTCAGGCCGGGATAGTCGTTGGTGTCAAACGTGATGGCCAGGTCAAGCTCGCGCGTCAGCAACCCCTGCACGAGCTCGGTGCTGTGATGGGTGTGGATATCAAAGGTGATGCCCGGTTGCGCGTCGCGGCTATCGCGCACCACGCCAGGCAGCAGCCCCAGGCCGAGTGCCGGCGCGCAGCCCAGCCGCAGGTGCCCGTTGGGCCGGTCGCGCAGGCTGGCGACCAGCCGGCGCACGCTGTTCAGATCCTGATTCAAGCGCGCGACTTCGGGCGTCAGGATTTCGGCCTCGCGCGTGGCGACGAGCCTGCCCTTGACGCGTTCAAACAGTTTGAAGCCCAGCTGTGCTTCGGCATGCGCCAGCAATTTGCTGGCGGCGGGCTGTGAAATATGCAGCGCCGCAGCCGCTTCGGTCAGGGACCCGGTACGGCGGATCGCTTCGAAAATCTCGATGTGACGCAGGCGCATGACAAATGGCATAAGAGAGACCAGAACCGCGATTCTATGTCGGATGCGTTGAAGGCGGGCTGACCGTGACAAAACCAGCTCGCTGGCGCGACAGCGGCGGTTGGCTTGACTATCATGAACGCCTGCCGAACTACCGGCGCCACTCCGGAGCTGATCATGCGCGCCTGCCGCCACGCCGCCGCCTTCCTGCTTGCCGCCACCCTGGCTGCCCTTGCGGCCCCGCCCGCCGCCTGGGCGCGCGGGCCGCAGGCGGTTGAAGACATCAACCCCGAAGCCGCCAGCGGCGCCCGCGCACGCGCGCTTGTGCGCGCGCCGCACTTCATGATGGTGTCGGCCAATCCGCTAGCCACGCAAGCCGGCGAAGCCATGCTGCGCCAAGGCGGCAGCGTGGTAGACGCCGCCATTGCCACGCAGCTGGTGTTGAACCTGGTCGAGCCGCAATCCTCCGGCATTGGCGGGGGTGCCTTCATGGTGCTGTATTCGGCCAAGACCGGCCGCATTCAAACCTACGACAGCCGCGAAACCGCACCGGCCGCCGCACGCCCAGATCGCTTCCTGCAAGCCGATGGCAAACCGCTGCCGTTTGCGCAGGCCGTGAATAACGGCATGTCGGTGGGCGTGCCGGGCCTGCTGCGCGGCCTTGAGCTCGCGCACAAGGAAGGCGGTGTGCTGCCCTGGGCAGACCTCTTCCAGCCCGCCATCCGGCTGGCGGAACAGGGCTTTGCCGTGTCGCCGCGGCTGCATACGCTGCTGACGGGCAACAAGACGCTGCCCAAACAATCGGCGGCGGCCGCGTATTTCTATGCGCCGGACGGCGCGGCGTGGCCGGTGGGCCATGTGCTGAAGAATCCGGAGTTCGCGCGCACCTTGCGTGCGGTGGCGAAGCAGGGCGCCGATGCGTTCTACCAGGGCGACATCGCGCGCGACATCGTGGCCGCCGTGCATGGCCACGCCACGCCGGGCGACCTGAGTCTGGACGATCTGGCAAGCTACCGCGCCAAGACGCGCGAGCCTGTGTGCGGCGCGTATCGCGGCTATCAGCTGTGCGGCATGGCGCCGCCCAGCAGCGGCCCCATCGCGGTATTGCAGATGCTGGGCGAGCTTGAGCAATACCCCATCGCCACCTATGCACCGAACTCCGTCGAGGCCGTGCATTACTTTTCTGAAGCTGGCCGGCTGGCGTTTGCCGACCGCGACTTCTACGTGGCCGACCCTGACTTCGTCAACGTGCCGGTAAGTGCATTGCTGAACCCCGCGTATTTGCGTGCACGCGGTGCGTTGATCAAGCCCGATCGCAGCATGAAGGTGGCGCTGCCCGGCGACCCGGAAGGCAAGCTGCTGACACTGGGCCGCGACAACGCGCTGGAATTGCCGTCCACCAGCCATCTGGTGGCCGTGGATAAACAGGGCAATGCGCTGTCCATGACGACCACCATCGAAAGTGAATTCGGCAGCAAGATTTTCGTGCGCGGCTTCTTGCTGAATAACGAGATGACAGATTTTTCATCGTCGTTCAAAGACCCGGAAGGCCGGCTCGTGGCCAACCGCGTCGAACCCGGAAAGCGCCCGCGCAGCGCAATGGCGCCGATTATCGTGCTGCGCGACGGCAAGCCCGTGATGCTGGTGGGCTCGCCCGGCGGCAGCGCCATCATCAACTACGTGGCCAAGACGATCGTGGGCGTGCTGGACTGGAAGCTGGATATCCAGACGGCCATTGCGCTGCCCAACATGGGCAGCCGCAACAAGGAAACCGAACTGGAAAAAGGCACCGTGCTGGAAGCCTTGGCGCCTGCGCTTGAGGCCATGGGGCACCCCACGCGCATCACCGAATTTCCCAGCGGCATTCACGGCATCGTGATCGATGGCAATGGCTTGCAAGGGGGCGTGGACCCGCGCCGCGAAGGACTGGCGGCGGGGGGCTGAAACGGATCAATCCCGATTGCAGCGGGCGGCATGATGCGCCCGCTGCTTCCAACGGCTATTCCAACGACGCCGGATCAAGTTCCATACGCGCTTCGCGGCGATGCGCCATGTACGTCACGCCCCACATCACCACGCCCAGCAACAGCAGCCAGCCCGCCACCTGATACTGGATCACGTCACGGCCCGTCAGCGGCGTAACCAGGAACAGGCAGGCCGCCGCGCCCAGCCACGGAATGATGCGGTTGATGCGGAAGTGTTCGTGCTTGACCTTGTCGCGGCGCAGGACCAGCACCGCCACGTTGACGAAGGCGAACACACCCAGCAGCAGCAACGCGGTGGTGCCGCCCAGCGCGCGGATGGCTTCGGAGTCCGCCAGCGCCACCAGCACAATCAAGGCCAGCGCCAGCACGGTGGTGAACAGAATGGCCGTCCACGGCGTTTGGTTCTTGCGGTGCACGTGCGCCAGGAATGCCGGCAGCACGCCTTGGCGCGACATCCCATACAGCAGGCGGCTGGCCATCATCATGTTGATCAGCGCGGAGTTCGCTACCGCGAACATCGAGATGATGGGCATGATGTATTCCACCGGCAGATCGGGGGCTGCGCGCTTGACCACCAGCACCAGCGGCGTCGAGCTCTTGGCCAGCTCGCCCACCGGCACCAGCGCCACGGCGCAGATCGACACCAGCGTGTAGATCACGGCAGTCAGGCCCAGGCCGGTCAGCATCACCTTCGGAAAAATGCGGCTGGGGTTATGCGTTTCTTCGGCCATGTTGACCGAGTCCTCGAAGCCGACCATGGCGAAGAAGGCGAGCGCGGTGGCCGACGTCACCGCCAGGAACACGCTCTTGTCTTCCGGCGTGTCGAACGCGATCACGCGAGAGAAATCCGCCTTTCCTTCCGACATGGCGTAGAAGCCCAGCAAGATCACCATCAGCAGGCCAGACAATTCGATCAGCGTCAGCACCACATTCGCTTTGACGCTTTCGGCCGCGCCGCGCAGGTTCACCAGCATCACCAGCAGCATGAAGCCCAGCGCGCCGAACGTAATCCACGCCTTGTCGGCCTTGATGCCGAACGCGGCGAACAGGTTGGCGGCGAACGCCTGCGAGGCCGTGGCCGCGGACGTCAGGCCCGAACACATGACGGTGAAGCAGACGATGAAGGTCAGGAAGTGCACGCCAAACGCCTTGTGCACATACAGTGCCGCGCCGGCCGCTTTGGGGTACTTGGTGACGAGTTCCAGATAGGACAGCGCGGTCAGCAACGCCACCGCGAACGCCACCAGAAAGGGCACCCAGGCCGCGCCGCCCACTTCGGCGGCGACCTGTCCGGTCAGTGCATACACACCGGTGCCAAGGATGTCGCCCACGATGAACAACAACAACAGCTTGGGACCCATCACGCGCTTGAGCGGGGCGTGTCCATCTTGCTGGACTGGGCTTTTCGTTTCGTTTGTAGCCAAGGTCCTTCTCCTCTTTCTTGGACTTGGGGGAGTCGACCCGAAAAGTCTAAGGGGAGGAGGTTGCGGACGATGCTACAGCGGTGCAACGAAATGTCTTAGTTGTTGGGATTCGTTGGCGCGAGCGCCGGTGGCAGCTTGCGCAGCGTGGCGGGCRTGCGCGATAGCTTGATAGGCGAGCCCACGCCTTGGTAGTCGCCGTGTTGCAGCACCATGCCGCGATGCTTCGTGTGCGGATGCGCAAGCGCTTGGTCCACCGTTTGCACGGCCGCTGCCGGCACGCCCGCCCGCAGCAGGCGGTCGGCCAGTTCCGCGGCGTTCTGGCCCGCCAGCAAGGCGGACAATTCGTCGCGCAGTGCTTGCCGGTTTTGCAGACGATCAGCGTTGTGGGCGTAGCGTGCATCAGCCGCGAGCGCCGGCGCTTCAAGCACCTGCGCCAACTGCGCGAACTGGCGGTTGTTGCCCACGGCCAGGAAGATCGGGCCGCTGGCGGTGGGCAGCGTTTCGTAGGGCGCGATGTTCGGATGCGCATTGCCGCTGCGCTTGGGAACCTTGCCGCTGTAGAAGTAATTGGGGGCGTGCGGATGCAGCAGCGACAGCGCGCAGTCGTACAGCGTGATGTCCAGGAATTGGCCCAGGCCGCTGCGGGTGCGCTCGTTCAAGGCCAGCAGAATGGCGACGGCCGCGTTCAGCCCGGTCACCATGTCTACCACCGGCAGGCCGACGCGGGTAGCCTCGCCATCCGCTTCGCCGTTCACGCTCATCAGGCCGCACATGGCTTGCGCGCAGGCGTCATAACCCGGCAGGCCGCCCAGCGGGCCATCGGCCCCGAAGCCGCTGACGCGGCAATGGATCAGCTTGGGGAAGGCCTGGCTTAGCGTGTCAAAACCCAAGCCCCATTTTTCCAGCGTGCCGGGCTTGAAGTTTTCAACCAGCACGTCGGCATCGGCCAGCAGATGGCGCAGCAATTCCTGGCCTGCGGGTTGAGACAAGTCCAGCGTCATGCCTTCCTTGTTGCGGTTCACACCAATGAAGTACGACGCCGTGTCGCCCAGAAAGGGCGGGCCCCATCCACGCGTTTCGTCGCCGCCGGGCGGCTCGATCTTCAGCACGTCGGCGCCGTGGTCGGCCAGAATCTGCGTGCAATACGGGCCGCCCAACACGCGGGACAGGTCGATCACTTTGCACCCGGCAAGCGCGCCGGCATTCGGTAGGGTGGGGGCCATGGGGTTCAGCTTCAGTCGATGGAAACGTTGGCGCTCTTGATGAGCTCGCGCCACTTGGGGACTTCGGTGGTGATGAAGGCGGACAGGCCTTGCGGCGATTGGTCCTGCGCTTCGACGATGCCTTGCGAGTGCAGCGTCTGCTTGATGCCCGGGTCCGCCAGCGCGGTCTTGAAGGCTTGGTTCAAGGTGTCCACCACGTCAGCCGGCGTGCCCTTGGGCGCGACGATGCCGAAGAAGACGCTGACGTCATAGCCTTTCAGCCCTTGCTCGGACAAGGTGGGCAGGTCGGGCAGGGCGTCGGAACGCTGCGCGCTGGCCAGGCCGATGGCGCGCAGCTTGCCGGCCTTGATGTAGGGCAGCGCGGTCAGGATGTCGGTGAACGACATCGACACCTGTCCGCCCAGCAAATCATTCAGCGCGGGGCCGGTGCCCTTGTACGGAATGTGCATGATCTGCGTGCCGGCCATCTGGTTGAACAGGATGCCCGCCAGATGCGACGACGCGCCGTTGCCGGACGACGCATAGCTGAGCTTGTCCGGATGCTGCTTGGCGTAGGCAATGAGCTCTGCTGCGTTGTTCACCGGCACCGACGGGTTCACGACCAGGATATTCGGCAGGTGACCCAGGCGGATGATGGGTGCGAAGCTGGTCTCGGGGTTATAGCCCTGGCGCTTGTACAGGCTGACGTTGATGGCCAGCGGCCCCGAGGTGCCGAACAGCAGCGTGTAGCCGTCTGGCTTGGCCGACGCCACGTATTCCGAGCCGATGTTGCCGCCCGCGCCGCTGCGGTTTTCAACAATGACGTTCTGCTTCAGGGGCTCGCGCAGTTTTTCAGCCAGCCGCCGCGCCATGGCGTCGGTGGGGCCGCCGGGCGGGAAGGGCACGATCAACGTGATCGGGCGGGCGGACGGGTAGGCGTCGGCCGCCAGCGCAGGCGTGGCCGGGGCGACGGCGGTGGCCGCCGCCAGCAGCAGGGGGGCGAAAAGGCGTTTCATGGTGGTGTCTCCTGTGTGGGGCGCGCCGGCTGTGCCGCCGGCGTCGGATTACAACGCGTATTGCAGAATGGTCTGGCAGGCCGCGCTTTCGTTGGGGGGAATGGCGTAGGGGTCGCGCGCCGCCAGGCGGTGCAGCAGCACCTGGTCAGCCAGTTGCGCGCGGGTTTCCAGGCCGGGGCCGGTGGCTTCCCAGCGCAGCGCAGCCATCGACACCGCGTGGTACAGCAGGGATGCGGCCTGACGCGCCAGTTCGGCATGGTCGCCTTGGGCTGCGTGGTCGGCCAGCGCAAAGCTCTTGTCCAGCGCCTGGGCTTGCAGATCAGCCAGCGCGGGCGGGCAGGGCACGCCATCGGCCAGCAGCTGGTTGATGTGGGCGCGCAGCGCGGGCAACGACCCTTCCTTCTTGATGGCGCGCAGCACGTCCAGCGCCACGATGTTGCTGGTGCCTTCCCAGATGGAACCCAGATGCGCGTCGCGCACCAGGCGCGGCTCGGTCCATTCCTCGATATAGCCGCAGCCGCCGCGCACTTCCATCGCGTCGCCCGTGACCTTGCGCGCATCGCGGCAGGCGCGGAACTTGATCAGCGGCGTCAGGATGCGGGCCAGCGCCGGGTCGGCCGTGCCGTGGTCCGCATCGGCCAGCGCACGCGCCGTCTGGAACATCACGCTGCGCGCCTGTTCGGCCCACACAGTCATCTTGACCAGCTGACGCTGCATCAGCGGCATATCGATCAGGCGTTTGCCGAAGGCGCGGCGGTTCTGCGAGACGAAAATCGCTTCGGTGACGGCGCGGCGCATCAGGCCGGCCGCGCGCATGCCGTTGGACAAGCGCGAGTTGTTGATCATGTCGGCCATGTGCTTGAAGCCGCGGCCGCGTTCGCCGACAAGCCACGCCACCGCGCCTTCCAGGCGGATTTCGCCGCTGGCCATCGAGCGCGTACCCAGCTTGTCTTTCAGGCGCAGGATGCGGTAGTGGTTGTGGCTGCCGTCGGCCAGGTCGCGCGGCAAGAGAAAGAGCGATACGCCCTTCAAACCGGCGTCGGGCTCGCTGCGTGCCAGCACCATCGCGAAGCCTGCGTCGGGGTTCGAGCAGAACCATTTGTCGCCATGAATGCGCCATGTGCCATCGGCTTGCGCTTCGGCCGTGACTTCGGTGGCGCTGACGTCCGACCCCGCGCCTTGTTCGGTCATGAACATGGCGCCTTGGCGCAGCGCGTCGAAATCTTGCGACGTGACTTGCGGCAACACGCGTTCGACCAGCGCGGGGTCACCGAACTTGCGCAAGGTGCGCGCCAGCGAATCCGTCATGCTGACCGGGCAGCACAGGCCGAATTCGGCTTGCACGAACAAGTGGCTCAACGCGTACTTGGCCGCGGCCGGCATGGGTTCCGGCCAGCCCAGCACGCCGCCGCGGTGCGACAGCGCGGCCAAGCCAAACTCGCTGTACGCCAGACGTTCAAGCTCGACATAGGCCGGGTGCTTGTCGATACGGGACTCATCGGTGCCGGCGCGGCTACGCACGGATAACGTGGGCGGATGCTTGTCGGCGGTGGCCGCCAATTCGTCCATGACGCCGCCCGCCAGCCCGCCCAGACGTTCCAGATGGGGCAACAGATGGGCGTACAGCTTGGGCGGCAGGTAGCGCTGGCTGAGCGCGGCCGCATAGGGGTCCGCGTTGAACAGGTTCAGGCCACGGGAATCGGGGACGGGGGTGGCGCCGACAGACGAAACAGCGGCGGGAACAGAGGTGGGGGCAGCGGTCTTCACGGGGGTATCCATGGCGGCATCCTGCGCAAAACGGGGGTGATTGGCCGATGGTGCGCGGATGGATTAATCTACGCAAATACCGTTTTCGTGTAGAACAATCCATAAAAAATATAGATTAAGGGGGAGACCATGGATCTGGACCCGCGCCTGTTGCGCTATTTCATTGCGGTGGCCGAAGAGCGCCACTTCAGCCGCGCCGCGCACCGCCTGCACATTTCCCAACCGCCGCTCAGCTACGCCATCCGCCAGCTTGAAGACAACGTCGGCGCACGCCTGCTGGCGCGCACCAGCCGCCATGTCGAGCTCACCGACGCCGGCCACGTGCTGTACCGCGAGGCGCTGACGCTGCTACGGCAAGCCGAAGAGGTGCGCACGCTGGTGCAGCGCGTGGATGCGGGCCTGCGTGGCCGGCTGCGTATCGGTTTTGTGGGGTCGATGCTGTATCGCGGCTTGCCCGCCTTGTTGAACGCGATGCGCGCCGAACTGCCGGATGTGGAGCACGTGCTGACCGAGCTGAACTCGCATGAGCAGATCGAGGCCGTGCGGCGGGGCGAACAGGACCTGGGCTTCATCCACGCCAACCCGGTGCCTGACGAAGTGCAGGCGCGTGACCTGATGGCCGAACCCTTCGTCGTCTGCCTGCCGGATTCCCATCCGCTGGCGGGCCGCCAATCGTTGCGCCTGGCCGAGCTGGCGGGCGACGATTTCGTGTTCTTCGCGCGCGCGGCATCGCCCAGCTATTACGAGACGGTGCTGTCGATGTGCGTGTCAGCCGGGTTCATGCCGGTGGTGCGGCACGAGGTGCGCCACTGGCTGAGCGTGGCGTCGCTGGTGTCGCAGGGTTTGGGGGTGTCGATCGTGCCGGCGTGCTTGTCGCGCAGCGGCTTGGCGGGCACGCGCTTCATCACGTTTGAGCACGAGGCGCGCTCGATCAGCCAGGTGATCTGGCCGGCCGAGGCGCGTTCGCCATTGCAGCACAAGGCAATGGCGCTGGTCGCAAACCAGTTTCCGTCGGTGGCTGCGGTGGCCGATGCTGCGGCGGCCGATGCTGCGGCAGGCGGTCCTGCGGCAGCTGATGCTGTGGCGCCCGGTGCCGCGGCCGGCTGAAGATCAGCGGAAGACGACGGTCTTGTTGCGGTTCAGCAGGATGCGGTGTTCCACATGGCTGCGCACGGCGCGCGACAGCACCAGCGATTCAATGTCGCTGCCGACCTGCGTCAGGTCTTGTGCAGTCATCGTGTGGTCGACGCGTTCGATGTCCTGATCAATGATCGGGCCTTCGTCCAGGTCAGACGTCACGTAGTGGGCGGTGGCGCCGATGATCTTCACGCCGCGCGCATGTGCCTGGTGATACGGGCGCGCGCCCTTGAAGCTGGGCAGGAAGCTGTGGTGGATGTTGATGGCGCGGCCATTCAGCGCGCGGCACATGTCCGCCGACAGAATCTGCATGTAGCGGGCCAGCACGACGAGATCCGTGTTGGACTGCTCGACGATCTTCAGCACCTGCTTTTCCTGTTCCGCCTTGGTCTCCGCCGTGACGGGCAGGTAGTGGAACGGGATGCCATAGGACGCGGCCAGCGCGGCGTAGTCGTTGTGGTTCGACACGATAGCGGCCACTTCGGCGTGCAAATGCCCGCTATGCACGCGAAACAGCAGGTCGTTCAGGCAGTGCCCTTGCTTGCTGACCATGATCAGCAGGCGTTCCTTGCGGCGCGCGTCATGCAGCTTCAGGTCCATGCCGTAATCGGCGGACAGCGTGTTCAGGCGGCCGCGCAGATCGTCAGCGGCCACGGCGGCCGGCAGGTCGAAGTGCACGCGCAGAAAGAACTGGCCCGTTTCCTCGTCGCCGAATTGCTGCGAATCCAGGATGTTGCAACCCAATTCGAACAACAGGCCGCTGACGCGGTAGACGATGCCCGTGCGGTCGGGGCAGGACAGGGTCAGGATGTAGTCGTTGTGCTGCATGGTGCGGGAATAGACCGAAGTAAGAATGAGGATAGGGGCGGAATCAGGCGGCCAGGCGCGCCACGGTTTCTTCCGCCAGGGCCAGGCTGGAGGTCAGCCCGGGGGATTCGATGCCAAACAGGTTCACCAGGCCGGGCACGCCATGCACGGCGGGGCCGGCAATGACAAAGTCGGCGGCGGGTTCGTGCGGACCCGAGATTTTCGGCCGGATGCCGGTGTAGCCGGGCGCCAGGGCGTTGTCGGGCAGTGCGGGCCAATAGCTGCGCACGGCGGCATAGAACACGTCGGCGCGCGCGGGGTCCAGCGTGTAGTCTTCCGTGCCGACCCATTCGGTATCGGGGCCAAACTTGGCTTGGCCACCCATGTCCAGCGTCAGGTGCACGCCCAGGCCGGCATGTTGCGGCACGGGGTAGATCAGGCGCGAAAACGGCGCGCGGCCAGACAGCGTGAAGTAGCTGCCCTTGCACAGATAGTCGGTGGGAATGCTGGCGGGCGGCACGCCGTCAATACGTCGGGCCAATGCCGGCGCCTGCAAGCCTGCCGAATTGATCAGCACGTTGCAGGTCAGGGTCATGGCTTCGTCGCCGCCGAATTGCAGTTCGAAGCCGCCTTCGGGCCGAACGCGGCCGGACACCAGCGGCGTATGGAAGACGAATTGGGCGCCCGCGTTTTCCGCATCGCCCTGGAACGACAACATCAGCGCGTGGCTGTCCACGATGCCGGTCGACGGCGACAACAGCGCGGCTGTGCATTGCAGCGCGGGCTCCAGGCGCATGGCCTCTTCGCCCGAAATGAATTGCAGGTCGTCCACGCCATTGGCGCGGGCGCGTTGGGCAATGCCTTCCAGTTGGGTGGCCTGGTCGCGGTCTGCCGCCACGATGAGCTTGCCCAGACGCTGATGCGGCACGCCGCGTTCGGCGCAGTACCCGTACAGCAGGTGCTTGCCGCGCACGCACAGGCGCGCCTTGAGACTGCCCGCCGGGTAATAGATGCCCGCGTGGATGACTTCGGAATTGCGCGAGCTGGTGCCGGTGCCGATGGCTTCCGTGGCTTCAGTCACGAGCACGTCGCGGCCGGACTGCGCCAGCGCGCGTGCAATCGCCAGGCCGACAACGCCCGCGCCGATGACGACGCAATCAATATCCACGCTCATGGGGCTTTCCTTTCGGATCGTGCGCCGGCGGGCGTCAGATCGAAGCCGCCCGCGTGGAAGACCAGGGGCGGCTCGGTGCTGTGACCGCAACGTTCCACCTCGCCCACCATGATGATGTGATCGCCTTCTTCGTAGCGGCTGCGGTTGCGGCATTCGAACCAGGCGGCGCAGTGGCCGTCCAGCATGGGCGTGCCGCCCGGCGCGTGGTGCACGGTCAAACCGGCGTAGCGGTCCGGCGTTTTGCCGGTCGCGAAGCGCCGCGCCAGTGCAATCTGCTCGGCGCTCAGCACGTTGACCACGTAGCGCTCGCACTGCTCAAACGCCGCTAGCGACGACGATGAGCGCGACAGGCTCCAGAGGATCAGCGGCGGGTTCAGCGATACCGAGTTGAACGAGCTGACCGTCAGCCCGATGGGGGCGCCATCAAGGCCGGCGGCCGTGACAACCGTTACGCCCGTGGCGTAACGGCCCAGCGCGGTGCGGAAAAAAGCGGCGTCAAAATCAGGGGAGGAGGCGGGCATGCAATCGTTAAGTCGGGCGGGCGCGCAGCGCGCCCGGCATCAAGGCGACAGGCGTTCGATCTTCCAGGACGAGCCGTCGGCGACATAGCGCAGCCGGTCGTGCAGGCGCGACGGCCTGCCTTGCCAGAATTCGATCGCGGTGGGCTTCAGGCGGTAACCGCCCCAGTGCGGCGGACGCGGCGGCTCTTCGCCGAAACGTTCGCGGAATTCTTTTTCGCGGGCTTCCAGCGCTTCACGGGTGATGGGTTGGCTCTGGGGCGAGGCCCAGGCGCCAATGCGCGAACCGGCCGGGCGGCTGTGATAGTAGGCGTCCGATTCCTCGGCCGCGACCTTTTCCACCACGCCTTCGATGCGGACCTGGCGTTCCAGCGGCTGCCAGAAGAACAGCAGGCTGGCGCGCGGTTCGGCCAGCAGGTCGTGGCCCTTGCGGGATTCGTAGTTGGTGAAGAACGTGAAACCGCGCTCGTCATAGCCCTTGATCAGGACGATGCGGGCGCTGGGCTGGCCCGAGGCGTCCACCGTAGCCAGGGTCATGGCGTTGGGCTCAGGCACCTTGGCAGCCAGCGCTTCGTCGAACCAGCGCGAAAACTGGTCGAACGGCGAGGCGGCGGCCTGGGATTCCAGCAGGACGTTCTTTTCGTAGCTTTGACGCAGATCAGAGACGGACATGAGGCGTGGGAGTCAGCGTTGATAACAGGGAGTTTATACCGCTTGGGCAATCCCTCCCTTATTGACCCCGCGCAGGTCTCAGGCAAGTTTCCGCCCGGGAGGGCGGGCCGGGGCTGCGGCGGGGGCCGCTCCCGGGTCATTCTTGGGCCGTTCTTGGGCTGTTCTTCGGCCGTTCTTCGGCCATTTTCCGATTTATGCGCCTTCTGGCAGCGTGTGCTCGTCGGCTTCCAGCATGCGGGCGATGGCGTCCAGGCGGGCGTCATGGATGCCGGCGGCGCGCAGCGCCTGGGCGGTTTGAACCACGTAATCGGTGCAGGGGCCGTAGCGGCCCGCGGCGCGGCGCACGATGGCCAGCAGCTCGGCGTCGGGCAGGGCGCGGATGTAGGCCGGGTTGTCCCGGTTCATGATGAAGACCAGCGCGCGGACGGTGCCGGCGTCGGTGGTGCAATTGATCCAGCGGGGCAGATAGGCGCCGGTGGACATCTCGCGTTCCCACAAGGCCGGGAAGTAGGTCGGCACCTGGCTGCCCGCCAGACGGTAGACCACGCCCCGGCAGGAGCCCCCGCGGTCCAGGCCGAACACCAGGCCCGGGCATTCCGGGGTGCCGCGGTTCACACGAGACCACAGGCACAGCGCCCGGTGATGACCGCGCAAGGTCGCCAGGCGGCGTTCCATGAAATCAAAGTCAGGGCGCCAGATCAGCGACCCGTATCCATACACCCAGACGTCTTCGCCCGACTGCCAGTGCCGCAGGGCCTCTTCCAGCGATGCCTGCCTTTCCTCTTGCGTCCACAGACGAAAGGGCAGGCTGGCGCCGGCAATGCCGGGTTCGGGGGGAGAGGACTGCATGTTCACGACTACGGATTCCGTTCAGACTCGAGCGGGGGGTTGCGATTGGCCCACCCTCCCGCCATCAGGGCCAGCGAATAGGCCCAGAACAACGGGGCAACGCCGATGACCGCACCCAGCGCGCCGAAGGTCAACGGCAGAGAAACCTGCGAGCCATTGATCAGCGCCATGCGCAATCCCACGGCTTCGGCCGCACGGCCGGGCGGGGAATGCTGGTGCAAGAGGGATAGCATACTCGGTTGGCAGCACCCCAACGCAAGCCCCAGAATGAACGACAGCACGATCAGGATGCTAACGTCGGTGAACAGCGGGTAAAGCATGAAGTCGATGGCGGCCGTTGCCATGGCCACGCGCACCAGCGTCCACGACCGCACCCGGCGCATGATCAGCGGCAATACCAGCCGGATGACGAACGTTGCCGCCGCGAACGACGCAAGAATGACGCCAATGGTGGTGGCCGACAGCCCGATCGCCACGCCAAAGATTGGCACCACGAACAAGTGCGTGTCCCACGCGCCCGACAAAATGGTGTTGACCATCAGGATGCGGCGCAAGGCGGGAACGGCCAGCAGTTCGGTCACGCGGCGGCGCTGGGCTTCCTTGGCGCCTGACAATTGCGAATCCACCGCCTTCAATTGGTGACGCAAGGCGTAAAGGCCGATGCCAGAGAGCAGCGGCCCCAGGGCCAGCAGGCCGAAGGCGGTGCGCGTACCCAGATGGTCAATCGCCAGCCCGGCGATCAGCGGGCCAGAAAACCCCGAACCCGCCAGCGCCAGAGACATGAATGAAAAGTTGCGCAGACGTTGCGCGGGTTCGGCGTGGCCCAGCAAGTCTTGCGTTGCGACCTGATGCAGCATGAAGCCGATACCGATACAGCACGAGGCAATCAGCAGCGCGACTTGCGTTTGCGAGATAAAGGGCAATGCGGTGCCGATGGCGACCAATGACGTCCCGATGACGAGCGGACGCACGATGCCGACCCGATCCACCCACCGACCCGCGCGCACCGAAAACAGCATCGGCAGCACCGCGAACACCGCGACCAGCGTGCCGACCTTGAACGTGGACAGCCCCATCTGCAACGCGGTCAGCGAGACGGTAATCCGTCCCCCTGTCAGCGCCACGTGATTCATCATTGCCAGCAGGCACAGCAGAACCGCCCCGGAAAATTCCGGGGAACTGGAAGGCGAGGAGGGGGATCTGTTGGAGGTAGACACGGCGTAACTGCGTTCATTCTGTGCGGATCATCGGCCTATGTCGAGGCGCGTTTATTTTGCGCTGCGGCAAATTGTTTCAGCGCGTGGCTACAAGATAGGCGCCATCTAGCGGCCAAGTCGTGTGCTTACGGCGCAAGATGGCGGCGCGTTCGCCGCACGTTCGCGCCATGTGCGGGCGCGGGGTTGCATGCTTGCGCCGATGACGTTGTATCGTTCTCGCAACGGAACAATTGGCTGGCTGTTTTAAGGCTGGACACCGCTTTACTGTTTTTCACCGTTTCGCCACACATAGGCCATCGTTTGGCCGGCACGCCCGTTTAGGATGGGCAGCTAAGTTTCGCAATACGGGCGGGGGCTCGCGCCTCGCCGCTTCTTACCAGGTTCAATGAAAAAGTCCCGCAGCAAGTTCAAGCGTTATGCGCTGATCGCCGTCGTCGTTCTGTTAGTGGCCCTGGGCCTGCGCGCCGTCTTCTTCTCGGCGCCGCCGCCGCCCACCTTCGCGGTGGCCGAAGTATCGCGGGCCAATCTGGAAGACAGCGTGCTGGCCAGCGGCACCATCGACGCCATTGAACGCGTCAGCGTGGGCGCTCAGGCAACCGGCCAGTTGAAGTCCCTGAAAGTGGAACTGGGCGATCGCGTCAAGAAAGGCCAGCTGGTGGCCGAGATTGACGACCTGACCCAGCAGAACGAATTGCGCAACGCCGAAGCGGCCTTGCAGACCCGCCGCGCCGAACGCGCCGCCAAGGTCGCCACGTTGAAGCAGGCCGAACTCGCCTTCAAGCGCCAGCGCCAGATGCTGGCCGCCGACGCCAGTTCGCGCGAAGCCTATGAAACCGCCGAAGCCACGCTGGCCGTGACCCGCGCCGAAATCGCGTCGCTGGACGCGCAGATTGCACAGGCCGAGATCCAGGTCGACACCGCTCGCGTCAACCTGGGCTATACGCGCATCGTGTCGCCCATCGACGGCATGGTGGTAGCGGTGGTGACGAAGGAAGGCCAGACGGTGAACTCGATCCAAAGCGCGCCCACCATCATCAAGGTGGCGCAAGTGGACACGATGACGATCAAGGCGCAAATCTCGGAAGCCGACGTCACCCGCGTGAAGGCCGGGCTGCCCGTGTACTTCACCATTCTGGGCGAACCTGACCAGCGCTATCACGCGACCTTGCGCGCGGTGGAACCCGCGCCGGACTCCATCCAGAAAGACGACGCGACCACGTCGCTGACCTCGTCCAGCAGCTCTTCGACGACGGCCGCCGTCTATTACAACGGCCTGTTCGACGTGCCCAACCCCGACGAAAAGCTGCGCATCTCGATGACGGCCCAGGTCTTCATCGTGCTGGGCGAAGCCAAGGATGCGGTGGTGGTACCGGCCTCGGCGCTGGGCAAGCGCGGCGAAGACGGCCGCTATGCGGTGCGCGTGGTCGGCAAAGACAACAAGACCGAGGTGCGCCACGTCAAGATCGGCATGAACAACAACGTGCAGGCGCAGGTGCTGGAAGGACTTGAGGTGGGCGAGCGCGTCGTGTCGGCGGACTCCGCGCCGGTGGCGGCCGCGACGCAACCCGGCCCGCCGCCGGGAGCCTGACATGAGCGGGCCGTTGATCTCGCTCTCTGGCGTGCGCCGGGAGTTTCCCGCGGGTGACCAGACGATTGCCGTCCTGAAGGACATCAACCTGACCATCGAGGCAGGCGAAATGGTGGCCATCGTGGGCGCGTCCGGCTCGGGCAAGTCCACCTTGATGAACATCTTGGGCTGCCTGGACCGCCCGACCCGGGGCGACTACCAGGTCAGCGGCCGCAGCACGGGCGAGCTGGACCCGGACGAACTGGCCGAACTGCGCCGCGAGCATTTCGGCTTCATCTTCCAGCGCTATCACCTGTTGTCAGACCTGACCGCGTTGGGCAACGTGGAAATGCCGGCCGTCTACGCCGGCAAACGGCGCGAGGCGCGGCTGGACCGCGCCGAAGAACTGCTCAAGCGGCTGGGGCTGGGCGACCGGTCTGAACACCGGCCCGGCCAGTTGTCGGGCGGCCAGCAGCAGCGCGTGAGTATTGCGCGCGCGCTGATGAACGGCGGCGACATCATCCTGGCCGACGAGCCCACCGGCGCGCTGGACACGCACACGGGCCAGGAAGTGCTGCGCATCCTGGAAGAATTGAACGCGGCCGGCCACACCATCATCATCGTCACGCACGATATGAATGTGGCGCGGCATGCGCAACGCATCATCGAGATCAGCGACGGCGAAATCGTTGCCGACAAGCGCAACCCCGACGCGCCGCACCGCGACGTGGTCCGCGATGACGCGCCGCCCCTGCCCAAGCGGCCGGCCTGGCAGTCGTACCTGGACCGTTGCGGCGAAGCCTTGCGCATGGCGCTGCTGGCGATGAACGCGCACCGGCTGCGCACGTCGCTGACCATGTTGGGCATCATCATCGGCATCGCCGCGGTGGTGTCGGTGGTGGCGCTGGGCGAAGGCTCGCGGCGCAAGATCCTGGAAGACATCAGCGCCATTGGCACCAACACGGTCGAGGTGTTTCCGGGCAAGGACTTCGGCGACGAGAAGGCCGTCAACATCCGCACGCTGGTCGCCGCCGACGCCGACGCGCTGGCCCGTGAACCCTATGTAGACAGCGTCACCCCCGAAGTGGCCACCAGCAACACGCTGCGCTATCGCAACGTGTCGGTGAACGGGTCGATCCAGGGCGTGGGCGAACAGTACTTCCGCGTGCGAGCCATCCAGCTTGAAAAAGGCAAGTTCTTCGATGAGACGAGTGTGGTGCGCCGGGCGCAGGAAGTCGTCATCGATGACGGCACACGGCGCGCGCTGTTTGGTTCACACACTGAGCCGATCGGGCAGGTGGTGTTCCTGGGGTCGATGCCCGCGCGCGTGATTGGCGTCACGGCGAAGAAGGAATCTGTCTTTGGCAACAACGAATCGCTGAACGTTTGGATTCCCTACACGACGGCGCTGTCGCGCGTGCTGGGCCAGCAGCATCTGAAGAGCATCACGGTGCGTGTCAACGACGCGACGCCGCCCGCCGCCGCCGAGAAGGCCATCGAACGCGTGCTGATGCGGCGCCACGTCGTGAAGGATTTCTTCGTCTTCAACACGGACGCCATTCGCAAGACCATCGAACGCACCACCGCCACGATGACCTTGCTGGTGTCGCTGATTGCGCTGATCTCGCTGATGGTGGGCGGCATTGGCGTGATGAACATCATGCTGGTGTCCGTGACCGAACGCACTCGCGAGATCGGGGTGCGGATGGCGGTGGGCGCGCGGCGCAGCGACATCATGCAGCAGTTCCTGATCGAAGCGGTGCTGGTCTGCTTGATCGGCGGGGCGCTGGGCATCATTCTGTCGCTGGCGTTGGGTGTGCTGGTGTCCAAGGCCACGGGCGGCTCGTTCCAGATGATTTATTCCACGGCATCGATGGTGGCGGCATTCACGTGCTCGACTTTGATCGGTGTGCTTTTTGGTTATTTGCCGGCGCGCAACGCGGCGCGCCTGGACCCCGTCGAGGCCTTGGCCCGGGAATGAGGACGATGAAAGCGGTTTCCCTGATCTGCAAACCCGTCGCCCTGGCGCTGCTGCTGGCGCTGGGCGGTTGCGGCAGCCTGCTGCGCAGCGACTACGAACCCCCGCTGACGCAGGCGCCCGCGGCGTGGACGTATGGTTCAGCGGCCAACACCAATGCGCCGTTGGCGGAAGGCGGCGCCTGGTGGCGTAACTTCAATGACCCGGTGCTGGATGGCCTGATCGACGCAGTGCTGGCGCGCAACAACGACCTGGCCGCTGCCGCCATCCGTGTCCGTCGCGCGCAATATCAGGCGGGGCTGACCGAAGACAAGTTGATTCCGCAACTGGGCGGCGACGCCAACGTCACGCGCGTTCGCAATCTGTATGGCGATCGCAGCATCACGCGCACCAACCAAGCCGAGCTGACGGTCAGTTACGAGGTCGACCTGTGGGGCAAGCTGTCCCGCCAGCGCGACGCGGCGCAATGGGAAGCGCTGGCCACCGAAGAAGACCGCCAGTCGGCGGCGTTGTCCCTGGTGGGCACCACCGCGACCTTGTATTGGCAGACGGCCTTCATCAACCAGCGCATCGCCAGCAGCGAAGAGAGCATCGCGTATGCACGCCGCACGCAGGACCTGGTGCGCGCGCAATACGCGGCGGGTGGCGCATCGGCGCTGGAGCTTGCCGAAGCCGAGCAAACCGTCGCCAGCCAACAAGCCGCGCATACGCTGCTGGTGCAGCAGCGCGTGGAATACACGAACGCGCTGACGATTCTGTTCGATGGCCCGCCAGACCGCAGCATGGCCGACCCGGCCCGCCTGCCGCAATACCCGCTGCCCGAAGCGCGCGCGGGCGTTCCGGCTGATCTGCTGGGCCGCCGCCCCGACTTGCGAGCCGCCGAGTTGCGCTTGCGCGAAGCGTTGGCCACGGTTGACGCGACGCGCGCCAGTTTCTACCCGCCCGTGACGCTGACCGGCGCGGTAGGCAGCGCGAGTCCGACGTTGTCGAACGTGCTGCAAAACCCGATCGCAACGCTGGGCGTAGGCCTGACACTGCCGTTCCTGCAATGGAACCAGATGCAGCTGAACATCAAGATCTCGAAGGCAGACTACGAAGAACGCGTCGTCAGCTTCCGGCAGTCGTTGTACCAGGCGATGGCGGACGTGGAGAACGCGCTGTCGAACCGGACGCAGCTGGCGTTGCAGGCGGAGCAACTGGCAGTGTCGTTACGGGCGGCGCGGGAAGCGGAACGCTTGTACGAGGTCCGGTATCGGGCGGGCGCGGTGTCGTTGAAGGACTGGCTGGACGCGCAGGAGAAGCGGCGGACGGCGGAGATTGCGAGGGATGAAAATGGCTTGAATCGGTTGGTGAATCAGGTGACGGTTTACCGAGCGTTAGGGGGGGATGATTTGGTGGCTCGTGGTGGTGGTGTGGGTTCTTAAGACGCCCGTGACGTCGGGGGCCTGGGGTGCGCGGGGCAACGATTGCGGTCCGGAGCCTTCGCTCCGGACTGCCCCGTTGTCATCTTCGTCCAGGCCTTCGGCCTTCCCTTCAGATTCCCTCGGGCTTATCGACGCCCCGCGCACCCCAGGCCCCCGACGCCACGGGCTCCGTCAGTTGCAATCTCACGGTAACTGGGGCGGTCGGGGTTCTTGAGGTTCTCGCCACCGGAATTTGAGTGGTGGAAGATCTTGCGGGGCCTGCTCCATGCCGGCCGCGCGGGCGGCCTTTTGGAGCTTACGCGTCGTGGTGCGTCGTCGCGGTGTTCGCTTCGCGTGTGGCTGAATTGCCGCGCTTCACCTGTTCGGCGAGGTATGGCCATCGGTTGGAGGGCATTCCTGCGAGGCTCGGCCATCGAATGAATGGCGCTCCCTAGCAGGCACGGCCATCAGTTGAACTCCGGTGCGGTGGCGCGCGACGGGTCGGCACGCGCAAGGCAGTGGCGGATGCGCGCCACCCCTCTGCCTCCCCCCAAATGTGCGGGGACCATAAGAAAACCACTCTCCATATTCGCGAAAGCGACCACCGCCCAAACGACCACCACCGCGTATGCCGAGTAAGGCCGCCCGCGCGGCCGGCACTCGGCGGGCCCCGCAGCACTCGTGGCTAAGGCACACCCTAGCAGCGCGACATGCCAAGACAGCGGCAGCCCGTCGGCGCGGTGGCCCTGACTGCGCGCAACCTCGATGCGCCCGAGGGAATCTGAAGGGA
>NZ_JBFTRX010000013.1:0-173187 GCF_056399725.1 Achromobacter sp. 01N37
CCCAAGGACCCAAGGACTGACGTTTCGGTCAAGGCCAGCGTCCGTTCGGCATAGATCATGGCCCCAAGCGTGAGCAGYGAGATGGTCGGCCGGTCTTTCCGGTTGTTGGATTCATAGGCCGGTCTCAGCTTTCGGCTCTCGGCCAATTTGCCGACTAGCCACATCAAGAACGTCGCTAACGCGTGGATCAGCAACAAGATCTGCAGACGCGCGGCACCTGCGCTTTGACTATCCTCGAACGCGAACCCGAACTGATGGGATTTYAAGCTTCGGAAGGTGCATTCGATACTCATGCGCTTGCGGTAGACCTCAACAATTTCACGCGCATTCGTATCGGCCAGCGACGGCGATGCACACAGCAGCCAAGGTTCGCTTTCTCGCCTGGCGCAGACCTCGCTGTGGCTGCTGCGCTTGCGCTGCTTGAACTGAGTCAGTGCTTGACGCTGCTGCGGCGGCTTTCGATACAGCACAAGCCGGGTTTGCACGGGGCAGGAGCGGATCATTTGTTGTTCGCCCAGGTCCTGAGGGCGCGAACTGGCGGTTGCATAATCCGCCGTGCAACGCCGCCACGGTTCGTCGCCCGAGCGCAGAAACGTGCGCCCGCGGAYGCGCCCCACCCAGTGCCAGCCCAGTTGATTCAGATAGGCAAACCATGGTCCCCGGAACCCCGCRTCGGTCACGATAATCGGCCGTAGCCCYTCGGGCAGCRAGGACTTGAGCKTGYTCAGAAATGTCCGCTCAACACCCGGCGAGTTCTGATCGCGCAAGGGATGAACGCTCTCGTAGWTAGGCATGGCAGCGCCGCGTGTCCATAGTGCTGCTCGCAAYACCAGCCAACTTCKATCCGCCTTCAAATCAGACCARTCCACCAAGATAACGGGGCGCTTGATCCCGGCCATGAACTGGCGGCACAGCAGTYGATAGAACATGGAGCGYTCGCTATGCAGATGACGGTTGCCAAGCAGCCGGTCTACGCGCTTGATCCGATGCCGTATCGCTTGCCCAGTGGGCAGTCCGCGCGCCAGTYCGCTGAGTGTCAACCGTCGCGTTGCCATCGCACTTCGCACCATGCACATCAAGGCCTTGAGTCGGCTCAAATGTAGGCYAGGGATCGAATCCTGGAGCAGTTTCTGCAATACTCCGACTGCGTGCATGGCCTGGTCTTCCTTCAAACGGTTTGGTCGCCTGATGAAGGGTATAAGACTGGCGCCATGCACGCCCCAATCAACGTCAGCCGAACCGTTTGACTCTGCCTCGCCGCGCAGGCCGTTGATTCACAATGAATTTCGCTGGAAATTCGTGGGGAAACCTCAGAGTCTGACTGCATTTTTAAGGGCTTCAAGTCACGAAGAAGAACTCGAACATCGCCGCCACACGCGAAGCGAACAGCGTGACGACGTACCTCTACGCGTAAGCCCCCCAAGGCCGCCTGCGCGGCCGGCCGGGGGCGGGCCCCGCAAGATCCTTCTCCACTCCCTCGCCGTGGAGAAGAACCCTAAGCACACCGTTCTCCCCAGCGGCCGAGAGATTGCCGCTGAACGAGTCCGGTGTGGSGGGGGCCTGGGGTGGGGGGGCGTCGATAAGCCCGAGGGAATCTGAAGGAACCCGCCAACGGCGGGTGACGAAGATGACGACGGGGGGGGGGCCGCCTAGGCAAGTCCGGAGCGAAGGCTCCGGACCGCAATCGTTGCCCCGCCCACCCCAGGCCCCCGCCACATCGGACGTCTAAAGAACCCAAGACTCCACGAACCAACACCCTCAACCCTTCACCCAAACCTCAACCACCCACCCCAAAACCCTCACTGCCGCTGATAAACCTCAGCCCCTTTCCGAACAAACTCCACCGACTTCTCCTGCATGCCCTTTTGCAAGGCTTCCTTCTCACTCACGCCCTGCGCCGCCGCATAGTCCCGCACGTCCTGCGTGATCTTCATGCTGCAGAAATGCGGTCCGCACATCGAGCAGAAATGCGCCACCTTCATCGAGTCCTTCGGCAGGGTCTCGTCGTGGAATTCCTTCGCGGTATCCGGGTCCAGCCCCAGATTGAACTGATCATCCCAGCGGAACTCGAAGCGCGCCTTTGACAGCGCGTTGTCGCGAATCGCCGCGCCCGGATGGCCTTTCGCCAGGTCGGCCGCGTGCGCCGCAATCTTGTACGTGATGATCCCGTCCTTCACGTCCTTCTTGTTCGGCAAGCCCAAGTGCTCTTTCGGCGTCACATAACAGAGCATCGCCGTGCCGTACCAGCCGATCAGCGCGGCGCCGATGCCGGAGGTGATGTGGTCGTAGCCCGGTGCGATATCGGTGGTCAGGGGGCCCAGCGTATAGAACGGCGCCTCGTGGCAATGTTCCAGCTGCAGCTCCATGTTTTCCTTGATCATCTGCATCGGCACATGGCCAGGGCCTTCGATCATGACCTGCACATCATGCTTCCACGCCACCTGCGTCAGCTCGCCCAGCGTCTTCAGTTCAGCGAATTGCGCTTCGTCGTTGGCGTCATAGCCCGAGCCCGGACGCAAGCCGTCACCCAGCGAGAAGCTGACGTCATACGCCTTCATGATTTCGCAGATTTCTTCGAAGCGCTCGTAC
Source organism: Achromobacter sp. 01N37 (assembly GCF_056399725.1). Taxonomy (NCBI): domain Bacteria; kingdom Pseudomonadati; phylum Pseudomonadota; class Betaproteobacteria; order Burkholderiales; family Alcaligenaceae; genus Achromobacter; species Achromobacter sp. 01N37. The sequence continues at coordinate 2,590 of NZ_JBFTRX010000013.1, forward strand.
AGGAAGCTTTCCTTGTGATGCGCCAGGCACCACTTCGCCATGATCGAGCCGCCGCGCGACACGATGCCCGTCATGCGGTCGGCCGTCATCGGGATGAACGGCAGGCGCACGCCGGCATGGATCGTGAAGTAGTCCACGCCCTGTTCGGCCTGTTCGATCAGCGTGTCGCGGAAAATTTCCCACGTCAGGTCTTCGGCCTTGCCGTCCACCTTTTCCAGCGCCTGGTATATCGGCACCGTTCCAATCGGCACGGGTGAGTTGCGGATGATCCATTCGCGCGTCTCGTGGATGTGCTTGCCGGTGGACAAATCCATCACCGTGTCGCCGCCCCAGCGGATCGCCCACGTCATCTTTTCGACTTCTTCCCCAATGCCCGAGCTCACGGCCGAATTACCGATGTTGGCGTTGATCTTCACCAGGAAGTTGCGGCCGATGGCCATCGGTTCCACTTCGGGGTGGTTGATGTTGGCGGGGATGATGGCGCGGCCGCGCGCGATTTCGTCGCGCACGAATTCCGGCGTGATGGCGGCGGGGATGGCCGCGCCGAACGATTGGCCGGGGTGCTGGCGCAGCAGGCGCTTCACCATCTTTTCGCCGTCGGGGCCGCTGTCTCGCAGCGTTTGCAGATAGTGCTCGCGGCGCAGGCTTTCGCGGATGGCCACGTATTCCATTTCGGGCGTGATGATGCCGCGGCGCGCATAGTGCATCTGCGACACGTTGGCGCCGGCCTTGGCGCGGCGCGGCGGGCGTTGCAGGTCAAAGCGCATCGCCGTCAGCTTGGGATCGGTCAGGCGTTCTTTGCCGTAGTCACTGGTCGGACCCGACAGCACTTCCGTGTCGCCGCGCTCTTCGATCCAGCCGCGGCGCAGCTCGGGCAGGCCGCGGCGGATGTCGATCTTGGCGTCGGGGTCGGTGTAGGGGCCGCTGCAGTCGTAGACCGTCAGGGGCGGGTTCTTTTCCCCGCCGAACATGGTCGGCGTGTCGTCCTGCTCGATTTCCCGAAACGGCACGCGGATGTCGGGGCGCGAGCCCGTCTCATACACGCGGCGCGATTTGGGCAGCGGTGCGACGGCCGCCGCGTCGACTTCGGCGGTGGCGGCCAGGAATTTGGGATTGGCATTCATGGAAAGCTCCAAGCGATTGGTTGGAGCCGATTGGGAATGGACTTCCGCCACGCGTGCGGGGACACGTGGCGGAAATACGGCTCCCAGCATCGGCATTATCCGTACTGGTACGAAGGGACTCTCTCAACACGTCCAGCCGAAAAGGCGGGACGAGTACCCCTGCGCGAAAGCGAAGTATAGAGCCTGGCGGGCCAGTCGCTTCAACGATGCGATGTTGCGTGGCGCCAGCGATGATCAACCTGCATGAAGCCATTCTTAAATTGCTCGTCATCCAGAGCTGGTATTACTGCTTTACATTTGGATTCAGACTGCGGCGACACGGTCATGCAGGTTCTGTACACTTTTTCCAACCAATCGCTGGGCGGGCTATCGACTCGCCGGGCATAGCTAACTAAAGAAGAAGGAATCGAGCATGCAACTGACCCTACGCAAATTGGCGCCCGCCTTGGTTGTCGTGACGTTGGCGCTGGCGGGTTGCAAGACCGCCCCGACAAAGGCGCCCGGCGCCGCGGCCACGCCCGATGCCAGCCAGCAATCGACGCAACCGGCCACCGCTTCGTCGGTGGACTTCTATCTGGCGCAACAACAACCGGCCCCCGGCATGCGCGAAATCTCGCTGCCCGATGGCAAGCTCTACATGCAGGAAATGCCCGTGCTGACGCGTGCCGACCTGACCGACGCCGCCGCGCTGGTTGATCGTCAAGGCCAGAACTTCGTGGGTCTGCGTTTCTCGGAATCCGGCGCTCGCAAGCTGACTGAAATCAGCACCAAGAACGTCGGCAAGCGCCTGGCGCTGGTGATTGATCAGGAACTGGTTGCTGCCCCGAGCATCGCCGAACCGCTGAACCGTGGCGTGCTGGCATTTGGTGTGGCCTCGGCTCAAGCTGCTTCTGAAATCGCCGCCAAGATCCGTGGCGATGCCGCACCGGCTCCGGCCAACGGCGCACCGGCCCCCGCGCCGAAGCCCTGATCGCGACACGCGCCGGTTAAATATCCGCGCCCATCGGCGCGGATATTTTTTTGCGCGCGGCCAACGCAAGGCCAATGCAAATCTTCAGGCGGATAGCGGCGTGGCCAAGCCCGCCAGCGACGCCTCCATAACCCGCCGCGCCTGGATCAGCACATCGTGTTTCCAGGCGTCGGTCTCGATATAGAACGCGGCGCGCAGGTCGCGCTTGATACGCTGGCGCAAAGCGGCGGGGGCGTCGGGATGGTTGTGCAGCCATTGTTCGGCGCGCAGCGCATTCAATACCTTCAGGCCAGGCAGCGTGCCGTACTCCAGCGTCAGCCCGTTGTATTCGGCTTGTGGGCATTCATCCATCGCTGCCATGTCCAACGTGCCGGCGAGTTCGCAGGACGTTGAGCTGCCTTCTTCGGCGCTGGTCACAGCAGGCCCCCACCAGCGCCGTGCTCGCGCCAATGATTCGGGGCCCGCAGGCGTGCCTTGATAGATGCATTCCGCGACGCCTTGCGCGCCCAGGCCGGTGTGCACATCAATCCACGCGATGCGGGCGCAGCGCCGGCCGTGTTCGCGCAAGATGGCGCGTAGCGTCAGGTGGCTCCAGGTGGGCGCGCGGCCCGCATAGAACAGCCCGTTGGGGTCAACCTGCTGGCCGCCCGATACCGCGGCTTGCAGGGCGCTGCGGCCATGGCGCAGCGCGCGCCACGCCAGGCTCAACTCACTGCCCAGGCCCGGCGGGTGATTCCCATCAGGCACCAGCAGCGAAGCAATCGCAAGGTAGTGGCGGTCGTTTTCCAGGGGCTGCGAGAAGTCGCGAAAGTTGCGGTTCAGGTCTACGTTTTCGTGCGTGGCGCGGCGGTCCCAAGAGAAGCCGTAGGGGTTCAGTGCATGCAGGTAGAGCACCGCCAGATCGTCGCGCGTGCATTGCGCGTGCCAGCGCGCGTCGCGCAGCAGCGCGGTTTGCACGGCGGAGCCGCAATAGCCTTCGATGCCATGGCAGCCGCTGCTGATCACGAGCAGGTTCGGGGCGTCGGGCGCGCCCAGCCGGGCGACATCCAGCGCCAGCGTTTCGCCGTCGCGTCCGGGCAGGGGATGGATGTGGTGTTGCACGGCCAGATCGCGTTCGGCGCACGCGTCCAGAAACTTGCGGCGCGCTTCTGCGTACTGGCTTGAAAAACTGCTCAAGTCCATGGCTCACGATTCCTGCAAGTCGCCGCGCGCCAATTGCGCGCGGGTGATCATGAGCTTACTCGCGCGGCAGGAAAAATCAGCCGATCTTGCGGCCGCGCGGTTTGACGGTGCGGCGCGCCTGCGCCGTTTCAATAAAGGTTTGCGTCAATGCTTCGAGCATGGCTCGGTCATCGGGGGTCAAGCCGTCGAATTGCGACGGCGCAATGTTGGGGAACGGCCATGGCGCTTGGGGGCGAGGGCGGCGGGCCACGCGTGGCATGGTCTCGGCAATGCCAGCCGGAGGCAAAGTATCAGACAGGTCGTAGCCTTCCATGGGCAATTCCATGGGACCCTTACCTGTCTCCAGCCATTCAAGCTCAATCTTCAGAATCTGCGCGAGCTTACGGGTCGATCGGCTGGAGTGCCGAAGGCCGTTTTCGTAACTGGCGATTGCACTTTGCGAGATTCGCGCGAGACGAGCGAGCGTCTTCTGCGTGTGACCACGCAGAAGACGGGCTTGCTTCAATCGGTCTGAAAATGTCTTCACGCGTCGATTGAAGCTTGCTCAGGATTTACTTTGGTGGTTATAAGCATTACCTGAGTGATAGTTTTGGGAGGCGCGGTCACATGCTTGAACGGGGCTATGTGTTGGTCGTGCAACTTGATGAAATGGCGAGCAATAATTTTGTCGCGGCCTTGCGAGAATTTCAATGGCAGGTCAGCGCCTGTGAATCGCCGGATGAGCTGCTGGATCGGTTGCGCACGCAAGATGTCGACGCGATGGTGCTGCGTGGGCAGGCAGAAGGGGTGCCGAAGCTGATTGCGGCGTTGCGCCGCGCAGCGCCTGATGCGGCAGTCGTGTGGCAGGCGCCAGCGGCCTCAGCGCGCGAACGGGTCGAGGCCCTGGAGGCGGGCGTGGATGCCTATAGTTCAGCCCGCATGGGGGCGTTGGAGTGGGATGCGTTGCTGCGCAATCTGCGCCGCCGCATGTTGCCGCCCGCCACCGATGGCCCGGCATGGCGTTTGCATGAACGGGTGCTATCCGGCCCCGACGGCGAGCGCCTGCCATTGACGCTGACCGAACGTGCCTTTTTTGTCCGCTTGTTGCGGGCGCCAGGCCATTGCCTGCGTCGTGATCGCTTCTTTCCGCGTAATCCGCAAGAGGGCGCGCGTAGCGTCGATGTGCTGGTCTCGCGGCTGCGCAGCAAGGCGCGCCGCTTTGACATCGAACTGCCGGTGCTGGCCGTGCGGGGGTGGGGCTACATTCTGCTGCAGCACACGCCCGTCGCGGCCAGCGCGGGTTCAGAGAACGACGAGGTTGTCCCGATGCATGAGCTCGGGTTCGGTCATGCTGCCCAGAATGCGGGCGATCTGTGACGACGGCTGACGCAGGATGCGCCGGGTATCCGCAGACGAATAGTTGATCAGGCCGCGGGCGCATTCGCGTCCCTGGCTGTCCACGCAGGCTACGACGTCGCCGCGTCCGAACTCGCCTTCGACATCGGTCACGCCAATGGGCAAGAGGCTCTTGCCCTCGCGCAGCAAGGCCTGCACCGCGCCGTCATCCAGAATCACGCGGCCACGAAGACGCAGGTGGTCGGCCAGCCATTGTTTGCGGGCAGACCATACGGGCAGCACGGCGCGCAGTTCGCTGCCGATGCATTCGCCTTGCGCCAAACGCGTCAGCACATTGCGTTCACGGCCCGAGGCGATGATGGTGTGCGCGCCGCTGTGCGCTGCGCGTTTGGCGGCCAGCACCTTGGTCAGCATGCCGCCGGTGCCAATGCCGCTGCCGGCGCCGCCCGCCATGGCTTCCAGCGCGGGGTCGCCTGCTTGCGCGTGCGACATGAATTTGGCGTCGGGGTTTTTGCGGGGGTCGGCTTCGTACAGGCCGCGCTGGTCGGTCAGGATGATCAGCGTGTCGGCTTCGATCAGGTTGGTGACCAGCGCGCCCAGCGTGTCGTTGTCGCCCAGCCGGATTTCATCGGTGACGACCGTGTCATTTTCATTCACGATCGGCACGACGCCCAAACGCAGCAGCGCAAACAGCGTGCTGCGGGCGTTCAGGTAGCGGTGGCGGTCGGCCAGGTCTTCGTGGGTGAGCAGGATCTGCGCGGTGCGCAGGCCGTATTCAGCGAAAGCCGCTTCATAGGCCTGGCACAGCCCCATCTGGCCCACGGCCGCGGCGGCTTGCAGTTCGTGCATGACGGACGGGCGCTTGCGCCAGCCCAGCCGCGCCATGCCTTCGGCAATGGCGCCGCTGGAGACCAGCACGATCTGCTTGCCCTGCTTGTGCAGGGCGGCGATCTGTGCGGCCCAGTGCGCCACGGCGGCGCGGTCCAGGCCACGGCCTTCGTTGGTGACCAGCGACGAGCCGACTTTGGCGACAAGACGCTGGGCGTTGGTGACGACGGAAACGGCGGGTGTTTCAGCAGACATGTTGGGCGCCGGCTGCGGCGAGAAAAGACGTAATCGTAAGGACTGCGATTATGGCTTATTCGTCGCTTGCGCGCGGCGCGGCGGGCTTGTCGGCATCCGAGCGCGTGTCGTCAAAGCGGGGGTCCGGCGCCACATAGGTGCCTTCGGCCTGGTCGCGCGACAGGTGTTCCTTTTCGCGCTCGGCGTCCAGGTAGTCTTGCAGCGCGTACAGCAGGTCTTGCGTGCCTTCGCCGGTCAGGCCGGAAATGGCGAACACAGGGCCCTTCCAGTCATACAGCTCCAGGAAGCGGCGCTTGGTGTCTTCGGGGTCCGGCACCATGTCCAGCTTGTTCAGCACCAGCCAGCGCGGCTTTTGAGCCAGTTCCGGGTCGTAGCGGCGCAGTTCTTCAACGATGGCGCGCGCGTCGACGACGGCTTGCTCGACCGGATCGGCGTCGGGGTCGGGCGTGGACACGTCAACCAGGTGCAGCAGAACCCGGGTGCGCGCCAGGTGACGCAGGAACAAGTGACCCAGGCCCGCGCCTTCGGACGCGCCTTCGATCAGGCCGGGAATATCGGCCACGACGAAGCTGCGCGACGGCGACGTGCGCACGACGCCCAGGTTCGGGTGCAGCGTGGTGAACGGGTAGTCGGCGATCTTCGGCTTCGCATTCGAAATGCGGGTGATCAGCGTCGACTTGCCGGCGTTCGGCAGGCCCAGCAGGCCCACGTCCGCCAGCACCTTCAATTCCATGCGCAGGTAGCGGTGTTCGCCTTCCTTGCCGGGCGTCCACTGGCGGGGCGCGCGGTTCAAGCTGGATTTGAAGTGGATGTTGCCCATGCCGCCCTGGCCGCCTGCGGCCAGCACGACTTTCTGGTCGTGCGTGTCCATGTCGAACAGGACTTCGCCGGTTTCGGCGTCATGGATGACCGTGCCCACGGGCACGCGCAAGGTGATGTCGGGGGCGGCTGCGCCGTATTGGTCAGAGCCGCGGCCGTTTTCACCGCCCTTGGCGCGGTGCAGGCGCGCGTAGCGGAAGTCGATCAGCGTGTTGATGTTGCGATCGGCCACCGCATAGATGGTGCCGCCGCGTCCGCCGTCGCCGCCGTCCGGGCCGCCTTTGGGGATGAACTTTTCGCGGCGAAAGCTCGCCACGCCATTGCCGCCTTTACCGGCGACCACTTCAATGGTGGCTTCGTCTACGAATTTCATGGTGTTTGCGCGTGTAGTGGGTAATGGGGCAGGCGCCCAGGGGGCGCCGCCAGGAGGCATTGGAAAGCTTACTCGCCAATTGCCTTAAAACAAAAAAGCCCTGCCGCATGCGACAGGGCTTTTGCCGTTCGGCAACGCGGTACACCGCGTTGCGCTGACCGTGCTTGTCCGATTACTCGGCAGCGACGATCGAAACGGTTTGCTTGTTCAATGCGCCCTTGAAGCCGAATTGAACCTTGCCGTCGATCAGCGCGTACAGGGTGTGGTCCTTGCCCATGCCGACGTTCACGCCAGCGTGGAAGCGAGTACCGCGCTGACGCACGATGATCGAACCAGCGGGAATCAGTTCACCGCCGAAAGTCTTGACGCCCAGACGCTTTGATTCTGAGTCGCGTCCGTTTCGCGTAGAGCCGCCGCCCTTTTTCTGTGCCATGTTTAGCTCCTGCTAAGTGGTACCGAGTCGCGCCTTAAGCCGTGATGGCTTCGATGCGGATTTCGGTGTAGTTCTGACGGTGGCCCTGACGCTTCTGATAGTGCTTGCGACGGCGCATCTTGAAGATCTTGACCTTGTCGTGGCGGCCTTGCGCAAGAACCGTTGCCTTGACCACAGCGCCGGAGACGAGGGGCGTGCCAACTTTCAGTTGGTCGCCTTCGCCCACGGACAGCACTTGGTCCAGGGTGATTTCTTGCCCAATGTCTGCCGGTATCTGTTCTATCTTGAGTTTTTCGCCAGCGGCAACGCGATACTGCTTGCCACCGGTTTTTACGACCGCGTACATGGGGTGTTCCTTAAATAGGTAAATGGGTTTATTTGCGCGGGGTCCCAACCCTGCTGGGCGGGATATGTCCGTTTCTGGAAAGATCGCATTCCTGTCTAGTCGCCAGAAGACTGGCAAGAAGGAAAGGACCCTAGCGCTTTACAGCACAGCTTCCAGACGGGTTACGCAAACAACCGACGTAATTCGGGCATTGCTGACCGAATCCGGGATATTAGCGCGAGGCTTTTCAAAAGTCAAAAAGCCGTTGCAGGGTAAGGGCTTAGGTGTGGCGCGCACGCTTCATGCCGGGGGAACCACCCGCCGAGCGATGTCGCGCGCCACCTGGCGGATGCCTTCCATCACGTCGCGGCGGTGGGCGTCGTCCAGCCGGTCGGTGGGGATCGATGTGCTGACCGCCACCCGCTTGCCCAGCGGCGTCACGCCCACATAGGCGGCGTAGCAGACCAGGCCCGTCGCCACTTCCTCAAGGTCCTGCCCCAGCCCCATCTGCCGGACAAGATCCAGCTCCTGATTCAGCGCCTGGCGGGTGGCGAGCGTGCGGTCGGTGACGCGCGGCAGCTCGTCCGGCACGCAGGCGGCCAGCTCGTCCGGTTGCAGGTTGGCCAATAACGCCTTGCCCAGCGCGCAGGCGTGGGCCGGCAGCCGCATGCCCAGTTCAGACACCAGCCGCACCGGGCGGCGCGCGTCTTCGCGGGCGATATAAACCACGTCGAACCCGTCCAGCACGGCCAGTTGCACGACTTCGTTGTGGCGGGCCACGAACTCGCTGGCGGCTTCATGAAACGCGGTTTGCAGGCCGTCGTGGCGCAGATAGGCGAAGCCCAGCGCCATCAATTCGATGCCGATGATGTAGCCGCCGTCTTTGCGTTCGATCCAGCGGCGGTGCTCCAGGCAGTCCAGTAGCAGGTACAGCGTGCTTTTTGCCAGTTGGCAGGCTTGGCCGAGTTCGGCCGCCTTGACCGGGGTGCGGCGGTTGGCGAGCACGCGCAGGATGTCGTGGGCGCGCCGAATGGCGGGGACGTCGTATTCAGTGGCCATCGATCTCTTTCGTCCAATGAGTTGGACATGAATTCATAATGTTGGACATGATAAATGGATTCCCCTAGACTCGTCGCACATCATTTTGAATGCCGCACAGAAGGCATACAGCGAGGAGACAAATGAACGAAGCAAACACTCTGCCTTCCGACTTGACGCGGGCGTTGCTCGTGGGCCGGGTATGGCGTCCGGCGCCGGTCAACGGCCCCAGCGTGGTGGTGGTGCGTAACGGTGAAGTCTTCGACATCACCGCCGCGGCGCCCACCGTGTCGGACTTGCTGGATCGCCCTGATCGCGTGGCGTTCGCGGCAAGCGCCGAAGGAGAATCGCTGGGCGATGTGCGGGCCTTGATGGCCGCCACCCTGCAAGGCGGCGGCGGGCCGCGCCTGCTGGCCCCCTGCGATCTGCAACCCATCAAGGCGGCGGGCGTCACGTTCGCCATCAGCCTTCTGGAACGCATGATCGAAGAAGAGGCGGGCGGTGACGCCAGCCGCGCTGACGAGATCCGCGTGCGGATGCAGGCGCTGATTGGGTCGGACCTGTCCCGCCTGCGCCCCGGCTCGCCCGAGGCGGCCAAGCTGAAGACCGAACTGGTTGACCGCGGCCAGTGGTCGCAATACCTGGAAGTGGGCATCGGCCCCGACGCCGAAGTCTTCTCCAAGACGCCCGCCATGGCGTCGGTGGGGTTTGGCGCGCAGATCGGCGTGCTGCCCGAATCCCAGTGGAACAACCCCGAACCCGAAATCGTGCTGGCGGTGGACAGCCGCGGCGAGGTCGTGGGCGCCACCTTGGGCAACGACGTCAATCTGCGCGACATCGAAGGCCGCAGCGCCTTGCTGCTGACCAAGGCCAAGGACAACAATGGTTCCTGCGCCATCGGCCCCTTCATCCGGCTGTTCGACGACGCCTTCACTATGGATAGCGTGCGCCAGGCGGATGTGTCCTTGCGCATCGAAGGCGCCGACGGCTTCGAGCTGGACGGCGTGAGCCACATGCGCGAAATCAGCCGCGACCCGCTCGACCTGGTGCGCCAGGCTTGCGGTGCGCACCATCAATATCCCGATGGCTTCATGCTGTTCCTGGGCACGATGTTCTCCCCCAGCCAGGACCGCAAAGGCCCTGGCACCGGCTTCACGCACAAGCTGGGCGATCGCGTCGTCATCGCGTCCGATCGCATCGGCGCGCTGGTGAACGACGTGCAGTTGTCCACCGAGATTGCGCCCTGGACGTTCGGCGTGCGTGCGCTGTACGCCAACCTGGCCGAGCGCGGCGTGTTTCCGAAAGCGCCGGCGGCATAAGTCCAGGCCGCTGGAAGCCGGGCGGGGAACAGGGCGGGGAACAGGGCGGGGAATAAGGGCGGGGAATAAGGGCGGGGAATAAGGGCGGGGAATAAGGCGGGGGCAGGCATGCGAAGTGCCGGGGGATGCTAGCGTCCCGCCCCGGCGTCTTGCCCTGCGTCCCGCTCCTGAACACCCCGTATAATCGCTGGTCGAATCCCCCGCCGCTTCCGGCGGCCCAGCGGTAAGAGCCCCCATGCGGCTCGTTTCACTTGTCGGATACGTCTTGAATCTCCCCGCGCTTATTGCCCCCATTGCTGACGATATGAAGGCTGTCGACGCGGTCATCCGCGATCGGCTGAATTCGGATGTGGTTCTGATCCGCACGATTGGCGACTACATCATTGGCGCGGGCGGCAAGCGCATGCGCCCGGCCATGGTGCTGATGGTGGCGCGCGCGCTCGGTTACGAAGGCACGCATCACCAGCTGCTGGCCGCCGTTGTGGAATTCATCCATACGGCCACCTTGCTGCACGACGATGTGGTGGACGAATCCGACTTGCGCCGTGGCCGCGAGACCGCCAATGCCGTCTTCGGCAACGCGGCCAGCGTGCTGGTTGGCGACTACCTGTATTCCCGTTCCTTCGAAATGATGGTGGAAGCCGACTCGATGCGCATCATGAGCATCCTGTCCGAAGCCACCACCGTCATCGCCGAAGGCGAAGTGCTGCAACTCCTGAACGTGCACGACCCGGACGTCTCGCAAGAGCGCTACCTGCAAGTCGTGCGCTACAAGACCGCCAAGCTGTTCGAAGCCGCCGCCCAAGTCGGCGCCGTGCTGGCGGGCGCCACCCCCGAGCAGGAAGCCGCCGCCGCCGCCTACGGCCGCCACGTCGGCACCGCCTTCCAATTGGTGGACGACGTGCTGGACTACAGCGGCGACGCCGCCGCGCTTGGCAAGAACGTGGGCGATGACCTGCGCGAAGGCAAGCCGACCCTGCCGCTGATCCGCGTGATGGAAGTGGGCACCCCGGAACAACAGCAATTGATCCGCGACGCCATCAAGACTGGCGACGCCGACTTCGCCGCCGTGGCTGCCGCTATTCAAGCCACGGACGCGTTGGAACACGCCCGTCAGGCCGCCGTGGCCGAAGCCGACCGTGCCCGCGAAGCCCTGTCGATCTACCCCGTTTCCCCTTTCCTGAATTCTCTGTTAGAATTCTGCGCTTTCGCGGTGAATAGAGATCGCTAACGCGAACTGGGCTGAAAAGCCCGAGGGCGCACTGATTCAGGGTTTGGAAGTTCGGTTGAAAAACCCGATTTTCAAAAAAACTGAATTTAGGTTCTAATAGCGATCGCTGTTGATTAGCAAGTTCATCAACAAAAGTCATCAGCGAAAGATGTTTGGTTGCACTGAGCGTAGCCGAGCAGGTAGTTAGAGTGGAAGTGCTCGGGGTAGCAATATCTCAGCAGTGATACTCCAGTAGTAAGACTCGGGGCGTAGCTCAGCCTGGTAGAGTACTGCGTTCGGGACGCAGGAGTCGGAGGTTCGAATCCTCTCGCCCCGACCACTTGATGTGGTCGAATTTTTGAAAGTGTTTCCCGACACTTTTAGCTGAAAGCCGGTATCGCGCAAGCGGGCCGGCTTTTTTGCGTTTGCGCTTCCATTGTTGATTGCGGGCAACGTCCCAAAGGGAAGCGCCAAAGGGAAGGAAGCCCTAAACAGAAGAGCTAAAGGGAAGCGCTAAACCGAAGCCCTAAACGGAAGCGCTAATCGGAAGCCCTAAACGCGGAAGCGCTAAAGGGAAGGAAGCGCTAAACGGCTTCCCGTCTCCTCCCACCCTATCAGCGGCGCAGCTCGATCACTTGCTCGGCACCCACGGCCCGGGCCCGCAGCTGGCCACAACCGCCTTCCACGTCCTGCCCCGCGCTGTTCCTTACCTTGGTCAGCACGCCGCGGCGGTGCAGGGTGCGGACAATCTCGCGGATGCGTTCGGTATCGGGTCGCTCGTAGTCATCTCCCTCCAGGCTATTGAAGGGAATGACGTTGAGCACGCCGAACTTGCCCTTGAGCAGGCGCGGGATCGCGTCGAGTTCGTCGTCACCGTCGTTGACGCCCTTGAGCAGCGTCCACTGGTACTGCACCGGGTAGCCGGTATCGCGGGCATAGGTTTCACCCAGCTCGACCAGTTCTTCCGGCGAGATGTGCGGCGCGCGTGGCAGCAGGTGCCGGCGCAGATCGGCCTTGGTCGTATGTAGCGACAGCGCCAGCGCGGGCTTCACGCGTTGCTGCGGCAAGGCCTCGAACACGCGCCGGTCACCGACGGTGGAGAAGACCAGGTTCTTGTGGCCGATGTTGCCTTCCGTGCCAAGCAGGTCGATGGCTTCGAGCACGTTGGCCAGGTTGTGCGCCGGTTCGCCCATGCCCATGAAGACCACTTTCTTCACCGCGCGCAGACGCCGCGCCATCACAAACTGGGCAAGGATTTCCATGCTGGTGACCTGGCGGATCAGGCCGCTCTTGCCCGTCATGCAAAAAAGACAGCCCACCGCGCAGCCGACCTGGGTAGACACACAGAGCCCGTCGCGCGGCAGCAGCACGCTTTCCACCATCTGGCTGTCGGCCAGTGAAAGCAGCAGGCGCGAACCATCGTTGCCAGCGTGTTCGGCGTGGATGCGGGCAAGGCCGTCCAGTTCCATCGCCAGCGCGGGCAGCGCGTCACGCACCGCCAGCGGCAGGAAGTTGTCGAAGCGCCGCCGCCATGTGTCGCTGTCGAACGCTTGCCCGCTCAGCCAGGCGCGCACGACCCGGCCGCGATGAGCGGGCTGGGCGCCAAGGGCCGCAAGGCGTAGGTCGAAGTCTGAAAAGCGCATGGGGAGCGGATTTTACTCCGCCCGGTATGGGCGCTCGCGAAGCGGGGCCGGCCACGCACTTTGTGAAACCTAGTTTGGCTTCCAGAAAACGTAATTTGCCTGATACGCCACTTTGACTTGCTCGCCAACGTTCGAATTCGCGCACGGTGTTTGAGGAGGCGCTCCGCCTGCGCTGACGAGTCTTTGAATGTACGTGACGCCTGTCAGTACTCCCACGCCCACGGACGGATTGGCGAGGACCAATTGGTCATATAGCCGGTCGGCGCCGGCGTGCGCGCGCACGATTTCCATTCCCGTCAATGCCGACCCGTCAGCACTTTTCCAGGTTTCTGGCGGGCTGGTGTAGGTGCCACTGAGGCGTTCGCTTGAATTGCCTAGCGTGGCCGAGGCGGATTTGATTATCCAGGCAAGCTTGGCGCCATCCGTACGGCTGGTTTGGCACACATAGGTAATGTGCCCGTTCGCAGGCGCATTCCACGCGATTGAGTTATCTGCCGGCACCTGCATCAGTGCCGGCAAACTGTTATTTGCCACGGCGAGCGGCGCGAGCGTAACGAGCCCGACGGACAAGAGCAAGCCAATTGGCGGCTTGAGGAAGTGCGAATCACGCTTTTGCATGGGTGTCCTTCGATTATCAAACCGCCTGAAAGGGCGAAAAAATCATACACAGTTTAAGTTCATAATTTCGGAACTAAACTATTTGGAACGATTGTATTAAACAGACACAACAATTAGTAAAAATATTATCCAGCTTGCTTAGAATCTCTCTGTAATCTTCCTGTCAGCTCACGTAACTACTTACATTTCAGCTGTCGCGGCGCCCGCGTTGCACCGCCTACAGGATTAATCCCCAGCTCGGATACGGGGGATTGCATGACCGCACACCATCTTCAAATTTTCGGGTAGTTCGCTGCACTGTTTAGTGCTTGTTTCAACGAAGATCGCAAGAGAGGTAGACCATGCAAGATAAGCCGCCCGTTCCGGGCCTGTCCGATTCCCTCGATTCCCGTTTTGGCTCGGAAGTCATGGGGCACGTCGCGGAATCAAAGGTCTTTCCCAAAGGCCAGATGCGGGAAGACGTTGCATACCAGATCATCACCGACGAACTGTATCTTGACGGAAATGCACGTCAGAATCTGGCGACTTTTTGCCAGACTTGGGACGATGAAAACGTCCACAAGCTGATGGATCTGTCGATCAACAAAAACTGGATCGACAAGGAAGAATATCCGCAGTCGGCCGCCATCGATTTGCGCTGCGTGAACATGATGGCGGACCTCTGGAATGCCCCGACGCCCGCGAACGGCCAGGCGGTCGGCACCAACACCATTGGTTCGTCCGAGGCATGCATGCTGGGCGGAATGGCCATGAAGTGGCGCTGGCGCAAGCGTATGCAGGCCGCCGGCAAGCCTACCGACAAGCCCAATTTTGTTTGTGGTCCCGTGCAAGTGTGTTGGCACAAATTTGCGCGCTACTGGGATGTCGAGATCCGCGAAATCCCGATGGAGCCCGGCAAGCTGTTCATGGACCCCGAGCGCATGATCGCCGCCTGCGACGAAAACACCATTGGCGTCGTGCCCACGTTCGGCGTGACGTACACCGGCAACTACGAGTTTCCGCTGGCCCTGCACGAGGCGCTGGACAAGCTGCACAAGGACAAGGGCTGGGACATCGACATGCATATCGACGCCGCAAGCGGCGGCTTTCTTGCACCGTTTGTCGCGCCTGACATCGTTTGGGACTTCCGCCTGCCCCGCGTGAAATCCATCAGCTCATCGGGTCACAAGTTCGGCCTGGCGCCGCTAGGCTGCGGCTGGGTCATCTGGCGCGACGCCGCGGCGCTGCCCAACGAACTCGTGTTCAACGTGGACTACCTGGGCGGGCAGGTGGGCACCTTCGCCATCAACTTTTCCCGGCCTGCGGGGCAAGTCATTGCCCAGTACTACGAATTTCTGCGCCTGGGCCGTGAAGGCTATACCAAAGTGCAGACCGCGCTTTATCAGGTCGCGTCTTACATCGCGCAAGAAGTCGCCAAGCTGGGGCCTTACGAGATGATCTGCAGCGGCGATCCGAAAGAGGGCATTCCCGCTGTGTGCTTCAAGATCAAGGAAGGCGCAAAGATCGGGTACACGCTGTACGACTTGTCCGAGCGCTTACGGCTTCGGGGATGGCAAGTGCCGGCATTCGCACTGAACGGGAAGATGTCTGACACCGTCGTGATGCGCATCATGTGCCGGCGCGGGTTCGAGATGGATTTCGCAGCGTTGCTGATCGAGGACATGAAGGGCGCACTGGCCTATCTGGCTGAGCACCCGTCCTTGCACGGCGTCGCCAGTGAAGAAGGGTTCAACCACACCTGAACGTGGTCTGAAGCTTTCCCATCCGATCGTCAATAGATCTCCATTCTGGGGGAATGATCTATGCCTGACTCGCTTCCAAACAAAGCGGTGAGCAAGCCTTCGCTCAAAAAACTCGGAATCGGCACCGTCGCGATCATGAACATCGTCGCGGTGGTCAGCCTGCGTGGTTTGCCGGCAGAAGCCGAATACGGTTTGAGCTCCATCTTCTACTACCTCTTTGCTGCGGTATTTTTCCTGATTCCCGTCTCGCTGGTTGCAGCTGAACTGGCAACGGGATGGTCCGAGAAAGGCGGGATCTTCCGCTGGGTGGGCGAGGCCTTCGGGCCACGCCTGGCCTTCCTCGCCATGTTCATGTTGTGGGTCGAGGTCACCGTCTGGTTTCCTACCGCGCTCACGTTCGGGGCGGTATCGCTGGCGTTCATCGGGCCAGACCAGCGATGGGATGAAGCACTGTCCGCCAACAAGTACTTCATCCTGGCCATCGTGCTCGGCATCTATTGGCTAGCCACATTCATTGCGTTCCGTGGCGTGGAGACTTTTGCAAAGGTCTCCAAGTGGGGGGGGATAGTCGGCACCATCATTCCGGCGATTATCCTCATCGTGCTGGGGTTCTCGTATCTGTTTGCGGGCAACACGCCGCAAATCAAGTTGTCTTGGGGTGAGGTGATTCCCGACTTCACCAACTTTGACAACATCGTGCTGGCGGCAAGCATCTTCCTGTTTTATGCCGGCATGGAAATGAACGCCATCCACGTCCAGGAAGTCGATAACCCGAAACGCAATTACCCCATCGCCATCATGCTGTCGGCGGTAGGCACGGTGCTGATCTTCGTGTTGGGTACGCTGGCGATTGCGTTTGTCATCCCTCAATCAGACATCAACCTGACACAGAGTCTGCTGGTGGCCTACAACGACATGTTCAAGTGGGCTGGCGTGGCCTGGCTGGGACCCGTCGTCGCCGTGGCCTTGGCCATTGGGGTGCTTGCGGGTGTGGTGACCTGGGTGGCTGGCCCATCGTCCGGCTTGTTGGTGGTGGCCAAGGCGGGCTACTTGCCGCGGTGGTGGCAGCACACCAATGCGCACGGCATGGCCACGCACATCCTGTTGCTTCAGGCGGTCATCGTAAGCCTGTTGGCGACGCTGTTCGTGGTGTTGCCTTCGGTGCAGGCGGTGTACCAGATGCTGAGCCAGCTGACGGTCATCCTCTACCTGGTGATGTACCTGTTGATGTTCTCCGCGGCAATTTATCTGCGCCGCAGCCAGCCCGACCGTCCGCGGCCTTACCGCATACCGGGCGGGGACATGGGCATGTACATCATCGGTGGCGCCGGATTCGTCGGTTCGTTGCTGGCGTTCGTCTTCAGCTTCATTCCGCCCAGTCAGATCTCCGTGGGCAGCCCCTCCACGTACGTTGAAATACTGGTGGGCTTGACCGTCTTCTTCTGCATCATTCCGTTCTTGATCTACATGGTGCGCAAGCCCGGCTGGCGTGATGAGGACAGTGATTTTGCGCCGTTCACCTGGCAGGCAAAACAGACGGTACCCAGCACAACGGTGACGGGTACGCCCGTGGCTACAAGCAGCGCTTCGCCTGCGGCAAGCGGCTCGGCCACCTCGCCTTCCTCCAGATCCTGATAAGCGAAGCCGGGAAATCCGCTCAACGGATTTCCCGGTTATCGCCGGAGATTCTCATGGCTATTGATCTCAATACGCTGAAGGCGGCGGTTGATGCTGCCTACGCTCAACATCATGCGGCGCCGGGCGGCGCCAACGCTGACTACATTCCCTACCTGGCAAAGGTGCCGTCCGACCTGTCAGGCGTTGTGGTCGTGACCGTCGACGGCGACGTCTTCGCCGCTGGCGACACAGACTATCCGTTCGCTATCGAGTCAATTTCCAAAGTCTGCACACTGGCGCTGGCCTTGGAGGATGTGGGGCCGGACGCCGTACAGGAAAAGATAGGCGCGGACCCGACCGGGCTGCCATTCAATTCGGTCATTGCATTGGAATTGCATGGCGACAAGCCTTTGTCTCCGTTGGTCAACGCCGGCGCGATGTCGACGACTAGCGTCATCAAGGCAAGTTCCGTTGAAGAACGCTGGACGCGCATCCTCGACATGCAGTCGCGGCTTGCCGGCGCAAAGCTTGAGATGTCGCACGACGTCAACCAATCCGAGCAAAGCACGAATTTCCACAATCGCGCGATTGCCTGGCTGCTGTATTCGGCCGACGCCATGTACTGCGACCCCATGGAGGCGTGCGACGTTTATACGCGTCAGTGCTCAACGCTGGTATCCACCGTGCAGTTGGCGACGATGGGCGCCACGATTGCTGGCAAGGGCGTCAATCCCATCACCAAAGAACGTGTTCTTACGGCGGCCAATGCCCCATTTCTTCTGGCGGAAATGACCATGGAAGGCATGTACGGCAGCTCTGGCGATTGGGCCTATACGGTTGGCCTGCCGGCAAAGAGTGGCGTTGGCGGCGGCATTCTTGCCGTTGTGCCAGGCAAGATGGGAATCGCTGCGTTCTCGCCGCCTTTGGACCCCGTGGGCAACAGCGTCAGAGGGCAACTGATGGTGGCGGCTGTGGCGAAGGCGATGGGATACAACCTGTATGCCGCATGACCTGACCGCCGTGGGTGATCAAGGACGCCGATGACCCAAACGCCGCCCACCCCTCGGTTAAGCGCCAGCGAGAAACTGGTGGTCGCCGGCGCTGCGGCGGCGACGTATGTTGGCGCGTCGATGGGCGGCGCGGTAAGCCTTGCGCTGCCGCATATCGCTGCTGACCTGCACTTCACTGCCGCGCAAGTGCAGTGGATTATCTCGGGCTATCTGTTGGCGCGGATTGCCGGTTTGCGGCCCGGCGGCGCGCTGTGCGACCGCCTTGGTGCACGCCGAATTTTCCTGTTGAGCATGACGGGGTTCGCCGTCACGTCAATCTTTTGTTCGCTGGTCGGCTCGGAAGCGCTACTGATCGGCCTGCGTTTTGTTCAAGGCGCATTCGCCGCGTTATTGTCGCCATCCGCGCTCGTGCTGTTGCGCTCTCACACGCCACCCAGCAAATTAGCGGCGGCAATGAGTATCTGGTCCGCCGCCGGGATGGCGGGTTTTGGTCTGTCACCCGTGTTGGGCGGCATGCTGTTGGATGCCTGGGGCTGGCGGTCCATCTTCTGGGTGACCGCGCTTGCCACGATTCCCATCGTCTTTGTCGGCTTCCGGATTCGTGAGAAGGCCGCGCCGCAAAGCACGGCACGCAAGCCTTCGATTCTGGGTGAGCTGGCGGTGGCCGCCATGCTTGCGGCGGTTGCGTATTTTGTAGGCCAGTATGACTGGGCCCTGCTTTGCTATGCGCTGGCCGCCGCGCTCATCCTCTGGCTGCTTGTCAAACGCGAAGCCGCGTTGCGGCCAGACACGTGGATGCGTGGGTTTGCGATGGCGCCGCAGGTATGCGTGGGCGTGTTCACGTTCGCGGCTATCGTCGGTTCGATGCTGTGGGCATCCTATTTCATTCAGGTCGACTTGCGCCAAAGCGGGTTGGTATTTGGACTGGGCTGTCTGCCGATGGCGGCGGCCGGCTTTCTCGCGTGCTTCATCACGGAGCCGTTGCTGGCCTCCAAAAGATCCAACCTGGCCTTCTTGCTCGCCGGACTTTCGATCCTTGGCTTGGGAAGCGTGGCCTACATCGCCGAGCGCAATGCGTCGCTTCCTTGGGCGATATCCGCACTTGCGTTTGCCGGCCTTTGCTACGGCTTTGCCAATGCATCGGTCACGGCAGTCATCATGAGCATCTTCCCGGCGGAGCGATCCGGGGATGCCTCTTCCATTGCAACGCTATCCAAACAGTTCGGCCAGTTGCTGGGCATTACCGTGGTGGCGAAATTTCGCGACTTGTCAGGAAAGGCGGGGGGATCTGACCCTGCGTTGTTCTATTTCCTGTTGATGTGCGGCGTGGCGGTTGTCGTGTGTGCGGCGTTGCGCGCAATGCAGGCGCGTCGATTGGTCATCCGCGCTTAAGCGCACAAAAAAGACCGCAAAGAGCGGCCTATGCAGAGAGGTTTGGCCCCACCTGTCACGCAAGTTCCAGGTGAGGCCCGTAGCGATTACTGCTTATTCATGCCGACGAGTGCGTCGCGCAGTTTGATTTTCGGATTTTCAGTGCAGTGCTTAACCAAAAGCGGGGTCTTGGTGGTGATGCCTTCGACATTGAGAACGGCGTCTTCGGGCTTGCCCTTGTGGTTGAGGGCTTCAGCGTAGCTGACGACGATGGGCCGATAGCTTTCTTGGACGCCCAGGAAATCCTGGCAATCCCACAAGGCGAGTGGCTTCTTTGCATCGGCCGCAATGCTGGCCCCCGAAAAGGCCATCGAACCGATAAGGCCAATCATCAAAAGCTGCTTCTTCATGGTCGAGCTCCTAATCGTACTAAGGATGAGGGTAGCTTTGTAAATATAGTGAGCTTTAACTCACATTTGAAGATTACTTAATCGATGGGTGGCGGTCAACGAAGATTATCTTTTTTTAAATCAATTTCGACGAAATTTATTATTTAGAGATTATCTGATTGATATTCAATCGGACTGTTTAATCATGCGCGATTAATACAAAGAAAATGCGCGAAGGCTACGGGTTAATGGTTCGATGTCAGGTCCAATCTTCCAGACGCAGTCCTGGCACGCGAGCGAACTCACGCGTGTTGTTCGTGACAAGAATCAAACCCCGAGAACGCGCGTGCCCGGCAATCATTCCGTCATAAGGTCCGATAGGAGTCCCTGCTCGGGCCAGCTCTGCGCGTAGTTGCCCCGTGCTGTCTGCTGCGGCCAAGTCATAGTCAAGAACATCCAGTCGCGCCAGAAAGCCCTCAACAACGGCTTGATTGCGTGCAACAGCTGCCGATTTTTCGGCGCCATAGGCGAGTTCCATCGCAGTAATTGCGCTGACGCAGAGTTGCGCGTGTCGTTGGTTGAATGCCTGCCGAACCACGTCTGGCTTGTTCTTGATAGTGAAGATGCAGATGTTCGTGTCGAGCATGAACTTGAGCATTACAAGTCCTCGCGCCTTTGATCTGCGGGTTGATCGCGATCATTAGAAAAGTCCGGCGTCACTGAATCGCCGGCAAACCAGGTGTCCCAGGATTCCCCAGCGGGGACCAAGAGTCGCGCGCGGCCGACCGTCACAATATCCACGCGCGTGACGTCGTCAGGAAAAGCGGCTGCTTTAGGCAGCCGCACGGCCTGGCTGCGATTGCTCTTGAAGATGGAGCCTTGTTCCATGTTGATCTCCTGGGGATATACGTATGGGATATGCCATTGTACCGAATAAGTGCTTACCCCTCATGCCCCCGAGATTCAAAAACGGATCAGCTTTTGTTCGCCTCGAATGTAAATATCTGCATGTGGATCCGAGGCTCCGGCTTTCCGTTTACTCCCCCGGAAACGCAGGTTCGGCGCCTGCCTCTTCCAGAAGATCGGCAAGTTCTTCGGCGCCTTTTTCGGTAGCCCAGGCCCAGGCGTTCCAGCCTTCGTTGTCACGCAGGTCTGCTTGGGCGCCATGGGCGAGCAGCAGTTGCGCGATCTTCAGATTGCCGCGCGCCGCGGCAGCCATCAAGGGCGTGCCCCCGTCATCCATGACGGCGTCGACGTCGGCGCCTGCCTCCAGCAGCAAGGCGACCACGGCTTCGCGGTCCCAGCTTGCCGCTTGATGCAGGGCGGTCAGCCCGTGGCCGGCGCGGCTGGATAGGCTGGCGCCGTGCGCGAGCAGGATGCGGGCGGCATCGGCCGCGCCGTCTGTGGCGGCGCAGAACAGCGCGGTGCCGCCGAAGTCGTTGCGGGTGTTCACGGACGCGCCCAGCGCCAGCGCCTGTTCGATGGCCGCGGTGTCGTTCTTGCTTGCCGCGTGCAGGAGTTGTTGGTCTGGAGTCATAGGGGATGTAGAGGTCAGGAAAACGGATAGGCGAACGATACACGGTGGTGCGTTACCACGGTGGCGTGTGACCCCGGCGCCAGGCGGCTGGCCCGGTTCGAATCGCGTGGCACAGATCGCGGCGGATCGCAGCGGAACCCCCGGCGCCGCGTCCAAAGAGAAGCCGCCTTGCGGCGGCTTCTCTTTCTGAACGGTGGCCGTGTGGGTTACACCCCGATCGGCCCGCCATCGGCGCGCTGGATCACCACCGTGGATGAACGCGGGCGAACGGTGCCCGTGCTTGCAACGGTGGCGTCATCCGTGCCGTACGCCGGCCAGTTCACCGGGTGCTGGATGTTCAGGAAGATGCTGGTGTAGTCCGGCGTGAAGGCGAAACCGGTAACTTCAGCTTCGTTGGGGCCAACGAAGAAGCGGCGCAGGTCGGCCTGGTTGGACGCGTTGATGGCCGGGCCGGTGCCGGTGCTGTCGGCCAGCGATCCGGGGATCACGGCCAGCATCTGGTCGTTGGTGGCGCGGGCCACGTCGTTGTTGCGGCCGCCATCAATGCCGTTGTCGGTTTGAATCCACAGGATGCCGCGGGGGTCGAAGCCCAGGCCGTCGGGGCTGGCCAGCTGGTTCAGCGTGGTCAGGCCCGAGCGGTTGGTGTCGGCGTTGGCGGCGGCGTTCGAACCGAAGACGAAGATGTCCCACTCGAATTGGGTCGAGCCGGCTTCGTCGTGCCAGCGGATGATGTGGCCGTTGACGTTGTTCAGGCGCGGGTTGGGCGGGTTGGTGCCGCTGGTGGCGTTGCGGCTGCTGTTGTTCGTCAGCGTCAGGTAGATGTCGCCGTTGGTCGGGTGCGTGGCCGTCCACTCGGGGCGGTCCATCGGGGTGGCGCCCACGAAGTCGGCGGCGCCGCGCGTGTTGATCAGGATGGCGTCCAGGCTGCCGAATTCATCGGCCAGCGTGCGTCCGCCCGTGCCCTTCGTGGCGCCAATCAACGGCAGCCATTCGCCAGTGCCGTCTTCGTTGAAGCGCGCGACGTAGAGCGTGCCCTTGTCCAGGTACTTGGCGCCCACGGCCAGGCGGTCGGTGCGCTCGGCGTCCTTCGGGTCCCACACGGCTTCGGACACGAAACGGTAGATGTATTCAAAGCGCGAATCGTCGCCGCTGTAGAAGGCCAGCGGCTTGCCGGCTTCGGGCTTGCTGTAGGCGCAGCCTTCGTGGGCGAAGCGGCCCATCGACGTGCGCTTGGTGGCGATGCTGGCGGGGTCGTAGGGGTCGATCTCAACCAGGTAGCCGAAGCCGTTGACTTCATTGCGCCAGTCTTGCGTGGCGCTGGCGCCCGTTTCCGTGACGTTGAAGCGCGCGAATTCGCCCAGTACTTCCGACGGATCGCCTTGCGCGGTTTCCCATTGGTAGCGGCCGGCGGGGCCTGCGGACACGCCCACGCGGAGCTGGTGCGCAGGGCGCGTGCCGGTGTTCACGAAGCAGGCCGCCCAGTTTTCTTCGGCGGTGATGTAGGTGCCCCACGGCGTGTAGCCGTTGCCGCAGTTGTTGTTGGTGCCGCGCACTTGCGTGCCGTTGGGCGAGAACGGCGTCTTGACCCAGTCGGTGCCGGCGATGGGGCCGGCAATTTTCATGGCGGTGGCCGACGTGAAGCGGCGGTTGAAGCGCGAATTGTTGACGATGTTCCAGCGGCCGTTCTCGCGGCGCACGTGGACGATGGCCACGCCGTGCGCGTTGATTTCCTTGCGCACTTCTTCGGCGGGGCGCTTGCCGGCAACCGTGGTCGGGCCGTTCGGATGCAGCGCAGCCGGGTCGATGTATTCGTGGTTGATGGCGAGCAGGCCTTCGGTGGAGCTGCCTTCAATCGGGAAGAAGTGCATGCCGTCGTGATGCATGCCCATCGAGTTGAGCAGGTCGTTCGACGAGTTGTTGCCGTTCTGGTCCCAGGGCAGGGCGTTGTCGTTCAGCGGCGTGCCCCAAGGCGCGAACACGTGGGCGACGTA
Organism: Achromobacter sp. 01N37; assembly: GCF_056399725.1. NCBI lineage: Bacteria > Pseudomonadati > Pseudomonadota > Betaproteobacteria > Burkholderiales > Alcaligenaceae > Achromobacter > Achromobacter sp. 01N37. The sequence goes on from NZ_JBFTRX010000013.1 coordinate 25,719, forward strand.
GCCGTTGGGCACGACGCAGCCGTCGGTCATCGAGTTGGGCAGCGATTCGAAACCCAGCTTCAGCGCGGCGGGCGGCTCGGTGCCGCCACCGGGCACTTCAGGCGGTTGCGTCGGCGGCGTGTCGCCGCCCGAGATGTCGTCATCGTCGTCGCTGCTGTTACAGCCCGCCAGGCCCAGCGTCGTCATGGTGGCGAAGGCGGCCGCCAGACCGCCACGCATCACCATTCGGCGCGACATGTTTTTTTCCAGAATGTCGCTGAACGGGCTGTTCTGGCTGGGGTTGCGGACGGTCTTGTCGGAAATGGATTTGCTCATTTGGATTCCTGGCTTGGGGGCTGTGCCTTGAAGGGACGAGCAATGCTAGAAGTCGCAAATGAAAGGTTAATGACAGTCAGCTGAATGCGTGGAGGATTTGACGATTAGATTAAGGGCGATGGGCGCGGCGCGCACGGCGCCAAACGATGGTGCGCGCCCAGCAAAAGGCCGACACCGTTTGCACGGGCCGGCCTTTTGTTGGGTGCGCGAGCGAAAGGTTACTTCGCAGCCAACAACGGGCAGCCGCCCTGGTTCAGCGGGCGGAACGCGTTGTCGCCGGGGATGGTGCGCAGAATCTTGTAGTAGTCCCAGCGCGCTTTGGATTCCGACGGCTTCTTCACTTCGACCAGGTACATATCGTGCACCAGCCGGCCATCTTCGCGCAGATAGGCATTACGCGCGAACATGTCGTCGATCTTCATGCCGCGAATCTGCTTCATCACCGCATCGCCTTCCAGCTTGCCGCTTTCCTTCACGCCCTTCAGAAAGGTCAGCACCGACGAATACACACCCGCTTGCGCCATCGTCGGCACGCGGCCCTTCATGCGTTCGGCGTAGCGCTTGCTCCAGTCGCGCGTGCGGTCGTCCATGTCCCAGTAAAAGCCGGTCGTCAGCACCAGCCCTTGCGCCTGGTCCAGCCCCACGCCATCGACATCCGTAATGAACATCAGCAGGCCGGCCAGCTTCTGGCCGCCTTTGATCAGGCCGAATTCATTGGCTTGCTTGATCGCCATGGTGGTGTCGCCCGACGAATTGGCCAGCGCCACGATCTCGGCTTTTGAGGCCTGAGCTTGCAGCAGGAACGACGAAAAATCGTTCGAGGCGCGGGGGTGTTTGACGGCGCCCAAGGTCTGCCCGCCCGCTTGCTTCACGGCGTTTTCCGTGTCGGCCTGCAAGGCGTGGCCGAACGCGTAGTCGGCCGTCAGGAAGTACCACTTCTTGATGCCGGATTCGGTCAGCGCACGGCCGGTGCCGTTGGCCAGTGCGTAGGTGTCGTAGGTCCATTGCGCGGTTGACGCCGAACACGCCTTGCCCGTCAGGTCCGACGTGCCGGCGGTGGATGCCAGGAACGCGATGTTGGCGGTGCGCGTGATCTCTTGCACGGCCAGCGCGACGGAAGACGTCGGCACATCTACGATGGCCTTCACGTTGTCCTGGTCGATCCAGCGGCGCGCGGTGGCCGAACCCACGTCCGCTTTGTTCTGGTGATCGCTGACGATGACTTCGATCTTGCGGCCCAGTACGGTTGGCCCGAAGTCCTCCACCGCCATGCGGGCGGCTTCCACCGAGCCCGGGCCAGACAGGTCGGCGTTCATGCCGGACAGGTCGGTCAGAACACCGATGCGGATGGGCTTGTCGGATTGCGCGTGCGCAGCCGGCAGCGCGAAGGCGCCGGCCACAAGCAGGGCGCTAAGCAGTGGTTTCATGTCTTTCCTCCAGGATGGGTGCCCGTTTTGATCGGGTCTGAATGGCGTATCTAAAAGTGGGAGCTACAAGGTGGCGCTACACCGCCGCAGCGGGGGACAGCAAATGGCACAACAGGAATTGATCGGTCTGCGCGTGCGCGTGTGGGCTCGCGTCGAATTGCGCGTCGATGGCGCGCTTGGTCAGGCGCAACGCCAGCGTCGGGCAGGCGGCGGCGTCCCGCGCCAGTGCCGTCGCGGCGTGAACGACTTCGCCTTTGGGGGCGACGCCGTCAGCCAGGCCCCACGCTTCAGCCGTGGCGGCATCCAGCTGCAAGTCCGTGAACAGCGCCCGCTTCGCGCGTGCCGGGCCGACCAGGCTGGCCAGGCGCGGCAGCCCGCCCCAGGCCAGCGGCAGCCCCAGGCGCACTTCCGGCAAACGCAGAAACGCATCGGCGCCCAGCACGCGCCAGTCGCACGCCAGCGCCAGCACCGCACCACCGCCCACCGCCGCGCCCTCGATGGCGGCGATGGTCACCTGCGGCAGTTCGCTCCAGGCGCGGCACAGCGCTTCGCCACGCGCCAGCGCGCGTTGCGTGGCCAGGGGGTCGCCCTGCTGCCAGAGCGCAGGGTCTTTCAGGTCGATGCCCGCGCTGAAGATGGCGGGCGTGCCTGTCAGCACCACGGCGCGGATGCGGTCATCGCGCGCCAGTTCGTGCGCGGCGTCGATCAACGCTTCGATAGCCGCCAGATTCAGCGCGTTCGCCTTGCCGCCGCGGTCGTAACGCACCACCGCCACGCCGTCATCGCGCTCGATTGAAACCATGCTCATCCGCTGTCCTTCAGGTTTATTTCGTGGATATACTACCAAGTATGTTGAAAGTCGCAAGACTCCGCGGGGTGTCTGGCGGGGGGTGTGCGGGTAAGTCCGCATCTGCCCGCGCTGGATGGCGGCGGAAAAGTCATGAAAAATAAGCGAAATAACAAAGCGAGGAGACAGTTGATGAACGACGAGGCTCGGGCGGCCGTTCCCGACCGCCAGGCGTGCGTGTTGCGCTATCTGCTGGAAAGCCAGGCGAAAAAGATACCGGACAGAATCTTTGTCCGTTTCCATGGGGGACCTACTTGGACCTATGCCCAAACGCTGGCGCAGGTTCGCCGCCGCGCGGCCACGCTGCGTCGCGAAGGCGTCAAGCAGGGCGACCGCGTGCTGTGCTGGATGGGTAACGGCCCAGAGCTGCTGACCAACTGGTTTGCCATCAATTACCTGGGCGCGGTGTATGTGCCGCTGAACACCGCTTTGCGCGGCCGGCCGCTGGAACATGTGCTGGACAACGCGCAGGCGCAGCTGATGCTCGCGCACCGCGCGCTGGTCGGGCGTTTGCAGGATCTGTCGCCGGGGGCGCTTAGCCGCGTGCTGCTGACGGGTGAAGGGGAAGCTCCCCCTGCGGCGCCCGCGGGCGTTTCGTTTGCCGCGCTGGTGGATGCATCGGGCGAACCGGGAGCGGACTTGTTGGCTACCGAAACGCCCATCGAACCCTGGGATACCCAATCCATCATGTACACGTCCGGCACCACCGGGCTGTCCAAGGGCGTCGTCACGTCATACGTGCAGATCTACACCATGGGGCCGGACGCGTTTGACTGCATCACGCCGGATGACCGCTGCATGATCGCGGGCCCTATCTTCCATTGCGGCAGCACGCTGTACGTGTACGCGATGCTGGCCTATGGCGGCTCGATCGCCATGGTGCCGGAGTTCCGCACGGCCGAATTCTGGGACGCCATCCGCGACACCGAGAGCACGGTGGTGCTGCTGCTGGGCGTGATGGCGAACTTTTTGCTCAAGCAGCCGCCATCGCCGCGCGACCACGAGCACACCTTGAAGAAGGCGTTCATCGTGCCCTTCGGCGAAGACGCGCCGGCGTTCAAGACGCGCTTTGGCGTGGACTTGTACACGGTCTACAACATGACCGAAATCGCCAGTCCGTTAAGCGCGGGCCCCGGGCTCACCGAAGCCGGGCGCTGCGGCAAGCCCCGCCCTTGGTTTGAACTGCGCGTGGGCGACGCGCAAGACCGCGCGGTGCCAGACGGCCAGGTGGGTGAACTGCTGATCCGCTCGCATCGGCCCTGGGCGCTGTTCTCCGGCTACTACCGCAACCCCGAGGCCACCGCTGCCGCTATGCGCAACGGCTGGTTCCACACGGGCGACGCGTTCCGGCGCGACGAAGACGGCACGTTCTTTTTCGTGGACCGCCTGAAAGACGTCATCCGCCGGCGTGGGGAGAACATCTCGTCGTTCGAGCTGGAAGGAGAAATCTGCGCGCACCCTGCCGTGCGCGAAGCGGTTGCCGTGGCGGTCCCCAGCGAACATAGCGAAGACGAAGTGCTGGCGGTGGTGACGGCGGTGGACGGTGCGGAAATCGAGCCTGGCGCGCTGGTGAACTGGCTGGCCGAACGCGTGCCGCATTACATGGTGCCGCGCTACGTGCGGGTGGTGGAAGAACTGCCGAAGACCGCCAGCGGCAAGCTGCAAAAGCATGTGCTGCGCAGCGAGGGGCTGGCCGATGGCACGTGGGACCGTGACGCGGCGGGGATACGGTTGCGTCGTGAGCGGCTGGCCTGAAAGCGGCTGGCCAGAAAGCGGCTGACTTGAAATGGCTGGTCGGAAACGGCTGGCCTGAAAGCGATAGCAATAGTGTGCGGCGCGCTTCGACGAGAAGCGCGCCGTGTTGCCCTCAGCCGCGCGTGCCCAAGCCCGCGATGATGGTGTGCACCACCTTGCCCGCCAGGATCTCGCGGTCATCGCGCGTTTCGCCCAGGCGCGGGCGGTACCACACGGCCAGCCAGTTGATGGCGCCCAGCGCCGCCTTCACCGCCACGGAAACGTCGTCAATAGCCAACGACCCATCTTCCACGCCTTCGTACGCCACGCGCTTGAACAGCGCTTCGAAGTCATCCCGGATGGTCATCAGTTCGGCCAGCGTCTGGCGCTGAGCCGGGGTGGTCGCGCCCAGGCGATGCATATGCACGCCTTGCACCACGACGGTCTCGAACGCCAGGTTCTCCATCATCGACAGCGCGTGGTGCTTGAGCATCAGCGCCAGCCGGTGGGCGGCCGTGCCTTTTTCCTTCATGACTGGGCGCACGGCTTCGAAGTTGCGCCGCATGCCTTCGCGGTGCACGTCGAAGAACAGATCGGTCTTGGACCGGTAGTAGTGGTAGACGCGGCCCTTGGTAGCCCCCAGCCGGCGGGCGACGTCGTCGATGCTGGATGCGTGGAACCCTTGCTCCATGAAGCATTCAGCCGCCGCGGTCAGCAGTTCAATGTTGCCCATGCCGTCATCGCGTGCAGCCGTCACCGTAGGTTCCCCCTTCATGCGCCTTCCTCCATCCATGCGTTACGGCAAAGCGCCAGTTTAGCCAATTGCCCGCCAATACATGGCCGAACCCCTGGCTTGAACGCGTGGTGGGGTGCGGCCTCGTCCGTGTGGCCGAATGGCTGTACAAATCAGAAAATCGAAGTTTATACTACTCGGTATGTTTTTGGCCTTTTAGCCTGCCATCCCCCTCGCATTCGACTCCCAGCAGCCCATGACCACAGACCTTGTTCACGCTCCCGCAAGCCCCCAAGCCCTGGCCGATCAGGTGTCGCAGGAAATCGGCGTATCGGAATGGGTGACCATTTCGCAGGCGCAGGTGGATCTGTTTGCCCACGCCACCGATGACCACCAGTTCATCCATGTGGACCCGGCGCGCGCCGCACGCGAAAGCGCCTTTGGCGGGCCCATCGCGCATGGCTTCTTGTCGCTATCGCTGTTGACGGCCTTGAGCCAGAAAGTGTTGCCCGCGTTCGAGGGCGCCATCGGCATCAACTACGGTTTCGACAAAGTCCGCTTCCTGACGCCAGTGCCGGTGGGCGCGCGCGTGCGGGGCCGCTTCGTGTTGAGCGAATTCACGCCGCGCAACGCGCGAGAATTCACGACCCGGTACGCCGTCACCGTCGAGATCGAGGGCGCCCCGCGCCCCGCGCTGGTGGCCGACTGGATCACCATGACCATTCTTCAAGGATGAACTCCATGAGCATTCGCTTCGATGAACGCGTCGCCATCGTGACGGGCGCCGGCCAAGGCCTGGGCCGCAGCCATGCGCTGCAACTGGCCGCGCGCGGCTGCCGGGTTGTGGTCAACGACTTTGGCGGCGCCGCACAAACCGTGGTGGACGAGATCGTGGCCGCAGGCGGCCAGGCTATTGCTGACGACGGCAACGTGTGCGACAGCGCCAACGTGGACGCCATGGTGGCGCGCGCCATGAACGCCTGGGGCCGCGTCGACATCCTGATCAACAACGCCGGCATCCTGCGCGACAAGACCTTCGCGAAGATGAGCGCCGACGACTTCAACGCCGTGATCGACGTGCACCTGCTGGGCTCGGCGAATTGCGCGCGCGCCGTGTGGCCGATCATGCGCGAGCAGCGCTACGGCCGCATCCTGATGACGACCTCCACGTCTGGCATGTACGGCAACTTCGGCCAGTCGAACTACGGTGCGGCGAAGGCGGGCGTTGTGGGCTTGATGAACGTGCTRCACCTCGAAGGGCAAAAGCACGGCATCCACGTCAACGCACTGGTGCCCACCGCCGCCACCCGCATGACGGCCGAGATGTTTGATGCCGATGCGCTGCGGGCGCTGGACCCGGCGTTCGTTACCCCCGCCGCTTTGTTCCTGGTGGGCGAGGGCGCGCCCAGCCGCACGGCGTTGCTGGCGGGCGCGGGCACCTACGCGCGCCTGGCCATTGTCGAAAGCGAGGGCATGTATTTCCCCGAAGGTGAACGCACGCCGGAGAACATCGCTGCGAATTTTGACGAGATCGCCAGCCTGTCCCGCCCCATCGAACCGCCCGAAGGCCTGGCGCATGTGGCGCGCATCTTGAAGCGCGCACAGGAGGCCGCATGAGCGACCACGCCCAACCCCAACGCGCCGCGCCGCACGTGCGCGCCGACTATTCGCGCGTGCTGGCGATGACCACGCGGCTGCGCGATATCGACGTCTACGGCCACATGAATAACGTGGTCTACAACGAGTACTTTGATACGGCGGTCAACCAGACACTCGTCGAGCTGGGCGTGCTGGACCTGGAAAAGAGCGACGTGATTGGCCTGGTGGTGCACAGCCAGACGTCGTACTTCCGCCCGGTGTCATTCCCCGACCGAGTCGTGCTGGGCCTGCGCGTGGGCCGCCTGGGCCGCACCAGCGTGACGTACGAATTTGCGCTGTTCCGCGGCGACGACGACAGCGCCGCCGCCCAAGGCAGCTACACGCACGCCTATGTCGACCGCGCCAGCAGCCGGCCCGTCGAATTGCCGCCGGCCTTGCGGCGCGCGTTGGAACCGCTGGTGCGCGCCTCGGCCTGAACGCCGCTTCGGGAGCGACTGTGATCGACCACACCCTGCCTCGCGTCACGTACTCGAACATCCATACCGACTTTTCAGCGGTGCACAACGTGCTGGACCAGCGCCTGCCCGATTTTGAATCTCGCATGCTGGGCCTGGATTACCGCCATCGCTTCGATGGCCGCGCGGTGGCGGGCGAACCGTTGCAGGAATCGTATTCGCCGATTGATCACTGGCTGCTGATTGGCCGCTTTCCCAGCGCGGGCGCAGACACCGTCGACCAGGCCATCGCCTGCGCCCGCCACGCGCAGCCCGCGTGGGCCGGGCAGGGCTGGACGGCGCGCATCGCCGTGTTGCGCCGTTTGGCGATGGTGCTGTCTGAACGCAAGTACGACTTCGCCATGGCGACGATGATCGAGATCGGCAAGTCGCGCATGGAAGCGCTGGGCGAAGCCGAAGAAGCGGTGGACCTGATCCGCTATTACTGCGATCAGGCCGAACGCAGCGACGGCTATCGCCAGCCGCTTGCGCGCGCCTTCGACAATGAAAGCACGCACGATGTGTTGCGCCCTTATGGCGTCTTCGCCGTGATTGCGCCCTTCAATTTTCCCTTGGCCTTGTCGGTGAACATGGTGTGCGCGGCCTTGCTGGCGGGCAATGCGGTCGTCTACAAACCGTCGCCCCGCGCCGCCTTGACGGGCGCGCTGCTGCTCAGCGCCTGCGATGCGGCGGGCGTGCCGCCGGGTTGCGTGAATGGCGTATTCGGCGGCGCGCAGACCGGTGCGATGCTGGCGCATCACGCGGATGTGGACGGCTATGCCTTCACCGGCAGCCTGGAAGTGGGCATGGACTTGCTGCAAACCGTGGCCCAAGGCCGCCATGCGCGGCCCGTGATAGCTGAGATGGGCGGCAAGAACCCCACCTACGTCACGGCCAGCGCCGATCTGGATGTGGCCGTGCAAGGCGTTGTGCGATCGGCCTTTGGGCTGCAAGGGCAAAAGTGTTCGGCGGGCTCGAAGGTCTATGCGCACGCGTCCGTGCACGACGCCTTCCTGGAACGGCTGTGCGCCGCGACCGAAGCCGTGTCCGTGGGCGACCCGCGCGACCGCAGCGTGTTCATGGGGCCGCTGATCGATGAAGCCGCCTGGCGGCGCTACCGCACGGCGTGCGAAGACGTCAGCGCCGCGGGCCGGCTGCTGGCCGGGGGGCGCCGATTGAGCGCGGGCGAACTGGCCTATGGCCACTACGTGCGTCCTGCGGTGGCGGCCGGATTGCCCTCTGATCACCGCTTGAATCGCAAGGAACTCTTCCTGCCCTTCGTCTCCGTGCTGCCGTTTACCGATCTGCATGCCGCTATCGACGACGGCAACAACGTCGACTACGGCCTGACGGCGGGCTGCTACGCGCAAGAGCAGGACGAAATCGACCTGTTCCTGCATCGCGCCCAAGCCGGCGCGCTGTACGTGAACCGGGCCAGCGGCGCGACGACCGGCGCGTGGCCGGGCATCCAGACGTTTTGCGGCTGGAAGGGTTCAGGCATGACCGGCAAGGGCGGCCTGGGGCCGTACTACGTCGCCCAATTCGCACGTGAACAAAGCCACACCGTCTGGCATCGCTAAGTCACAGGACCCAATCATGAGAGAAGCCGTCATCGTTTCCACCGCGCGCACGCCGATTGGCCGCGCTTATCGCGGGGCGTTCAACGACACCACCGCGCCTGCCTTGGGCGGCCACGCGATTTCACATGCGGTGGCGCGCGCGGGCATTGCGCCCGGCGAGGTGGAAGATGTGATCCTGGGCGCGGCCCTGCAGCAAGGCACGACCCACATGAACGTGGCGCGCCAGGCGGCATTGCGCGCCGGCTTGCCCGCGCACGTGGCCGCCATGACGCTGGACCGCCAGTGCGCGTCCGGCTTGATGGCCATTGCCACGGCCGCGCGGCAAGTCACGCAAGAAGGTATGGACATCGTGGTGGCGGGCGGCCTGGAATCCATCTCGCTGGTGCAGAACGACACGATGAACCGCCACCGCTGGTTTGATGATGCGTTGATGCGCGAGCAACCCGAAATTTTCATGAGCATGCTGGAAACGGCCGAGATCGTGGCCAGCCGCTATGGCATTCCGCGCGCCGCGCAAGACGCCTACGCGCTGCGTTCGCAACAGCGCACCGCTGCGGCGCAAGCCGCGGGGCGTTTCGATGACGAGATCGTGCCGCTTGCCGTCCTGATGCAAGTGACTGATCGCGCCACGGGCCAGACGTCCACGCAAGCCGTGACCCTGGCGCGTGACGAAGGCAACCGCCCGGACACGTCGCTGGAAAGTCTGGCGAAGCTGCAACCGGTGTTCAAGAACGGCCAGCGGCTTCAGACCGGGGAACACATCACGGCGGGCAATTCGTCGCAGCTGTCCGATGGCGCGTCGGCCTGCGTGATCATGGACGCGGCCGAGGCGCGCCGGCGCGGACTCACGCCGTTGGGCACGTACCGAGGCATGGCGGTCGCCGGTTGCGGCCCCGAGGAAATGGGCATAGGCCCGGTGCTTGCGGTGCCGCGCTTGCTGGCGCGCCATGGCCTGAAGATCGACGATATCGGCTTGTGGGAATTGAATGAAGCGTTTGCCTGCCAGGTGCTGTACTGCCGCGACCAGCTGGGCATTCCGGACGACCGATTGAACGTGAACGGCGGCGCCATTGCCATTGGCCACCCCTACGGCATGTCAGGCGCGCGCATGGCAGGGCATGCGCTGATCGAAGGCCGCCGGCGCGGCGTGCGCTACGCGGTCGTCACGATGTGCGTGGGTGGCGGCATGGGCGCGGCGGGCTTGTTCGAAATCACGAACTGAACCCGCTGCCCGCCTGCCAGCGTTGACTGCAAGGGCTACTTGGCCGTGTTCTCGTCGTCCACGGTCAGGCCACCGTCTTTCATGATGCCTTGCGCGATGTCTTCGGCGCTCTTGCCGGCAAAGCCGTGTTCGCCTGCCGTGATGCGAAAGCTGTCGCCTTCCAGCGGGCTTTGCAAGGTGGCGGACGTAAGCAGCACGCCATTCGAACGCAGCTGAATGCGTTTGCCCACGCGGTTGCGCGTGAAGTCGGCCAGGGCCTTTTGGCTTTCGGGTTTCAAGGCCACGTCGACGACGCGGGCGCCGGTGTGCGGGTCGGCGCTGGGCGTGGCGCTGGCGGCTTGCAGGGTGACGGTTTCGGCGTGCGCGGCCAAGGGCAGCGACAGGGCCAGGGCGGCGGCGCAGGCCAGATGTTTCATCAAGGGCATGGCGGTTTCCTTTGGCGGGACAAGTGCTCCATCCTAGCCGAAGTGCGCCGCGCCGACGAGTTCAGGGCCGGCCGGGCGCACGCATGACCGGCGCGCGCATCCATGGCATATCGGGCAGCCCCTGGATCTGCGGCATGCCCGGCGTGGGCATGCCCAGGGGGTTGAGCGCGGCGTCTTGCAACACGGTCATCCATTCGCGCGGGTCCATCGGTTCGCCCATGCGCGCGCGCACATCAAGCAGATCCAGCGCGGCGCGGCGGTGGCCGGCTTCCGCGGCTTCGCGGAACAGGCGCTCGGCCACGTTGTAGTTCTTGGGTACGCCCCGGCCCATGCCGGTCAGTTCGCCCAGGTACGTTTGCGCGGGTGCGAAGCCCTGGTCGGCGGCGCGTTGATACCAGCGGGCCGCCGCCTTGTAGTCCTGCTCGACGTGTTCGCCGTTTTCGGCGATGAGGCCCAGCGTGGTCATGGCGACGACGTCACCAGCCTTGGCGCGCGCTTGCAGCGAGGCCAGGCGGGGCTCGTCCAGGTACTTCGCGCCCCGTTCAATTTCGAATTCCCACGCGCTCATGCGCGCCTTGATCAAGTCGCGGCCCAGCGTGGGCGACGGCCCGCGGCCGGCTTGTCCGGGTTTGCCGCCCGGCACAGCGGGCGTCTGCCCGTCGGCCAGCGTCGTGAACGTGACTGTGCCGACGAGGCTGCTGGCGTAGTGCGGAATCTGGCGGTAAGCGGTGGCGACTTGCACGTCGCCCGTCAGCTGCTTGAAGAAGTTCTCGACCGGGGCGGAGGCGGGCAGGTCGTCCAAGCCCTGCGCGAAGTAATACGCGTAGGGGCTATGGCGCGGGCCGTCGTTGCCAAAGCCGTCTTCGGCCGTGGCGCCGGGCTGCGTGGAGAAGGCGATCAGTTCACCTCCCGCCGGCACGGTGTGGACCAGCCCGGCCGAAGACGCGCCGCGCGTCAGGTTCGTGCGGCAGGCGTCCAGCACCATCAGCCGCGCGCGCACGTTGGCGCGGCGCATCGCTTGCGATACCCGCTTCAGGCTCAGTGAGCTTTGCTGCGCGGTGCGGATGCGGACTTCGCCCAACGGCAACGCCAGGTCCACGCCAAACAGGTAGTTCACGTCGTCCACCGCCACCGCGTGGCCGGCGAAATACACCAGCGCAAGGTCGGCGCCCGTTGCGCGCGTGGCGAATTCGTCGACGGCGTCTTCCATTTGCGCCGTGGTCAGGTCGGTCAGCAGCGTGACGTCGAATTGCCGCTTGCGCAGCGACTCGGCAATCAAGCGCGCGTCGTTGACCGGGTTGACCAGCGCGTTGGCCGGCACCGCGTAGCGGGCGTTGCCGATGACAAGCGCGTAGCGATGCTTGGCGGCGGTGGGTGTCGGCGCGGCTTTGGGAGCGGGTGTGGGCGAGTCTGCCCCGGCCGGGTTGGCCAATACGCCAGCATGCAGCGGCAACAACCCCGCGCCCAGCATGGCGGCAAGCAGCCGCCGGCGCGTCAAAGGCACAGAGCAAGGCATAGGCAAGGGCATCGCAACCGGAAGCGGATTCGTCTTCATGCCGGACCTTAGGGACGGGGGCAAACGCCGGCCGGGCCGGGGGTGGCGGACAGCACGCCCAGCGCGCGGGCGGCATCTTGCAACGAGGACTCGCGCGCGGCGCTCAGCACGTAGCGGCCATCGGCGTCGGGGCCGTCCACAATCGACACGTCGTACTGGGACAAGGTGTTGCGCAGCTGTTTGGCGCTCAGCGCGTCAGGCAGGTCCACGACAAGCCGTGGGCAGGAGCCGCCGCCGCGCGTCAGCACGCCGTCCGGCGCGGCGACGTCAAGCGGGGCTTGTTGCACCACGATGACCGACAACATGATGGCCAGCGCCCAGCCCAACGGCATCAGCGGGCTGGCGGGCGTGGGCCACAGCCATTGCCACAGCCGGCGCGCGCGCGAAGGCGCGGCGGGGGCAGGCTGCGGGCGTTCGGCCAGCGCGCGCAGAAACGCGGAGTCGCGGTCGGCCTGACCGATTTCGTTGTGGGCCAGCTGGCGCGCCTGGGACAGCGTGCGCCATTCTTCGACTTCGGCGTGCAGCGCGGGGTCGCGCGCCATGTCGGCTTCGAAGGCGCGGCGGGCGTCGTCGTCGAGCTCGCCCGACAAATAGGACAGCACTCGGTCTTCAGACATGATCAGTCCATTCCTTTGCGCGTGCACTCGGCCACGAGCTTGCGTGCGGCATGCAGGCGGCTCTTGACGGTAGGCACGTGCAGGTCCTGCTGCTTGGCGATCTGCTCCATCGGGACTTCGTCCAGATACAGGAACATCGTGGCGCGCAGGGTATCGCTGAGTTTGTTCAGGCAGTCGCGCATGCGCTTGACGAGCGACAGATGCTCGTAGGCGTGCGCGGGGTCGGCAAAGGGCGACGGGTCGCCCACGTCTTCCGCGTCGTCGAAGGCAGTGTCGTCGGGCCCGCCGTCACCGTCCGCCCCGGTCCATCGCACTTCGTGCCGGGTGCGCCGATGCATCTGGATCAGCTCGTGCAGCGACCCCCGATACAGGTAGCCGCCCAGCTTGCTGACCGCGAGTTCATGCGCGGCCCAGCCGCCCGGCGGCTGGCCATGCTGGAAGCCTTCGTCCTTGAACGTGCGCGTTTGCAGGAACTTCATCAGCGCATTATTGAAGGCGTCCACCACGCCTTCCGGCGAGGTGTTGAAGAACTTCTTGCGCAGCTTCAGCGTGATGTGCTGCTCGGCTTTGTTGCGGAATTCCAGCGCGTAGCGCGGGTCGGCATGCATGATGCGCAGCAACGCGTCGACGTTGTTGATGACGTAGCGCTTGGGATCGAGCGTGTTCATGGTTCAGATTCTTGGTGTCGAACTGGACGCGGAACGTCAGCCCATCGGCGGAAAATGCCGCAGCCCTCCAGGGCGAGGGCTGCGGCACCTTAGCCGTGCAGGGGCGGAAAATCAAGCGCGGCGCCGAAGCACGGCGACGCCGCGGACGGTAAACGCAATGACGATCGCCAGCGACAGGTAGAAGCCAAAACCGAAGCTCATGCTGTTCCACAGGTTCGACGCCATGTCGCCCGCCAGGTTGCGGCTGGCGCGCGAATTGCCCATGAAACCGGCGAACTGGCGCGTGGCGTTCATCACTTCACGCACTTGCGAGACCACACCGGCCAACGCAATGAGCCACAACACGAGCGGGGCGAAATAGCCCAGACGGCCGGCGCGATGGTTCAACAGCGACGGCAACAGCGGGCCCACAACCGCCAGCAGCCACAGCAGCGCATAGATACCGGCGCCCGAGCCTTGACCGGCCATTGCGCCCTGCACGTTGCCGCCATTCTGCAAACGCAGCAGGTCATAGAAGCTCAAGCTGGCGTTCGACCCCATCATGCGCACGGAAATCACCGAGAACATTGTGGTGGCCAGCAGGAACAGGACGGCGCCCACGGCGTCGCCCCGGTTCACGCGCTGGACGAAGAGGGACGCCCAGCGGGCGCCGTGCGCCTTGGCCTGGGTCAGTACGTCGCGCGGCTCTTTCGCTTCTTGCATGGTCTTTCCTTATTAGTGGTGGCGGGGTGCCTGTACCCCTAGCTATGCATGGCGGCGAAAAAGGTTCGATTTATTTTTCGATAAAAATTTTTCGAACCTTTTCGCGGCTGGCGCGTAGCAGGGGACAAGGGCGCGCAATTCCCGCCGCCAACCATCCACCCGGAGAGTCCAATCATGTCGAACCCCACCCCGCTTGCCGCCCTGTACCAGACCGTCGTGCAAGAAGAACTGGGCCTGGTCGCCCGCGTTGACGACGACGGCGACGTGCAGTTCCGTTATCCCGACCTGGGCACCATGTTCTTCAGCCTGAGCGAGTCGGACCCGGAATTCCTGCGCCTGGTCTACCCGAGCTTTGTCGACGCCGAGGAACTGGGCATGACCCGCGTTCAGCTGCTGGAAGTCATCAACGCGGTGAACAACCGCTGCAAGGCCGTCAAGCTGAGCCTGCAACAAGACCGTGGCGGCAAGGCCGGCCGCGTGTCGGCCTCGCTGGAAAGCTTTGTGGCCGCGCCCGACACCTTGCCCGCCGAAGCGCTGCTGCGCGCCATCGTGGCGCGTTGCGTGTCGGTCATCCGCCACAGCGCTGGCGAGTTGGTGAAAGACGCGCTGGAGCTCAAGCAAGCGGCCTCGCAATAAAGGCCAAACCGGCAAGGCGGAATTGAAACAGCCCTGGCCCTGCGCTGTAACTTTGCGATACATTGCAGGGCTTTGACGGAAATTGCGCCTTGCCGCCGCTGGATTTCCCGCCACCACGATGATGTCGATGCGCCTGCCCTTATCCCGTTCGTCTTTGTCTCCGCAGTTCTTTTCCCGTTCTCTGCTCCTGCGCCTTGCGACCATGCTGCTGTTGCTGGGGACGCTGAGCGCCTGCGCGGTCAAGACCAATTCGCGGGGCGGGCTGGTCTATGGCGTGGATACCGCCGCCTTGTTCGGCACCGAGATCGGCCAGTTCCCCTTGCAGGACGGGGGGCTGGGCACGCTGCGCCGCGAGGGCAAGAACTTCTCGGTCAAGCTGTCGGGCAACCAGCGCGTGGTGCCGTTGAACAACGTGGATTCGGCCCGCATCGCGCGTACCGAGAACGTGGGGCCGCGCACCGTTGTCGTCATCGAAACGCAGCGGCGTAACTGCGACTACCGCTACACCGTGCTGGCGATTGAAGGGTCCGACGTGTTGTCGTGGGACTTGGGCAACTGCCGCGACCGGCCCGCCGTGCTGGTGCAGGACGACCGCAGCGCGTTGACGTTCGACTTCCCGAAGGGCTCCGTCATCGAGCGTTTCGTCTACACGCAGGACGGCCGCATGCGCCGGGGCGACGTCAAGACCGTGGCGGGCATGAACCCGCGCGCAAAGCCCTTTGCCGACGAATCGTTGTACCCGCCGGGGTACATGGATTCGCTGCGCCTGTATGGGGTGTATCCGCCACCGGCCGCGCCCGCCGCGAAATCGGGCCGATCGGGCAAATCGGGAAAGCCTGGCAAGCCGGGAACGTCAACGCCATCTGCCGCGCCGTCGCGTTCGGCCACGCCCGATGCGCCTGCGCCGATGCAGACCAGCGCCCAATCCGCAGGCCGGGTCATTCCGCCGCCACCGCAACGCGTGCCGGGCGGCGATGCGCCGACGGCCGCCGCCACCGGTGCAGCCTCTTCCCGCAGCGCCAGCGCATCGCGCACGCCGGCCAAGCTGGATCTGCCTGACGAGGAAATCACCTCGACTCGCCTTGATCTGAGGGATTGACGTGCGCCAAGCTCAGATTCGCCAGATTCTTTTCTTGATCGTGCTGACGGTGATTTACCTCAGCTTTGAATTGGGATTCAACGCCCGCCTGCTGGACGTGGTGGGCAGCCGCGCCACGCCGCACGACATCGAAGAGCTCGAATTCTTCGGCCGCACGCTGTCCGGCATCGCGGCCGCCCTGGTCGTGCTGCAACTGCTGCTGACCCGGCGCTTGCGCACAGGTGGCCAGCCGTCGTATCTGAAGATCGCCGTCGCCTGCGCCGTGACCGCGCTGCTGGTGTTCAGCGCCATCAAGCTGATTGTGAATGTGCTGGTCGATACGCGTGATGGCGACTTCCGCCGCATCGCCACGAATTCCGGTTTGCTGCAACGCTCGCTGGTCCAGGGCGATCTGCATCTGGACGGGCTGGTCGACGACGAGGTCTATGCGCGGCCCGAGGGCAAGGCGTTCCTGGCGGTGTTCCAGGTGCTGCTGTCCAACATCGAGAACCTGGACGAGAAGGTCGAGCCCAAGAAGCGCCAGGTCATCCGCACCGATCTGCAACGCCAGATGAAGACCTTCACGTTCGATGACCGCGAAGTCCGCATGACGGCGCCGGGCATTCGGGGCTATCACCAGGTCTACACCAGCGTGATGCAGTCGGTGGCTGACCGCTGGAAGAAATACGCGGGCGTGCCGGTTGCGTCCGATATCGGTCTGGCGCGCGAGCAGGACAGCGCCTGGAGCGATTACCGCCGCAACCTGTCGCGCCGCGGCTGGACGCCGGAAAACGTGCCTGCCCGCTATCAAGGCCGGGTCGTGCAAGACGTGCGCAAGCGCATTCCGGTGCCGGGCGACTGGCAGCCGCATGACCGCGCCACCTTCAATGCCGCGGTTGCGCAGCAGTATTGGAAGACGATGCGCAGCCGCACCGTGCATGTGGAAGGCGACGCCATTCCGCCGGGCCTGTCGTACGAGGATTTCGTGGGGCGCCCCGGCGTGCAGAAACTGTTGCGCCAAACCTTGATGGTGCCGGTCAACATGCCTGTCGCGTCGAACTACACGGATGCCGCCAGCTTCAAACGCCTGTACGACAGCATGCTGGACCGCGCGGTGGACGAAGCGATGCCGCGCTTCTCGGCCACGAATGCCGACTTCGCACGCGGCGGCCAGCACTACAAGCTGGGTGAAGACGCGGCGCGCGCGGCCATCGTGCCGCCGGTGGCGTTGTTGTTCTCGCTGTTGGGCGCGGTGGGCCACTTTGCCAAGCTGCTGTACCTGATCGCGAAACTGGTGGTGTGGTGGCGCACGCCGGCCGGCCAGGAGCCGGGCCGCACCGCCACGCGCGCGGCCGGGCTGGCGCTGGTGCTGACGCTCGCCTGCGTGTGGACGGCGTTCTCGTTCATGCAGAACGGGGTGACCAAGAGCGAACTCTTTCAGCAGATGTCGCGGGTGGAATCCGGCCGCGATGATGAATCGATCGGCCAGGCGCTGCGCCGCCGCGTGCTGGCCAATGTGGCGCACGTGGTGGTGGTGGGCCAGGCCTACACCTATCCGTTCAACGAAACGGTGCGCACGCGCGTGTTGGGCGGCATCAAGTACGGATATCACGGCGATGCGAGCTAAGTACTTGCTTGCGGCGGTGCGGGCTAAGCATTGGCTTGCGGCGTTGCCGGCTAAGCGTTTTGCCGCGGCGTCGCGGGCCAAGCGTGTGATCGCGGTGGGGCTTGCCGCTGCGCTGCCGTGGTCGGGCGCAAGCGCCGCCTGCCTGGGCATGCAGGTGCACGCGCACCGGGGCGCGCCCACGCTGCCAGAGAATTCGCTGGCGTCGATCAGCGCGGCGTATGCGGGCGGCTGGGATGGCGTCGAGATCGACATGCAACGGCTGAAGGACGGCCGCTGGGTGCTGCATCACGACATGCTGACGGGCCGCACGGTGGGCGGCGTCGGGCGCAAGGCGGTGCTGCAACTGAGCAGCGCGGATTGGCGCGGGGCCAAACTGTTGGGGCAGGGCGGGGGTTCACCGCCGCCGTTCCTGGATGACGCGTTGCGCGTGGCGGCGGCGCAGCCCGCCAAGACGTTCAATGCGGAACTCAAGGTGGTGTATCGCGACTGCGCGCCAGTGGGGCAACTGGTGGCGGGCATGAAGCAGGCGCTGCCGCATGGCAACTGGATGATCACGTCGGCCTTTCCCGAGGCGCTGCGTTGCGTGCGCGGCACCGATCGCCAGGGCTATCTGGGCCTGATCGTCTTTGACCCGCGCCACGCGGAGTCGGTCAGCGCCAACCCGCTGGGCAAGTACGTGGCGCAACGCGCCACCGCGCCCAAGCTCACGCGGCAATGGCTGGCCAACCTGGCGGCCAATGTGGGCGCGCCCGTGGGCGTGCATGTGGACGCAATGACGCTGGCCGCCAACCCGCAACTGTTGCGCGACGCGGCTGCCCAATCGGTGCGCGTCTTCGTCTACGCGGTGGGCGGGGATGCGGCCTTGGCGCAGCAACTGCGGGCCACGAAGCAGCGCGAAGGCTATCTGCCGTCGGGCGTGATCATCGATGGCGACGCGCAGGCGTTCTGCCGGGCCATGGGTGGCTGAACGCGGCTGAATGCGGCTGCATGCGGTTGAACGCGGTTGAACGCGGTTGAACGGGACTGATCGGGGCTGAACGTCGCGGAATCTCGCCCTCGTGCGCGGCCGCCGTTTCCGCATAAACTGGGCGCCTTCTTCCCGCTACCCATTCGCAAGGAAACGCCCATGACTGCACGCGCCACCTGGTTCCTGTCCTGCATGCTGCTGGCGGGCGTCGCCCACGCCGGCTCCGCGCCGGCCGAACTGTCTTGCGTATCGGAAAGCGGCAACGTCGCGTTGAAAGGCGTCATCCCGTCGCCGTCGTCGGAAGACCTGAACGTGACCCTGCGTTATTTCGACGCGAATCTGGCGTTCACGTCGGACACGAATTCCAACAGCTATGTCGTGTCAGATTTCCCGCAATCGGTGTTCACGCTGTTGGTGCCCGCCGAGGGCGTCGCGCTGACGCTGTACGCGCTGCCGTCCAGCGTGGCGATTGAAAAGAAGGCCGATGGCGAAGTCGCCGGCACGTTCCAGGCCAAGCTGACGGCGCCCCGTCCGCGCTCGGCGGCGGGTGCGCAAACCAACAGCCCGCTCAAGGCGACGCTGACCTGCGAATACCACTACTCGATTTAAAGACCGCCGCCCCGGCCATCAAGGAGACAAACGCATGAGCTCGACGCCCTCTGGCCTGCCTCAGCAGGAACCGCCCCTTTGCCTTGCGCCGCTGCCCGACATGGACGCGGCCACGTTCGATATTCCCGCGGGCGCTTGCGACACGCACGCGCACGTCATCGCCACCGACGCCACCGCCTATCCGCTGGTGCCAGAACGCAGCTACACGCCGCCGCCGGCTTCCGAATCCGCCTATCTGGCCATGCTGAAGCAAACCGGCATGTCGCGCGGTGTGCTGGTGCAGATCAGCGTTTACGGCACCGATAACCGCTACATGCTTGAGGTGCTGCGCCGTCATCCCGACCAGCTGCGCGGTATCGGCGTGGTCGCGCCCACCGTCACCGACGCCGAGCTTGAAGCCATGCATGCCGCGGGCGTGCGCGGCTTGCGCATCAACGTGTTGTTTGGCGGCGGCATCGGTTTTGATGCGATGGAAACGCTGGCGCACCGCATTGCAGACTTTGGCTGGCACATGCAGTTTCTGTTGGACGCGCGCCAACTGCCCGAGCTGCTGCCGCGCATGCGCAAGCTGCCGGTGCCGGGCGTGGTCGACCACATGGGCCACATGCCGGTTGCCGAAGGCATTCACAGCGCCGGGTTCCAGGCCTTGCAGCATCTGGTGCAGGATCACGGCTGGTGGGTGAAGTTGTCGGGCGCGTATCGCATCAGCGAACGCGTCGATGATTTCAGCGATGTCGTGCCGTGGGCGCAAGCGCTGATCGACACCGCACCCGACCGCATGCTTTGGGGCAGCGACTGGCCGCACGTGCATCTGACGCGCATGGTCAACACGGGCCGATTGCGCAACCAGTTGGCGCTGTGGGCGCCCGATGCTGACATCCGCCACCGCATTCTGGTCAGCAATCCGGAACGCTTGTACGGCTTCGCGCCGTCGAAATAAGCCCCTCACAACAACAACGAACGAGGCAAATCATGCAGTGGTACAGAGAATTGAACAAAACCGAACGCCGCACGTTTATTGCGGCGTTTGGCGGATGGGCGATCGACGCGTTGGACTTCATGGTGTTCACCTTCGTGATCGCCACGCTGATGACGCTGTGGGGCATCGACAAGGGCCAGGCGGGCATGCTGGGTACGGTCACGCTGCTGTTCTCCGCCATTGGCGGATGGCTGGCCGGTATTCTGGCCGACCGTTACGGCCGCGTGCGCGTGCTGCAATACACCATCCTGTGGTTCTCGGCGTGCACCGTGGCCATTGGCTTTGCGCAGAGCTTCGAACAGCTGTTCGTGCTGCGCGCGTTGCAAGGCCTGGGCTTTGGCGGTGAATGGGCCGTGGGCTCGGTGCTGATGGGCGAAATCGTGCGCGCGGAACATCGCGGCAAAGCGGTCGGCACGGTCCAAAGCGGCTGGGCCGTGGGCTGGGGCGCAGCGGCGGTGCTGTACACCGTGGCGTTCTCGGTGCTGCCGTCCGAATGGGCGTGGCGCAGTCTGTTCTGGATTGGCGTGTTGCCCGCCTTCCTGGTGCTGTACATCCGCAAGAACGTGCCTGAACCCGAAGTGTTCCAGCGTGCGCAGGCCAAGGTGCAGGCGGGAGAAGCGCGCGCCTCGTTCTGGACGATCTTCTCGCCCGCGCTGATCAAAACCACGGTCATCACCGCTATCCTGTGCACGGGCGTGCAAGGCGGCTATTACGCCATCACCACCTGGCTGCCGACCTACCTGAAGGTGGAGCGCCAGTTGTCGGTGCTGAACACCGGCGGGTACTTGATGGTCATCATCTTCGGCTCGTTCTGCGGCTACATCGCGGGCGCGTATCTGGCCGACCGCCTGGGCCGCCGCGCAAACCTGTTGATCTTCTCGGTGCTGTCCACCATCAGCGTCTACGCCTACACGCAGCTGCCGCTGACCGATCATCAGATGTTGTTCCTGGGCTTTCCGCTGGGCTTTGCGGCGTCGGGCATCTTCAGCGGTATCGGCGCTTATTTGACCGAACTGTTCCCGTCTGGCGTGCGCGCATCGGGCCAAGGCTTCGCGTACAACTTCGGGCGCGGCATTGGCGCATTGTTCCCAAGCTTGGTGGGCTTTTTGAGCCAGACGCATGGGCTGGGCTGGGCCATCGGCGCGTTCGCCACGGGCGCGTATGCGGTGGTGATCGTGACCGTGTTGCTGCTGCCTGAAACCAAGGGGCGCGTGCTGGAATAAACGTCGTTCGTCATCTGGAATGCAGGTCAGGCCCGGGCAGCAGTCCGGGCCTTTTTTATGTCTGACTAGGGTTTACCCGGTATGGCAGGCAAAGCCAAAATTTGTATGATGACCCGATAACTTTTACTCAAGAGACACATCATCATGCAGGCCGAAAACCGCGTCCGCGAAGAAATCTGCACCGTCGGCGCCAGCCTTTACAACCGCGGCTACACCGTTGGTGCAGCGGGCAATATCAGCGCCCGCCTGGACGACGGCTGGCTCATCACGCCCACCGACGCCTGCCTGGGCCGGCTAGATCCGGCCGAGTTGGCCAAGGTGGATCTGGACGGCAACTGGGTGTCGGGCGCCAAGCCGTCCAAGACGCTCGTGCTGCATCAAGGCATCTACCGCGCCAGCCCCGAGTCGCGCGGCATCATTCACACGCATTCCACGCATCTGGTTGCGTTGACGCTGGCGGGTGTGTGGCGGCCAGATGAAGTGCTGCCGCCCATCACGCCGTATCAGGTGATGAAGGTGGGCCGCATTCCGCTGATCGGCTATCGCCGGCCCGGCGACGCGCAAGCGGCGGCCGACGTGGCCGCGGTCGCAAGCCAGGTGCGCGGCGCGTTGTTCGAGCGGCTGGGCCCGGTGGTATGGGAACGTTCGGTCGCCCACGCCTCGTATGCGTTGGAAGAACTGGAAGAGACCGCGCGCTTGTGGCTGATGTCCAACCCGCGCCCCGCGCCGCTGTCCGCCGAAGCCATCGAAGACCTGCGCGTGACCTTCGGCGCGCGCTACTGATTTCGCCGTACTGACCACCCTCGCATTACTCCCCATACCCGTACAAAGCCGGCAGGCCGCCACGCCAACACGCGCGGACCCGCACGGCGCATCCCTGGAGACTTTTCATGCCCCCGATGGACTTGGCGTCGACCGCCGCACCCGCTGCGGCCTTACAGCCTGAATCCCGCGAGACCGCCCGCGCTTATGCCAAGGTGTTCTGGCGGCTCGTGCCGTTCTTGATGCTCTGCTATGTGATCGCCTATCTGGACCGCGTCAACGTCGGTTTCGCCAAGCTGCAAATGTCGCAAGACCTGGGTTTCAGCGAAACGGTCTTCGGCCTGGGCGCGGGCGTGTTCTTCATCGGCTACTTCCTCTTTGAAGTGCCCAGCAACCTGTTGATGCACCGCCTGGGCGCGCGTATCTGGATTGCGCGCATCATGATCACGTGGGGCATCTTGTCGGGCATGTTCATGTTCGTCGAGACGCCCACCGGCTTCTACATCCTGCGCTTCCTGTTGGGTCTGGCTGAAGCGGGCTTCTACCCCGGCGTCATCCTGTACCTGACCTACTGGTATCCGGCGCATCGCCGCGCGAAGATCATTGCGCTGTTCATGTCGGCGATTCCGGTGGCCGGCATTTTCGGCAACCCGCTGTCGGGCTGGATCATGGAAGCGTTTCACGGCACGCACGGCCTGCAAGGCTGGCAGTGGATGTTCCTGATTGAAGCCATTCCGGCGCTGCTCATCGGCGTCGTCACCGTCATGTATCTGGACAACGGCATCTCCAGCGCCAAGTGGCTCACTGCCGATGAAAAACAGATCCTGACCCGCGAGATCGAACAAGACCAGAAGCAGACCGGCACGCAAAAGCATTCGCTGCGCGCCGTGTTTGCGGACGCGCGCGTGTGGTGGATGTGCTTGATCTACTTTGCTTTCGTCGCCGGCCAGTACGGCCTGACGTTCTGGATGCCCACGCTGATCAAATCCACTGGCGTGACCGGTGCATTCAACATCGGCCTGCTTAGCGCCATTCCGTTCCTGTGCGCCATCGTCGTGATGAACCTGCTGGGCCACTCGGCCGACAAGCGCCGCGAACGCCGCTGGCACCTGATCGTGCCGGCGCTGGCGGGCGCCGTGGGCTTTACCGCGGCGGCGTCCTTTGCCGACAACACCGTGATTTCGCTGATCTGCCTGTCGATGGCCGCCGCCGGCGTGCTGACGTGCGCGCCATTGTTCTGGTCCTTGCCCACCGCCTTCCTGTCTGGCACCGCCGCTGCCGCAGGCATCGCCATCGTCAACTCGGTTGGCAACTTGGCCGGCTTCGCCAGCCCCTACATGATCGGCTACCTGAAAGACGTCACCAGCTCTACCGCGTCCGGCATGTACGTGCTGGCCGCCGTGCTGGTGGTGGGCGCCATCGCGGTCTGGTTCACGCCGGCCAAGCTGGTCAACCGCTGAACTGCATTATTCATAAGGAATCGCCATGCCGCGCCTGGCCGCCAACCTCACCATGATGTACGCCGAACACGCCTTTCTGGACCGCTTCAAGGCGGCCGCCAGCGACGGGTTCCAAGGCGTGGAGTTTTTGTTTCCGTATGAGTTCGCGGCCGCGGACCTGAAGGCGCGCTTGCAAGACAACGGTCTGACGCAAGCGCTCTTCAATGCGCCGCCGGGCGACTGGGCGGCTGGCGAACGCGGCATTGCGTCCTTGCCCGGCCGCGAGGCCGAGTTCCAGCGCGGGCTGGATCAAGCGCTGGAATACGCCGCACAGCTGGGCAACCGCAGCCTGCACGTCATGGCGGGGCTGATTCGCGCTGACCAGAACCGCGCGGCGCATCGCGAGGTCTATCTGAAGAACCTGGCGCGCGCCGCCGCTGCTGCGGCATCCGCCGGCATCACCATCGTGATCGAACCCATCAACACGCGTGACATCCCCGGCTTCTTTTTGAACCGCCAAGACGACGCGCAAGCCATTTGCGCAGAGGTCGGCGCCGACAATCTGAAGGTGCAGTTCGACTGCTATCACTGCCAGATCGTCGAAGGCGATATCGCCGTGAAGTTGCAGCGCGACATCGCAGGCATCGGCCATATCCAGATCGCGGGCGTGCCAGACCGGCACGAACCTGATCTTGGCGAATTGCACTATCCGTATCTGTTTGAGCGCATCGACGCGTTGGGCTACACGGGCTGGATCGGCTGCGAATACCGGCCGCGCGCCGGCACCTCCGCCGGCCTGGGCTGGGCCCGTCCTTACCTACACAATCAATGAGCATCCCATCATGAAGATCCTGATCACCGGCGGCGCCGGATTCCTGGGCCAGCGGCTGGCCCGCAAACTGCTGGAGCAAGGCTCGCTGACGCTGGACGCCATCGGGCCGCAACCCATCACGCAGATCGATCTGCTGGATGTGGTCAAGACGGATGCCTTCACCGACCCGCGCGTGCACTCGCTGGTGGGCGATATCGCTGACCCCGCCGTGCTGCGCCAGGCCATCGACAAGAATACGCGCGCCATCTTCCATCTGGCAGCCATTGTCAGCGGGCAAGCCGAGGCGGATTTTGATCTGGGCATGCGCATCAACCTGGACGCCTCGCGCGCTTTGCTGGAAACATGCCGGGCGCTGGGTCACCAGCCGCGCGTCATCTTCACCAGCTCGGTGGCGGTGTACGGCGGCGCGTTGCCGGACACCGTGCAGGACGACACCGCGCTGAATCCGCAGTCGTCCTACGGCACGCAAAAGGCCATTGCCGAACTGCTGCTGGCTGACTACACGCGGCGCGGCTTTGTTGACGGCCGTGTGCTGCGCCTGCCTACCATCAGCGTGCGGCCGGGCCGCCCGAACGCCGCGGCGTCATCGTTTGCCAGCGGCATCATTCGCGAACCGTTGAACGGCGAACCCGCCGTGTGCCCCGTGGGCGCCGACACGCGCTTGTGGCTGTTGTCGCCGCGCGGCGCGATCCAGGCCTTGATTGCCGGTTGCGAATTGCCGGCAGAAGCGGTCGCTGACCGCGCACCGATCAACCTGCCCGGCGTATCCGTTTCTGTTGCCGAGATGGCGCAGGCGCTGCGCGAGGTGGCGGGCGACGCCGTGGCCGACCGCATTACGTGGCAACGCGACGAGCGCGTCGAACGCATCGTTGGCAGTTGGCCGGGCCGCTGGGACACCACGCGCGCGGCGCGTCTGGGCCTGGCGGGCGATAAGGACTTCGCCGACATCATCCGCGCCTACATGGCCGACGACCTGACGCGTTAAGCGCAGCGCTCGCGCCCCGACGATCTACCCGGACGAACCCAACATGAACTCTTCGCAATCGACTTCCCGCCGCGTTGGCGTCATTGGCCTGGGGGCCATGGGCGCGGGCATCGCGCAAAGCCTGCGCCGCGCGGGCCACGACGTGCACGTCTACGACATCCGCGCCGAAGCGGCCGCCGCCTTTGCCGCGCAGGGCGGCGTGGCCTGCGCCACGCTGGCCGAACTGGCCGCCGCGTGCGACATCATCATCAGCGTGGTCGTCAACGCGCAGCAGACCGAAGCCGTGCTGTACGGCGATGGCGGCATTGCCGCGGCCCTGCGCCCCGGCGCGGTGTTCGTGATGTGCTCCACCGTGGACCCCAACTGGTCTGTGGCGTTGGAAGCGCGGCTGGCCGAGCAGGGCGTCCTGTATCTGGATGCGCCGATTTCGGGCGGCGCAGCCAAGGCGGCGTCGGGCCAGATGACCATGATGACGGCAGGCAGCGCGGCGGCGTACGACGCCTGCGGCGCGGTGCTGGAATCCATGGCGGGCAAGGTCTACCGCCTGGGCGACCGCGCGGGTGCGGGCAGCAAGGTCAAGATCATCAACCAGCTGCTGGCCGGCGTGCACATTGCGGCCGCCGCCGAGGCCATGGCGCTGGGCCTGCGCGAAGGCGTGAACGCCGACGCCTTGTACGAAGTCATCACGCACAGCGCGGGCAATAGCTGGATGTTCGAAAACCGCATGGCGCACGTGCTGGCGGGCGACTACACGCCGCTGTCCGCCGTGGACATCTTCGTGAAGGACCTGGGGCTGGTGCTGGACACCGCACGCCACACCAAATTTCCGCTGCCGCTGGCGTCCACCGCGCATCAGATGTTCATGCAGGCGTCCACCGCCGGGCATGGCCGCGAAGACGATAGCGCCGTCATCAAAATATTCCCGGGCATCACGCTGCCGGAGGAAAAATGAGCATCAAACTGGGCTGTATTGCCGACGACTTCACGGGCGCCACCGACTTGGCCAACAACCTGGTGCGCGCGGGCATGCGCACGGTGCAGACCATCGGCATTCCCGGCGCGCCGCTGCGCGATGACGCCGACGCGGTGGTCGTCGCGCTGAAGACGCGCACGTTGCCCGCCGACGAGGCCGTCGCGCAATCGCTGGCGGCGTTGGAATGGCTGCAACAGCAGGGCGCCAAGCAAATCTACTTCAAGTACTGCTCCACGTTCGACAGCACGGCGCAGGGCAATATCGGCCCCGTGACCGATGCGCTGATGACGCGCCTGGGCACGGACTTCACCATCGCCACGCCCGCCTTCCCCGACAACAAGCGCACGGTATTCAAGGGCTATTTGTTTGCGGGCGATGTGCTGTTGAACGAATCGGGCATGCAGCATCATCCGCTGACACCGATGACGGACCCGAACCTGGTGCGCGTCTTGTCTGCGCAGACCTCACGCAAAGTCGGCCTGATCGATTACACCGTGGTGGCGGCGGGCGCTGACGCGATCCGCGCACGCATTCAAGCGTTGAAGGAAGACGGCGTCGAGATCGCCATCGTGGACGCCGTGTCGAACCAGGATCTGCTGACTCTGGGGCCGGCGTTGTGCGGCATGCCGTTGGTCACCGCGGGTTCGGGTGTGGCGATCGGGCTGCCGGGCAACTGGGGGCTGAGCGCCGCGCAGGCCGCGACGCAAACCCGTTCAGCGGGCTTGCAGGCCGTGGTGGCAGGCAGCTGCTCCACCGCGACCAACGGGCAAGTCGCCGCATTCATCGGCAGCGGCCGGCCGGCCTACGCGCTGGACCCGATGCGCTTGGCGTCCGGCGATGACGTGGTGGCGGACGTGTTGGCATGGGCCGAGCCGCGCATGCAAGACGGCCCCGTGCTGGTCTATTCCACCGCGCAGCCGGATCAGGTCAAGGCCGCACAAGGGCAGTTGGGCGTGGAGCGCGCGGGCGCAATGATCGAAGCGGCCATCGCGCGCATTGCGGTGGGCCTGGTCGAACGCGGCGTGCGCCAGTTGATCGTGGCCGGCGGAGAAACGTCGGGCGCAGTGGTGCAGGCGCTGGGCTTGGAGCAGATCGCCATTGGCGAACAGATCGACCCTGGCGTGCCGTGGTGCGCGGGTTACACGCCGGTGGCGAATGCGGACGTCAGCATCGCGCTGAAGTCGGGCAACTTCGGCACGCAGGACTTCTTCATCAAGGCGTTTCGCTGACGACGCGATTCCGCTATTCAGACAGGCAGGAGACAGGGCATTGTCCAGAAACCAGAACCAGACGACCACCCCGAAAAATACGCTTAAAGGCGGTTTGAAATCGCGCCACCTGACGATGATGTCCATCGCCGGGGTCATCGGGGCGGCGCTGTTCGTCGGCTCGGGCAAGCAGATCGCACTGGCTGGCCCGGCCGTCATCCTGGCTTATCTGGGCGGCGGCATTCTGGTCATTCTGGCGATGCGCATGCTGGGAGAAATGGCCGTTGCGCAGCCCGATACGGGTTCGTTTTCCACCTATGCGGACCGCGCTATCGGGCGGTGGGCGGGCTTCACCATCGGTTGGCTGTACTGGTACTTCTGGGCGTTTCTGATGGGCTGGGAAGCCTATGTGGCCGGGCAGATCCTGCACGGCTGGTTTCCGCAGGTGCCGGACTGGGGCTACGCGCTATTCATCACCGTGTCGCTCATCATCGTCAACTTCATGAATGTTCGAAACTACGGTGAATTCGAATTCTGGTTCGCGCTGATCAAGGTTATCGCCATCGTGGCGTTCCTGATCATCGGCAGTCTGGCCGTGGTGCATCTGTGGCCGTGGGGTGAGGCGCGCGGCGTGTCGCAATTGACCGCGCAGGGCTTCATGCCCAATGGCGTCAAGTCGGTGGTGGTGGCCATGCTGGGCGTGATGTTCGCGTTCATTGGCGCGGAAATCGTTACGGTGGCCGCGGCCGAATCCGCCGACCCCGCCCGCGAAATCATCAAGACCACGCGGTCGGTGGTGTGGCGGATCTGCCTGTTCTATGTGGGCTCGATCTTCCTGATTGTGTGCCTGGTGCCGTACAACGACCCGTTGCTGTCGCAACCCACCCACGG
Organism: Achromobacter sp. 01N37; assembly: GCF_056399725.1. Lineage (NCBI taxonomy): Bacteria > Pseudomonadati > Pseudomonadota > Betaproteobacteria > Burkholderiales > Alcaligenaceae > Achromobacter > Achromobacter sp. 01N37. The sequence continues at coordinate 53,846 of NZ_JBFTRX010000013.1, forward strand.
CAGCTACAACGTGGCGCTGAGCAGGCTGGGCGTGCCGCATGCGCAGGCCATCGTCAACTTCATCGTGTTGACCTCGGTGTGCAGCTGCTTCAATTCCGCGTTGTACACGGCGTCGCGCATGCTGTATTCGCTGTCGCGGCGCGGCGACGCGCACCGCATCATGCAAGTGACGGGGCGGCGCACCGGCACCCCTTATGTCGGGGTGCTGGTGTCCAGCGTGTTCGCGTTCGTGGCGATCTGGATGATGGCGACGTCGAAGATGGATCTGTACGACGTGCTGATGCAGGCCACGGGCACCATTGCGTTGTTCGTATATCTGGCGATTGCGTTGTCGCAGCTGCGCATGCGCTACCGGTTGCAGGCGCAAGGCGTTGAGCTGACGTTCAAGATGTGGCTGTTCCCGTGGCTGACCTATGCCGTCATCGTGTGCATCATCGCCGCGTTGATCACCATGGTGGTCGAAGGCACGTACCGCAACGAAGTCGCCTACACGTCATTGCTGGCGGGGGTGATCGTCGTGATGGGTCTGGTCGCGCAGCGCTGGGAAATCGGTACGCGCAGGCGCGGCTTGCAAGTCAGCGGTGCGCCCGGCTAAGCCGCTTGGCCGCATTCACCATGTGGATGCGGGCAGCTTCGCGGGCGCCTTCCACATCTTGGCGGCGGATGGCTTCAACGATGGCATTGTGCTCTTGCAGCACGTCGCGCATCAGGTCCGCGTGGCGCGCTTCGTTGCCGCGCGTCACGCGGGTGGCGGCTTCCAGGAACTGGCTGACAAAGGCCAGCGTCGTCAGAAAGTACGGGTTGCCCGTGGCGCGTGCGATGCTGCGATGAAACGCCACGTCTTCCTTCACGCCGTCGCCACCGTCTGCCACCGCTTGTGAAATCGCGGCGAGCGCCGCGTCGATCTCGGCCATGTCGCGCTTCTTGCGCATGGCGGCGGCCTGGGCGGCGATTTCGGTTTCCAGCGCGCGGCGCAGGTCCACGATGTGCAGCACGGCGTCCAGCGAACTCAGGTCGGCGGCGTCGATGCGCAGCGCACGGTTGCCCGTCAAGCCGGTGACATAGACGCCGCTGCCTTGCCGCGCTTCAACGATGCCATCCTGCCGCAGCCGCGACACGGCTTCGCGGATGACGGTGCGGCTGACGCCGAACTGTTCCGCCAGCGCGGCTTCGGTGGGCAGCTTTTCGCCGGGCAGCACGCGGCCCTCGTCAATTTCGGCGAGCAGGCGCTTGGCGACCGTATCGGTCAAGGTGGGCGGGGAGGGAAGTCGTGGAAACGCCATGGATGAGAACCGCAGAGTGGGGGCGACTGGCCAATAAAAACGTCATCGGCGTGGCCCGGCGCCAATGATAACCGGTCTGTCGGCGGCCTTTGGACGCTTGCCCGCCGGACTGGAACGCGCCGCCATCAGGCAGTCGATAAAACATTGCGCCGCCGGTGTGGGCGGCGAATCGGCCCGCGTCAGAATCGATACGCGGGCGGCGGGCAGCGCGTGCGTGAGCGGCATCATGCGCAGGGGCCGGGGCATCAGTTGATGGTCGAACAAGGCGCGCACAAAGATGCCCAGCGCATCGCTTTCGGCCATGATGGCCAACGCAATGGCGATGGACTGGCACGGGATGACGTCGCGCGGCGGCGGCAAACCATGCGCGTCGAACGCCAGGCGCAGCAGGTTCGACGGCGCTTGAATATTGCCCGGCAGCAGCCACAGCGCGCCGTGCAGGTCGGCCAGGCTGCGCGCATGGCGCAAGGGGTGGCCGGCGCGTGCGCCAATCGCCATCGGCAGCGTGAACAGGGTGCGGCGCGCGAAGCCGTCTTCGATGTCGCCGTCGTACTCGGTTTGCACAAGCAGGTCGTAGCGGCCCGATTCCAGTTGCTCGTGGCTATAGGGCGGGGCGACTTCGTTGAACGACACGGCCACGCGCGGCATGCGCGCGCGAAACGCCATCAACGCGGCGGGCAGCGCGGTCAGCGCCGACGAACTGATGGCCAGATTCAACGTGCCGCCTTCGCCGTCCAGCATCTGGCCGATCTCTTCCTGCGCGCGCCGCGTCTCTTGCAGGATGATGACGGCGCGTTTGTACAGCGCTTCACCATAAGTGGTGAGCTCGACCCCGCGTGCGCTGCGGCGCACGAGCTCCGCGCCCACGCTTTGCTCCAGGTCGCGCAGGCTGCGCGTGGCGGCGGGCTGGGTCACGAACAGGGCGCGCGCCGCGGCGCGGATGCTGCGGTGTTCGGCAATCAAGACAAAGGCGCGCAACTGGCGCAGGTTCATGGGCGAGGTCTCAAGACGGGGTCGGACGTAGCCGCAGCCGTGGCCGCGGCCAGAGATAGGGCCGGGTGGTGGATCACGGGTCAGCGAACTGGGGGGATATAAGAAAAAGGTTTCACTGGAATAAAAATACTGTCTTTTCCTTATCGTGCGCCATCCGTATATTCATCCAGTCAGGGCGGCCACAGCGTCCGGTTCACGGACCGGCCGCCCGGAAAAACGGACATCAAGGGGAAAACATGTCTATCGCCATTGCCGCCGCGCCTGGCCGGCAGGATTTGCATTCGAGCGCCATGCGCCGGCGCGTGATCGCCGGCACCACCATTGGCAACGCGCTGGAATTCTTCGACTTCACCGTCTTCACGTTCCTGATGCTGGTGATCGGGCCGCTGTTCTTTCCGGCCGCCTCGGGGTACGGCCAGCTGCTGCTCACCACCGCCACGTTCGGCGTGGGCTTTCTGATGCGCCCGGTGGGCGGCATGCTGATAGGTTCCTATGCCGACCGCCACGGCCGCCGCGCCGCCATGACCTTGACGCTGTGGCTGATGGGGCTGGGCTGTGCGCTGATTGCTGCCGCGCCCACGTACGCCCAGATGGGCGTCGCCGGCCCGGTGCTGATGGTGCTGGCGCGGCTGATTCAGGGCTTTGCCGCAGGCGGCGAAGTCGGTGCGTCCACCACCTTGCTGGTGGAGCACGCGCCCGCGGACAAGCGCGGGTTTTATTCCAGCTGGCAGTTCGGCAGCCAGTCGCTGGGCGTGATGCTGGGCGCGCTGACGGTGGCGCTGCTGACGGCGGCGCTCAGCAAGGAACAGATGCAGGCCTGGGGCTGGCGCGTGCCGTTCGTGATCGGCATTCTGACCGTGCCGGTGGGCGCGTACATCCGCCGCAATCTGGAAGAGACGCTGGAGCCTGCGAAAACCTCCACATCCTCGCAGAACCCGCGCACCCCGCACACCTCGCACACTCCGCACACTCCGCGCACCCCGCACACCCCGCACACCCCGCACACCCCGCACACCCCGCACACCCCGCACACCCCGCACACCCCGCACCCCTCGGCGCCCTCGCCAGCCACGGCACAACACCAGCCGCTGCGTTTGGTCTTTGCCGAACACAAGGCGCAAATCGTCAAAGGCATTTTGCTGGTGATCGGCGGCATGGTGTGCGCGCAAATCATCGGCTTCTACATGCCGGCCTATGCCAATAAGGAATTGGGCCTGCCCGCCACCTCCACGCTGTTTGCCAGCGTGGTGCTGGGCGCCATCGGCTTTGTCATCGCGCCATTTGTCGGCATGCTGGCCGATCGCGTGGGGCGCAAGAAGGTCATCTTCTGGTCGCGCGCCGCCACGGTGTGCGCCTTGCTGCCGTGCTTTCAATGGCTGGTATCCGCACCCAGCACCGAACGGCTGATGACGGTGATTGCGCTGCTGGCCGTTCTGCTGGCGCTACAGACCGCACCCGTCATCACGATGTTGCCCGAACTCTTTCCCAAGGCCGTGCGCACGACGGGGATGTCGGTCGTGTATGGTCTGGGCATCTCGGTCTTTGGCGGCTTCGCCCAGTTCTTCGTGACCTGGCTGCTGCACGTCACCGGCAATCCCATGGCGCCTGCCTGGTACTTGATGGTGACGGTGACGCTTTCCACCGTGGTGCTGTTCTGGATTCAGGACCGCACCGGCCACGTCATCGATACGCAGGAGCCATGATGCCCAGCAGCACGAGTTACTTCCCCCGCAGCTACGCCGAGTCCCGCGACCGCTTCCTGGCCGACGCTGCGCGTTTGGGCGCCGCCGTCGAGTCCTACCCCATTTCGGACGTGGGCAGCGAGGGCGAAGCCCTGGCCACCGACGTGGCGCTGCTGGGCGCGCCAGACGCGCAACGGCTGCTGATCATGACGTCGGCGACGCACGGCGTGGAAGGGTTCTGCGGCGCGGGCTGCCAGTTTTCGCTGATGGATGACGCCGCGATGATCAAGCGCGCGGCGCAAGCCGGCGTGGCTTTGCTGCTGGTGCACGCAGTGAACCCGTATGGCTTCTCGTGGATGGCGCGCACCGATGAAGGCAACGTCGACCTGAACCGCAACGCCCAGCCCTTTGACGGCACGCCGCTGCCCGCAAACCCGGGCTATGCCGCGCTGCATCCGCTGCTGTTGCCCGCGGAATGGCCGCCATCGGAAAGCAACCAGCGCGACATCGCGCGCTACGTCGCCGAGCACGGGCAGCCCGCCTTCGCGCAGGCCGTGTCGCGCGGCCAGTACACGCACGCCGACGGGCTGTTCTACGGCGGCGCGCGCCCGGCGGCGTCGCTGTTGAACCTGCGCCGCATCCTGGAAACGCACGCAAGCCGCTACGCGCACATCGGCTGGATTGACGTGCACACCGGCTTGGGTCCGCGCGGCCACGGCGAAAAAATCTACGCAGGGCGGCGCAACGATGCGGAAGTCGCGCGCGCGCGGCAGTGGTGGGGCGCGGATATTGCGGTGCCCTATCAGGGCAGCTCGGCGTCGGTAGACATTACCGGGCATCTGGCCGGCTTGATCTATCAAGCGTGCCCCGATTCCTCGCCCACGCTGATGGCGCTGGAATACGGCACGGTGCCGTTCGATGACATCGTGCTGGCGCTGCGCGGCCGCAACTGGCTGCGGGCGAATCCCGATGCGCCGCCGGCATTGCGACGCGACATCCTGCAAGCCACGCAAGACGCGTTCTATTGCCACGCGTATGACTGGCACGGCATGGTGCTGGGGCAAAGCCGGGTCGCGGTGCTGCAAGCGTTGTGCGGCTTGGAAGCGGCGAAGTAACGCCCGTGTTTTGATCGCGCAGCAACCCGGTCCAACACACCGGGTTGCACCTATTTGAGGTGCTGCACTGCGGCAGGTTGCACCTGTTTTCGCTTGATTTCAGGGATTACCCGCGAGTTGCAAAGCGCGTGGGTTATCCCTAGTTGAGCCGAGCAGCAACCCATAGATATGCTTCGGTTAACCAAGTGAACCGAAGAGTTCCAGGAGGAGTTTCAAACCGAGCCGGCACCTCGCTGACAAGGAATCTGGATTTGCATAGCGCGCCTCCTTTGGACCCGGCCGTTGCGGCCACCCGGGTTACGCCCATCCGCGTGATCCCGTGGGCAACGTGGCTGCACCGGGTCTTCGTCGTCCTGATGTATGCGTTCATGCTCTGCCCCATCGTGCTGGTGGTTTGGCTGAGCTTCTTCAAGGACGCCATCCTCTACTTCCCCCCGTCCGGCTACACGCTGTCCTGGTACGTGAAAGCGTGGCAGAACCCCGCGTTCGCCAATGGTTTTCTGTTCAGCCTGCAAGTGTCGCTGGTGGCCGCCGCCATTGGCGTCGTGATGGGCGTGCTGGCCGCGGTCGGCATCGCGCGCTACCGCTTCCAGGGCAGCAAGGGCGTCAATACGCTGCTGCTGTCGCCGCTGCTGATTCCCGGCATCGTGGCGGGCGTGGGCATCTACCTGTTCTACCTGCGCGCTGAAGAGGTGCTGGACCAAGACATCATCGGCACCTTTGGCGGGCTCGTCATTGCGCACGTCTGCCTGACGATTCCCTGGACCGTGCGCCTGGTCACGGCCGGCATGGCCGGGCTGGACGGCTCCATCGAGGAAGCCGCGCGCAACCTGGGGGCAAGCGCTCCGGTGGCCTTTCTGCGTGTGACCTTGCCCATGCTGCGCCCGTCGATTGTGGCCGCGGCGCTGTTCAGTTTCGTGGTGTCGTTCGAAAACCTGGAGCTGTCGCTGTCGCTGGTGGGGCCGGGCCGCACCACGCTGCCGATCGCCATCATGCAGTACCTGGAATTCAATCTGGACCCGACCATCGCTTCGGTGGCATCGGTGCAAATCTTGCTGTTGGGGATCATCATGCTTGTGACCGACCGCTACGTGAAACTCAGTCAGGTGGTGTAAGAAATGGCGAAGGTCTCAATCGAGAATATCCGCAAGCAATTCGGCTCGGCGGTGGCGGTATCCGACTTTTCCCTGGAGATCGCGGAAGGCGAGCTGGTGACGTTCCTGGGCCCCAGCGGCTGCGGCAAGACCACCACGCTGCGCATGATCGCCGGCTTCATCACCCCCACCGCAGGCCGCATCCGCATTGGCGACACCGACGTCACCCGGCTGCCCGTGCACAAGCGCGATACCGGCATGGTGTTCCAGCGCTATGCGCTGTTTCCCCACATGACGGTGGCCGAGAACGTGGCCTTCGGGCTGGAAATGCACAAGGTGCCCAAAGCCGATCGGGACGCCAAGATCCGCCGCGTGCTGGACATGGTGCGCATGACCGAGCTGCGTGACCGCTATCCGCGCCAGCTGTCCGGCGGCCAGCAACAGCGCGTGGCGATTGCGCGCGCGCTGGCAATCGAACCCAAAGTCTTTTTGCTTGACGAGCCCTTGTCCAACCTGGACGCCAAGCTGCGGCTGGAAGTGCGCGAAGAGATCCGATCCTTGCAGCAGCGTCTTGGCCTGACAACCGTGTTCGTCACACACGACCAGGAAGAAGCGCTGGCCATTGCCGACCGCATGGCCATCATGCATGACGGCATCGTGCAGCAGGTGGGCGCACCCGACACGCTGTACGAGCGCCCCGCCAATCTTTTCGTGGCCGACTTCCTGGGCAAGATGAACGTCTTCACGGGCCGGGGCCAGGCCGACAACCAGTTTCACACCGACGCGGGCCAGCGTATCGCCACGCCGGGCGGCGCGGGGGCAACGCACGTGGGCGTGCGGCCGGAACGCGTGCGGCTGTCCGAGCAGCCTTCGGGCGGCAACGCCTTGGCGGGCGTGGTGGAATCGTCGTTGTATCTGGGATCGGTGCTGGAAGTGCGCGTGCAGCTGGAAGGCGGCAACCGCATGATCAGCCAGGTCGTCAATGGTGGCGCAAGCCGCGCGCAACCGGCGCCGGGCGCGCGCGTGTACGCGTGCTTCGAGCCCGAAGACTGCGTGGCCTTCACGCAATAGGAGCCGCCATGACGACTGCAACACAAGACGGGCGGCCCAGCCGGTGGCTGGGGCCGGGGCTGGCGTTTCCAGCGTCGCTGGTGGTGCTGGTGATCATCCTGGTCCCCATTCTGCAACTGGCGCGCTACAGCTTCAATCATTTCGATCCGGCGGAGCTGATGCAAACCGCCTTCACCTTCGAAAACTACGCCAAGTTTTTCGGCGACCCTTACTACCGCGATATCTTCTTCACGACGCTCTGGGTGGCCGCGCTGTGCACCGTGCTGGCGCTGGTGCTGGGCTTTCCGGTGGCGTACTTCCTGGCGCGCACGCAAAGCAAATACAAGAGCCTGTTCGTGATTCTGCTGGTGTTCCCGCTGATGGTGGGCAACGTGGTGCGCGCGGCGGGCTGGATGGTGGCGCTGGGCAACGCGGGCGTGGTGAACGCGGTGTTGTTGGGGCTGGGGCTGGTCGATAAACCCATCACGCTGATGTACACGCCCACGGCGGTTGTCATCGGCACCACCGCCGTCGTCATGCCCTACCTGATCCTCACCTTGCAAAGCGTGTTGGAAGGCATGGACCTGTCGGTAGAAGAAGCCGCCCGCAACGTCGGCGCGAATTTCTTCACGACGTTTCGCCGCATTGTGCTGCCCATTGCCGCGCCCGGCGTGGCGGCGGGCACGATGCTGGTGTTCATCTTGTGCATGAACGCTTACGCCACGCCAGTGCTGCTGGGCGGCTCCGGCCTGACGATGATGGCGCCCGCGCTCTATGACCAGATCACGCGCGCATCGAACTGGCCGTTTGGCGCGGCGCTGGCCGTCATTCTGGTCTGCGGCACGCTGGTCATTGCACTGATTTCGAATTGGCTGATTCATCGGCGCTACATCAAGACCATGGCGTCTTGACCCGACTCCCCCTCAAGGAATATTCATGGCATCCGTATTGTTCAAGAACGCGAACCTGCTTGATCCCTTGCAGGCCGACCTGCTGGAAGGCCACCACGTGCTGGTCGAGGACGGCGTCATCAAGGAAGTGTCAGACAAGCCCATTACCAGCGCGTCCGCGCAGGTCATCGACGCGGCAGGCCGCACGCTCATGCCCGGCCTGATCGATCTGCACGTACACGTGCTGGCCACGCAGCTGAACCTGAGCACGCAAGGCGTGTTGCCCGACGCGCTGGTGATGATGCGCGCCGTGCCCATCATGGCGGCGATGCTGCGCCGGGGTTTCACCACCGTGCGTGACGCGGGCGGCGCGGGCTGGGGCCTGAAGTGCGCCGTCAACGAAGGCACGGTGAAGGGGCCGCGCCTGTTCATCTCGGGCCGCGCCATCAGCCAGACGGGCGGCCATGGCGACCCGCGTCCCCGTTCCGACCATCTGCGCCCGATGAGCTTCTGCGGCTGCTGCTTCCGCGCGGGCGACATCGGCCGCGTGGCCGACGGCATCGACGACGTGCGCAAAGCCGTGCGCCAGGAACTGCAAATGGGCGCGGACCAGATCAAGATGATGGCCTCGGGTGGCGTCGCATCGCCCACCGACCCCATCGCGTCCTATGGCTATTCGGAAGAAGAAATTCGCGTCATCGTCGAAGAAGCCGCCAGCCGTCAGACTTACGTGATGGCGCACTCTTACACCGCCGACGCCATCGAACGCGCCATCCGCAACGGCGTGCGCACGATTGAACACGGCAACCTGGTGGATGAGCGCGTGGCGCGCTTCATGGCCGAGAAGGGCGCGTTTGTCGTGCCCACGCTGGTGACCTACGAAGCCCTGGCCAACGAAGGCGCCGACTACGGCCTGCCGCCCGACTCGGTCGCAAAGATCGCCACGGTGCGCACCGCGGGCCTGCATTCGCTGGAAATCTACAAGAAGGCGGGCGTGAAGATCGGCTATGGCTCGGACTTGCTCGGCCCGTCGCAACGCCTGCAAAGCGATGAATTCCGCATCCGCAACGAAGTCTTGTCGGCGCAGGAAGTCATTCAGTGCGCCACAACAACTGCGGCCGAAGTGCTGAACCAGGTCGGCCAGTTGGGCCGCATTCAGCCGGGCGCCTTGGCGGACGTGCTGCTGGTGGACGGCAACCCGTACCGCGACTTGTCCTGCCTGTTGGGGCAGGGCGAACATCTGGCGCTGATCATGAAGGGCGGCGTCATCGAACATAACGGGCTGGGGGTGTAAGCGCCATGAGCGATCCCACGTTTTCACAGTCGGAAGTCGGTGAGGAATCCCGCGACGTCAACGCCGCCAAGGGCTGGCATCCGCCGACGGCGCCGGTGTCGCGCGACCGTGGGCTGGGGCCGTTTCCCCGGCTGATCCTGCGCGGCGCGACGATCATCGATGGCACGGGCGCTCCGCCTTGGGGGCCGGTCGACATCGTGATCGAAAACGAACGCATCACCGCACTGGTCAACGTGGGTACGCCGCACAAGGCCATCGACCCCAAACGCCGCCCGGGTCCGGGCGACCACGAAATCGATTGCCACGGCAAGTTCGTCACCCCCGGTTTTGTGGATGCGCACGCGCACATCGGCACGCCGTATCACGCCATGAGCGGCATCGTGCCGCCCGCTGACTACATCTACAAACTGTGGCTGGCGCACGGCGTGACCACGGTGCGCGAGATGGGCGCGATGGGCGGGTTGGGCTGGACGCTGGAGCAGCGCGAGCTTTCCGCCGCCAACAAGATCGCCGCGCCGCGCATGATCGTGCATAGCGTCTTCCCCGCCGTGAACGACCGCGTGAAAACCATCCACACGCCGGAGCAGGGCCGCGAATGGGTGCGCAAGCTGGCCGCGCGCGGCGCCGACGGTATCAAGTTCTTTGGGGCGCCGCCCGCCATCATGGAAGCCGCGCTGGACGAAGCCGCGCAACAGGGCCTGCGCTCGGGCTGCCACCATGCGCAGATGGCCGTCACACGCGTGAACGCGTTGAAGTCCGCGCGCTGGGGGCTGACCAGTTCCGAACACTATTACGGCCTGCCCGAAGCGTTGTTCGAAGACCGCGTGGTGCAGTCCTTTCCCACCGACTACAACTACAGCGACGAGTACTACCGCTTCGCCGTCGCCGGCCAGACCTTCATGCAGGCCGCCCAACCGGGCTCGGCCAAGTGGCGCCAGGTCATGGACCAATTCCTGGAACTCGGCCACACCTTCGTCCCCACCTTCAACATCTACGACGCCAACCGCGACCTGATGCGCGCGCGCCGCGCCGACTGGCACGACGACTACACGTGGAAGGCGGTGTGGAAGTACTTCCAGCCGCAGCGCGGCGGGCACGGCGCGTACTGGTATCGCTGGAGCACCACCAACGAGATCGAGTGGAAGCAGAACTACCGCTTGTGGATGCAATTCATCAACGAATACAAAAACCTGGGCGGCCGCGTATGCGCCGGCAGCGATTCCGGTTTCATCTTCCAGATTTACGGATTTGGCTTTGTGCGTGAACTGGAACTGTTGCAAGAGGCCGGCTTCCACCCCATTGAAGTGCTGCGCGCGGCCACGTCGCAAAGCGCCGCGTTGCTGGGCATTGATGACGACACCGGCTCCATCGACGTGCAAAAGCGCGCCGACCTGCTGATTCACGATCAAAACCCGCTGACCGATTTCAAGCTGCTGTTCGGCACGGGCGCCATGCGCCTGAACGACGACACGGCCAAGGTTGAATGGCAGCGCTGCCTGCGCACCACCATCAAGTCGGGCGTGGTGTACGACACCGCCGAGCTGCTGGCGGACGTGCGCAAGATGGTCAAGGACAGCTGGGCGGAAGACCCCGATGGTGAGCGTCCTCCCGTTGGTGGGTCACCCGGTGGTTCGCCTGCCGGTTCACCCTGCGACAGCGCCGACGAGGCCGCTTGATATGGCCGTCGACCTGTTCCTCTTGTGCGGTTTTCTGGGCAGCGGCAAGACCACGCTGCTGGTGGATTACCTGCGCGATCCGTCGTCGCGCGATACGGGCGTGATCGTCAACGAGGCGGGTGAGATTGGTGTGGACGGCGCCATCGTCGCCAATGACAGCGACAACGTGCCGATGACGCTGATGGCCAACGGCTGCGTGTGCTGCTCGTTGCGCAGCGACCTGGTCTATACCTTGAGCGCCTTGCTGGACGCGCCGCGCCCCGAAGGCGCGGGGCCATTGCAGCGCGTGATCCTGGAATGCAGCGGCCTATCGCGGCCCGGCCCCATCATTGCGTCGCTGGCCGATCCTGAACTGGCCAGCCGGGGGCTGCGGCTGACGGTCGTCTGCACCGATGATTGCGCGCGCGATCCCGATGCGCTGGCCGAGATGGACGAGGCCATGGCGCAGTTCGGCGCGGCGCATCGCATCGTGCTGACGAAGACCGATCTTTTACCGGCCTTCGCGCTTGAAGGCCGCGCCGCGCGCGCTGCCGCGTTGAACCCGCTGGCGCTTGTCATCGCCGACCCTGACCGCAGCCGTGCCGTGCAAGCCGCTTTCGCGCCGTCGCAAGGCGTGGCGGACCTGGCCGGGCTGGCCGCGCGCATGCTGATCGCGGGTGGCTCCGGCAAAAGCGCTGCCGACAACGCCGCGCACCCCCGCATCCGCGTCATGGCGGCGCGCGCCCGCGAGGGCATCAGCTGGACGGACTTTTCAGAATGGCTGGATAACCTGGCCGGCTTGTGCGGCGAACGCCTCCTGCGGGTGAAAGCCGTGGTGCGCGTGACCGAATGCGCCGAGCCCATCCTGATCCAGTCGGTGGGCACCACCTTCAGCGCGCCGCAGCGGCTGACGCGTCAACCCGATGCGCGCGATGCCATCATCGTCATCGCGCGCGATATCGAGGTGGACGACATCCGCGCGTCCGCGCCCGATGCGCCGGTCGAGATGCTGGCCTGAATTTTTTTAGAAACCCGGGCGCGCGGCGGGCACAGCCGCCTGCGCACCCGCACCGTAGCAAGTCGTCAGTCCCCCTTCGATACGAGGTTGTTATGCAAGAGAAAAACCTGACTCGCCGTGGCTTCATCAAGACCGCCTCTGGCCTGGCGCTGGCACCTGCGCTGGGCTGGGTGCCGGGCATGGCGCACGCCGCTGAAAAAGAACTCGTCGTGGGCACGTGGGGCGGCGATTACCAAAACCTGCTGCAACAGATCATCAACCCCATCGTCGAGAAAAAGGGCGTGAAGGTCGTGTACGACACCGGCAACGCGGTGGGCCGCGTCACCAAGCTGCGCGCCGAGAAGAACTCGCGTCGCGGCAGCATGGACGTGGCGCTGCTGGGCGAAGTCGACATGTACGACGCCGAGCGCTCCGGCACGCTTGAACCCATCGATGTAAAGAAGTTGCCGAATCTGGCGCACGCCATTGCCGCGCTGAAAACGCCGTACTCGATTCCGCACATCTTCAGCGCGATGACGCTGGTCTACAACACCGAAAAATTCCCCACGCCGCCTGATTCGCTGGAAGTGCTGCTGGACCCGAAGTGGAAGGGCCAGGTGGGCTTCTCCGACATTCTGTACCTGTACAACGCCGTCTTCGTCGGCCTGGGCGCGGGTGGCGACACCAAGACGTTTGATGGCGGCAAGCGCTTCCTGGCGAAGCTAAAGCCCAACGCGCCGCGCATCTATCCGTCCAACGAGGCCGTGGCGTCGGCATTCAAATCCGGCGAAATCGCCATCGCCTGCATGTGGAAAGCCCGCGCGCTGCAATGGAAAGATAGCGGCCTGCCACTGGGCTTCGTGATCCCGAAGGAAGGCTCGGTGCCGGTGTCGTTCGAAGCGGGTGTGGCAAAAAATAGCCGCAACAAGGACGCGGCCTGGGAATACCTGAACGCCATGCTCGACCCGCAAGGCCAGATCGGCTTTGCCGAAAAAATGGGCTACGCGCCGACCGTGACCAACGCAACACTGCCGGAAAACCTGAAGCGCGTGGGCTTCACCGAAGCCGAAGTGAAGCTCTTGCATGCCTACGACCTGAAGGGCCTGACCGAAGGCAAAGCCGACATGCTGGAATTCTGGAACAAGGAATTCAAGGCGGGTTGATGAGCTAGTCGGATTGATTCAGGCGGATTGATTCAGGCTGGGCGGATTGATTCAGACTGCATTTTTTTGGGTGTCAGACTGCAATTGTTCGAGAGTTGACTCAGACTGCATTTTTTCCATTTTTTAAGGTGTCAGACTGCAATTCTTATGCACGTATGCTGCGAAATTGCAGTCTGATTCCAATGAAAAATAGCAGTCGAAAAATTGGAGTCAGACTCCAATAAAAAATTGCAGTCTGACTCCAGATAAACGTGTAGCTCCTGCCGCGCGCCGATCAGCCCCGGCGCGCCGCCTCGATCTTCGCGACGTCGATCTTGCCCATCGTCATCATGGCTTCGAAGACGCGCTTGGCGGCCGCGCGGTCAGCGCCCGTGTATGCCTCGGTCAGCACACGCGGCGTGATCTGCCACGACAAGCCCCACTTGTCCTTGCACCAGCCACAATCACTTTCCTGGCCGCCATTCTCGACAATGGCGTTCCACAAGCGGTCAGTCTCTGCCTGATCGTCGGTGGCGACCTGAAATGAAAACGACTCGTTGTGCTGAAACGCCGGACCGCCATTCAAGCCCAGGCACGGTATGCCCATCACGGTGAATTGCACCGTCAGCACTTCGCCTTCCTTGCCTGAGGGATAGTCGGACGGCGCTTTGTGAACCGCGTCCACGGAGCTATTGGGGAACGTCTTCGCGTAAAACTGCGCGGCCTCCAGCGCGGTGCCATCGAACCAGAGGCAAATCGTGTTCTTGGGAATCATCGGGGGTCTCCTCGTGAGTTACCCGCCGTTGCCGACGCCCGAACAACCGGCGCAAATCGCGTAAACGGGTTTTCGTATTGACGAGGATACCCGCTTCAATTCGCGATATCTGCGTCGTCAAAGCTCGGTTTCAAATGTCACGCTTTTGCCGAAAGCCCCTTGCGATAATGATGAAATGTTATATCATTCGCCAGCGATTTGTAATGATATAACATCCGAGATAACGTAGATGAAAGGCAAGAAGCTGGGGTTCAACAAGGGAAGCCGCAACGTGACGGGGGGCCGCAAGCCGCGTGGGGGCAGTCTGAAACCGCTGGTCTGCTCGTTGATGCTGATTGCGCCGGTGGCGCAGGCCGAGACGGAAACCGATCCGCAACGCGCGAAAACGCTGGCGCCCATTACCGTGTCCGCCAATCCCTTGGGGTTGGACTTGAACAGCACCACGCTGCCCGCTTCTGTGTTGGAGGGCGACGCGCTGATTGAGCAGCGCACTGGCACGTTGGGTGAAACCCTGAAGAATCTGCCGGGCGTGAATAGCGACACGTTTGGCGGCGGCGCAAGCCGACCGGTGATCCGGGGTCAAAGCGCACCGCGCGTGAAGGTGCTGTCTGATGGGTCCGAAGTGATGGACGCTTCCAGCATTTCCCCTGATCACGCGGTGACGGTGGAACCGCTGCTGGCCGAGCGCATTGAAGTGCTGCGCGGCCCCGCGACCTTGCTCTACGGCGGCGGCGCGATTGGTGGCGTGGTGAACGTGGTGGACAAGAAGATTCCGACCGCCGTGCCGGAAAAGGGCATCGAGGCCGAAGCCGAATTGCGCGGCGCGACGGGCACCAAGGAACGTTCAGGCGCGGTGGGCATCACGGCGGGCGAAGGCCAGTTCGCGGTGCGCGTTGAAGGCATGAAGCGGCGCACCAGCGATTACGACGTGCCCGATTGGCCGGGCGGCAAGCTTGAAGGCTCGTACAGCGAATCCACGCAGGGCTCCGTCGGCATGTCGTGGATCACCCCGCGCGGTTACGTCGGCCTGGCGTTCACGCATCTGGAAAGCAAGTACGGCTTGCCGGGACACAACCACGAATACGAAGGCTGCCACCCGCACGGCACGCACCTGCATTGCGGCGGCCACGACCATGATCACGAAGAAGAAGGCCACGACCACGATCATGATCACGAACACGGCGGTGTGCCGTACGTGAAGCTGCGCAGCAACCGCCTGGATCTGCGCGCCGAATATCAAGACCCGTTCGCCGGCTTTGAAAAGATCCGCGTGCGCGGTGGCCTGACTGACTATCAGCACGACGAGATCGAAGGCGGCGAAGTTGGCACGCGCTTCAAGAACAAGGGCTACGACCTGCGCGTGGAATTGCAGCACAAGCCGATTGCCGGCTGGCGCGGCGTGGTGGGTTTGCAGAACGCCTACAGCGATTTTCGCGCCGACGGCGAAGAGGCCTTTTTGCCGCGCAGCCGCACGCGTTCGAACGGCTTGTTCGTGCTCGAGGAATATCAGCTGAACGACTGGCGTTTTGAAGTGGGCGCGCGTCAGGACTGGCAGCGCATTTCACCGGAAGGCGGCGCGCCGCGCAGCAGCTTGTCTGGCACGTCCTTGTCGGCCGCAGCCATCTGGGACTTCGCGCCGCAGTACTCGGTGGCGCTGTCGCTGTCGCGTTCGCAACGCCTGCCCAACGCGCAAGAGCTTTACGCAGACGGCGTACACCTGGCCACCAACACCTACGAACTCGGCAACGCCGACCTGGGCCGCGAAACGTCGCACAACATTGACCTGACCTTGCGCAAGCATTCGGGCGACACCACGTTCTCGGCCAGCGTGTTCCACAACCGCGTGAAGAACTACATCTACGCCAATACGCTGGACCGCTACGAAGACTTCCGCCTGATCGAATACACGCAACGCGACGCAGAATTCACGGGCGTGGAAGGCGAGCTTCGCCACCAGTTCACCCCGGTGTTCTCGGCCGCCGTGTTCGGCGACTACGTGCGCGGCAAGCTGACGGGCGGCGACGGCAACTTGCCGCGCATTCCGGCAGCGCGCGCGGGTGTGCGCGGCAATGTGAAGTGGGATCAATGGTCGGGCGGCGTGGAATACGCACGCGTGTTCTCGCAAAAAGACATCGCATCGTATGAAGACAGCACGCCGGGCTACAACCTGGTCAACGCCGTGGTCGCTTACCGCGGCCGCTACGGCGAGACGGGCTACGAAGTCTATCTGCGCGGCACCAACCTGCTGAACAAACTGGCCTACAACCACGCGTCGTTTATCTCATCGGTGGCGCCGCTGCCCGGCCGCAGCGTGATGCTGGGCGTGCGACTGACGTACTGACAAGGGTAGGGCGTGGCGGCAAGACGCCCGCCCGCCAGCAAGCACCACGCCGGGGCCTAGCGCCCCGGCTTTTTTGTTGCGCCGCGCCATGCTCTCCACGCGTCGACCACCCCCGGGTAGACCCCGATGCCGATCTTGTTGACGCTCGCCACCTTGGGTTTCTAGAATCCAATTTGTGATCACATATCAGAAATAGCGCCCGGCATCCGCCGGCGCGCGGGCAGCGGCGAAGCAGAGCATGACCCAACAACTATTCAGTGTTCGAGACAAAGTCGTTTTGATTACCGGTGCCGCAGGCGGCATTGGCGCTGCGCTTAGCCGGGCTTTCGCCCAAGGCGGCGCGACGCTGGTGCTGGCCGACCTGGCGGGGGAAAAGCTGGACGCGTTGGCGTCCGAGCTGCGCGAATCCGGCGTGAAGACCGGAGCCATCGCGCTGCAAGTCGAAGACCGCGAGGCTTGCGCCAACGCGGTCGCCGACGCGGTCGCCAAGTACGGCGGCGTCGACGTGCTGATCAATTGCGCCGGGGTCAACACCCGCATGCGGCCAGAGCTATACGCCGAAGACGTGTGGGACCGCATCGTGGACATCAACCTGAAGGGCACCTTCAACATGTGCCAGGCGGTGCACGCTCCGATGAGCCTGCGCGGCAAGGGCAAGATCATCAACATCGGGTCGATCCTGGCGCTGGCGTCCAACGCCGTCACGGCCGCGTACTCGGCCAGCAAGGGCGGGGTGCTGCAACTGACGCGATCGCTCGCTTGCGCCTGGGCGGCGGACGGCATCACCGTCAACGTGATCCAGCCCGGCTGGATCGACACCGCGCTATCGAGGCAGGCGCGAGTGGACATCCCCGGCCATGCCGAACGCGTGGTGGCCACGACTCCGTTGGGCCGCTGGGGCGAACCCGAAGACCTGATCGGTTCGACGTTGTTCCTGGCCAGCGCCGCGTCCGATTTCGTGACGGGTGCAAGCCTGGTGGTCGATGGCGGCGTGACCGCCCATATTTGACGAACCAATCTGGCGCACCTATCTGACCGCGCAGGGTTGAACGCAAAGAGCCGGCCCCACAGCGCCAGCCCGCCACAAGGAGGAGACATGCAATTCGAGGACATCGGGCAGACGACGCCAGCCCGCACCCTGGTCGTGGAAGACAGCGACTGGGAGCAGCTGAGCCGCACCGACGCCATGCGCCTGACGACGCTGTTTCTGGCGGCGCGCCGCTTCGAAGAAAAGATCCTGATGCTGGACAAGCTGAACCTGGTGCACGGGCCGGCGCACTCCAGCATCGGCCAGGAAGGCGGCGCGGCCGGCTGCATTGCGGCGCTGCCCATCGACACCTTGATGAATGGCACACATCGCGCGCACCACCAATGTGTCGCCAAGGCGGTCAACGCCCTCTATGAAGACGGCATGGACCCGGTGGCAAGCGGACTCAGCCTGCGCATGCGGCAAGAGATCCAGGGCTTGATGCACGAGATCCTGGGCTTGAAGGATGGCTGGACCGGCGGGCGCGGCGGCTCCATGCATTTGCGCCGTGCGGACCTGGGCATCATGGGCACGAACGCCATCGTGGCGGGCGGTATTCCCATCGCTTGCGGCCATGCCTTTGCGGAAAAGCAGCGGCAGTCGGGCAAGCTGATGGTGACCTTCTTTGGCGACGGCGCCGTGCATCAGGGCGCCACCCATGAAGCGATGAATCTGGCGGCGCTGTACGGCCTGCCCATGATCTTCTTCCTGGAAAACAACAGGTACGCCGTGTCGATGAGCGTGGAGCAATCCACCTTTCAGACCGAACTGCTGACGCGTCCGCAGGGCCACGGCATCGCGGCCGTCAAGGTCGACGGCATGAACCCCTTCGCCGTGTGGCTGGCCACGCGCTGGGCGCAAGAATATATTGAACGCGAAGGCCGGCCGGCATTCATTCTGGCCGAGGTCTACCGCTACTACCACCAGAGCTCGTCCATTCCCGGCAGCGCGTTTGGCTATCGCACGCGCGACGAAGAAAACGCCTGGAAGGCGCGCGACCCCTGGCTGTTCCTGCAACGTGAGCTGACCGGACGCGGCATTCTGAATGCTGATGAACTGGCGGCCATCGACGCCGCGGTGACCGATGCCATGGACGCCGCGGCGGCTTCTTGCGTGGAAGGCGCGGGGTCATCCGCGCGTATCCGCCCCGAACTCTGGCCGGAGGCGTCCAGCGTGGACGCCAACCTGAACAGCGACATGCGCGAATTCGACGGCGTGCAGTTTGCCGAGGCCGAGGACTACGCCGCAGAAGACATGGAAGCGCTGTCCTACATCGAAGCCATGGCGCGCACGATGGGCGCGCGCATGGCTGAGGACGAGCGCATCTACGTCTTCGGTGAAGACGTCGCCAACATGGGTGGCGGCACGGTAGGCGCCACGCGCGGCCTGACGGAAACCTACGCGGGCCGGCTCATCAATACGCCAATCACCGAGAACGGCTTTTGCGGCCTGGCAACCGGCGCAGCGCTGTCGGGCCTTAAGCCTGTCGTTGAACTGATGTACAGCGACTTCTTCCTGGTGGCGGGCGACCAGCTGCTGAACCAGGCGGGCAAGATCCGCCATCTGTTCAACGGCACGGCGAGCGTGCCGCTGGTGTTGCGCACCCGGATTCCAGGCGCGGAAGGGTATGGATCGCAGCACTCGATGGACCCGGCTGGCGTGTTTGCGCTGTTTCCCGGATGGCGCATCGTTGCCCCGTCAAATGCCTTCGACTACGTGGGCCTGATGAATTCGGCGCTGCGCTGCGAAGACCCGGTGCTGGTGATCGAGCCGCAAGAACTGCACAAGCGCAAGACGCTGGTGCCAAAGAAGCTGGACTACTACATTCCCATTGGCCGCGCGAAGCGCGTGCAGCAAGGGGATCAGATCACGCTGCTGGCCACGCTCAGCATGGTGGAGCGCTGCGTGCAGGTGGCCGCCGAGATGGGCGTGCGCGCCGACATCATCGACCTGCGCACGCTGTCGCAACGCGATATTGATTACGACACCATCGGCGCCTCCGTCATGAAGACGGGCCGCGTCGCGATCGTTGAGCAAACCACGCGCGGCGCAAGCCTGGGCGCATTGATCGCTGACGAGATTCAACGCCGCTATTTTGATTATCTGGATCAGCCGGTGCAGCGTGTGACGGGCCGCTGGGCGCCGCCTACGGTGTCGCAAGCGCTGGAACGCGCGGCGCTGGCGAGCGAAGACGATATCCGCACACGTCTGGCCGCCATGCTTCAGGAAAGCGGATTGACCGCCCAACCAGGAAACGTTCATGCCCTGCGCGCTTGAAGGCAAAACCATCTTGATCACGGGCGCGGCTGGCGGCATCGGCAGCGAAACCGCGCGCGTGTGCGCAGAGCAGGGCGCATCGCTGGTGTTGGCGGACCGCGAAGCGCCGGAAGCGTTGGCGGCCGAATTACGCGCGAAAAACGTGACGGCGCGTGCGCTCGCGTTCGACGTGACCGACCGCGCCGCGGCCGAAGCTGCGGTTGCCAGCATCGAACGCCTGGACGCGCTGGTCGCCAACGCGGGCTATTGCCCGTGGGACGATTGGAACGCGGACGGCTGGGACCAGGTGTTTCACCAGGTCATCGACATCAATCTGCTGGGCGTCATGCACTTGACGCGCGCGGCGCTGGCCAAGATGGCGGCACAGGGCGCGGGGCGCATGGTGCTGGTGTCGTCCGTGGCGGCGCGTATGGGCGGTCTGGCGGCCAGCCCGCATTACGTGGCGGCCAAAGGCGGCACGCACGCGTTCGTGAAATGGCTGGCGCGCAAGGCGGCCGATTCGGGCGTGACGGTCAACAGCGTGGCGCCTGGCGCCACCGACACGGGCATGACCCAAGGCGCGCCGCTGGATGCGAATAGAATTCCCCTGCGACGCATGGCCCAGCCCCGCGAAATCGCCTTGCCCATCGCGTTTTTGTGTTCGGATGGCGCAAGCTACATATGCGGCGCCACGCTGGACGTGAACGGTGGCGTCTACATGACATAGGCGTACACATACATGGACAACACCATCCTGGAAGGGCTGCTGGAAAAGCAGGAACGCGTCACCGTCGCGGATCAGATCTATCAGCGCACGCGTCAGCTCCTGATGAGCGGCGCGGTGCCGCCCGGCGAAAAGGTCACGCTGCGCGGCCTGGCCGCCGCCTTGAACACCAGTCCGATGCCGGTGCGCGAAGCGGTGAACAAGCTGGTGGCCGAGGGCGCGCTGGAAATGCTGCCCAGCCGGGGCGTGCGCGTGCCCAAACCCAGCCTGCCGAAGTTTCGCGAAGTGGTGCGCATCCGCTGCTGCCTGGAAGGCTTTGCGGCGGCGGAAGCCGTGAAGGTCATCACTGACGACACCGTGGCGCGCATCGAACGCTATGCGCACGAGTTCGACAAGCTGGGCCACCAGCGCAAGATCGACACCCTGAAGACGATTGAAGCCAACCGCAATCTGCATTTCACCTTGTATGAAGCGGCGGGCATGCCGTTGCTGGTCACGATGATCGAGAACATCTGGCTGCAAATCGCGCCGCTGTTTTCGCTGAGCATGAGCAGCAAAGACCGCAAGTCGGAAAGCTGGGAATCGTTCAGCCATCACGACACGCTGCTGCAGGCGCTGCGCCGCCGTGATCCGGATGGCGCGCGCGATGCCGTGGTGGCAGACATTTCCGATGCGGCGGCGTTCATCGAGAAGACGGGCAATTTGACTCAAACCTGAAGCGAGTGAGACATGGATATCGAGGTCGTAATGCCCGCGATTGGCGCGGGCACGACGCAGGGCAGAATTCTCCAATGGTTGAAGCAGTCCGGCGACACGGTCAAGGTGGGCGATATCCTGGCCGAAATCGAAACGGACAAGGCGGTCATTGAACTGGAAGCCGTGGATAGCGGCGTGCTCGACCGCATCCATGTTGCGGCAGGCGACACCGCCGTGCCGGTGGGTGACGTCATCGCGACGATGTTGGCAGAGGGCGCGAACAAGGTGCAAACGCCCGTTTCGGCGCGCGCCGAAGAAGCGCTTGAGTCTGCACCTGCGTCTGCGTCTGCCTCTGCCTCTGCACCTGCCTCTGCTCCAGCCTCTGCGCCTGCCCCGGTGTCCGCGCCTTTCGCTGCCGAGCCCCCCGCGCATCGCCTCTTCGCCAGTCCGTCTGCGCGTCGGCTGGCGCGCCTGATGGGCGTGGACCTGCGCACGTTGGCCGGCAGCGGTCCGAACGGCCGGATCGTGCGGGTGGATATCGAACACGCCGCAGAACAGCGTCCCGCCGTGGACACCAAGTCCGCGCCGGCAACGGACTCCGCGCGGCCCGCGAACCCCACCGCATCCGCAAGCCTGGGAACGCTCACACCCCACACGCCCATGCGCGCCACCATCGCGCGCCGGCTGGTGCAGTCCAAGCAGCAGATTCCGCACTTCTACCTGACGGTGGACTGCCGTATGGACGCGATGATGGCGGCGCGCGAATCGTTGAACGCCAGCGCGCAAGCCAGCCCGGCCCCCGTCCGCTATTCATTGAACGACTTGCTGCTGCTGGCCGTGGCGCGTGCCGCCGCACGCGTGGCGGACATCAACGCGCAATGGACGGACGACGGCGTGCTGCGCCACGATCAGGTTGACCTGAGCTTCGCCGTTGCGCTGGACTCGGGTCTGATCACACCCATCTTGCGAGACGCTGATCGCAAAGGCCTGCGTGAACTCTCCGCAGAAGTCCGCCAGCTGACCGAGCAGGCGCGCGCGGGACGGCTGCGCCCAGAGCAATACGAAGGCGGCAGCCTGACGGTGTCGAATCTGGGCATGCATGGCGTGAAGTCGTTCGCCGCCATCATCAACCCGCCGCAGTCCGTCATTCTGGCGGCGGGCGCGGTGACGCGTCAGCCGGTGGTGGACGGCGATGCGCTGGCCATCGGCCACGTGATGAGCCTGACGCTGTCGGCAGACCATCGTGTGGTGGATGGCGCAGTGGGCGCAAGATTTCTGAAGGATGTCCGGCATTTGCTGGAACATCCCATCGAATTGATTCTCTAGCGTGTTGAGTGGAAGGTTGTTCTAGTCAGTGTCCACATCAGCAGCGCGCAGGGTGGACCGCGAACGGCGCACAGACCGATGGCGGCAGGTAAGTCGAAGCACCATTACATAAAGTCTGGAGACAAAGCAATGAACAAGCAGAATCCGCTGACGCGCCTTGCCTGCGCCGCCGCCCTGGTGGTTGCCGCGCAGGGCGCCTGGGCGCAGAGCGATATCAAGATCGGATACAACAGCGACATGTCCGCCAGCGGCTCGGCCGACTTTGGCGTGTCGGCGTTGTCGGGCGCGCGGCAGGCCGCCGAAGAGATCAACGCCGCAGGCGGCGTGCTGGGCAGAAAGATCGTCATCGTGCCGCGTGATGACGTGGGCTCGCCGCCCAAGTCCATTCAGAACGCCAACGAGCTGGTCGACAACGAAAAAGTCGTGGCGATGCTGGGCGGGGTGAACTCGGGCAACATGCTGGCCTGGCTGCACATCGTGCAACAGAAGAAGATTCCGACCATTTCGCCCTCGGCCACGGCCACCGAAATCACCAACCGCTACAGCAAGGAACCGGCCAACTACATCTTCCGCGTTTCCATGCGGGACCTGGACCAGATCACGCTGCTGGCAGCCTACGCGGCGCGCGCGACGAAGAACAAGAAGGTCGCCATCATTGCCGATACGACGGGCTACGGGCAGCAGGGCGCGAAAGACGCAGCCGCCGTCTTGCAGTTGCACGGCATCACGCCGGTGGCCAATGAGAAGTTCGGTCCGAAGGACACGGACATGAGCTCGCAGCTGAACAAGATCAAGGCGTCGGGCGCGGACACGCTGATCGTCTACGCGCTGGCGGATTCCAACGGCCACCTGATGCGCAGCCAGGAAAAAATCGGCTACTACCCGACCACGCTCGGTTCGTGGTCGAACCTGAGCCCTCCGTTCCTGCGCATTGCGGGGCCGGAGCTGGCCAAGAAGATGATCTTCTCGGCGTCCATTACCGAAGACTCCACGCCGCAATCCAAGGCGCTGTACGACACCATCATGAAAAAGGAGGGCAAGCTGCCCACCTATGTGTTCGCGGCGCACGCCTATGACTCGGTGAAGATCCTGGCGGCGGCGATGACGCAGGCGAAGTCCACTGATGGCGAAAAGGTGCAGCAGGCGCTGGAGAACCTGGGCAAGGTGGATGGCGTGATCAAGGCCTACGCGCCGGCCTTCACCAAGGCCAACCACGAAGCCCTGTCGTACAAGGACTTCCGGCTGGTGCGCTGGGTGGACGGCAAGGTGGTGTCGGTTGACGACGCCGTCACGCAGGCCATCAAGCCCGAAGACCTGAAGCAATAAGGCGGCGCGCGGCCGGGCCTGTTCAGGCCTGGCCGCGGCTCAGGTGGTTGACGAAGAGCTTGGCGGCGGTGGGCAGCGAATCAAACGACCGCACGCAGATCTGGATCTTGCGGCGCGCCCAGGGTTCGGCCAGCGGGATGATGCGCAGGTCGAACATGACCGAGTAGCGGCGCGCAATGTCCAGCGGCAGCACGCCTATGCCCAGCCCGGAATTGACCATGAAGCACAGCGCGTCAAAGCCGGTCACCTGCACCTTCAAGCGGATGTTGCGCTTCTCGTCGTCGGCGGCGGCCGACAGGATGCGGTTGATGGCGCTGCCGCGATGCAGGCCGATGAAGTCGTGTTCCAGCGCGTCCGCGAAGCGAAAGCCGGGCTTGTCGCGCAAGGGGTGATCGGCGGGCACGACGAGCGCAAGCGTGTCTTCGCGGTAGGGGCGGATCTCAACGTCGGTATCGGGCGCGTCGCCCGAGAAGATGCCCACGTCCGCCGCGTTCTCGGCCACCGACTTGATGATGGTGGACGTGATTTTCTCTTCCAGGTCCACCTGCACGTTAGGGTAGTCGTTCAGGAACAGCTTGATGTCTTGCGGCAGGAACTGCGTGATGGCGGAAATGTTGGCGTAGACGCGGATGAAGCCGCGCAGCCCGCGCGAGTAGTCGCGCATCTGCACGGAGATTTCGTCCAGCTCGTGCAGCGCGCGCCGCGCCATGGTGGATAGCGCGACGCCTGCCGGTGTGGGGCGTATGCCCTTGTTGGTGCGGATCAGCAGCCGGATCTTCAGGTTGTCTTCAAGTTCGCTGATGCGTTTGCTGATGGCGGCCGCGGCAATGTGCTCGTGTTCGGCCGCCGCTGCGATGGTGCCTTGCTCGACCACGCTGATGAAAAGCTTGAGGGAAGTGGGGTCTAAACGCATGGTGGCGGGCGGGCAACGGACGGGACGGGCCATTGTAGCCACGCGCGGGCTTGCCATCGCGTTTGGCGATGGCGGCATCGTTAATGACTGCTATTGGGGACGGCAAGCCCGGCGCTATCCTCACGAAAAATAGTGACCGGCCGCCCTGCGCGGACGGCGCAAGAATGGTGGATGGAGCGAGACGACGATGCATTTGCAAAACAGCCAGCTGCTGCGGCAGCAGGCGTACATTGGCGGCGCCTGGTGCGACGCCGACAATCAGGCCACCATCACGGTGCGCAATCCCTTTGATGCCAGCGTGCTCGGCACCGTGCCCAACCTGGGTCAGGCCGAAACCGCCCGCGCCATCGCGGCGGCCGATGCCGCGCTGCCCGCGTGGCGCGCCAAGACCGGCAAGGAGCGGGGCGCCATTCTGCGCCGCTGGCACACGCTGATCGAAGCCAATAGCGACGACCTGGCGCTGCTGCTGACGCTCGAGCAGGGCAAGCCGCTGGCCGAAGCGCGGGGCGAACTGAACTACGCGCTGTCGTTCGTCGAGTGGTTCGCCGAGGAAGCCAAGCGCGTCTACGGCGACGTGCTGCCGTCCACGCGCAGCGACCAGCGCATGATGGCGATCCGCCAGCCCGTGGGCGTGTGCGCGGCCATCATTGCGTGGAATTTTCCGTCGGCGCTCGTAACGCGCAAGGTCAGCCCGGCGCTGGCCGCCGGCTGCACGGTGGTGCTCAAGCCGTCTGAACTGACGCCGTTCACCGCGCTGGCGCTGGCCTGGCTGGGCGAGCAGGCCGGCATCCCGCCGGGCGTGCTGAACGTGGTTATTGGCGACCCGGCTCCCATCGGCACCGAACTGACGCAGAACCCCACGGTGCGCAAGTTGACGTTCACCGGCTCCACGCAGACGGGCCGCCTGTTGATGCAGCAAAGCGCATCCAACATCAAGAAGCTGTCGCTGGAACTGGGCGGCAACGCGCCCTTCATCGTGTTCGAAGACGCCGATCTGGACGAGGCGGTGGCGGGGCTGGTGCTCTCCAAATTCCGTAACGCCGGCCAGACCTGCGTCTGCGCCAACCGCGTCTACGTGCACGCCAGCGTGGCCGGTGCCTTCAACGACAAGCTGCTGGCCGAAATCCGCCGTATGAAGGTGGGTGGCGGCTTGGAAGCGGGTGTCACGCAAGGCCCGCTGATCGATCAGCGCGCCGTCGACAAGGTGACGCGTCTAGTGGCGGACGCCACCGCGCACGGCGCGTCGCTGCTGGCAGGCGGCAAGCTGCGCCAGGCGGGCACCTTGTTGTATGAACCGACGCTGCTCGCCGGCATCACCGACGCCATGGAACTGGCGCACGAAGAAATCTTCGGGCCGGTGGTGGGCATCAGCACCTTTGAGTCCGAAGCCGACGTGCTGGCGCGCGCCAATGACAGCGCCTCGGGCCTGGCCGCTTATTTCTATACGGCCAATCTGGAACGCGTGTGGCGCGTGATGGAAGCGCTGGAATACGGCATCGTGGGCGTGAACACGGGCGCGGTCTCCAACGAGGTCGGCCCGTTTGGCGGCATCAAGGAATCGGGCGTGGGCCGCGAAGGTTCGAAGTACGGCATCGAAGAATTCCTTGAAATCAAATACGTGTGCCTGGGCGGCAAGTCGTTCAACGCCCCGCGCTAAGCCTTCCGGATTCCTGACATGAGCCCAGCACAGCAAGCATCCCTGCGCGATGCCGATACGTTCGATTATGTGATTGTCGGTTCCGGCGCGGCCGGGTCCATCCTGGCCAACCGCTTGTCGGCCGACGGCGCCACCGTGTGTGTGCTGGAAGCGGGCCCGCCCGACAACAGCCCCTTTCTGCACATCCCGGCCGGCTTCATCAAGGCCGTGTTCAACAAGAAATACGCCTGGCAGTTTTCCAGCGAAGGCACGGCGCAAACCAACGGGCGGCGCGTGCCGATCCCGCAGGGCCGCACGCTGGGCGGCTCCACGTCCATCAACGGCCTGGTCTATAACCGTGGCCAGGCGGCCGACTTCGACCACTGGGCCAGCCTGGGCAACCCGGGCTGGGCGTATGCGGACGTGCTGCCGTACTTCAAGTCAATGGAACGCCGCGTGGGTGGCGACGACCGCTACCGCGGACGCCAGGGCGAACTGCCCGTCACCGACATCGACTGGATTCA
Source organism: Achromobacter sp. 01N37 (assembly GCF_056399725.1). Taxonomy (NCBI): domain Bacteria; kingdom Pseudomonadati; phylum Pseudomonadota; class Betaproteobacteria; order Burkholderiales; family Alcaligenaceae; genus Achromobacter; species Achromobacter sp. 01N37. The sequence continues at coordinate 80,585 of NZ_JBFTRX010000013.1, forward strand.
TCCGCTGTGCGAAGCGTTCATCGCGGGCGCGGTCGAGCAGGGCATTCCGCGCAACCCCGATTACAACGGCGCCGAGCAGGCGGGCGTCGGCTACTTCCAGCGCACCATCAGCAACGGCTGGCGCATGAGTACGGCCAAGTGCTTCCTGAAGCCCGCGATGGCGCGCAAGAACCTGGACGTGCGCACCTACGCGCAAGCGACCCGCGTGCTGTTCGACGGCACGCGCGCCGTGGGCGTGGCCTATTGCCATCCGGCGCATCCCAGCCGTGTGCGCGCCGTGCGCGCCAGCCGCGAAGTCATCGTCGCGTGCGGGGCGATCAACACGCCCAAGCTGCTGCAGCTGTCGGGCATTGGCCCGGCTGATCTGCTGCGCCAGCATGGCATCGACGTCGTGCGCGACCTGCCCGGCGTGGGCGAGAACCTGAGCGACCACTACTCCGTGCGCATCGTGGCGCGCGTGAAGAACAGCAAGACGATGAACGAGCTGGTGAAGGGCTTCAGCCTGGCCGGCCAGATCAGCCGCTGGATGATGAAGCGGCCCAGCATCATGGCGCTGAGCCCGTCGCTGCTGCATTACTTCTGGAAGTCCACGCCCGAACTCACTGCGCCCGACCTGCAAGGCGTGTTCACGCCCGCCAGCTACAAGGAAGGCTATGTGGGCGTGCTGGATGACTTCCCTGGCATGACCGCAGGCGTCTGGCAACACCGCCCCGACAGCCGCGGTCAGGTCCGCATTCAGTCGGCCGACCCGCTGCAAGACCCCATCATCCTGGCCAACTATCTGGCCGATGAACGCGATCAAGTCACGCTGGTGCGCGGCATCCGCCTTGCGCGCCGGTTGCTGCAATCGCAGGCGCTGGCGCCGTTTTCGGACGGCGAAGCGCTGCCCGGCCCGTTGTGCGAATCGGATTCCGAACTGCTAGATTTCGCGCGCCGTTTTGGCGTGTCGTCCTATCACGTCAACGGTACGGCCCGCATGGGTCCGGCCGACGACAAATATGCCGTGGTGGACGCGCAGCTGCGCGTGCACGGCGTGCAGAACCTGCGTGTGATCGATTCGTCGGTCATGCCATCCATGCCGTCGGCGAACATCTGCGCCGCAACCATGATGATCGGCAACAAGGCGGCCGATCTGATCAGGAAAGCCTGAATAAGCCATCGTGATCACTTGAGTGATCCCTAGGAGACAACGTGTACACCAAGCATTTCCCCAAGACGATGAAGGCCCTGCTGCTGTCGGCGGCGCTGATGGGCGCGGCCGCAAGCGCGCAGGCCGACGACATCAAGATCGGCTTCAACAGCGATATGTCGGCTACCGGTTCGGCCGACTTCGGCATTTCGGCGCTGGCTGGCGCGCGCCAGGCAGCCGACGACCTTAACGCAGTCGGCGGCGTGCTGGGCAAAAAGGTCGTCATCGTCGAACGCGATGACGTGGGCGCTCCGCCCAAGGCGATTCAGAACACCAATGAGCTGGTCGACAACATCAAGGTCAACGCGATGTTGGGCGGCGTGAACTCCGGCAACATGCTGGCGTGGCTGCACATCGTGCAGCAGAAGAAGATTCCGACGATCTCGCCGGTGGCCACCGCCACCGACATCACGGGCCGCTACGCCAAGACGCCGCCGAACTACGTGTTCCGCGTGTCCATGCGCGACCGCGACCAGATCGCGCTGTTGGCCGCCTACGCGGCGCGCGCCAGCAAGTCGGGCAAGATCGCCATCATTGCCGACACCACCGGCTACGGCCAGCAAGGCGCGAAAGACGCGCTGGAAATCCTGGCGCTGCACAAGGTCACGCCGGTGGCGAACGAGAAGTTCGGTCCGAAAGATACCGACATGAGCTCGCAGCTGAACAAGATCAAGGCATCGGGCGCAGACACGCTGATCGTCTACGCGCTGGCGGATTCCAACGCGCACGTGATGCGCAGCCTGGAAAAGATCAACTACTTCCCGACGACGCTGGCCTCGTGGGCCAACCTGAGCTCGCCGTTCCTGCGCATTGCCGGCCCGGAACTGGCCGGCAAGATGATCTTCACGGCGTCGATTACCGAAGATTCGTCACCGCAATCCAAGGCCTTGTACGACACGCTGATGAAGCGCGATGGCCGCGTACCCACCTACGTGATGGCGGCGCAGGCCTATGACTCGGTCAAGCTGATTGCGGCCGCCATGGAGCAGGCCAAGTCCACCGACGGCGCGGCGGTGCAGGCCGCCTTGCAGCAATTGCAGCAGGCGCAAGGCGTGATCAAGAGCTATCAGCAGCCGTTCTCGGCGGACAACCACGAAGCCTTGTCGGTGAAGGACTTCCGCCTGGTGCGCTGGATCGACGGCAAGGTGGTGACGGTGGACGACGAGGTGACGCGCGCGATCAAGCCGGAAGACTTGAAGCTGTAACGCGAAGCGCTAACGCATAGCGGCAATCACGTCAGTCAGCAGGACATCAAGGATCTCTCCCGCGCGGCGCCACCGCTGCGCGGGAGTCGTCAAAAGGGGGCCTTCAGCATGCAAATACTACAAGCCATATTGAGTGGATTGGCCATGGGCAGCGTCTATGCCCTGGTCGCGTTCGGGTTCAGCATCACGTACACCACGACCAAGACGTTCAACTTCGGCCAGGGCGCGTTCCTGGCGCTTGCCAGCCTGATCGGCATCAGCGCGATTCTGCTGGTGACGCAGGGCAAGCTGATCGGCTTTCCCAACCCGGAAGACGTGACCTGGGGATCGTTCCTGTTCGCGCTGCTGGCCGCCATGCTCATCCTGGGCCTGCTGGGTTTCGTGCTGTACATCACGGCCATCAAGCACTTTGTGGGTGAGGCCGGCTTGTCGTGGGTGATGAGCACCATCGGCTTTGGCATCATCATCCAGAACCTGGCGCTGCTGATCTGGGGCCCCGCGCCGATCGCGGTGGCGTCGCCCTTGGGCGAAGGCATCATCACGATCTTCGGCACGGGCGTGCGTCCGCAGGAGATTTTGGTGTTCTGCACGACGCTTGTACTGATGATCGTGTTCGATTGGGCCTTGCACAAGACCAAGATGGGCAAGGCGGTGCGTGCGGTGGCGTTCAGCAAGTCCACCGCCAGCCTGATGGGCATCAACGCGAATGCGGTGGCGGTGGCGGTGTTTGTCATCAGCTCGGCGCTGGCGGCGATTGCCGGCGTGATGATCGCACCGATTGCCACGGCATCCGTGTTCGTGGGCACGCTGCTGTCGCTGAAAGCGTTTTCGGCCGCCATCCTGGGCGGGCTTGAGAACCCGCGCGGCTGCATCTTTGGCGGCTTCCTGATCGGGCTGCTGGAGTCGCTGATCGGCCTGTGGTATTCGAACCTGCGCGAGATCGCGGTGTTTGCGCTGATCATCGTCGTGCTGTATTTCCGCCCGGCGGGCATCCTCGGCCGCGTGCATGCGGAGAAGGTGTGAACATGTCCAAACTACTTATTCCGCTTGTCATCGCGGCGCTTGCCGTGGGGTTCGCCTATTCGGGGCTGAACGATTTTTATCTGCTGATCCTGTTCAACATCGGGGTCTATTACATTGCCGCCACTGGCTTCAATATTCTGGTCGGACAGACCGGCCAGAAGTCGCTGGGCCATGCCGGCCTGTTCGGCGTGGGCGCCTACACAGTGGCGCTGCTGACGGTGAACTACCAGGTCAACCCGTGGCTGGCGCTGTTATGTGCAGCGGGCGTGTCCGCGGTGTTCGGCGTGGCCATCGCCATTCCGGCATTGAAGGTGAAGGGGCCGAGCCTGGCCATGGTCACCATCGCGTTCGGCCTCTTGATTGAAAAGATCGTGTCCGAATGGACGGATGTGTTCAAGGGGCAGGAAGGCTTCTACGGCATCACCGGCCTGACGTTCAACGGCGCCACGCTGGATAGCCGCCAATGGGTGGTCGTGGTGGTGGGGCTGGGCTTGGCCTTGCATGCGATGACGTCGCTGTTGTTGAACGGGCGCTTTGGCCGTGGCTTTGCGGCCGTGCGCACGTCCGAGATCGCCGCTGAAAGCGTGGGCATCAGCGTCTACCGTTTCAAGATTCTGGCGTTTGCCATCAGCGCCATCACCTGCGGCATCGCCGGCGGTTTGGTGGCGCAGCAGAACCAGTACATCAACTCGGACTTCGTCAATTTCAATCTATCGGTGTTCTTCCTGGTGCTGGTGCTGTTTGGCGGCCGCACGCCGGTAGGCTCGTTCTTGGGCGCCGTCGTGTTGACGGTGCTGGACGCAATGCTTGCGCGTTGGCCTGAAGTGCAGCATTTCGCCTATGGCCTGATCCTGCTGTTTGCGTTGTACGCCATGCCGGAAGGCCTGGACGGCCTGTTGCGCCGGGTGTTGCCGCAACGCGGTCAGCGTGATGCGCTGGCGCGTAGCGCGGCGGCGGCCGAATGGACGCCCGAGCGTGCGGCTTCGTCGTCTGCGCAGCGGGGGGCTTCCGACTTCCTGGAAGTGAAGGACTTGTACAAAGCCTTCGGCGGCGTGATCCCGACCAACAAGGTGTCGTTCTCGCTGGCGCAAGGGTCTATTGTGTCGCTGATTGGCCCCAACGGTGCGGGCAAGACGACGACGCTTAATCTGTTGTCGGGTCTGGTTGCGCCGGACGCCGGCAGCATCCGCTTCAAGGGCAAGCAGATGGTGGGCCTGTCGCCCAACGAAATCGCGGCCTCGGGCATTGGCCGCACGTTCCAGAACCTGAAGCTGTTCGATGGGCTGACGGCGCTTGAGAACGTGATGGTGGGCTTTTACCGGGTGCAGAAATCAGGCTTCTTCTCGAACCTGTTGGGCCTGCCCGCAAGCTTGCTTGAAGAGCGCCGCATGCGCCGCGAAGCGTTTGCGATTCTGAAGTTCTTCGAGCTGGACCGCTATGCGGACGACGCGGCCAACAGCTTGCCGTACGGCTTGCAGCGCCGGCTGGAGATTGCCCGTGCGGTGGCCGCCATGCCGGACTTGCTGCTGCTGGATGAACCCGCCGCCGGCCTGAACCCGGCCGAGACCGACCAGCTGACCGACCTGATCGTGAAGTTGAAGAACATGGGCCTGACCATCCTGCTGATCGAGCATCACATGGACCTGGTCATGGCGATTTCGGACCATATCGTTGTGCTGGACTATGGCGTGAAGATCGCCTCCGGCCTGCCGAACCATATCCAGGAGAATCCGAAAGTGATCGAAGCCTACCTGGGCGCGCCCGCATAGGAGACACCACCATGAGCCGATTACTGGACATCAAGAACCTGGCGGTGAGCTACGGCGCCGTCAATGCTTTGAAGCAGGTGTCGCTGCATGTGGACACGAACGAAATCGTGACCATCATCGGTGGCAACGGCGCGGGCAAAAGCACGATGATGCGCGCGTTGTCGGGCATCGAAAAGTCGACTGGGTCCATCGCGTTTGCGGGGCAGGACCTGGGCGGCGTGAGCGCGCACAAGCGCGTGGGGCTGGGCATTGCACACGTGCCGGAAGGGCGCCAGGTGTTCCCCGACCAGACCGTGTTCGACAACCTGATGCTGGGCGCCTTTCTGCGCCGCGAAACGCCGGCGGAGTTGGCCGTTGAGATTGAAAGCTGCTTTGCAATGTTCCCGCGCCTGAAAGAGCGCCGGGATCAGTACGCTGGCACGTTGTCGGGCGGCGAGCAGCAGATGCTGGCCATTTGCCGCGCGCTGATGAGCAAGCCGCGCATCCTGATGCTGGACGAACCTTCCCTGGGGCTCGCGCCGTTGATCGTGGCCGAGATCTTCAAGATCATCAAGTCGCTGAAGGAACGCGGCATGACGATTTTGCTGGTCGAGCAGATGGCCAATCAGGCGCTGTCCATTTCAGACCGCGCCTATGTGCTGGAGGTGGGTTCCATCGTGATGGAAGGTACCGGCCAGGAATTGCTGGCCAGCGAGCGCGTGCGCGAGGCCTATCTGGGAAAACACAAGAGCTGACGAGGCAATCATGTCATCCAAACCTTTGAGCGGTATCCGTGTGCTGGAGTTGGGCCAGCTGATCGCCGGGCCGTTCGCCGCCAAGATGCTGGGCGAATTTGGCGCCGAGGTGATCAAGATCGAGCCGCCCGGCAAGGGCGACCCCCTGCGCAACTGGCGCCTGATCCACGACGGCACGTCCGTGTGGTGGCAAGTGCAGTCGCGCAACAAGAAGTCGGTAAGCCTGGACCTGCGCCAGCCCGAAGCGCAGGACCTGATCCGTGAACTGGTCAAGGACATCGACGTTGTTGTCGAGAACTTCAAGCCGGGCACGATGGAAGGCTGGGGCCTGGGCTGGGAAGACCTGCGCGCGATCAATCCGCGTCTGGTGATGCTGCGCGTGTCGGGTTACGGCCAGACCGGGCCCTATCGCGACCTGCCGGGCTTTGGCGCAATTGGTGAAGCCATGGGCGGCCTGCGCCACCTGAGCGGCGAGCCAGACCGCACGCCCGTGCGAGTCGGCATTTCGATTGGCGATTCGCTGTCGGCGCTGCATGGCGTGATTGGCATCCTGCTGGCGCTGCGGGCGCGTGATCAGAACGGCCAGGGCCAGATGATCGACGTGGCGCTGTACGAGTCCGTCTTCAACATGATGGAAAGCCTGCTGCCTGAGTATGCCGTGTTCAACGAGGTGCGCCAGCCCGCAGGCAGCAGCCTGCCGGGCATCGCACCCAGCAATGCCTACCGCTGCCAGGACAACAAGTACGTGCTGGTGGCCGGTAATGGCGACAGCATCTTCAAGCGCTTGATGGGCGTGATCGGCCGGCCGGATCTGGCGGAATCGCCGGAGCTTTCCAACAACGCGGGCCGCGTGAAGCACGTGGTGATGCTGGATGACGCCATCTCGCAATGGACGGGCCAGCATCCGCTGGACGTGGTGCTGGCGCGCTTGAATGAAGGGCAGATTCCCGCCGGCAAGATCTACGACGTGGCCGACATCGCGGCCGACCCGCACTACCAGGCGCGCGGCATGATCCTGGACGGCGCGCTGCCGGACGGCACGCCGATCAAGCTGCCGGGCATTGTGCCGAAGTTGTCCGAGACGCCGGGCGAAGTGCGCAGCGCCGCACCCGCGCTGGGCCAGGATACCGACGACGTGCTGGCCGGGTTGGGCGTAGACGAGGCAAAGCGCGCCGATTGGCGCGCACGCGGCATCATCTGATAAGGAAGGCCATGAACGAACCGAGCGCAAACCGCAAGAAGCTGTACATCCAGGACGTCGCGCCGCGGGACGGCTTTCAGAACGAAAAGCAGTTCATCGAGACGCAAGACAAAATCGACTTCATCAACGCGCTGTCGCAAAGCGGCTTTGCGAAGATCGAGGCCACGTCGTTCACGTCTCCAAAAGCGATTCCCGCGCTGCGCGATGCCGAAGTCGTGATGCACGAGATCGAGCGCAATCCGGATGTGATCTACACGGTGCTGGTGCCCAATGTGCGCGGTGCGCAGCGGGCGCTGGAGTGCAACGTGGACGAGGTCAATCTGGTGATGTCGGTCAGCGAAACGCACAACCGCGCCAACCTGCGCATGACGCGCGAGCAGTCGTTCGAACAATTGAGCGACGTAGTGAACGCGGTGCGCGGCAGCCGGGTGGCGATCAATGTGTCGTTGTCCACGGTGTTTGGCTGCCCGATGGAAGGCGACATCAACGCGTTCGACGTGCTGGAGCTGGTGGGGCGCTTTGCCGCGCTGGGCGTGGACGGCGTGACCTTGTGCGACACGACGGGCATGGCCTACCCCACGCAAGTCGGCAAGATCGGGCGCGAGGTGCGCAAGCTGTTCCCCGACCTGACAACCACCATGCACTTTCACAACACGCGCGGCATGGCGCTGGCCAATACGCTGGCGGCGCTGGAGGCGGGTATCGACCGCTTCGATGCGTCCTTGGGCGGCCTGGGCGGCTGCCCTTACGCGCCGGGCGCAAGCGGCAATGTGTGCACGGAAGAGCTTGTGCACATGCTGGAGCTGATGGGCTACGACACGGGCGTGGACCTGACGCGCATCCTGGGTATCGCGGCGACCTTGCCCGCATTGGTCGGGCACGACATTCCCAGCCAGATCCTCAAAGCCGGCCCTCGGCTGACCTTGCATCCGGCGCCTGGCGCCCCGGCGTAGCGCGAGGGGTAACGCAGGGCGCGCGGACCGCGCGGCGGTGTGCTAAGTTGCCGGGATGCCGCCCGGTACGGAGCCCCGCCATGCTGAAATTCGCCGCCAATCTGTCGATGATGTATCAGGAACACGCGTTCCTGGACCGCTATGCCGCCGCCGCCTCTGACGGCTATACCGGTGTGGAATGCATGTTTCCGTATGAGGAACCCGCCGCCTTCGTGCGTGAACGCATGGACGCGGCCGGCGTGTCGCAGGTGCTGTTCAACGCGCCGCCGGGCGTGGCAAGCCAAGGTGATCGCGGGCTGGCCGCATTGCCGGGACGGCAGTCGGAATTTCGCGCGGGCGTTGAGCAGGCGCTGGCTTACGCCACCACGCTGTCCTGCTCGAATGTGCACGTGATGGCGGGCATTGCGCCCGCTGATGCCTCGCGCCAGACCTTGCTGGATTGCTACTACGAGAATCTGGACTGGGCCGCGCGCCAGGCGCGGTCGGTGGGCGTCACCGTCCTGATCGAACCCATCAACACCCGCGACATCCCCGGATATTTCCTGAACCGCCAAGACGATGCGCATGCGATCGTGCAGGCGGTGAACGCGTCCAATCTGAAAGTGCAGATGGACCTTTATCATTGCCAGATCGTCGAGGGCGATGTCACCACCAAGCTGCGGGAATATTTGCCGACCGGCCGCGTCGGGCATTTGCAGATTGCGGGTGTGCCGCAGCGTCAGGAACCGGATCGCGGCGAACTTGATTACGGCTGGGTGTTCAGCGTGCTGCGCGAGCTGGAATACGCCGGTTGGATCGGCTGCGAATACCGGCCGGCCGGTTCCACCTCGGCCGGTTTGCGATGGCTGAACGCCGCGCGCGCCTGATGCGGTTCATCAAAAAATAAGTCCAGGAAATCTGACATGACCCGAAGTTTGTTGCCGCGCGTTGCGGCGCTTGCGTTGTCCCGTGCCTTGTCTCGCACCGTGTCTCGCGCCTTGATGGCCGTTGCGTTGACGGGCGCCGCCGCGGCCGCCTGCGCGGCGGAATATCCCGATCATCCCATCCGTTGGCTGGTGCCGTTCAGTGCGGGCGGCGGCAGCGATATCGCCACCCGCATCGTCGCCAAGCATGTGGGCGAATCGCTGGGGCAGCCGATCGTCGTTGAAAACCGCCCCGGTGCGGCCACCATCGTCGCGGCCCAAGAGACCGCGCGCGCCGCGCCCGATGGCTACACGCTGATGACGGCGGGCATGAGCACGCTGGCGCTGAACCCGTGGCTGTACAAGCAGCTGCCGTACGCCGCGGGCCGCGATTTCACGCCGGTCTCGACGCTGGTGTCCTTGCCGATCGTGCTGGTGACGTCCCCGGGTTCCGACCTGACCGATCTGCCCGCCGTCATGCACTATCTGCGCAGCGCGCAGCCGGGCAGTTATGCGTCGCTGGGCGTGGGCAGCCCGCATCATCTGGCGATGGAATTGTTCCTGGAATCCATTGGCGGCCGCGCCACCGCGATTCCGTACAAGGGCACGCCGCCCGCGTTGCAGGATGTGGCTTCGGGGGTGGTGCCGCTGATGATGGCCGACTTGGCCGCGGCGCGTCCGTTGATTCAGGCGGGCAAGCTGCGTGCGATTGCGGTGCCTGCCGCAAAGCGCTCCGCGCAGTTACCCGACGTGCCGACGTTCGCCGAAGCGGGCGGGCACACGTTTGAAGCTGCGGCGTGGCAAGCCGTCGTGGCGCCGGCCGGTACGCCCGCACCCATCGTCGACAAGCTCAGCCGCGCGATTGTTGCCGCGTTGAAGTCGCCCGATGTGGTCAAGCAGCTGACCCTGCAAGGCATGGAACCCACGGGCAGCACGCCACGGGAATTCGCGGCGTTCACGCGCGAGGAATACGAGCGCTGGGGCGCGGTGATCCGCCATAAGGGCATTTCGGCGGAGTAACGCCAGGCCTGGTTGGCAAGTGGCGCTGGCGCGATATCCAGACGCGCAACCCCGGCGCCTAGTCCGGCAGTCAAGCCAAGCCGTCAAACCCCGGCGCCTAGTCCGGCAGTTAAGGCAAGCCGTCAAACCCCGGCGCCTGGTCCAGCGATCAAGCCAAGCCGTCAGACCCCGGCGCTTAATCCCGCGCCGTCGCGCCTGCGCGTTTCTTCCCGCGTTGCGCCGACGCCGCGCGCTTTTTTCCACGCTGCGCCGTTGCCGCGCAACCGGCCGATGCAATGACGATGCCGCAGATGGCCAGCCATTGCGTCTGGCTCAGATGTTCGTTCAACACGATGACGCCGGCCAGCGCGCCCATCGCGGGTTCCATGCTGAGCAGCACGCCAAACGTTTTTTGCGGCAAGCGCCGCAACGCCACCATTTCCAGCGAGTACGGCAGCGCGCTGGACAGGATGCCCACGCCGATGCCGGCCAAAATCAGCTTCGGGTCCAGCAAGGCCATGCCCGCATGCGCCGCGCCGACGGGCAGCGCGACCATGGCGGCCGCCAGCAGGCCCAGCGATGTCGCCTGGCCGCCGTGCACATTGCCGGCCATCTTGCCAAAGATGATGTACAGCGCCCAACACACCGCCGCAGCCAAGGCATAGGCAATGCCGGTGGGGTCCAGGTCATGGACGGATTGGCCGGTGGGAATCAGCAGCACCAAGCCGGCCAGCGCACAGGCGATCCACAAGAAGTCGATCGCGCGCCGCGATAGCACCACCGCCAACGTCAGCGGCCCGGTGAATTCGATGGCGATGGCCACCCCCAGCGGCAGCGTTTGCAACGCCATATAGAAGAGCAGATTCATGCATGCCAGCGTCACCCCGTACAGCGCGATCTTGCCGGCGTTCTGACGGGTCAGCGGGAACCGCCACGGGCGCCAGAACGCAATCAGGATGATGGCGCCGATGACGATGCGATACGCCGTCGTGCCTTGCGCACCCACTTCGGGGAACAGCGACTTGGCAAACGACGTGCCGATGCACAAAGACGCCATCGCGCCGATCAGCGACAGCGTGGGGAGCAGGGTGGAGGCCGAGGCGTTTTGCCCGGAGTTCAAGGTGGCGGCGGTCATGGAAGCGGGGTGAAGCTCAAAACGTTGGGGCGGTGCAACGATCAAATGGGCGTTGCCCAGTGATCAGGGGATGGGGTTCGCGGCCGAGGAGTAAAGCACATACAGCGCCAGGCCGAGCATGATGGCGCCGAGCAGGCCCTGCTGCATCCGCAAAAACCACGGATTGCGCCCGACCCAACCCCGGATGCGCGACGCGCCGTAGGCAAAGCAACTGCCGTACGGCAGGCTCAGCACCTTCATGGTGACGCCCAGCACCAGCATCTGAATCCACACCGGCCCGTTGTCCGGCGTGGTGAACTGCGGCAGGAAGGCGATCATGAAGAGCAGCACCTTCGGGTTCAGCAGGTTCGTCATGAAGCCTTGCCAGAAGGCGTCGCGCGCATCGCCGGGGCGGGCCGACAACGACACGTCGGCCGACTGCGCGCAGCGAATGATGGCTTTCACGCCCAGGTAACCCAGGTACAGGCCGCCCGCCGCCTTGATGCCCACGAACAGCGTCGGAAAGGCTTGCAGCACCGACGCCAGCCCCAGCACCACGGCCGGCACCTGGATGAAACCGGCCGCCACGTTGCCGAGCACGCTGTGGAAAGCCGGGCGGAACCCTTGGGTCATGCCCCGCGACAGCGTCAGCGCCATGTCGGGGCCGGGCGTGAGTTTAAGCGCCGCGTCGGCGGCGAGGAAAAGCAGGAACAACTGGAGTGACGGCATTGCGGGATACGGCTGGAAATCCCGCAGCGCGGGGGGTGGGTTCCCAGTGTAAGCAAGCGGCTTGATGAATTCCTGCGTCCGGAGGGGGCGAAATGAAGTTTCCCGTCGAAATGGGGCCGGGTTGCGTCGCGGCCAGGATTAGAATCTGCCGGTGACCGCATTTGCCGGCGTTTCGCCGGAACTTTGCCCCCCATTTGGCTTCGCCTCTGGCCTGATTCCCCTGCGTTCCGAGACCCTCATGGAACTAGACGACTTCGACCTTCAGATCTTGCAAAGCCTGCAAGAAGACAACCAGCGCACCAGCCAGGACGTCGCCCAGCGCGTGAACCTGTCGCCGGTGTCGTGCCTGCGCCGCATGAAGCGGCTGCGTGAAGCCAAGGTGGTGACGGCCGACGTGTCGGTCGTGGACCCCGCCGCGGTGGGGCGCGGAATCATGATGGTGGTGCTGGTGTCGCTGGAGAGCGAGCGCGCCGACAAGCTGGACCTCTTCAAGCGCGCCATGCAGGGCGCGCCGGAAATCATGCAGTGCCTGTCGGTCACGGGCGAAGTCGATTTTGTGCTGACCCTGACCATGGCCGACATGGCGGAATACGAAGGCTTTGCGCAACGCCACTTCTGGGGCAACCCCAACGTCAAACGGTTTTCGACGCTGGTGGTGATGAACCGCGTGAAGAACGGGCTGACCGTTCCGGTGCCGGTTTAACCATTGCAGGGCTACGCGGTCTGGCATTCCCTGCGGGACGCATCGCGTTTGAGCGGATCGACGGCGTTGGCCTGACGAGGCCCCCGCCGATGTTTCGGCAGGGACAGGCCGCGCAGCCGCTACATCGGTTTCAGCCCCAGCGCCTGGATCATTTCCTGATACTTGGCCACCTGCGCCACGGCGTAGGCGTCGGCATCCTGCTGGCTCATCGGTTGCAGCAGCAAGCGCCCTTCGGCCTCCATGCGCGTGCGTAGCTCGGGCTGCTCCAGCGCATAACCGACGGCGCGGCGCAGGGTGTCGACTTCGGGCGCAGGCGTGTCCTGGCGCACGTAGTAGCCGCCCGCAATCGTGTAGACGAAATCGGGAATGGTCTTGCTGCGCGAGATGAGCGGCAACGTTGCCAACGGGGCGGGCAGGGTGTCGGAGAAGCTGGTCAGGATTTTCAGCTGCCCTTGCGCCGCCATGCCTTCCATGGCTTGCTGGTACGGCAGGACGGCGAAATCCACCTGGCGGCCGATCAGGTCTTGCAGCGCGGGCGCTGCGCCCCGATACGGCACGTGCAAAAATTCCGCGCCGACGCGGCGGCCCAGGTACTCGGTCATGATGTGGTACAGCGAGCCCACGCCCACGCTGCCGAAGGTCAGCGGCTTGGCGCCCGGGCGCTTGGCGTAGGCGATGAACGCGTCGACGTCGTCCACCGGCAGGTCGGCGCGCGCGAGCAGCACGATAGTGGCTTCGCTGATGGGTTGCGTCAGCCGGAAGTCTTCGGGCTTGTAATGCGCCGCCGCATTCAGGAAGGGGCTCAGGATGATTTCATTGGCGGAGCCATGCAGGAACGTGTAGCCGTCAGGCGCGCTGGTCAAGACGCGGCGCGCGCCCAGCATGCCCGCGCCGCCGCCCACGTTTTCCACCACCACTTGTTGCTTGAGCGCATGAGCGATGTGCACGCCGAACTGCCGCGCGGACGCGTCGCTGGCGCCACCGGCGGGATAGGGCACGATCAGGCTCAGCGGCTTCTTTGCGGGGTAGTCCGCGGCGTGCGCCAGCGACGCGGCGCTGAACGCGGAAATGCATAACACGCCTAGCGCGGCGGCCCGGGCGAGGAGGGGCGGTAGGGTCCAACGCATGCTGCTTCTCCCTTGTCATTGCTGTTGTGAAGCAGCCGGATATCGTGGCTGCTGCATGCAGTCTAGGCAGCGGCGTTTGCCCGCATCAATGACGCGGCGCAGGTTGGATCATTGTGAAAACCGCAACGATGGAAGCGCAAAACTCGTTCAAACCCGCCCTCAAACCCACCATCAACCTCACCATCAAACCCGCCCTCAAACCCGCCCTCAAACCCGCCATCACCCCCCCATCAACCCTGATCAGGCCCGCCGGGATTCCAGCGCGGGAAATGTCTTCAGGATATGGCGCAGCATGCTGGCCGTGGCCGGCGGCAGATGGCGGCCCGCCAGGCTGATCACATGCGTGCGGCTGTTGTTAAGAATGGGGTTGGCCAGCGGCAGCGACACCATCTGGCGAAACTGCGCGCCCTTCAATGGCATCGACAACGGGTTCACCACATAGCCCAATCCTTGGCTGGCGAATTCCCACAGGATCTTGAACGAGTTCGTCAGCAGCGCGGGCTTGAGCTTGACGTTTTCATCCAGCTCGGCGGCCTGGATGTGCTGGCGCACGCCGAACGATTCGTCCATCGCGGCCCAGCCGTAAGGCGCCAGGTCCGACAGGCGCAAGGCCCGGCGCGATCGCGCCAGCGGATGGTCTTTGTGTACATGCACGCGCATCGGCGCGGGGCGCGAATAATGCGAACGCAGCCGCACGTCGTTAGGGGGCTGGAACGCCAGGGCGATCTGCGCGCGTTCCTCGACGATGCACCGCACGGTTTCATTGGTGCCGGCCACGTGGATGCTGTAGGTGATGTCCGGGTGCTTGCGCACGAATGTCAGCAGCACGGGTTCCAGCAGCATGTCGACAAAGCCTTCGCCCAGCGCCAGCTCCACATGGCCGCGCGTGGCGCTTTTCAGGTTGTTGACCTCGGCCTGGAAGGACTCGTTCAGGTCTTGCTGGCGGCGCGCAAACAGCGCCACCAGCCGCCCCGCATCCGTGGGCACCACGCCGCGGCCACGGCGTTCCAAGAGCGTCAGCCCCGTGTCCGCCTCCAGGCGGGCGATGGCGCGGCTAATGGCGGAGGGGTCGGTGTTCAGCTGATCGGCGGCGGCGCGCAAGGTGCCGGTCTCGATCACTTGCAGCAGGCACAAGGTGCGCTTGAATTCCAGGACATCGTCCATGACGGGGTTCCTTGCCGTGGTCGTGGCGTGGGATTGAATCGTTGCAAAAACCGCATCGATAAGGCGTGATCATTGCTATCGGCTTTGTACCCGCGCCTGTCTATAGTCGATAGGCGTATTTCCCCCAAGCCCGCCCTACGGAGACACCGCCATGGCCATCGTCGAATCGCCCGTCAGCCCGGAATTGCTGCGCCTTATGCGCGAATGGCGCCGCGACCTGCACGCCCATCCCGAGACCGCCTTCTGTGAATTTCGCACCGCCGACGTAGTGGCGCGCGAGCTGGAACGGGCTGGCGCCACGGTGCATCGCGGCTTGGGACGCACGGGCGTGGTCGGCACGCTGACGCGCGGCGACGGGCCCGTCATTGGACTGCGCGCCGACATGGACGCACTCGACATGCAGGAATTGGGCGATGCGTCGCACCGCTCAACCATCCCCGGCAAGATGCACGGCTGCGGCCACGACGGCCATACCGCCATGCTGCTGGGCGCGGCCCGCCATCTGGCGGCCGACCCGGGGTGGCGCGGCACCTTGCACCTGATCTTCCAGCCCGCCGAAGAACACGCGGGCGGAGGGCTCGCCATGGTGCAGGACGGGCTGTTTGATCAGTTCCCGTGCGACGCCGTGTTCGCGCTGCATAACTCGCCCAATCTGCCCTTCGGCACGGTGTCCACGCGCGTGGGTACGGTGATGGCCAACTGCGACACCTATGAAATCAACGTCACCGGCAAGGGTTGCCACGCGGCCCAGCCCGAGCATGGCGTGGACCCCATCGTGGCGGCGGCGCAGCTTGTTTCGGCCATGCAGACCATCGTCAGCCGCAACGTAAAACCGACCGATTCGTTGGCGTTGAGCATGACGCAGATTCACGCCGGCGACACCTGGAACGTGGTGCCTAACAGCGTGATGTTGCGCGGCAGCTGCCGCACGTTGACCGCCGCCACGCGCGATCTGGCCGAGCGCCGCTTGCGTGAGGTGTGCGCGGGGGTGGCGTTGACGTCGGGCGCCGCGATCGACGTGCAGGTGTTTCGCGGCTATCCGGCATGCGTCAACACGGAAGCCGAGGTAGCGCTGGCCGCTCGCGCCGCCGCGCGCGTGGTGGGTGAAGACAAGGTGGATACGGCTTGCACGCCGCGCATGGGGTCGGAAGATTTCGCGTACATGCTGGAGCAGCGTCCGGGCGCTTACGTGTTCATTGGCGCGGCGCGTCCGGGGCAAGACAACCCGCCTGTGCATAACCCGTACTACGACTTCAACGACGATATCTTGCCGTTGGGCGCGCACTACTGGGTGGAGCTGGTGAAGGCGGCGATGCCGGTCTAACGCGCCGGGGTGTCGGACTCGGGTGCGTTGGACCCGGGCGCGCCGGTTCTGCGTCCGACGCCTAGCGCGGCGCTGGCTTCATCCGACACCGTGCGCAGATGCAGATCGCGCTGCGGAAATGCGATCTCGATGCCGGCCTGGCGCAGCGCGTCGTACATGCGCGCCATCAAGTCGCTACGGATGTTGATCCAATTGTCGAAGTCGTGGGTCCAGGCGCGAATGCTGAAGTCCAGCGTACTGGCGCCAAAGCCCATGAACAGCACCGTGGGCGCCGGTTCGGTGACGACGCCGGCCGTTTCCCGGGCCACGGCATCCAGCACGTCGATCGCCCGGTTGGGCTCGGTGCCGTAGGCCAGGCCGATACTGACTTCGATGCGGCGGCTGCGGTCCAGCAGCGTCCAGTTGGTCAGCTTTTCGGACAGCAGTGTGCCGTTGGGCACGATGACATCGGCGCCTTCGAACGTCTTGATCCGGGTGGCGCGCATGCCGATGTCGCGAACCTGTCCGGACGTACCGCTGATTTCCACCACGTCGCCAGGCTGTATCGGACGTTCGAACATCAGGATCAAGCCGGACACGAAGTTGTTCACGACGCCTTGCAGGCCGAAACCGATGCCCACGCCCAGCGCGCCGAACACGATGGTTAACTGGCTGGTCTCAAAGCCCGCTGCCGACAGCGCGATGCCCAGGCCCAGCAGCAGCACCAGGTAGTACGAAAGCGACGCGATGCTGTTGCCCACGCCGCGCGGCAGCGCCATGCGCGTGAGCACCTCGTCGCGCAGGATCAGGCGGATGGTGCGCGCGGCCCAGAATGCAATCACCACGGAAATCAGAAAGAGCAGCACGTTGCCCAGGCTGATGGACACTTCGCCCACGGTCAGGGTGTAGGACAGTATCTGGGTGGCGTATGCATAGGTGGCGCGCAGGATGCGGAAGCGGTCCATCGCGTAGACCGCCCAGCCGACGACGGCGGCGAATGTCAGCAGGCGGATCAGTAACTGCACCAGCGGCGGCGCATGTTCGCGCGCCAGCCGGAAACGCGATATGCCTTGGCGCGCCAACAACACTTGCACCAGGGTGATGATGACGGTGACGCCGGCGTAGAGCACCAACCCGAAGTAGCCGCAACCGATGACGGCGCTGGTCAGCATTTCCGCCAACGAGACATTGCCGAACAGGTTGGACGCCAGCGACACGCATAGCAACGCAACCGCGACCCAGGCAATGCCGCGCAGCATACCTGCCAGGCGGGTGGGAGCGGGCGACTGGGGTTGGCGCCGGCCGCGCCGCAGCAGCCACAGGATGGCGGCCAGCGACACCGCGGTCAGCGCCACGGTGGACAGGCGGTAGAACAAGGTGTTGGCCAAGAACAAAAAGCCCAGCCGCTCCGCCAGGAACAGGGCGGTGATGGCGTAGGGCCACAGGTCCAGTTGCCGGCGCGCAGAAGGCGGCAGCAATCGCAGCACCGGCGCCGCCGCCAGCACCAGCGCCACTTGCTGCACCATCAGCGGCGCATCGGGTTCCAACGCCAGCACGGCCAGCATCGACAGCAGCAGCCAGGTGGACAACGGGCGGCCCAGGACGCCCGCCGCGGTTTCACTCATGACGCCCGCGCGGATCGCGTCGCGGCTCTTCCGGGCCAGCCATAGCATCAGCACCAGCAGCGCGATCTGAATCACATGCAGCGCGCGTTGGTTGCCACTGCCCGACGCGCTGTATTCGCGCGCGAAGCGGGCTTCGATGTCGACGCCCGTGTGCAGCAAGGCCATGGTGTCTTCGCTTGTATCTTGCGTCTTGCCCAGATCCCAGAGCGGCGGTGAATCCACGCGCATCAGGCGCGCGTCGATGTCGTTGATGGCTTCGGCCACGGAACGCTGGCCCGCCTTGATGCGTTCTTCGACGGCGTTGGCGCGTTGTTCAAGGTCGGCCTGTCGCGACAGCGGGCCGGACAGCGCCTGCGCGGCGCCCGTCAACTGCGCCAGAACAGCATCCACGCGGTCGGCCAGCGCGGGCGGCAGACTGGCGGCGAAGGCTGAACTTTTGATGGCCTGCCAGGCATCGCGGCGGCGCAGCAGTTCGGCCGCATCGCTGGCGTACCAGGCGGTGGCCTGGCGCAGATCCGCCTGCCAGCGCGCCAGCCGGCGAGCGTCAAAGATCCAATGCCGCTCCAGGCTCTCGACCCGCATGATGGGCAGGGTGCGAAGTTGGGCCGGTTGAAATTCGTAGAGCTTTTCGTCGGCGGACTTGGCGATTGCTTCCAGTAGCGGGCCAAGCTTGGCCTCGGGGTCAGCGGTGGCGACGCGCTGCAACACGCCTTCGGCGTAGCGCGTGTCGCTGTCTGCGCGCAGCGGAATGTCGCCCATCTGAATGGCGGCGAGCGGCGGGGCGGTTGTGGGGGTGGGCGGGTCGGCCAGCGCGAGCCGTGCCTGGGCCAGGCTCAACAAGCCAAGGATCAATCCGAACAGGCAGGCGAAAATTCGTGCTCGGACGCGCATGGGGCGGCTCCGGGGGAATGCTGCGAAGCTGGGGGGCTACCCACTCTAGCGCATCACCAGTCCGCCGTCCACGAACAGGACTTGCCCGGTCATGAAGCTGCTCCAGCCGGATGCCAGGAACAGCACGGGGCCGGCCACGTCTTCCGGCTGGGCGATGCGGCGCAACGGCGTGGCGGCAATCAATTGTTCGCGGAAGGCTTCCTGCGTGCCGCCGCTGGCTTCGGTGGGGTACACCAGACCCGGCGCGACGCAGTTCACCCGGATGCCGAAGGGGCCCAGTTCCGCTGCCAGG
The DNA here is from genome assembly GCF_056399725.1 of Achromobacter sp. 01N37. NCBI lineage: Bacteria > Pseudomonadati > Pseudomonadota > Betaproteobacteria > Burkholderiales > Alcaligenaceae > Achromobacter > Achromobacter sp. 01N37. Next base: position 99,508 of record NZ_JBFTRX010000013.1, read on the forward strand.
TTGCGGCTGAACGCCACCAGCGCGGCCTTCGCGGTGGTGTAGTCGTGATACGGCACGACCGGATGTTCAACCAGGTTGCTGACGATGTTGACGATGCACCCTTGCGCGCGTTGCTTGAAATGCGGGAGCGCCGCGCGGCAGACGTTGAACGCCGCACCGACCGAGCCGTCGAATTGCGACTGGTACTGCTGCCATGACAGATCATCGAACGCCGTGCGCGTGCGCGGATCAAACGCATAATGGCGCAGGGCATTGTTGACGACGATATCCAGCCGGCCGGCGTCATGCACAATGCCGTCAACCAGGGCTTGCACGGCGTCCGCCGACCCCACGTCGGCCTGCACGGCCCAGGCGTCGCCGCCCGCGGCCACGCACTGCGCAACGACGGCGTTGGCGGCTTCGGTGTTGCTCAGGTAGTTGACGACGACGGTGGCGCCTTCCCGCGCAAAGCTGCGCGCGATCTCGGCGCCGATGCCCCGGCTCGCGCCGGTCACCAGCACCACCTTGCCTGCAAACTTCAGGGCGGCGGTCATGTCAGGCTCCGGGCAACAGGCTGGCGTCGACGACGGCGGCGACATCGATGGGGTGCTGAATCAAACCCAGCGCGCGGTAGGCGTCAGCGGCCTTCTGCAACAGGTCCAGATCAAACGCGCCCAGCGGCCGGCCGGCAGGCGATATTGACGCGGCATTGCGCAGCCGGATCACGTCCAGGTTGATGCTGCGGTCGGTGCCGTCGATGGCGCGTTTGCCGGCCAGCGTGGCGGCTTCTTCTGGCTGGGCGATCATCCACGCGGCGCTGTCGCGATACGCCTTGAGGAACGCGCGCAGCAGCGGCTGCTTTTGCTGATAGACCGATTCGCGCACCACGAACAGGTCGCTAGATACGTTGAGGGTGTCGCGCACTTCCATCACGTTGACCTCCCCCAGGCCACGGCGGCGGCCGACCAGCAGGCCGGTGTCGGTGGCGGCAGTGGCGTCGACCTGGCCCTGCAACAGCGGCGCAAAGTTCAGCACGCCGGTCACGACGATTTCAACGTCGGCTTCGGTCAGGCCGGCTTGATGCAGCATCACCAGCAGATTCTGGCGCGTGCCGCTTGCCAGGCTGTAGACGCCGATGCGTTTGCCTTTCAGGTCCGCTGGCCGCGTGATGTTCGCCGACTTCAGCGACACCACGTTGAAAACGTTCTGCGGATAGATGTCGTAGATGGCGCGCAGCTTCTCGCCCTTGTCCAGCGCCATGAAGAACGAGCCGGGGTCGGTGAAGGCCACGTCAGCCTGGCCGCTAAGAATATTGCGGATGGCGTCGCCGCCGCCCGCCCCAGGCAGGTAGACGAGATTCACGCCCTGCGCCTTGAAGAAGCCCTTGTCGGGCTCGACCAGCAGGTTCGTGATTTCGCTGATGGGCTTGCTCCAGCCGGCCAGCGTGACCGTGCCGGTGGCAGGGTCGGCTTGCTTGCTTTGGGCGCGCGCCGCCACGGGCACGAGCGACGTGGCGGCAAGGCCGGCGGCGGCCGTCAACAACGCGCGGCGGGTAGGGGACGGGAGCATGGGTAAGGTCCTGATAGGGGTCATGATTGATCTGCGTAGGGGCGCAGCAGGCGGCGTTCGAGCATCAGCGTGGCTTGGTAGCCCAGCAGGCCGATGGCGGCAATGGCGGTGAGCGCGGCGAACATCAGCGGCGTGTCCATCATGCCTTGCGCAGCGATGATGACGGCGCCCAGGCCGCGGCTGGCGCCAATGAATTCGCCGACGACGGCGCCCACCAGCGCCAGCACCAACGCCACGCGCAGGCCGGCCAGGATGCCGGGCAGGCCTGCGGGCAGCTTCAGCCGCAGCAAGGTCTGTGCGCGTGATGCGCCCAGCATGCGAAACAGTTGCAGCCGGTTGGGGTCCACCTGGCGCAAACTGGTAAGCGTGTTTTCCATCAACGGAAAGAAGCAGATCAGCGCGGTCATGACGATGGTGGGCGCCATGCCAAAGCCGAACCACAACACAAAAAGCGGCGCGAGGGCCAGCTTGGGAACCACCTGGCTGACGATGACGTAGGGCTTGAACACGCGGTCCAGCAAGGCGGATTCAGCCAGCGCCACCCCCATCGCCAGCCCGGCGGCGCTGCCCAGCGCCAGGCCCAGCAGCATCTCGGCCAGCGTCGCGCCGATGTGCGGCCAGAGGTAGCCGGTGGCAAGACTCGTCCACAGCGTCTTCGCAACGGCCGAGGGGGCGGGCAGCACCAGTGCCGAGATACCGGCCTGCCGCACGGTGACTTCCCATGCGCCCACCAGCAACACCAGCAGCGCCAACGACAGCAGGCGGGAGGAGATGGCGGGCTTCATGCGCGCGCTCCGTTCATGAATTCAAATACCTGCGCGCAATAGGCGTTGAACGCGGCGCCGTGGCGCATCGATTGCGTGCGCGGCGCGGCCAGGCCGATCGGCAGGTCGGCAGCCATGCGGCCCTGGTGCATGACGGCGACGCGGTCGCCCAGGTACACGGCTTCGCTGATGTCGTGCGTGACGAACAGCACGGTCGTCTTGCGCAGGCGGCACAGCCGCATCAAGTCGTCTTGCAGTTCGCCGCGCGTAATGGCGTCCAGCGCCGCGAAGGGCTCGTCGAGCAGCAGCAGCGCGGGTTCAAGAATCAGCGCGCGCGCCAGCGCCACGCGGCTTTGCTGGCCGCCAGACAGTTGGCGGGGATAGCGCTGTGCGTAGTCGGACAAGCCCAGCATCGCAAGCAGGGCATGCGCGCGTTCGATGTCTTCAGGCAGGGGCCGGCGTTGCAATGACACGGGCAGCAGCACGTTGTCGATGACGCGGCGCCATTCCAGCAACGTCGGCGCCTGAAACACATAGCCCAGTTGCGGGCCGGGCGTGGCGGGCGTGCCGTCCCACAGCTGGACGCGGCCCGACTGCGGGGCCAGCAGGCCCGCAGCCAGCTTGAGCAGTGTCGTCTTGCCGCAGCCGCTGCGCCCCACCAGGCAATGCACGCCACCGGCCTCCAGCCGCCAGTCGACGCCATCCACAATGGGCGGCCGGCCGGGGTAGGTGTACACCACCTGTTCAAGGTTCAGAAAAGGCATGGCCCGGTCCGCGCTCATGGCTCGTAGGGGGCGAACGGGTCGGCGGCGGTTTCGGCGGATTGTTCAATTTCCGTCATGCGCACGAGGTCCAGCAGATTGAAGCGGCCGTCGTGATGCCAGCCCGCTTCGGGCAGGCTCATCGAGCCGATGGCGCTAATGCGGGTGACGCCCGCTGCGCCCAGTTGCTCGGCCAGCCGGTACAGTTCTTCGGGCGTCGCCGCGACGCCCGCCGTTTGCAGATAGTCGTGATGGGTGGCCACGAGCGGCGCAACATCGTCCAGCGTGTCGATGCCCGCCACCACGATGCTGCGTTGCAGGGCGGTCGGCATCAGAGGCTGCGCCGCGTCGGCATACGCGACGCTCCACGCCGTGTCGGGGTCGCCGATCAGCGTGTTGGCGCCGTCCGCGGGCAGTTGCCATTCGATCGATTGCCGCCACTTCGCCACGGCAGCGGATTCTTCCAGGTCCATCGCGCGCCGGGGAAAGCGGCGTTGCAGATTCGACAGTTCGCCCGCCAGATAGCTGGCGAAATGGCGCGGCGACACCCGGCCGCCGCGCTGCACGTAAAACACATGCGGGGAATAACAACCCTGCTGGTCATAACGCATGACATCCCACGCCGCGCGGCGCGCCAGCGCAGGGGCTTTCTGTGCATCCAGCGCCATGGCGCTGACAACGCCAAAGCCCAGCTTGTGGCCGTGCGCCAGAAAGCGTGTCGTGACCGGCAGGCGGCGCTGGATGGCGTGCAGCGCGTCGTTGCCGCCATAGGCGACCACGGTATCGGCCTGTGCATACAGCGCCGACGCGTCGTCATCGCCCGCGCCACGCCACCAGACGACCGCCATGCAGTCAGCCAGCGGCGGGTGCACGTCGGCCAGCAAACGCGCGAACCAGCCGGCGAAGAGCGGCTCGGCGCTAGGCAGTTTTCCGATGTTGCCGGCCTTCACCAGCAGGCCGCAGATCAAGCTCCACAACGCGAGTACGGGCACGTTGCCGGCCCAGCTGTGCACCAGTAGTTGCGGGCCGTATGCGCGCACGGCGCCGCCTTTGATCGCAGGCTGGAAGCTGTCCAGCACCTTGGGGTTGGCGAAGTCTTCGGCCACAAAACGATGCAGCTGCGGGGCGCGGAATGTCTTGAGAAAACCGGTGAGCCCCAGACGAACCATGTCGGCGTCGTAGCCGGTCACGACCGGCAGCAGCGTATCGGCCTGGCGGCGCAGCGGGTCGTTCGGGTCGAGCAGGCGGCCGATGGCGCGGTCGATGATGGTGATGATTTCCGACACCGTCATCGTCTTCAGATGCTGCGCGCTGGCGCGTTTGACGCGCTGGGCAAGCGCTTGCATCTGCGCGGCCGTCAGCACCGGCACGGCGACGTCCACGCGTTGCCCGTCCTGCTCGAACGGCAGCGTATGCCATTGGACATCAGCCGAGGCGAGCCCCGGCAGGTATCCCGCCTCGACCCGTTGCACGTTCATGATCGCGCCGACTGAATGAACTCTTCGACCGCCAGCGAGCAGCCCTTGGCCTGCGCGCCTTCGGCCCGGCCCAGCAGCAGGAAGCCGCCCTCGGCGGGTTCGCCCACGTCTTCCGTCAGGATGGTGTTGACCGAATTGAAGTTGCCCAAGTCGCAATGCGCGAGGATGCCGCGTTCGCCCGCCGGCACGGTGCGGCCCGTGGCGGGGTCCACCAGCCGCGACCGAATCCAGTGCGGCCCCGATTTCACCGACGGCACGGCGGCGTTGCCGTTGTCGTAGAACTGCGTGCTGAGTTCGGTCATGCCGTACATGTTGATGCACAGCGAACGCGGCACGCCCAGCAGCGCAGAGAGCTCCGCATAGAACGTGTCCAGCGGCAGCTCGCGCGATTGGCCCTTGTAGCCGCCCGTATCCAGAATGCGGCTGCCCGGCGGCAGGCGGAACTTGCGGCCTTCGCGGCGCAAGGCGTCAATCACATGCACGAAGCTGAAGCTTGCGCCCAGCAGCGCATAAGGCTCGCCGCTGCGCTCGGCGTCTTCCAGCTGGCGCCACAAACCGTCAAGATCAATACCCTGCGGTGACATGAAATAGCGGCTGCCTTCGCTGCCAAAGGCGGATTTGGCCAGCGCCAGATAATGCGCCAGCGACGAATTCGGCATCGCCACTTCGTCTGGAAACAAGATGCCCATCGGCAGTTGCGCCGTGCCTTGCATGACGCGGGCCGCGAAGTTGCGCGTCATGGACAGGTCGTAGACGGCCAGATGCGGATGGAAGTGCCGCCCGCGCATGTCGGCGCGCGTCGTGCCGCTGGTCATGAACACGCGCTCGTCGGGCCGCGCGGGTTCACAGCGCAACTCCATCGCCTTGAACGCGTCGATCGGCACGGCCGGAATATCGCTCCACGTCTTCACATTGCGCACGGTTGCGCCACGGCGCTGGCAGAAGCTGCGGTAGGGCGCGCTGGCCCCATATTGATAGGCAAAAAGCCGCAGCGCGAGCTGATCAAACTGCTCGTCGGTGCAGCCGTCCTGGGCGATGAATTCGAGTAGTTCCGCGACCGGCGGTGCGACGTTGTTCATGGGCGTTCGATGATTCCTGTACAGGGAAGCTCCGAAGCCCGCCTGCGCAAGCGGCGCAAAGGCGCGGCAGGTCAAGGCGAATGCTCTTCTTACGCCGGCATGAACCGGGTCAAGTTCGCGGGTCTGATTCTCAGCACTGGCGTGCACCCCGGAGCAGAGGCAATGTTAACCCGCAATGGGGTGGAAGTTTCGGGCTTGCCGGCTATCGTGGCCGCCCAGCGTCAATCCACTTCTGCGTCATGCCTCTAGCCAGGTTATAGCGGGCGCAGTTGTATTGCTCGAGGTGGTCCAGTTCCGTGTTCGCGATGGCGCGCAATGCCTCAACGTCGGCAGGCTGGACTGAAACCTCCGGCAGCGCGTCCGCCAGCGTTCGGCGATAGAAGACGACGAACTGCATGATTTCATTGAGGCTCTGCCGATACCGGGCTCGAAGCGGGTCGGGGACGGATAGAGAGGCGCGCAGTACGCTGTATTTCCGAATGGATCGGCGATAGATGAATTCAAACAACTCTACCGCGGCGGCGACGTTGCGCTGTTCATAGACGCCCAGCATGGCCACGGCGTAGTCCGCGCGCTCTACATCCAGGAAAGACAGGGGCGCGCAGTTGTGCAGCAAGAGCGGCATGTTGGCGCTCAGGCGGCTTGTGCGCTTGTTGCCGTCCGCGAAGGGCTGTAGATAAGCCACGTGGACCCAAAGGAAGAATGCCGCTTCAACGGGGTTGTGAATGTGGCGGGCCTTGTCGACGATGTCATTCAGCGATTCTTCCAGGAACGTGGGAATGTTGCTCGGTGTGTAGACAGAGCCATCTATATTCACCAGACGTCGACGGAAGCTGCCGATGTCGCGTGAGTCCCGCAAGAGATCCCTCATCAACTTGGCCTGCAGGTCGACGATGACCGGCACAGTGATGCCCTCGGTAGGCACCGCGTCGACAAGGAACTCAATGGCGTTCTTGTGGTTCAGCAACATCAGGGCGTCTTCGTCGAGGGGGCCAGCTTGCTCGCCGAGCTCGAAGAGTTCCTTGGTGTCCAGCAAGCTTTTGTTGTTGCCCTCCAGGCGCGACGATGACCAGGACAAGTCGATAAGCAATTGCTCCAGCACCTCGCGGGCGTACGTTCCCGCCGGTTGCTGATCTTGGCTTCGGCCTGCGTTGTACAAGTCCGTGGCGAGTGTCGGTGGCAGCAGGCTGGACTGATTTGGAACGTAGTTAGCGACGAAGCTCCTTTCGTAGCCCACTGGAGTGCGGGTTCCCAAAGGTGCGCGTAGCGCTTGAACCAATGGCAAGGCTGCCGGTGACCAATGCAGGTGGCCAGTGAGCGGTGGCACGGTTGCGAGTGACGGCAACGCAGCCAGGGCAGACTGGCCCGCATCGGTGGCCACGTAGCGGGTGGCTCGGCCTGCGCCCAGTCTTTCCAGAAAGCCGGCGGCCACGAGGTCCCGCAAGGTCCGGTTGATGCTGGGCCGGGAGGCTTGAAGGATTTGCTCGAGTGCGCCAGGTTCTATGGGTCGTCTGGCGGCCAGAATCTGACGCAGCATGGCTTCATGCCGGAGTGACAGGCTGGCGAGGCTAGGTGGGGTCATCTGGGCGAGACTTGCCTATGGAGGGGGGGCTAATCTTGTCAGGGTGACAAGATTAAGGCTCAAATCTTATCACCTGACAAGATTTCGATAAGATTTCGATAAGATTAGGGCGTGGTGATAAGAAAGACGGCGCTAGAAAGCAGGGCAGCGCCAAACGCAAAAAGCCCCGCCAAGGCGGGGCTCAATGCTTGAATCTGTTGGTGGCCTGGGGCGGAATCGAACCACCGACACAAGGATTTTCAATCCTCTGCTCTACCGACTGAGCTACCAGGCCAACGAAGTCCGCAACTATACACAATTTTTTCTTCCTGTGCCAGCCAAGTAGAAAAAATCGCGACAATTTCTGGTTAAGGGGCCAGAGCCAAAGTGTTGGGTGAATGGCACGCCAGGGTGCGACGCAGGGTCGCGGACGGGGCGTGAATTGGCCTGGGGATAACCCGCAGGGGTATAATCTTCGACAGTTCGCTGTTACGTTTCCGGAAAATTCCCGGCCCGGGTTCCGCCCCGGTTGCTTAAGGTGGCCCTGACGTAACGCCTTGTTCTTAGTGGCAGTTCTTAACGCTAACTCATGTCGGTAGCTGTCCTTGCCTTCGGTCTGAATCACACGTCCGCGCCGGTTTCGGTTCGCGAACGCGTGTCTATGCCCGTCGATCTGGTCAAGCCCGCGCTGGAAGGTCTGCGTTCGGCATTCGGCGGTTCCGTCCGCGAAGCCGCCATCCTGTCCACCTGTAATCGCACCGAGATCTATTGCGCGGCTGACGGCCACGTTGCTGATCAACTGCCCGCCTGGCTGGCTGAACACAACCGCCTGGACGCCGGCACGCTGCGCCCGCACCTGTACCGCCATCATCAAGACGACGCCGTTCGTCACGCGTTCCGCGTGGCCAGCGGCCTGGATTCCATGGTGCTGGGCGAAACCCAGATCGTGGGCCAGATGAAAGACGCCGTGCGCGCCGCGGGCGAAGCCGGGTCGTTGGGCACCTTGCTGCATCAGATGTTCCAGCGCACGTTCTCGGTCGCCAAGGAAGTGCGGTCGCAAACCGCGATCGGCGCGCAGTCGGTGTCCATGGCCGCCGCCGCCGTCCGCTTGGCCGAACGCGTGTTCGGCAATCTGGACCAGGCCCGCACGCTCTTCATCGGCGCGGGCGAAATGATCGAACTTTGCGCCACGCACTTCGCCGCGCAACGTCCGCGCAGCATGGTCGTGGCCAACCGCACGGCCGAGCGCGCCGAAATTCTGGCCAACCGGTTTTCGGCCAGCACGATGAAACTGTCTGACCTGACAGACCGCCTGTCCGAGTTCGACGTCATCGTTTCCTGTACGGCAAGCTCCTTGCCCATCCTCGGTCTGGGGATGGTGGAAAGGGCCACGCGCCTGCGCCGTCACCGCCCGATGGTCATGATTGATCTGGCCGTGCCGCGCGACATCGAACCCGAAGTCGGCCGCCTGGACGACGTCTATCTGTATTCGGTGGATGATCTGGGCCGCCTGGTGCAGACCGGCACCGACGCGCGCCGCGCGGCCGTGGTGCAAGCCGAAGCCATCATCGAAACCCGCGTCCAGGGCTTCATGCACTGGATGCAATCCCGCGAAGTGGTGCCCGTCATCCGCGACCTGCATCAGGCCGCCGAAGACGTCCGCGCCGCCGAACTCGAACGTGCGCGCCGCATGCTGGCGCGTGGCGAATCGCCCGAAGCCGTGCTGGAACAACTGGCCCACGGCCTGACGCAAAAATATCTGCACGGCCCGCTGGCAGCGTTGAACCGCAGCGAAGGCGACGAGCGCAAGCAGCTGCTTGCGTGGATGCCGCGCCTGTTCCCCGGCCGCGACTCCCGCCGTTAGCGAATCTGTCCCACGTCCCGCCTCCTGGCGGGCGTTCGTCTTGTGGGCGCCCGCTATTCCTGTTTTCTCTTTGGTCATTCCCCCATGAAATCTTCCATGCGTAGCCGGCTGGAGCATCTGTGTCACCGCCTGACCGAGGTGGACGCGTTGCTCGCCCAACCGGAAACCGCGTCCGATATGGACCGTTTCCGCAAGCTCTCGCGCGAACGCGCCGAGCTGGAACCCGTGGTCGAGGCCTTCACCGCGTTTGCCCGCACCGAGGAAGACCTGGCGACGGCGCAGGAAATGCTGTCGGACCCCGACATGAAGGCGATGGCCGAAGACGAGATCAAGTCGGGCCGCGGCAAGCTGGAAAGCCTGGAAAGCGCGTTGCAGCTGTTGCTGCTGCCGCGTGACCCCAACGACGGCCGCAGCGTGTTCCTGGAAATCCGCGCGGGCACGGGCGGCGACGAAAGCGCGCTGTTCTCCGGCGACCTGCTGCGCATGTATTCACGCTATGCGGAAACGCGTGGCTGGCGCGTTGAGCTGATGTCGGAAAGCGCATCGGAACTGGGCGGCTACAAGGAAGTGATTGCGCGTATCGATGGCGATGGCGCGTATGGCCGCCTGAAGTTCGAGTCCGGCGCGCACCGCGTGCAGCGCGTGCCGGCGACCGAAGCGCAGGGCCGCATCCATACGTCGGCCTGCACCGTGGCGATCATGGCGGAAGCCGACGAGATGTCGGAGATCGTCATCAATGCGAATGACCTGCGCATCGACACGTTCCGCGCCAGCGGCGCGGGCGGCCAGCACATCAACAAGACCGATTCGGCCGTGCGTATCACGCACTTGCCGACGGGCCTGGTGGTGGAATGCCAGGACGACCGCTCGCAGCATCGCAACAAGGACAAGGCCATGCAGGTGCTGGCCGCGCGCCTGAAAGACAAAGAAACGCGCGAACGGCAAAGCAAGGAAGCCGCCGAGCGCAAGAGCCTGATCGGCACGGGTGACCGCTCCGAGCGCATCCGCACGTATAACTTCCCGCAGGGCCGCGTGACGGATCACCGCATCAACCTGACGCTGTATAAGCTGCAGCAGATCATGGAAGGCGATCTCGAAGAACTGACCGGCGCGCTGATTGCCGAGCATCAGGCCGAGCAGCTGGCGGCGCTGGGCGACGACATCTGAGCCCCTGCCCATGACCACGCCCCAGCTGAAAAGCCTGCTGCTCGACACGCGCCTGCCGCGTCTGGAAGTGCGCATGCTGCTTGAGCACGTGCTGCAAAAGCCGCGTGCGTGGCTGCTGGCGCACGACACGGACCCGTTGGCGCCTGACGTTGCCGCCGCCTACGAGGCCCTGCTTGCGCGCCGCCTGGCGGGCGAGCCGATGGCGTATCTGTTGGGCCATCGCGAATTCATGGGCCACGCATTTCGCGTAACGCCCGACGTGCTGATCCCGCGGCCCGACACGGAAGTGCTGGTGGAAACCGCGCTGGAATGCGTGGCGGGTATTGCCGGCCCTGCCGTGCTGGACCTGGGCACGGGCAGCGGCGCCATTGCGATCTCGATCGCGCTTGCGCGCCGCGATGCGCGGGTGATGGCGTCGGATGTCAGCGCCGCTGCGTTGAAAGTGGCGGCCGCCAACGCGTGGGAGCTCACCGCGTCAGTGCGGTTTGTGGAAGGCAGCTGGTATGACGCCGTGCCGGCCGGCGAAGGCTTTGACCTGATTGTGTCGAACCCGCCCTATGTGGCCAGCGACGATCCCCATCTGGACCAAGGCGACCTGCGTTTCGAGCCGCGCGGCGCGCTGACCGATGGCGCGGGCGGCCTGGAAGACCTGGGCCGCATCGTGGCGGGCGCAAGCCGGCATCTGAAGCCGGGCGGCGCGTTGTGGATGGAGCATGGCTGGGACCAGGCGCAGGCGGTACGGGATTTGCTGACCGCAGCCGGGTTCGATGACGTGCACAGCCGCCAGGACCTGGCGGGTATCGAACGCATTTCCGGCGGCCGCTACCCGCGCCGCTAGGCCGGTTGTTACAGAATCCCGCCGCTGAAATCCCGGCAAAGTCCGGCGGCGCGCCCGGGTAATTCGGGCGGTTTTTCCGGCTGTACCTATAATTGCCCTATTCCGTTATGCCTGTCGAAGAGACCACCATGAGCGACGTTCAAGAATTCATCCGCGAAACCGTGACCCAGCACCCCGTCGTGCTGTTCATGAAGGGCACCGCCCAATTCCCGCAATGCGGCTTTTCCGGCAAGGCCATTCAGATCCTGAAGGGCTGTGGCGTGAAGAAGCTGGTCACCGTCAATGTGCTGGAAGACGAMGCAGTCCGCCAGGGCATCAAGGAATWCKCCAGCTGGCCRACCATCCCCCAACTGTACGTGGTGGGCGAATTCRTCGGCGGCTCGGACATCATGAACGAGATGAATGAATCCGGCGAACTGAAGACGCTGCTGGAGCAATCCGGCGCAACGGCTTAACGCTTCGATGCGTCGGCTCGTTATCGGCATCACCGGCGCCACTGGCGCGCTGTACGCGGTGCGCATGCTGCAAGCATTGCGCGGCGTGGACGATGTGGAGACGCATCTGGTGGTGTCGGCCTCGGGCGTGCTGAACATCAAGCACGAGCTGGACGTTAGCCGCCACGACATCTACGCGCTGGCCGACCACGTGCATTCGGTGCGCGACGTGGGCGCCACGCTGGCCAGCGGCGCGTTCCAGACCGCAGGCATGGTGATCGTGCCGTGTTCGATGCGCACGCTGGCGGCCGTGGCCCATGGCTTGTCGGATAACCTCATCACGCGCGCGGCCGACGTCACCTTGAAGGAACGCCGCCGCCTGGTGCTGATGGTGCGCGAAACGCCCTTCAACCTGGCGCACTTGCGCAACATGACGGCCGTAACCGAAATGGGCGGCATCGTGTTTCCGCCGCTGCCAGCGTTCTATCACCGCCCGGCGTCCATCGAAGAAATGGTGGACCACACGGTCGCACGCGTGTTGGAACTCTTCGACATCGTCGTGCCGGGCCCGCATTGGGAAGGCATGAAGTAGCGCGCCAGCCAGGCAATCAGCCTGCCAGGCAATCAGCCTGCCAGTCAGCTAGGCAGCCAGCCAGGCAGTCAGCCAGCTAGGCAGCCAGCCAGGCAGTCAGCCAGCTAGGCAGCCAGCTAGGCAGTCAGCCAGCCAGCCCGAAATAAAAACAGCCCCGCATGCGGGGCTGTTTGCATGGGCAGGACGTTGGCCTATTCCACCAGCCCCAACCCGTTCAACGCCGCCAGGTTTTCCGGCCATTGGCGCGCGCGGGCGTTTTGCAATTCGATGCGCGCCCAGGCCATCCAGCCCGCCCATTCAATGCGCTTGTCCCACGCCGTGCCCCACGCTTGCAACGCGGCAAGCCCGGAGGCGGCGTGCTGTTCTGCGGCGTCGAAATCGCCCGTGGTCAGCGCCAGTTGCGCCAGCAGCAAGCGCGGTTCGCCGACCCAGGGGTTGTGCGCTACGGCGGCTTCCAGCAGATGGCGCGCGCTATCCATTTCCGTCAACGGATGCATGCGCGTGATGACTTGCCAGTACAGCGCGCTGGCCGCCGCTTCGTCACGCGGGCTGAGCGTGGCGCGGCATTGGTCGAACGCGGGCGGGATGGGGATGCCGGTATCGGCCGATATGGGCGACGAAGGTGACGAAGGCGACAAGGGCGCCAACAGGTGCGACAACATCGACAGAATATTCGACGGCGGTTTCAGCGGCCCCGGCCACAACGACGACGCCCAATTCGTCTTCAAGTCGCGGCGCTGTTGCTGCGGATACCCCGCGAAGATCTCGTCTTGCCAGCTGTGCCATTGCTCGCCGATGTCGGCGGCGGACACCACGATGAACGCGGCAACCTGGCGCGGCGTCAGCGTGAAGACCTGTCCGTCCGTGCCCTCAAGCGTCATGCCTTCGACGCCCGTGCCTTGCCCCGCCAGCACGGCCTGCACAAACTTCGTGCGCGGCATTGCGCAGAACAGGCTGACCCATTCTTCGGCTTCTTCGCCCAGCACCTCGCGCAAGGTCGAGCGTTCGCGCTCGCGGTCGAACAAGGTCAGGTCCACGTATTCGTTGCCGTAAACGCTGTGGAACAGGCCCAGCAGGCGCACTTCGCGCGGCTGGTTCCACAGCGTCAGCGTGCGGTACACGCCCAACAGGTGATGCTTGAAGGTGCCGGCCTTGTGCCAGTCTTCTCCGGCGCTGCGGGCGAACAGCAAGTCCAGCAGCGCGGGCAGGTCGGCGTCGACGGCGGCGTAGTGGTCAGCGAGCAGGGCGCGCGCATGTGGATGGAGTTCGGGGGATGTGGACATGGCGTGAAGGCGTGTGATTGAAAGCAGCCGCTATTGTGTCCGCATGACGCGGGCTTGTCATGGCGCAGCGTTTATATCGTTTTGCACATATCAATATGAATATTCATCGCTTCCAGTTTTGTAGGGCGGTCAATAGAATCGCGGGTCATTCTTCCTACTCTAGAGATGTCTCATGCGCCTTCGTCATTCCTTGGTTGTTTTCGCCGCCGTGCTCGGATTCGCCAGCACCCAAGCCATGGCGCAGGACGCCGAATTGAAGGTGGGCGTGACCGTCGGCCCGCACGCGCAAATTGGTGAAGTGGTGCAACAGGTTGCCGCCAAGCAGGGCCTGAAAGTGAAGCTGATCGAATTCAGCGATTTCATTCAGCCCAACGCCGCGCTGGACGCCAAGGAACTGGACCTGAACATCTACCAGCACAAGCCTTTCCTGGATTCGCAGAACAAGGCGCGTGGCTACAAGCTGGTGCCGGTGGCGACTGCGGTGGTGCAGCAGATGGGCATCTATTCCAAGCGATTGAAGTCGCTGGATGATCTGCCGCAAGGCGGCAAGGTCGCCATTCCCAATGACCCGACCAACGGCGCCCGCGCGCTGCTGGTGTTGCAGGCGGCCAAGCTGATCAAACTGAAAGACGGCGTGACGGTGACGGCGTCGTTGTTCGATGTGGTCGAGAACCCGAAGAAACTGAAGTTCATCGAAATCGAAGCCGCTCAATTGCCGCATTCGCTGTCGGACGTGGACGCGGCCGCGGTGAATTCCGCCTACGCCATCCCGGCCGGCCTGTCGCCCGCCAAGGATGCGCTGGCGCTGGAAAGCAAGGACGCGCCGTTTGCCGCCGTGGTGATCGCCGCGCGCGAAGACAACAAGAACGACCCGCGCATTGCGCGCTTCATCAAGGCGTATCAGTCGGACGAAGTGAAGGCGTTTGTGGCCAAGCAGTTCCCGGGGGCGTATTCGACGTCTTGGTAAGGCAGTAGCAGCGCCGCCCGCCTTCCAAACGCGGCGCCTGCAACGGGCGCCGCGCGGCAGGTGAGGGCGGTCAGGCGTATTTCCCGGTCAGCCCGCCATCCACGACCAGCTCTGTGCCGGTGATGTAAGACGCATCGTCGGATGCCAGGAACGCCACGGCGCGGGCGACTTCCCACGGCGTGCCCATCCGGCCCATCGGCACTTGCCGGTCGCGCGCGGCCAGCGCCGCCTGCAAATCGTCAGGGTCGAACATGCGCGCCACGTTTTGCGCCACGCGCGGCGTATCAATCAGCCCGGGGATGACGGTATTCACGCGGATGCCATCGGCGGCATATTGCTGCGCCGCCATGCGCGCGAAGTGAATGACGGCGGCCTTGCTGACGCTATAGGCCAGGTGGGGATAACCGGTGTACCGAATGCCCGCGATGGACGACACCGTGACGATGGCGCCGCCGCCCTGTTGACGCATCACAGGCACCAGCAAGCGTGTGGCGATCAGCAGGCTGGTCACGTTCACTTGCTGGATGCGATCCCAATCTTCCAGGGAAATATCTTCTGGCCCGCCCACCTTGCCGATGCCCGCGTTGGCTTGCAGGATGTCGATGCGGCCGTAGCGGCGCAGCGCGGCCTCTACCGCCGCCTGCATGGCTTCCGGGTCGGCCACGTCCGCCTGCACCGGCAAGGCGCTGCCGCCGGCTTGCTCGACTTCGTGAGCCGCATCTTGCGCGGCGGCCAGGTTGGCGTCCAGCGCGACAATCGCCGCGCCTTGTTGCGCCAGCGTCACGCAGCTGGCCTTGCCAATGCTCCACCCCGTGGCCGACGCGCCCGCGCCGGCCACCAGCGCCACCTTGCCCGCCAATCTCGCATCGCTGCCGGCCGCCGTCATGCGGATTCTCCGTCCTCTTGCTGATGCGTTTTGCCCTTGCCGACATAAGGGATGGCGTGGTCGATGGTTTCCCAGATGTAGCGGCCAGATGGGCTCTGCTGTTCTTCCGCCACATGCGACACCAGGCCGGCGGCGCGCGATATCACGGCAAAGCCGCGCATCAGATTGGTTGGCACGCCGATCTCGCTCAGCAGCGCCGCGACCGCACCCGTGGCGTTGATGGTGATGTGCTTGCCATAGGTTTCATCGACGGCGGCCGCCAGCAGGCGCAACGCTTTCAGGGATGCGCCTTCCAGGTCGGGCTCGGCTTCGGCCAGCGCCAACAGCTTGATCGAGCGGGGGTCGTCGGGCTTGTGCAAATGGTGGCCGAAGCCGGGCAGGGCCTGCCGCTGTTCGCGGAACTCGCGCGCGATGGCCAGCGCTTCGGCGCGCCCGTCCGGCGCCTGTTTGATGCGGTCGAGCAGGCGTGAGCAATTTTCCATGGTGCCGACAAACTGGCTGCCCACCGCCATCAACCCCGAGGCCACCGCGCCTTGCAGGTTTTCGGGGGCGCTCATGTAGATCAGGCGCGTGGCGATGGCGCTGGGCGTCATGCCGTGTTCCATCAACGTGACCAGCACCGCGTCCACGATGCGCATGTCCACCGGCCGCGCATCGCGCCCAAGGATCTGCATGATCATGACTTCGGTGAAGGTCTTCTTGCCGATCAGGTCGTCCACCAAGTCGACGTCGCGGTACGACATGCCAGTCAAATGATGGGCGCAGAGGCGGGTCTCGGGGGTGTTCATGGGGTCTCCTTTTGTGCGGCGTCGCGCACGGCATTCTTCAAGACCTTGCCGACGCTTGAGCGTGGCAGGCTGTCATGGATATGAAATTGCTTAGGCGTGGCGACCGGGCCCAGCAGGGCGCGCACATGGGCTTTCAGCGCATCGGCATCGGCCTGCGCGCCGGGGTGGAACTGCACGGCGGCGTGGACCGCTTCGCCCCATTTGTCATCCGGCAGGCCGAACACCGAGCACTCGTACACGGCGGGGTGTGACGACAGCGCGTTTTCGACATCGACCGGGTAGACGTTGAAGCCGCCGGTGATGATGACGTCGCGCAGCCGGTCCTTCAGAAAGAGATAGCCGCGCGCATCGATCAGGCCCGTGTCGCCGGTGTGCAGCCAGCCGTCGACAAGCGTTTCGGCGGTTTTCTCCGGCAGGCGCCAATAGCCTGTCATCGTCAGGTCGCCCTGCACCACCACTTCGCCGATCTCGCCGCGTGGCAGCAGCGTGCCGTCGGGCGCCATGATGGCCACGTCGGACAGCCACGTTGCACGCCCGACCGACGCGCGGTTGCGCGGGTCGTTCAGGTCTGCCGGGCGCAGCACGGTAGCGATTTGCGGCGCTTCGGTCTGCCCATAGGTCGTGCCCAGCACGGGCCCGAAAAATTCGCGTGCGCGGTCGATTTTTTCAGGCGGCATCGGCGCGCCACCGTAGATCAGGTTGCGCAGCTTGGGAAAGTCGGCGCGCGACACGCCATCCTGCGCCATGATCATGTAGATCAGCGTAGGCGGCATGAAGCTGAGCGTGCCGCCCCGTTCCCGGAAGGCGGCGGTGATGGTGGCTGGGGTGACGCTGTCCAGCAGCAGGTGCGCGCCGCCACTGGCCAGCACGGGCAACACGTACGTGCCGGTGCCGTGCGTGATGGGCGCGGACACCACATAGCGGTCGTCGCGCGTCAGCGCCCAGCTGGATATTTGATTGATGATGCCCGCGTTCCACGCGCGGTAGGGCTGCATCACGCCTTTGGGCAGGCCCGTCGTGCCGCCCGTGAACTTGATGGCTTGCGTGGCATCGCGGGACAGCGCGTGGCGCGTGGGCTCGCGTCCGGCGTACTGGCGCAGCAGGGCGTTCAGGCGCAGGCCGGTGCCTGAGCCGCCGTCCCCGTCATCCCCATCATCAAGATGGATGCGCACGCCATCCCCCGTGGGCGTCAAGGGGTCGCCGGCCGGGTCGATGATGACGATGGACGGCGTGGTGGCATCCAGGATGCGCCCGATTTCCCGCGCGGTGCTGCGGTAGTTGAGCGGCACCCAGATTTTTCCGCTGGCCAGCACGGCAAGCAGCGCCAGGATGTGCCGCGCGGAATTGCCCGCACAGATGGCCACCCGCGTCTGCGGTTCGGGGTCCAGAGCTTGAAGGGCGGCCGCCAAGGCCCGGGTGCTAGCGGCCAGCTCGGCGTAGGTGATCACGCCTTCCGGGCCGTCCAGCGCAACGCGTTCGGGATACTGCTCCGCCGCGCGGAAAAAGAAATCGATCGGGTACACCTTGTGCTCCTGGAAACTAGTTCGCCTTGATGTCGGCGCGTTTGACGACGGCGGCCCATTTGTCTATTTCGCTGTCGATCTTCTTCGCGAAGGTCTCGGGCGTGTTGGGCGTGGCGGGGGCATAAAAGCCGGCCTGCTGGTACGACGCCTGCAATGCCGGACTGGCAAGCGCCTGGTTCAACGCTTCATTCAGGCGTGCGATGACGGCTTGCGGCGTGCCGGCGGGCGCCACCAGGCCGAACCACGATTCCACGTCAAACCCCGGCAAGCCGGATTCGGCCAGCGTAGGCACGTCGGGGGTGGACGGCAGGCGCTTCGGCGACGTGACGCCAATGGCGCGCAGCTTGCCGGCCTGCACATGCGGCAACGAAGAAGGCAGGTTGTCGAACATGGAATCGACCTGGCCGCCCAGCAAGTCGGCCACGGCCGGGCCGCTGCCGCGGTAAGGCACGTGCAGGATGTCGGTGCCCGTTTCCATCTTGAACAGCTCGCACGACAGGTGAATGGATGAGCCGCTGCCCGATGACGCGCAGGTCAATTTGCCGGGATGCGCGCGGGCATAGGCGATGTATTCCTGCACGGTCTTGACCGGCAGTTTGGGGTTGACGACCAGAATGTTCGGAATGGTCGCCACCATGCCAACTGGCTTGAAGTCTTTGACGAAGTTGTAGTTCAGCTGGCTGTACAGGCTGCGGTTGATCGTGTTGGCGATGGACCCCATGTACAGCGTGTAGCCGTCAGGCGCCGCACGCGACACGATCTCGGCGCCGATATTGCTGTTGGCCCCCGTCTTGTTTTCAACGACGAAGGTCTGGCCCAGCGTTTCCGATAGCGATTTGGCCATCAGGCGCGCGACGATGTCGGTGGCGCCGCCCGCTGCGTAACCCACCACCAGGGTTACGGGCCGATCGGGATAGGGTTTGGCGGCCAGTGCTGGGGCGCTGGCGGCCAGCGCGCTGCCAAGCGTTACCGCAACGGCGGCCAAGCGCCTTGTCAATGCAGTCTTCATGTTTGTCTCCGTCCTGTTTTGTCTAATATTTGGACAGATCTTTGTCTGCCCGATTTCATATTGGGCTTTGATACAGGCGTCAGCAACGCAGGGTGTCCAAAATATGAACAAACCGGAATCGGAGTCCTCGGGGCCTGTGGTCTTGCGCCGCGGGCTGCGGGTGTTGGGGGTGCTGCGCCAGGCCGGCGCGGGCGGTATGCACGTGGCCGACATTGCGCGCGCCGCGGCCATGCAGCGATCTACCGCGTATCGGTATCTGGAGGTGTTGGTGCAGGAAGGCTATGCGCTGCGCGAGTCCGCGGCGCCTCGGTGGCGGATTGCGGAACTGGGCGTGATGATGGCGGGCGACCCGCATGCGCAAGCGGTGCGCGGCTTGCGTCCGGTGCTGCGCCAGATCAGCGATGTGACTGGGGATTCGGCCTTTCTCATTTGCCGGGCGGCGAACGATTCGCTATGCCTGCATCGCGAAGTGGGCAATTACCCGGTGCAGGTGCTGGCGGTAACGGTGGGGCATCGTCAGCCCTTGGGAGTGGGGGCGGCGGGCTTGGCGCTGTTGGCGGCCTTGCCGCCGGCCGAGGCCGACGAAGTGGTGACCCAGAACGAGCAGGCGTTGCGCGCCTATGGCGGCATGACCGGCGTGCAGATGCGGCGCCTGGTTGAGAACACGCGTGACCGGGGCTGGTCGGTGGTGGGCAACGCCGCGGTGCCCGGGGTGTTGGGCGTGGGCGTTGCCGTGTGCGATGCAAACGGCTATCCGCGCCTGGCGGTCAGCGTATCCAGCCTGATCGACCGGATGCAGGCCCCGCGCCAGCGCAGCATTGCGGAGCTGATCCGCAATCAGCTGGCGCAGGACGAGGTCAAGCCGCAGCCGGCGTCGGCGCCCGGTACGTCTTCTGGTAATGCACCGTGAACGTCTGGAACGCGGCCAGCGCCTTCTTGGGATCGTGGCCGGGCTTCACCAGAAAGCTGTTGAAGCCGACGCGCGCCTGATAGTGGATGGTGTCGATCATCACATCACCCACCGCGCGCAGCTCGCCCGTCCATTGGTACTGCGTGCGCAGCAGCTGCGCCAGCGAGTAGCCACGGCCGTCGGTGTAGACGGGGAAGTTCACGGCGATGAAGGCGATGCCAGCGGGGTTCAGCGTGCCATCGGGCTCGGCCAGATCACGCAGGTCGGCGTCGGCGCCCAGCAGCACGGCCACCGGATGCTGATGACGGCGGAGCGTGGCGCGAGAGGTTTTCCAGATGGACAGCGGCACAACCCAGCCGGGCTCGTCGCTTGGCACCTGGCCTTCGGCGGCCACTTCAGGTTCAGGCACAAACGGGCGCGAGGTATCGGCTTGCAGTTGGCCGTCGCGAATCAGGTGCGGGCCAGGGGCGTCGTGGGCGTAGAGGTCAGACATGAGCGGGCTCGGCGCTTTGTGCGGGTTTGGCGAAGGCGGGGTCAGCGTAGACGTCTTGCTTGAAGGGGTCGATGCCAACGCGGTCCACCACGTCGATGAAGCGTTCGATTTCGCTGTCGCGCAAACCGAGATAGGTGCGGATCAGGCGGTCGACCACACCCGGGACTTGGTCGCGGGCGAACGACGGGCCGATGATGCGGCCAACGGCCGCGCCGCCACCGCGCGTGGATTCCAGATCGGGCAGGGGCTTCGCGCCACCGTTCTGGCGGCCGCCCAGCGTGACCTGATACCACTCTTCGCCGGCCTTATCGACACCCAGGATGCCGATGTGGCCCACGTGATGGTGGCCACAGGAGTTGATGCAGCCCGAGATGTTCAGGTCGAGTTCACCGATTTCGAACAGGTAGTCCAGGTCGTCGAATTGGCGCTGGATGGCCTCGGCCACGGGGATGGAGACGGCGTTGGCCAGTGCGCAGAAGTCTCCGCCCGGACAGGCAATGATGTTGGTCAGCAGGCCGACGTTGGGCGTGGCCAGGTTTAGCGCTTCCAGCTTCTGCCAGAGCTCGTGCAGACGGGCGCGGCGCACGTCGGCCAGGATCAGGTTCTGCTCGTGCGACACGCGCAGCTCGCCGAAACCGTAGGCGTCGGCCAGGTCGGCCACGGCGTCCATCTGGTCGGCGGTGATGTCGCCCGGCGGCACGCCGGTGGGCTTGAGCGAGACGGTGACGGCGGCGTAGCCCGCGACCTTGTGCGCGTGCACGTTGGTGCGCAGCCAGCGCGCAAAGCGCTTGTCGTTGGCCGCCAGCGCGTCGGTGTTGTCGGCGTCGGTGGCGGCGGCCGCCTCGTATTGCGGCCAGACGAAGCGGGCCTTGATGCTGTCGACGAATTCCTGGGTGATGGTGTCAGGGCCGCCCTTGATGAGCTGCCACTGTTCATCGACCTGCTGTGCATAGACTTCGGGCGTCAGGTCCTTGACCAGGATCTTGATGCGCGCCTTGTATTTGTTGTCGCGGCGGCCATGCAGGTTGTAGACGCGCAGCGCGGCCTGCATGTAAGTCAGCAGGTCTTGCCATTCGACAAACGGGTTGATCAGCTTGCCGACGATGGGCGTGCGGCCCATGCCGCCGCCGACCCACACGCGAAAGCCCAGCTTGCCGTCGCGCTCAACGGCTTGCAGGCCGATGTCGTGCACGCCCACGGCCGCGCGGTCTTGCACGGCGCCGCTGACGGCGATCTTGAACTTGCGCGGCAGGAAGGCGAATTCGGGATGCAGTGTGGACCACTGGCGGATGATTTCGCACCACACCAGCGGGTCGACAAGTTCGTCTGGCGCGACGCCAGCGAAGTGGTCGGTGGTGGTGTTGCGGATGCAGTTGCCGCTGGTCTGGATGGCGTGCATCTGAACGGTGGCGAGCTCCGCCAGGATGTCCGGCACGTCTTCCAGACGGGGCCAATTGAACTGGATGTTCTGGCGCGTGCTGAAGTGGCCATAACCGCGGTCCCACTTGCGCGCAATGTGCGCCAGCGTGCGCAGTTGGCGCGAGGCCAGCATGCCGTAGGGAATGGCCACGCGCAGCATCGGCGCGTGGCGTTGGATGTACAGGCCGTTCTGCAGGCGCAGAACGCGGAATTCATCTTCGGTGAGCTGGCCATCGAGGAAGCGGCGCGTCTGATCGGCAAACTGCGCGACTCGCTGCTCGACAAGCTGCTGGTCGACGGGGTCATACACGTACATGTCTACTGCCCTTGAAGTCTTCTCGGTCTGAGCCCTTTGCGTCCGGCGCGAGGCGGCGGGAAAAGGGGATTCATAACCGTAACAGGCAGCAGATATCAGCGTCTAAGTCATTCTGGTAATAAGGAAATAAGGCCTCGGCGCAGGGGCCGTAGCGTCACAACGCGGCGTTGACCGCCCAGCGTGCGACCAGCACCAGAACAATCACCAACACCGTGGCCATCAGCAGCCCCGTCGCGATCAACGGACCGGGTTTGTTGTTGGCGATGTCGGCGTCATAACCGCGGCCGCGCCGCACGCCGAAAAAGCCCCAGAGCACGGAGCGGACCGTGCGCAGGAAACTAAGCATATGCGCCTCCTGGCGGATGATGGGAACTGGCACTGTAGGCGTTGCTGCGCGACCCAAACAGATGCAGATCCGCGTCAAGCGACCAGATCAGATGCAGGCGCCGCGGGTGCGCCGATGCCGCGCACGATGTGTTCCAGCAATTCCCGCGCGGCGGGCGAAATGTGGCGGCCGGCGCGGCTCAGCACGTGCAGGCTGCCCTGGTTCAGAATCGGGTTGGCCAGCGGCAGGCTGGCCAGACGCTGGGCGCGCATGTCGGCGGTGACGGCGATGGGCGGCGTCAGCGCGTAGCCGATGCCGGTTGCCGCGAATTGCCACAGTGCCTTGAACGACGACGTTGTCAGCACGTTGCGCAGCCGCACTTGTTCGCTGATCTCGGCGGCCTGGATGTGTTGCCGCACGCCAAACCCTTCCTGCATCGACGCGCCGGGATAATCTGCCAGGTCCGTCAACAGCAGGGGGCGGCCCAGCCGCGTCAGCGGATGGTCCTGGCGCACGATGGCGCGTATGGGTTCCGGGCGGGAATAGTGCGTGCGCAGGCGGGCATCAGTGGGCGGCTGGAACACCAGTCCTATATAGGCACGGTCATCCACGATGCGCTGCACGATCTCGGACGTGCGGGCGACATCAATGTCCAGCGTGACCTCGGGGTGATTGCGCCAGTACTCGGGCAGCACGCGGTCAAACATCAGTTCGACAAAGCCTTCGCCCAGCACCAGATCAATATGGCCGCGTTCCGCTTTGCGCAGGCTGTCGATTTCCGAGAAAAAGCTTTCCTGGATGTTCTGCTGCCGCTTCACATAGCGCGCCAGGATGTGGCCGGCGTCGGTGGGCACCACGCCGCGTCCGCGCCGTTCGAACAGCGCCATGCCGCAGTCGCGCTCCAGTGCGGCAATGGCGCGGCTGACGGCGGACGGGTCCATGTCCAGCACTTCGGCGGCGCCGCGCACCGAGCCGCGGCTCATGACCTGCATGAAGTAATGGGTGCGGCGAGCGTCGAGTTTTTCGTCCATGGCGGGGCTCTGTCAGTCTGAGTGCGGCGGGAGATCCACAGTGCGTTCCTAGGGTTTACCCGTAAAATACGGCATCTCTTGCAAAACTTTCCCAGGAAAAGGCTGTGCGTTGCATTTTACGCAACGCTAATGCGCAGGTGGTGTCATGGTTGCCCCGAAGGCCCCCAGGCGAAAATCGCGCCTGCTGCCTCGGCGCGGCCGCTCTGCGATGCCGCGCCCTACGAAAACTTATTCACGTTCATCAGGGGAATTCGATGTCTCACGCCAGCATGAGTCTGGCCGCGCCTTCCATGTCGCTAGCCGCGCGCGTCCGCATGCTTGCCGCCATTTTGTTGGTGGTGGTCATTTCGGAAGCGATCGGCAGCGTCACCTTCGCGGTAGGCCCGGGCAAGATCGTTCTGCAACCGATGCTGTGGGCGATCTTCATCGGCGCCATCGTGGCTGCCTTTGGCCAACGGCTGCCGGAAGGCGCGGGCATCGACAAGGCCATGCAGACCCGCATCAGCGGCTATCTGCAATACGCGTTGCTGCCGTTCCTGGCCAAGCTGGGCCTGATGGTGGGCGGCGCGCTGCCGCAGGTGCGCGAAGCCGGCTGGGCGCTGGTGTTCCAGGAATTCGGCCACTTCTTCGGCACGATGGCCATCGGCCTGCCGCTGGCGCTGCTGCTGGGCATCAAGCGCGAAGCGATTGGCGCGACGTTCTCGGTGGGCCGCGAGCCCAGCCTGGCGATCATCGGCGAACGCTATGGCATGAATTCGCCGGAAGGCCGTGGCGTGATGGCCGAGTACATCACCGGCACCGTGATCGGCGCGCTGTTCGTGGCGCTGATGGCCGGCTTCATCACCAGCCTGAACATCTTCGATCCGCGTTCGCTCGCCATGGGCGCCGGCGTGGGCTCGGGCAGCATGATGGCCGCTGGCGTGGGCGCAATTGCGTCGCAGCAGACGCCGGAAATGGCGCACCAGGTGGCCGCGCTGGCCGCCGCCGCCAACCTGCTGACGACGGTGGTTGGCGTGTACTTCACGCTGTTCATCTCGCTGCCGACGACCATCTTCCTGTACGGCAAGCTGGAACCCGTGCTGGGCCGCTTCTCGCGCAGCAAGTCCGACGAAGCCGTGGTCGACAACAGCGTGTCGGAAGACGTGCCGGCGCATAACTCCAAATTGGGTTTTGGCGACCGCCTGACCGCCTATGTCATCTGCGGCCTGTTCGCGCTGGTGGGCAACCGCCTGGGCTACAACGTGCCGTTCATGGACGCGCTGCCGGGCATGGGCATCATCATTTCGCTGGTTGTGCTGACTGACCTGATCCTGCGCGTTGTGCCCAAGCTGCCGGCCGTGTTCGTGCTGTCGCTGATTGCGATGACCGCAGGCTGCCCGGGCGTGCTGCCGTACTCGGACCAGATCATTGCGCTGGTCGGCAAGGTCAACTTCCTGCCGTTCACGACGGTGATCCTGGCCATGGCCGGCCTGTCGATCCTGAAAGACCTGCCTGCCTTCCGCAAGCTGGGCTGGAAGATCGTGGTGGTGTCGCTGGCCGCCAACGCAGGCACGTTCCTGGGCGCCACGATGATCGCGGAATTCTTCCACTGATCCCGTTGCGTGTAAGCACTGCTGAGTAAAAAAGCCGCCTGCAAAACAGGCGGCTTTCTTTTGTGCGGACCGGTTGTGCGGACCGGTTGTGTGAACGGGTTGGGTGCACGGGTTGTGTGAACGGGTTCTGCGAACGGGTTGTGTGCACGGGTTGTGCGAACGGGTTGCGCGAACACGTTGCGCGAACACGTTGCGCGATCTGCGCGGACAAACCCTTTGCAGCGGCCCGCCGCGTTAAGGCGTGAAGCCGGGCCGGTAGCGGGCGTTGTCGGTGACGTTTTCGGTGGGGCCGATGTTGGCGACTGCCGGGACGGCAACGGCGGCCGTCTTCACGGCCACAGCGGTTTGCAGTTCCTGCACTTGCGGGTTGCCCATCGCAACGCGATAGGGCTGCAACGGCGTCAAGCCTTCGATGGTGCCCAGGTCGTTGGCGCTGCCGGCGCGCTGAGCCGCCGGGTCGGGCAGGGCGGTGTAGTCGTCCACCGCGCGGCGCAGGCGCATATCGGCGTATTGGTCACGCAATGCATCCAGATTGGGCAGTGGCGCCGCGGCAGGCAAATGCGGCGCGGCGGCGCCAGCGCGTGCGTGCGGGGCGATGACGCCAAAGGAGTTTGGCGTATTCCGCGCATCCGCCTCGCGGTTGCGGGCAATGCGCTGGGCTTCCCACGCGGCTTGCGCTTGCGCGCTGCGTTGGGCGTCGCGGACGGCGGCGTTCTTCGCCAGCCGTTCGGCTTCCCAGGTGGGGCGGGTATCGTCCACCAGCGGCACGCGCGCCGGGTAGGGCGCGGTAACGCGGGGGATGGGGGAGATCGCAGTCACGTTCATCCGTGCTCCCTGAGTGAGTGGGCCAGGACCTTTACATTGGTCCGGCCCGGGGCCGACGAGTTCAAAATTTACCGCGTTGCGGGCGCGGCGTCGTGTCAGCCCCTTGCACTAGGCGTCAAGGCGTAACCGGGAGCCAGGCGTGATTGACCGCCAAGGCGTGACCCGGATGCGTCAGACCAGCGGCAGCGTCGATTGCATCTACCCGTCAGACCGGCGGCAACGTCGATTGCATCGACGGGCGTGCGTTGAAGGTCTTGAACCATGCGGCAACGCCGGGGTGCGTGCTGCGCCAGTCGTAGCTGGCGTAACGGAAGTCCAGATAGCCCAGCGCGCAGCCGATGGCGATGGTGCCGATGTCCACGCGGCCGTCCAGGCGGGCCACGTCTTTTTCCAGCTGCGCCAGGGCGTCGTGCGTCTTGCTCATCTGGCCGTCGACCCAGTCGGTCCAACGCAGTGCTTCGGGGCGCAGGGCGGTTTCGTAGCGGGCCAGCAGCGCGGCGTCCATGACGCCGTCGCCCAGGGCTTGATCCGCCAGCGCCTGCCAACGGGCGCGGCCGCTGGCGGGGAACAGGCTGCCCCCGCCAATGTCATTCAGGTATTCGCAGATGACGCGGCTGTCGTACAGCACCTGGCCGTCGTCCGTGATCAAGGTGGGCACCTTGCCCAGCGGGTTGCTGGGGATGATGCTCTTGTCGCGGGCGACGGGGCCAGCGGCGCTGGGCAGTTGCTCAAGGCGTTCCGTCAGCCCCAGTTCGTGGGCAATGACCATGCATTTGCGCACGAAGGGTGAAGACGGCGAGAAAAACAATTTCATATCGGTCCTTGTCGGTGGCCAGGCAGTCTGGGAAGAAAGCGAAAAGCAGCCGCAAGCGTACCGGATATGCGCCTTATTCGGTGATGCCGGTTTCCAGGCAGGGATTGAATTCGCCCGTGTCCGGATCGCGCAGGAACAGCACGCCGGTGGCCACGCCGAAGTACGTGCCGTGCAATTCCAGTTCGCCATTTTCGACACGGCGGCGGATGGACGGGAACGTCATCAGGTTGTTCAGGCTGTGTTCGACCACGGCCAGTTCCAGGCGCTTGAGCTTGGTCTGGCGGTCGCCCGTGCCGGGACCCAGGCGTTCGGCCATGGGTTCAATTTGCGACATCCATTTGCCGATGAAGTCGCCCTTGGACAGCGGCTTGGCGTCGTCGAAGAACGAGCGGATGCCGCCGCAGGACGCATGGCCCAGTACGACGATGTGTTTGACGTTCAGGCCGTTGACCGCGAACTCGATCGCGGCGCTGGTGCCGTGATAGGACGATTCGGAATCCGGCTCACAGGGCGGCACCAGGTTGGCGACGTTACGCACCACAAACATCTCGCCTGGTCCGGCGTCAAAGATCACTTCAGGCGACACGCGAGAATCGCAGCAGCCAATGAGCAGGATTTCCGGGCTTTGCCCGATTTCAGCCAGTTTCTGATAGCGGCTGCTTTCCGAATGGAAACGGCCGCCCAGGAACGATTGATAGCCTTCGGTGAGTCTTTTAGGGAACATGGTCTTCACTTCCTAGTAACGAGGCCAGGCTTGCTGGCACGCCGACAGACGCAATAAGGGGCTTCGTTTGGAAGCCCCTGTTATCGAGTCGGCAAGAAGAATTTTCCCATATTTGTCCCTACATCCCCCTGTCTAAACCCTGCTTGGCAAAGGGTTTTTTTTGCCTCATCGGGGCAATCCCCCGGCGCCGGGCCGCCCCAAGGCGGGGGAAGCCCCCTTGGGGGGCAGGCAGCCCGCAGGGCGTGCCGTGGGGGCTCACATTCATTGAGCCCTGACGTCCAGCACGGTCACCTTGGTGAATTGCAGCGGCGTCACCGCCTTGACCAAGCGGATCTGTCCCGGGGGAATCGGGCCGATCACGTCGTCGTTCACCCGGCCCACTTCGCGCCCTTGCGCGTCATAAAGCACGTAGGTCAGCACCGCGCTTGAGACCGGGCGGCCCGACAGGTTGGCCAGCGACCCGGTGATGGTGGACATGTTGATGTTGGTATCGCGCACCGCCTGCACATTGCCTAGCGTGACGCCATAAGTCAGGCTTTGCGCGCTGACGGCGCCGGACATGCCGGCAAGCAAAGCGAGGGAAGCAAGGGCAAGTTTCATGGCGGTCTCCTGTGTGCCGGCGTGGCGGCGCTTGACTGTCTGCGCCGCCGTTTGCGCCGTCCGCGCATCATGCGGACAGGCTTATCTCACTCCTTTCCGCGGCCGCGCACAACGGGGCAAAAGGATGAATCGGTAACAGGTTGCGTGGGTTGTTCCCATATTCGTCGCCTAATGACAAGAATGCGTCGGAATGTCTCTAGATTGAGATTTTTAGGCCCTGTATTTTCTTAACTTTTCGATGCTTGCAGTGCGGGGTGGTTTGTTCGATGATGGCCGGGTCGGCACTGGGCCGACGGCCCGTTTCAGGCACGTTCCCACGCAATCGGGCGCTTAACGCAAGGGAGAAACTCATGCTTTCCCGTACTAGCCAGTTGGCCTCGGCCATTGTGTTGTCCGCATGTTTTTTCGGGGCATACGCCCAGACCCCCGCCGCGCCTGCGCCCGCCAAGACGCCCACCCCGCAGCAGCAGCGCATGACCGAATGCAATAAGTCGGCCACTGGCAAGACAGGCGACGACCGCAAGACATACATGAGCTCCTGCCTGAAAGGCGAAGCGCCCGCGCCGGAAAAGCAGCTGACGCCGCAGCAGCAGAAAATGAAGGACTGCAACGCCAAGGCCGGTGATCAGAAGCTGACGGGCGATGCGCGCAAGACCTTCATGAGCACGTGCCTGAAGGGCTGATCGTTCGGCTTACACCGTGGCGATCGGCGTGACCGGCGAACCGATCGCATGCGGCAGGCGCAGCGGCGGGGCGGTCAGCATGAAGTGATGGCGGCCATTGGCGTACAGGAAGTCCGCCAGGTCCTTCAGATACCAAAGCTCCGCCAGCGGCAGGCCCAGTTTGAACAGGCAATGGTGGTGCAGCGGCAGCATCGCGCGCGGGCCGGTTTTTTCGCGGGCGGGATAGGCCTCGACCGCGTAGTTGTCGGCGCAGATTGCGGCGATGCCGCTGTCCGTAATCCATTGCAGCAGCGCTGCGTCCGTGCCATCCAGCGCCGCGCCGTACGTGTGCAGCACCTCGGGGTCCGGCGTGCCGTTCATGGCGACGACGGCCTCGGCGTAGCCCGTGCGCAGCACCAGCATGTCGCCGGGTTCAACGCTGATGCCATCCGTTTGCAGCACATGCATCAGCTCGGCGTGGCCGATCAGCGTGCGGCCCGGGCCGTAGTGGCGGAACAGGTCCACCAGCACGCCGCGGCCTTGCATGCCTTTCTGCGCCAGGTTTTCCACCCCCAGCTTCAACGCCGCGGACGGGCCGCCGGTTGAGCAACCGCAGCCGGTGTGTTCACTGTCAGCGGGGCCGACGACATCAACGCCCGCCTGAAAGCCGTTGTAGTAGCGCAGTTCAGGCGTGCCATCCCCATCAGCGTCAAACAGCGCGCCCACGTGCGCCAGCGCGTCCCACTGCGTGGAGTACTGCATCGACAGCAGCACCTGATCATCGCTCAGCACGTCCAACGCATCCGGGTTGACGTTCTTCAACGGAAAGTTCAGGTAGGGCGTGCCGGCCAGTTTCGTCGGGCTCAGTTGCGGCGGATGGCGGCGCGGGTTGAGCACGTTGCCACCGGGCAGGTCCAGCGGCAGCGACAGGCAGAAGGTCTTGCCCGCGCGAATTTCGCGCGCGCCCTTCAGCACTTGTTCTTCGGTGATGAGGTTCAGGCGGCCGAGTTGGTCGTCAGGCCCGAAGTCGCCCCAGTTGGAGCCTTCAGGCCGGTGTTTCCAGCGCTGCATGCGGTTACTCCGTCAGGAAGTCGACGACCGCGCGGGTGAAGGCTTCCGGTTGCTCCCAGTTCGAAATGTGGGAGGTATTCAATTCGACATAGCGTGCGCCGGCAATGGCGGCAGTCAGTTCGCGGCCTTGGGCGGGCGTTGCCGCCAGGTCGTGCGTGCTGCTGATGACGAGCGTGGGCGCGGTGATGGCGGACACTTGCTCGCGGTAGTCGGCGTCGCGCAGCGCGGCGCAGTTGGCCGAGTAGCCGGCGTCCGGCGTGCGGCGCAGCATGTCGATCAGCACTTGCGTCAGACCCGGTTCGGCGGCGCGGTAGTCATCGGTCAGCCAGCGCTCGACGAGCGTGGGCGCCATCTTTTCCAGCGTCTGATCGGCAACGGCGGCGATGCGGGTGCTCCAGCCTTCGGCCGAGCCGATGCGCGCGGCGGTGTTGCACAGGATCAGCTTGCCGACGCGTTCCGGGTGCGCCAGCGCCAGCGCGATGCCAGTCGGGCCGCCCATGGACAGGCCGCAGAAATGCGCGCGCTTGATGTTCAGATGCGCCAGCAGCTCGGCGACATCGCCAGCCAGTTGCGCAAAGGTGTATTCGCCATCGGGAATCGACGACTTGCCGTGGCCGCGGGTGTCGTAACGCAGCACGCGAAAGTGCTGGGTCAGTTCGGGAATCTGGCGGGCCCACATGTCGGAGCAGGTGCCCAGCGAGTTGGAGAGCACGAGCACCGGCGCGTCGGCGGGGCCATCGATGACGTAGAACAGCCGTGCCTGGCTGAGTTCGGCGTAAGCCATGTGGGAATACCTCGGATAAGACAGCGGCCGCGCAATCGGCGGCCGCTTGGGGATTACAGGTGGCAGGTGCCGTCGACGTAGGCTTTGCGCCAGCGCGTGATGGTCACGCGGTCGAACAGATTGGCTTGCGAGAACGGGTCGGCGTCGATGAACTGTTGCGCGGCTTCGCGCGTGTCCAGGTCAACGATGTACAAACCGCCGCCCGCATCCTTGCCGTCGTCTTGCAGCTTGGCGCCGCACGCCAGCAGCAGCTGCTTGTTGGCGTCCAGGTATTCAAGATGCGCTGCGCGATGTTGCTGGCGCACTTCCTGATGGCGGGGCTTGTCGAAGGTTTCGATGATGTAGGGCATGGAAGGCTCCGGTCAGATCGCCGACGGGTGGCGGGCCAGCGCCGTGACGTTGATGTCCATGTACGGGAACAGCGGCAAGGACGCCAGCAGCGTGTGCAGTTCGTCGTTGCTTTCAACGTCGAAGATGCTGACGTTGGCGTAACGGCCCACCACGCGCCACAGCTCTTTCCACTTGCCGTCGCGTTGCAGTTGCTGCGCCAGGGCCTTTTCGTCGGCCTTCAGTTTGTCGGCGCGTTCGGCCGGCATGTCGACGGGCAGATTGACTTGCATTTGAACCATGAACAACATGAGTGTTTCTCCTGATCAGCGGGAAAATTTCAACGGCAGGCCGGTCAGGGCCAGCAGCTCATCGGCGGTGACGTCGCCGAACATATCAATGACGGTCACGCCGTCGGCGCGAATGTCGAACACCGCCACGTCCGTGTACACGCGCGACACGCAGCGCACGCCGGTCAGCGGATACGTGCACGCCTCGACCAGCTTGCTCTGGCCTTCGCGCGTTTGCAGTTCCATCATCACGAAGACGTCTTTGGCGCCGATAGCCAGGTCCATCGCGCCGCCCACGGCGGGGATGGCGTCGGGCGCGCCGGTGTGCCAGTTGGCCAGGTCGCCGTGTTGCGACACCTGGAAGGCGCCCAGCACGCAGATGTCCAGATGGCCGCCGCGCATCATCGCGAACGAGTCGGCGTGGTGGAAGAACGAGCAACCGGGCAGTTCGGTCACGGGCTGCTTGCCGGCGTTGATCAGGTCGTAGTCTTCTTCGCCTTTGGCGGGCGCGGGGCCCATGCCGAGCATGCCGTTTTCGGTATGCAGGATGACTTCGCGGTCGGCCGGCAGATGGTTGGCGACGAGCGTGGGCAGGCCGATGCCCAGGTTGACGTAAGCGCCTTCAGGAATGTCCTGGGCGACGCGGGCGGCGATCTGATCGCGGGTCAGTTTGGTGCTCATTGCTGCTCCTTGGCGTCGATCTCGACGACGCGCTGCACGAAGATGCCGGGGGTGACGACGGTTTCGGGGTCCAGCGCGCCCAGCTCAACCACTTCACGCACCTGCGCCACGGCCACGCGCGCGGCGCTGGCCATGATGGGGCCGAAGTTGCGGGCGGTCTTGCGGTAGACCAGGTTGCCCCAGCGGTCGCCGCATTCGGCCTTGATCAGCGCGTAGTCGGCATGCAGGGGATATTCCAGCACGTAGTGGCGGCCGTTGATTTCGCGGACTTCCTTGCCATCGGCAAGCGGGGTGCCGTAGCCGGTGGGCGAGAAGAACGCGCCGATGCCGGCGCCGGCGGCGCGGATGCGCTCGGCCAGGTTGCCTTGGGGCACCAGTTCCAGTTCCAGCTTGCCGCTGCGGTACAGGCCGTCGAAGATCTGCGAGTCCGCCTGGCGGGGGAACGAGCAGATGATCTTGCGCACGCGGTTGGCGCCCAGCAAGGCGGCAAGGCCCGTGGTGCCATTGCCGGCGTTGTTATTGATGATGACCAGGTCTTTCGCGCCCTGTTCGAGCAGGGCGTCGATCAATTCCATGGGCTGGCCGGCAGTGCCGAAGCCGCCAATCATGACGGTGGCGCCGTCGGGTACGTCCGCCAGGGCGGCCGCCGCGCTTGCAACAAGCTTAGAGATCATGATGTTCGCTCATAGGTGGCGTGTCATAATTTGTTCTTCATTAGAACTTTCGTTCTTCTGAAGAACATCGTTTCATGGGGACCGCATAGCGTCAAGGCAAGCCCGCGAGCTGCCATCCCCACCGTGATTGCGTTGCCTTCCAGGGCAACGGACGGCTCGCCAGCGGCGAGCTTTTTACTCTTGGGACCAGACGGATGGCCGAGCTTGACCCCCAGCAACCCAGCGACAGCTACGTGCAATCTTTCGCACGCGGCCTGTCGGTGATCCGGGCGTTCGGCCCCAACCGTTCGCAGATGACGCTGTCGGAAGTGGCGGCCGTGACGGGGCTGACCCGCGCTGGCGCGCGCCGCATCCTGCTGACGCTGGAACACCTGGGCTACGTCACCGTCGAAGACCGCAAGTTCGCCCTGACGCCGCGCATTCTGGAGCT
Source organism: Achromobacter sp. 01N37 (assembly GCF_056399725.1). Classification (NCBI taxonomy): domain Bacteria; kingdom Pseudomonadati; phylum Pseudomonadota; class Betaproteobacteria; order Burkholderiales; family Alcaligenaceae; genus Achromobacter; species Achromobacter sp. 01N37. Next base: position 132,018 of record NZ_JBFTRX010000013.1, read on the forward strand.
GGGCTACGCCTATCTGTCGGGCACGCCGTTGTGGAACCTGGCGCTGCCCTACATGGAAGAAGTGGCCGAGCAGACGCGCGAATCCTGCTCCGTGTCCGTGCTGGAAGGCGCGGACATCGTCTACATCCTGCGCCTGTCCACGCACAAGGTCATGACCATCAACCTGGCCGTGGGCAGCCGGCTGCCCGCCTGGGTGACGTCGATGGGCCGCGTGCTGTTGGCCGGTCTGCCGGAAGCGGAGCTGGACCGGGTGCTGGCCATGAGCCAGATCCAGCCCTACACGGCCGACACGGTCACCAACGTGGCAGAGTTGAAGCGCGTGCTGGCCGGCGTGCGCGCCGATGGCTACGCCTGCGTCGCGCAGGAACTCGAACCGGGCTTGCAGTCCGTGGCGGTGCCCATCATTGACCGCAGCGGCCGGGTGATCGCCGCGATGAATGTCAGCGGGCATTCCAACCGCTTTTCGCGCGAGGCCATGCTGGCGGCATTCCTGCCGCCCTTGCGCCATGCCGCCGACCAGATCAACCACGCGCTGCTGCGCCGCTAGACCACGCGGGCGGCGGGACGCAAGGCGCGTCCGGGCGAGGGGTTGAACGAGGGGCTCGGCGGTCATGGCGGCAGTGCTCAGATCGGGGCGACGCCCAACGTCGTGCCGCCGCACACATACAGCATCTGGCCCGTCACGAAACCGTTATCCGGCGACAGGAAGAACATGGCGGCGCGCGCCACGTCTTCCGGCGTGCCCAGACGCTTGACGACGATGCTGTTGATGATGCGTTCGGTTTGCGGCGCGCCTGCCGGGTTGCTCTTGGTGAAGAGGTCGGTGGCGATGGGGCCCGGGCCGATGGCGTTGACGGTGATGCCGTCGCCGCCCAGCTCCATGGCCAGCGTGCGCGTCAGGCCCACCAGGCCGGCCTTGGTGGCCGAATAGACCACGCGGTCCGGCTTGCCCAGCGCAGCGCGCGACGACATGTTCACGATGCGGCCAAAGCCGGCTTCGCGCATGGCGGGCAGCGCGGCTTGCACCAGGATCAGCGCGGTGCGCAGATGCAGGTTCACCACATAGTCCAGATCCGCCAGGGTGGCCGTGTCGGCCGTGCCAGGGCGGGTGGCGCCGGCGTTGTTCACCAGGCCCACGATGTTGTAGGCGTTGGTGACTTCGCTGGCGACGGCTTTCGTGCGCGCTTCATCGGTCAGGTCGGCCTGATACGAGACCAGTCCCGCCGGCGGATTCTCGGGCAGCTTGTAGTCAATGTTGACCACCTTGTGGCCCGCATCCAGCAGCATGCGGATGATGGCGGCGCCAATCCCGGCGCTGCCGCCGGTGACGAGATACGCAGTCGGTTTGCTCATATCAGTTCCTGTCTGTTCGATGAAAGCGCGGTGGATCAGTGCGTGGCGTAGCCCCAGGCCAGCACGGCGGTGATGTGGATCACGCCCACCCACAGCATCATGATGACGGTATAGCCCATCACGTCGCGCAGCTTCAGCTTCGACAAGGCCAGCGCCGGCAGAATCCAGAAGGGTTGCACCAGGTCGTTCCAGGCGTTGCCCAGCATGACGGCCATGGTCGTCTGGTTCAGGGCGCTGCCGATTTCCTTCGCGGCGTCGATCATGAACGGACCCTGGATGACCCAGTGGCCGCCGGCGGACGGGGCGAAGAAGTTGATGAAGAACGAGCTGATCAGGCCCCAGAACGGCAGCGTGGCGGGCGTGGCGAAGTCAACGAACACTTGCGAGATCGACGTCACCAGACCGGAGGCGGCCATGATGGCCATGATGCCGGCGTAGAACGGGTATTGCAGGATGATGCCCGAGATCGTCTTGATGCCTTCGGTCAGCTTGGCCACGTAGGCGGCCGGCGTGCCCAGCAGGATGATGCCCAGGAACAGGATGATGAAGTTGATCAGGTTCAGGTCCAGCGAGCCGCCGTCCATGAAGTGGAACGTGACGTAGGCAATGCCCAGCGCGCCGATCAGCATGCTCAGGATGCGGCTGTTGTTCAGCTTCGAGGCAATGGTGCCCTTTTCCAGCATGTCTTCGGTGGCGTTGGAAGCGTTGGCGTCGCGGTCGATGCCCGGGTCCACTTCAACAATCTTCTCGCCCTTCTTCGGGTGCAGCCAGGCGTTAAGCAGCGGCAGCGTGATGATGATGACCAGGCTGGTGATCAGCATGGGCACCGAGAAAATGGTTTCCGACAGCGGGATGGTGCCCATCTGCTTGGCGGTGGGGTGGCCCGGCGTGGCGACCAGCACGGGGATGCTGGCGGACAAGCCCAGGCCGTACATGGTGAAGCCGCTATAGGCTGCGGCGATGATCAGCGGGTAGTGCACGCCCTTGACCTTCAGCGCCAGCTTCTTGGCGACGATGCCGCCGATGACGAGGCCAAAGCCCCAGTTCAGGTAGCTGCCCACGCCGCCGACCAAGGTCGCGACGATGATGGCGGTGTGCGGCTTGTGCACGTGGCTGACGATGCGGTTGAGCAGACGGTCAGTCAGCGGCGCGGTGGCCAGCACGTAGCCCATGGCCAGAATCACGGCCATCTGGGTCGTGAAGGCCAACAGGCTCCAGAAGCCCTTGCCCCAGGCGCGGGTGACGTCGCCGATGCTCTGGCCTTCGATRCCCATGGCAAGCAGCACGGTGAGCAGCGTCAGCGCAATCGCGAAAACGAAAGGATCGGGCAGATACTTGCGCATCAGCTCGGTAAAGAATGAAGCCAATTTATTCATGGTGCCTCCAACAACTCCGTAGGCGGGTTCTCTTGTGTCGTGTCCGGTCCGGCATCGGGTGGCGAAGCTGGCCGCGGATGGACGTCTGGTTTTCTTTGTGTGGTTGGGCTCGTGGCCCGATGGCGCGGTTGGCGGTTGCCCCCGCGCCTTATCTTTTGGGAATGCTTGGGGGCGCGGTCAGGCGTCGCCGGCTTTGCTGTTCAGCCAGGCGGCCAGCTCGCCGAGCGTGGCGCTTTTTTCGCGCAGCACGCGTTCGCGGCGTTCGGGGCTCCAGGTGTAGAAGCCCTGGCCGCTCTTGGCGCCGATCTGGCCGCTGTCGACTTTGCTTTTCAACAGGTCGGAAGGTTCGGTGCGGTTTTCCAGGTCTTTGTACAGGTAGCTGGCGATGGCGTAGTGCACATCGATGCCGTTCATGTCGCGCTGTTCCAGCGGGCCGGACAGGGCCAGGCGGATGCCGAGGCTCCACTTGACGACTTCGTCGATGTCTTCGGCGCTGGCCACGCCTTTTTCCAGCAGCGAGATGGCTTCGCGGGCCAGGGCGTGCTGGATGCGGTTGGCGATGAAGCCGGGAATGTCCTGGCGCACCAGCACGGGCCGTTTGCCGGCAAAGCGCAGCGTGGCCATGACTTGGGTGACGGTGGCGTCAGAGGTGTCGTCGTTACGGACGACTTCGACCAGCGGGATGACGTCGGCGGGGGTGAAGAAGTGGGTGCCGACAAAACGGTCGCGGCGCGCGACGGCGCTGGCGATGGCGTTGATGGACAGGCCCGATGTATTCGTGGCGAACAGTGTGTGCGCAGGGCACAGGGCGTCAAGTTTGGCGAAGATGCCGCGCTTGAGTTCCAGGTTTTCCGGCACGGCTTCGATGACCAGGTCACAGCTGGCGGCGGCTTCCAGGGCCGGTTCCAGGCGGATGCGCTGGATGGCTTCCTGAACGTTGCCGGGGGCGTAGACGTTCAATTGGCGGTCGATGGTTTTCAAGGCGCGCTCAAGGGCGCCTTCCATCGGATCGATCAGGACAATGTTCAGTCCCTTCGAGGCGAATAATGCGGCGATGCCGCTGCCCATGGCGCCTGCGCCGATGACGGCGAGATTCTTGAGGGGAGTATCCATGTGGTTCGCTCGATGCTGTCTTGCGGGCGGCTGCCAGGCAGTCAGGCACGCGGGGGAACCAGGGTGATCTCTGTCTCTTCCTGAGGTGCCTTTCTGTGCGGCGGGGCCAGAAAAATCGTTTTGTTCTATATACGAACATTTGTGCGTGTATAGAATTTCTGGAAGGGATAGTACTAAAAGTTGCCGGGGGTGGACAAATGGGGAGGTGGGGGTGTTCGTCTGGTGGACGGGGGGCGGTTTCGGAGGCGGTAGGGGTGTAGCGGGAGCGTGTGGATTTCGGGCGGAGTGGGTTTTTAAGACGCCTGGTGCGGCGGCGGCCCGGGGCGCGCGGGTCAACGATTGCGGTCCGGAGCCTTCGCTCCGGACTCCCCCTTCGTCATCTTCGTTGCCGCCTGCGGCGGCTGCCTTCAGATTCCCTCGGGCTTATCGACTCCCCGCGCACCCCGGGCCGCCGCCGCACCAGGCTCCAGTCGTGGAAACGTGACGTCCGCTGGGGCGGGCGGTGTGCTTGGGGTTCTGCTCAACAGTTGGGTGGTGAGGAATATCTTGCGGGGCCCGCCCCATGCCGGCCGCGCGGGCGGCCTCGTGGGGCTTACGCGGTGTCTTGCGTCGTGGTGATGGCGCTGCGCGTCGCCTGCCGCATCTTCACCCTCGCGATTTTGGTGTCAGACTGCATTTTCCGGAAGAAATGCAGTCTGACACCGGCGCAGAAGTGCCCGCCGCCTGTCGCATCTTCACCCCGAATTGCGTAGTCCCGCTGCGATGCCGTTGATCGTCAAATGAATCGCGCTTTGCACGCGCTTGTCGACTTCCGCGTCCGGGTGTTTTTGTGCTGCGCGGTGGCGGCGGATTAGGTCAATCTGCAAATAATTCAGCGGGTCGATGTACGCAAACCGTTCGCGCAGCGAGTCTTGCAGCATGGGGTTGTCGGCCAGCAGTTCGCGTTGCGTCAACAGCTTCAGCATTTGCAGCGTGCGGCCGTGTTCGGCGCTGATGGAGCCGAACACGCGTTCACGTAGCGCGCGTTGCGGAACGAGTTGGGCGTAGCGTGCGGCGATGGCCAGGTCGGATTTGGCCAGCACCATTTCCATGTTGGACAAGAGTGTGCGGAAGGCGGGCCAGTCGCGGGCCATCTCGCGCAGTTGGGCCAGGCGGCTGCGGCGTGAACGGGGGGCGTCGGGGGCGCCGGTTTCCAGATAGGCCTCGATGGCCGAGCCCATGCCGTACCAGCCGGTCAGCATCAGGCGGCATTGGGCCCACGAAAAGCCCCAGGGAATGGCGCGCAGGTCTTCGATGCGTTGGCCCTTCTTGCGCGAAGCCGGGCGCGAGCCGATGTTCAGGCCGGCGATTTCGCTGATGGGGGTGGCGGCGAAGAAGTACTCGGCAAAGCGCGGGGTGTCGTAGACCAGGCCGCGATAGGTGCGCTGCGCGGTGTCTGACATGAATGACATGGCCGGGCCGTGCTGCGCCATGTGTGCGTCTTCGGCGCTGGTGGCTTCGGCGCGCGGGGCCAGGCTGGATTCCAGCGTGGCGGCGACCAGCAGTTCCAAGTGCCAGCGGCCGACTTCGGCGTCCTTGTATTTGCTTTGGATGACTTCGCCTTGTTCGGTCAGGCGGATCTGGCCGGCGACGGTGCCGGGGGGCTGGGCCAGGATGGCGTCAAAGCTGGAGCCGCCGCCGCGTCCCACCGAGCCGCCTCGGCCGTGGAACAGGCGCAGGCGCACGTTGCGGGCCGAGAACACGTCGACCAGCGCGCGTTCGGCCTGATACAGCGACCAGTTCGAGGTGAGGAAGCCGCCGTCCTTGTTGCTGTCGGAATAGCCCAGCATGACTTCCTGCGCGCCGTTTTGCGCTTGCTTCACGCGCTGGCGGACTTCGGGCAGGTCGAGCCAGGCGGCCATGATGTCGGCGCCGCGTTGCAAGTCGGGAATGGTTTCGAAGAGCGGCACGACCATCAAGCCGTCTTCGGCCGCAATGTCCTGGCCAGCGGGGGCGATCAGGCCGGCTTCCTTTTGCAGCACCATCACTTCCAGCAGGTCGCTTAGGGTTTCGGTGTGCGACACGATGGTCTGGCGCACGGCCTGTTTGCCGTAGCGGGCGCGGCCGGCGGCGGCGGCGCGCAGCACGGCCAGTTCGCGGGTGGTGTCTTCGCTGTAGGCGATCCAGGGGGATGCGAGCGGGCGGGCTTGCGCCAGTTCGGTGCGCAAGAGGGCCACGCGTTCGTCTTCGTTTAACGCCAGGTAGTCGAGCGCTTTGCCGTCGCGCTGGGTGCCGGCGCGTTCGAAGAGTTCGGCCAGCACGCGTTCGTGTACGTCGGAGCTTTGGCGCAGGTCGACGGTGGCCAGGTGGAAGCCGAATACTTCCACGGCTTGTTGAAGCCCTGACAGGCGCAGTTTGGCGATGGGCGCGCCGTGGTGCGCGGCGAGCGATGCGGCGATGGTGGCCAGGTCGGCTGATAGTTCTTGCGGCGCTTGGTACGCGGGCGCGGCGACGGTGCTGCGGCGGGCCAGGTTCTGCCCGGTCAGCGCTTGCGCCGTGGCGGCAAGCCGGGCGTAGACGCCGACCAGCGCACGGCGGTAGGGTTCGTCGCTGCGGTGGGGGGAGTCGTCGCCGCTGCTGTCGGCCAGCGCCAGCAGTTCGGCGTCGGCCGAGATCAGGAGCGTGGTGATCGACAGTTCCGCACCCAGCGCGTGGACCTCTTGCAGATAGTGTTCGAACAGCACGGTGGCCTGGCGCAGCAGCGCGCGTTCCAGCGTGCTGGCGTCCACGTTCGGGTTGCCATCGCGGTCGCCGCCAATCCAGCTGCCCATGCGCAGAAAGGGTTCCAGCGGCGCGGGCGGGGCGGCAAACGGCTTGGCGGGTTCGCGGTTCAGCAGTTTGGACAGGTCGGCGTAGACGCGCGGGATGACGGTAAGAAAGGTGCTGCGGTAGTACGACAGCGCGTTTTCAATTTCATCGGCCACGGTCAGGCGCGTGTAGCGCAGCATGCGGGTTTGCCACAACGTGGCGACGCGGCCGAGCAGGGCCGCATCCAGATCGGCGAGCTCTTGCGGCGTCAACGGGACGTCGCGCTGGGTCAGCGCGGTGGCGATTTCACGATGCACGTCCAGCGTGCTCTTGCGCTGCACTTCGGTGGGGTGCGCGGTCAGCACCGGCACGACGCAGGCATCGGCCAGCCAGCGGCGGATGCGGGCAACGCTGACGCCCTGGCTGGCCAGGGTCTGCACGGCGTCGCGCAGGCTGCCGCGTGCGGCGGTGTCGTCGATCAGGGCGCGTGCGCGTTGGCGGCGGTTTTGGTCGCGGTCTTCAGCGATGTTGGCCAGGTGCAGGAAGTAGCTGAAGGCGCGCGCAACCGAGTTCGGGTCGGTGCCTTGCAGGCGCTTGACGCGCTGTTCCAGCAGTTTGCTGTCGGCGTCGATGCCTTCGCGCCGGAATTTCACGGCGGTGCGCCGCAGCGTTTCGATGGTGTCGAAAACGCGTTTGCCTTCGCATTCCTCAATGACGGTGCCTAACAGGCGGCCTAGTAGCCGGATATCGTGACGCAAGGGTTCTGCTGAGTCGGACTGCGGGCGGATGGCATTCATCGGGCGGGGGTATCCGTCTGGCGGCTGAGGAAAGGTTGGGAAAAGACGATGGGCGTTGCGGGAAAACCGGGGAATAAGACGAATCTGATTTTACGCAGCGTTCCTTACGGGAAAGCGCCTTTGCTCGGTTACAGTCCGTGCTATCCCTTCGTCTTTTTAGAAGCCCCCTTTATGCAAAATCATCAACGTCGCGCGCTCGTCCTCTTTTCGGGCGGTCAAGATTCCACCACGTGTCTCGCCTGGGCGCTGGACCGCTATGCCCATGTGGAAACGGTGGCGTTTGATTACGGTCAGCGTCATCACATCGAATTGTCGGCGCGGCTGAATGTGCTGCGCGAGATTCGGGCGAACTTTCCGGACTGGGCGCCGCGCTTGGGCGAAGACCATCTGCTGGACTTGAAGGTGCTGGGGCAGGTGGGCGATACGGCCATGACGAGCAACCGCGCGATCGAGATGCAGGCCAATGGTTTGCCGAACACGTTTGTGCCGGGGCGCAATCTGCTGTTTCTGACGCTGGCGGCGGCGCTGGGGTATCGGCGTCAGCTGGATGTGCTGGTGGGCGGGATGTGCGAGACGGATTTTTCCGGCTATCCCGATTGCCGGGACGACACGATCAAGGCGCAGCAGGTGGCGCTAGGGTTGGGGTTAGGGTCGCGGGTGACGATCGAGACGCCGCTGATGTGGATTGATAAGTCCGAGACGTGGGCGCTGGCGTATCAGTTGGGTGGCGATGCGTTGGTGGAGACGATCGTTGAGGAAAGTCATACGTGCTATTTGGGGGAGCGGGGGGCGCGGCATGACTGGGGGTATGGATGTGGGGAGTGTCCGGCTTGTAAGTTGAGGAAGATTGGGTGGGAGAAGTGGGTGGTTAGTAGCGTTGCTGAGGGGTGAGGTGTTTGGGGGTGTGATTTTTGCGTTCTTTTGACGCCTGGGGCGTCGGCGGTCAATTGACGTCCGCTGGGGCGATCAGTGTGCTTAGGGTGCTACTCACCGGTGGGGTAGGGATGGAATATCTTGCGGGGCCCGCCCCATGCCGGCCGCGCGGGCGGCCTTGTGGGGCTTACGCGGTGTCTGGCGTCGTGACGGTGGCGCTCGCGCGTCGTCCGAATTCATCCTGCTGCACCCACCCGCCCAATAAACTTCCATCGCAACGTGAACGCGGCCGCCGCAATGGCTGCCGCCAACACGATTGATAGCGCCATCGCGGTCGAAGCGCCGTGGGTATCGATGACGAAGGCATAGGCGACCGGCGCCGTCGCGGTTAGCAGGAAGCTGGGGATCAGCAGGGCGCCTACCAAAGTTCCGTAGCTGCGGAAATCGAACAGTGCCAGCGGCAGCGTGCCGCGGGTGATGGTCAGCAGGCCGTTGCAGGCGCCGTAGAGCAGGGCGTAGGCGGCGGTGGCGTAGAGGTTGCCGCGCGATAGCAGCGCCAGCAAAAAACACAGTGGCAATAGTGCGGCGACGGCGAGGGTCAGTGTCAGCGGGTGCAGTCTTGATCCCAGCGTCACGTCGGCGACGCGGGCGGTGAATTGGCCTACGCCCCATAGCGCGGCCACGCTGACGGCGGCGGCGCTGGCCAGGCCCAGGCCGGACAGTAGCGAGATCAGGTGGGCCGCGTTGCCGGCGGCAAGGAAGTTGGTCAGCATGGCGATCACGGCGTACAGCGTGCCGGCGAGCCGCCGTTCCGTGGACGTGCGGGTGAGGCCGGTGCTGGTCTGTTTCGCGGTGGAGGCGGATGCGGTGTAGCGGTCGCGTGGCAGCGCCAGGTAGAGCGGCACGGTGGCCAGCGCCAGGGCGGCGTAGACGAAGACCGCGCCGCGCCAGCCAAGCGCGTCCGATAGCGCGTGGCCCACCGGCCACATCACCGTGGATGCCAAGCCGCCGAACAGCGTGATTTGCGACATGGGGCGGCGCGCGGTGGGGCCGGCGGCGCGGGCGAGTGAGGCGAAGGCGGCGTCGTACAGGCAGAGGCGCATGCCAAGGCCCAGCAGCAGCCACGCCAGGAAATACACCGGCACGTGGTGCGCTGCGGCCAGCAGGGCGCAGCCCGCGGCGGCGATCACGGCGCCCACCGGCATGACGCGGTGGCCGCCCCAGCGGTCAACGGCTGCGCCCGCCAGGGGGGATACCAGCGCCATCGTGACGATGGCGGCCGAGAAGCCGCCGTAGACGGTGGCGGCGTTCCAGCCCAGGTCAGCCGTCATGGCGGGGCCCAGCGCGCCGATCAGGTAGAACGTGACGCCCCAGCCGATCAGTTGCGTCAGGCCCAGGCAGACGATGGCGCGTGGGGCAATCACGGCCTTTGCGGCGGTGTGGTGTCGCCTTCTCCCAGGCTGCGTTGCATGAGGACGGTGTCGCGCCATTCGCCGTGCTTGTGGCCGACGGAACGCAGCGTGCCGACCGGATGAAAGCCTTGGGCGGCGTGCAGCGCCAGCGATGCCGCGTTGCGGCTGTCGCCCACCACCGCCAGCATCTGGCGCCAGCCGGCGGCGGTGCAGCGTTCGATCAGCGCGGCCAGCAGCTTGCCGCCGATGCCCAGGCCCGCGCGGCCGGCTTTGACGTAGACGGAATCTTCGACGGTGTGGCGGTAGGCGGGGCGGGGGCGGTACGCCGTGACGTAGCCGTAGCCCACGACTTCGCCATTGATCTCGGCGACCAGATACGGCATTTCCTTTTCCAGCACGCCCGCGCGGCGCGTGCGCATTTCCGAGATGGACGGCGGGTCCAGTTCGAACGAGGCGGTGCCGTGTTCGACGTGGTGCGCGTAGATGGTCTTGATGGCGGGCAGGTCGGCTTCCGCGCTGTCGCGGATGACGATGGTGGGGGTGTTGGGCGACATGAAAAGGGCCGGCGAAGTCGAAGGGGGAAGGGGCAAATCAGCAGCCGCCAGTGTGGGGCAAGTTTTGGCATTAATAAAGCTTTGGTCTGTTATCGTTTTTATAAGAAAAACTTTGGATAGACGCCATGCGAGGCCTGAACCTGGACCACCTGCGCACCTTTGCGCGGGTGGTTGAACTGGGCAGCTTTTCCGCCGCTGCCGAACGGGGCGGCGTGACCCAGCCCGCGGTCAGCTTGCAAATCCGTCAGCTGGAACGGCGCTTCGGTTTGAAGCTGGTTGAGCGCATTGGCCGCCGCGCCGGGCCCACCGCGGCGGGGCTGGAGTTGCTGACGCATATCCGAGTGATCGACGCGGCCCTGGCGCAGGCCGAGCAGGCGATGACGGCGCATGCGTCCCAGGTGTCTGGCCGAATTCGGCTGGGCACGGGCGCCACCGCCTGCACTTATTTGCTGCCGCCCGTGCTGGCGGAGCTGCGCCGCCGCTTTCCTGCGCTGGACGTCGTGGCCAGCACTGGCAACACGGCCGACATGCTGCGCGCCCTGGAGAACAACACGCTGGATATGGGGCTGGTGACTTTGCCCGCGCCCGGCCGCATGTTCCAGGTCACGACGGTGATGGAGGACGAGTTCGTGGCGATCTTTCCCGCGAGTGACCCGGGCGGTATTCCCGCCGTTGTCACGCCGCAGACGTTGGCGCTGCGTCCGCTGGTGCTGTTCGAGCCGGGCGCCCGCACGCGCCGGCTGGTGGATGATTGGTTTGAGGCGGCGGGTGTCGCCGCCAAGCCCGTCATGGAGTTGGGCAGCACGGAAGCCATGAAAGAGATCGTGGCGGCGGGCCTGGGTTGCGCGGTGCTGCCCAAGCTGGCCGTGAGCGCTGCGGGCCAGCGCGATGCCCTGGTGGTGCGGTCGTTGACGCCGCGTTTGTCGCGCGATCTGGCTATCGTGCTTCGGCGAGACAAGCCGCTCAGTCATGGCCTGCGCCATTTGCAAGAGGCGTTGTTGGCGCTGCGCGCCTGAACGCATCGCCTCGCCCTGGACGAATCACTGAGAACATTGCATGCCTTCCTCCCCACCGCCAGTCCGCAAGCCACCCAGCACCTCAGCCAGCTCTCCAGCCAGCACCTCAGGCAGCTCTCCAGCCAGCTCTCCAGTCCGCGCCCCAGCCAGAACCTCAGCCCTCACCTCAGCCCCCACGCCAGTGAGCTCCTCAGCCAGCGCCCCAGCCCCCGCGCGTTCCCCCGCCGGTTTGGACCTGTTCCCGTACGAATCCTCGCGGCCGCCCGTCGCAGGCCTGGCGGTGGATTACGAAGATGGTCACCGCGTGCGCCGGCACCGCCATCGGCGCGGCCAGTTGCTTTACGCGATTTCGGGCGTGATGGTGGTGAATACGGATGCTGGCATCTGGGTCGTGCCGCCCACGCGTGGCGTGTGGGTGCCGGCGTGGGTGCCGCACGGCATCCGCATGAGTGGCGAGCCGCGCATGCGCACGGTCTTCGTCGAGCCGGGGGCCGCAGCCCATCTGCCGGCGCAGTGCTGCGTGCTGTCGATTTCGCCCCTGCTGCGCGAGCTGATGGTGGCCGCCGCCGACGTGCCGCTGGACTGGGCGCCCGACACGCGCGACGGCCGGCTGATGATGCTGTTGCTGGACGAAATGCGTCAGGAACCCGTGCTGCCGCTGCATTTGCCGCAGCCCGCGGAGCCGCGCCTTGCGCGCATCTGCCGCGCCATCGTGCGGCATCCCGAGCGGCAGGCGGGGGCGGCGGAATGGGCGCGGGAATTGGGCGTAGACCCGAAGACCGTGCACCGGCTGTTCTTGCGTCACACGGGCATGACCTTCGGCCGCTGGCGCCAGCAGGCGCGCCTGCTGGCCGCCATGGAGCGGCTGGCGCGGGGCGCGCGGGTGCTGGATGTGGCGTTGGACTTGGGGTACGAAAGCCCCAGCGCCTTCGCCGCGATGTTTCGCCGTGCGGTGGGCGAGTCGCCCAGCGCCTTCGCGGCGCGCGGCCAGGCGACTGAATGATGTCCGCCTGACGTTTGCCTGATGTTTGCCTGCCGGTTGCCGGGCATTCGCCAGTCGTTTGCCCGCCGGTTGCCTGCCGTCCGGCCAATGTCCGTCTGATGGCCAATGGCCGCTCTCAGGGCGGCCATTGGTGGGGTCATCGGACAACCCCGGCCCGATCCAGCGTATTATTTACCGTTTTGCCGCCACGCTAACAGCACTCGAGACAAATCATGCCGCACTACCGTTCCCGCACATCGACCCACGGCCGCAACATGGCCGGCGCCCGCGCCTTGTGGCGCGCCACTGGCATGAAGGACGGTGATTTCGGCAAGCCGATTATCGCGGTAGTGAACTCGTTCACGCAGTTCGTGCCGGGCCACGTGCACCTGCGCGACCTGGGCGCGCTGGTCGCCAAAGAGATCGAAGCCGCAGGCGGCGTCGCCAAGGAATTCAACACGATCGCCGTCGATGACGGCATCGCCATGGGCCACGGCGGCATGCTGTATTCGCTGCCGTCGCGCGAACTCATCGCCGACTCGGTGGAATACATGGTGAACGCGCATTGCGCCGACGCCATGGTCTGCATTTCGAACTGCGACAAGATCACCCCGGGGATGCTGATGGCCGCGATGCGCCTGAACATCCCGGTCGTGTTCGTGTCCGGCGGCCCGATGGAAGCGGGCAAGGTCAAGTCGCCGACCGACGGCAAGGTCATCGCCAAGATCGACCTGATCGACGCCATGATCAAGGCCGCCGATCCGAAGGTGTCGGACGCCGAAGTCGCCGAAGTGGAACGCAGCGCGTGCCCGACGTGCGGCTCCTGTTCCGGCATGTTCACCGCCAACTCCATGAACTGCCTGACCGAAGCCATCGGCCTGGCGCTGCCGGGTAACGGCACCATCGTCGCGACCCACGCATGGCGCAAGGGCTTGTTCGAGCAAGCCGGCCGCCTGGTCGTCGACCTGTGCCGCCGCTACTACGTGGAAGAAGACGAATCGGTTCTGCCGCGCAATATCGCCACCAAGAGCGCGTTCCAGAACGCGATGGCGCTGGACGTGGCGATGGGCGGTTCCACCAACACCGTGCTGCACTTGCTGGCCGCGGCGCAGGAAGCGGGTGTGGATTTCACGATGGCCGACATCGACCGCATTTCGCGCAAGGTGCCCTGCCTGTGCAAGGCGGCGCCCGCCACCGACAAGTACCACATCGAAGACGTGCACCGCGCAGGCGGCATCCTGGGCATCCTGGGTGAACTGGCGCGCGCCGACCTGCTGGATCTGTCTTGCGGCAACGTGCACAGTGGCACGCTGGGCAACGCCATCCAGAACTGGGACGTGGCCGGCGGCGGCGCGGGTGAAGACGCGCAGAAGTTCTATCGCGCAGCACCCGGCGGCATTCCGACAACCGTGGCGTTCAGCCAGGACGCCACCTTCCTGACGCTGGACACCGACCGCCAGACGGGCTGCATCCGCAGCAAGGAAAACGCCTACTCGAAGGACGGCGGTCTGGCCGTGCTGTACGGCAACCTGGCCGAGAAGGGCTGCATTGTGAAGACGGCCGGTGTGGACGAATCGCAATGGGTCTTCACGGGCCGCGCCCGCGTGTTCGAAAGCCAGGATGACGCCGTTGAAGGCATCCTGGGCGACAAGATCGTGGCGGGCGACGTGGTCGTGATCCGCTACGAAGGCCCCAAGGGCGGCCCGGGCATGCAAGAAATGCTGTACCCCACGTCGTACCTGAAGTCCAAAGGCTTGGGCAAGACGTGCGCGCTGTTCACCGACGGCCGCTTCTCGGGCGGCTCGTCCGGCCTGGTGATCGGCCACGCCTCGCCGGAAGCGGCCGAAGGCGGCACCATCGGCCTGGTGGAAGAAGGCGACATCATCGAGATCGACATCCCGAACCGCAAGATGCATCTGGCCGTGTCCGACGAAGAACTGGCGCGCCGCCGCGCAGCGATGGACGCGCGTGCGGATGGCTGGGAGCCGGTCGGACGCGAACGCGTCGTGTCGCTGGCCTTGCAGGCTTACGCGGCCCTGGCCACGTCGGCCGATCGCGGCGCGGTGCGTGACCTGTCGCAGCTGAAGCAGAAAGCCAAGCGTTGAGGGTGGCGAACGCGTAGGAAGAACGGCGCCTTTGGGCGCCGTTTTTTTTGGGGCTGTGTGGCATGAATGCGGATGCTTGATACAGCTTTGAGGCTGTAAATTCCCTATACAGCCGATAGGCTGTTTTTTTATCGCAAGGAAATCCACATGGCTTTGAATTCCGATGCATTGCGCGTGTTTCTGGGCGTGGTGGACGCCGGGTCGCTGAGCGCCGCCGCTGAAATGCTGGGCCAGACGGCGTCGGGGGTCAGCCGGGGCTTGTCGCGCTTGGAAGAAGACCTGGGCGTGATCCTGCTGAACCGCACGACGCGCCGCATGGAGCTCACGGAAGAGGGCGCGCACTTTCTGCCAAAGGCGCGTCAGATTATCGCGTCGTTGGAAGAAGCCGAAGAGTGCATGCGGATGGTGCATCAGCGGCCGGCGGGGCGCTTGCGGGTGGATGCGTCGGTGCCGGTGATGCTGCATTGCGTGGTGCCGCAAGTGGCGGAATTTCGGCGCGAGTATCCCGAGATCACGCTGGAACTCACCAGCAATGACCGCATCGTGGATCTCATGGAACATCGCACCGATGTCGCCATCCGCATGGGGCCGCTGACGGATTCCACCTTGCACGCGCGGCCGCTGCGGCCGTCGCCGCGCTGGATGATGGCCAGCCCTGATTACATCGCTCGGCGCGGCGCGCCGGAGACAGTAGAGGACCTGGCCCGCCATGAAGTGCTGGGCTTCACGCAGCCCGAAAGCCTGAACGTGTGGCCGTTGAAGCACGCGGGCGGGTCCAGTTATCTGGCGACACCGACGTTGGCGACCTCAAGCGGAGAGACGCAGCGGCAATTGGCGATCCGCGGCGTGGGCATCGCGTGCCTGTCGGATTTTGTGGTGCGCGAAGATATCGCGGCGGGCAGGCTGGTGAAGGTGATGGAGGGGGTGTACAGCGATCAACTTCAGCCCATGCACGCCGTGTACCACCGCAATACGCAGCTGTCGCGGCGCATTGCGTGCTTTCTGGATTTCTTCGCGGGGCGGGTGTGATGGGGTGCGCGCGCTGAACTGCCGCTCATCCTGGATGATGAGCTCGCGCGTCACCCATCCTACGCGTGCAACGCTCTTCCAAAGGCCGACAACACCGATTCATGCAACGTTTCCGACAACGTCGGATGCGCGAATACGGTGTGCATCAAGTCCTCTTCCGTCGCTTCCAGCGACGCCGCCACGCCATACCCCGTGATCAGCTCGGACGCTTCCGGGTGGATGATGTGTGCGCCCAGCAATTCCCCCGACGTCGCATCGAACACGGTCTTGACCAAGCCTTGGTCTTCGCCCATTGCGATGGCCTTGCCGTTGCCGGCGAAGGTGAATTTGCCGACACGGATCTCGCTGCCGTTTGCCTTCGCGTGCTCGCGTGCGCGGGCTTCGGTCATGCCGATGCTGGCGACTTGCGGGTACGAATAGGTGCAGGCGGGAATGCGCAGCGAGTCGATGGCGTGTACGGGTTTGCCGGCAATGGCTTCCACGCACAGCACGCCTTCGTGGCTGGCCTTGTGAGCAAGCCAGGGCGCGCCGGCCACGTCGCCAATGGCGTAAACGCCGGGCTCGGCGGTGCGGCATAAGCCATCGGTGACGATGTGGGTCTTCTCGATCTTCACGCGCGTTTTTTCCAGCCCCAGGTTTTCGACGTTGCCGACGATGCCGGCGGCGACGATGACGCGGTCGACTTCCAGTTCCGACGTCTTGCCCTGTTGGTCCAGCGTCACCTTGACGCCGGTTGCCGTCAACGCCGATGCCGTGACCGCGCATTGCGTCAGCACGCGTATGCCTTGTTTCTCGAACGCCTTGCGCGCCAGCTGCGAAATTTCCGCGTCTTCCTGCGGCAAGATTTCTGGCGTCATGTCGATCAGTGTGACGTCCGATCCGATCGCGCGGTAGAAGCTTGCGAACTCGGCGCCAATGGCGCCTGCCCCCACCACCAGCAACGACTTCGGGATCTTTGTGGGCATCAAGGCCTGGCGGTACGCCCAGATGCGCTCACCCACGGGCAGCGCGGGCAATTCGCGGGCGCGCGCGCCGGTAGCCAGAATGATGTGTTTGGCCGATAGCGTCGTGCCGTTATCCAGCGCCAGCTTGCCCGCGCCCGCCAGCGTGGCGCTTGCCGCGAATACTGTCACGCCGTTCTTCTTCATCAAATGCGCCACGCCTAGTCCCAGGCGGCCCGCCACCTTGCGCGACCGGGCGACCATGGCGGCCAGATCAGGCCGGGCTTCGCCCGCGCCCGTGACGCCGTAGTGCGACGCCTCTTGGCAGGCGCGCAGCACGGTCGCGCTGTGCAGCAGCGCCTTGGTGGGAATGCAGCCCCAGTTCAGGCAGATGCCGCCAAGTTCCGCGCGCTCTACCAACGCTACCGACATGCCCAGCTGCGCGCCGCGAATGGCGGCCACATAGCCGCCAGGGCCGCCGCCGACGACGACCAGATCAAACACGTTCTTCGTCATCGTCGGGCTCACAGCAAAATGCGCACAGGGTTTTCGATCAAAGTGCGGAAGGCGGCGAGCCAGCGCGCGCCGACCGCGCCGTCCACTGCGCGGTGATCGGCCGACAAGGTCACCGTCATGACGGTGGCGGCAACCAGGTCGCCGTTCTCGGCCACGACGGGGCGGCGTTCGGCTGCGCCCACCGCCAAGATGGCGGCCTGCGGCGGGTTGATGATGGCGGCGAACTGGCTGATGCCGTACATGCCCAGGTTGCTGACCGTCAGCGAACCGCCTGTGAACTCTTCGGGCTTCAAGCGGTTGATCTTGGCGCGTCCGGCAAGCTCCACGATTTCGCCTGCGATGGCGGACAGCGACTTCACGTCCGCGTCGCGCACGATGGGGGTGACCAGCCCGCCGTCGGTCGCAACCGCCACCGAGATGTCGGCGCCCGCGTGGTATTCGATCGCGTCTTCGTGCCAGCTGACATTCACTTCCGGCACTTCGCGCAAGGCGAGCGCCGCCGCGCGCACGATGAAGTCATTGACCGACAGCTTCACCGCGCCGCCGTGGTTCGCTTGCGCGCGAAGCGCCAGCAGCGCGTCCATCTTGCAATCCACCGACAGGTAGAAGTGCGGCACGTTTTGCTTGCTTTCGGTCAGGCGGCGGGCGATGGCGCGGCGCATGCCGGTGTGCGGCACGCGCCGGGCTGCCGGGCGGCCGGCTGACGACGCCACCGCGGCCACGGGCGCACGGTCGCGTGCGGATTCAACGTCACGGCGCACGATGCGGCCATGCGGTCCGGTGCCGGCGACGCCCAGCAGGTCCACATGCCACTGCGCCGCCAGACGGCGCGCCAGCGGGCTGGCGAACAGGCGTCCGCCGGGAACCGGGGTGTTGGATGCGGGCGTGGCGGCGGATGCCTTGGGGGCGGCAGCGGCGGGTGCGGCCGAAGACGCAGCCGCAGAGGTGGCCGCAGGCGCAGCCGTCGATGCCGCAGCAGCGGGTGCCGCCGCAGCGGCAACCGCAGCCGCCGCGCCGCCATGTTCGGCCAGCACGCGATCAATCGCCGAGGCATCGTCGCCGTCAGCCAACAACACGCCGATAACGGTATTGATCGGCACCGACGCCGCGCCTGCCGGGACGACGATGCGGCCCAGCACGCCCGCATGCTCGGCGTTGATTTCAACAATGGCTTTTTCGGTTTCGATTTCCGCCAGCGCGTCGCCGACGGCGACCGTGTCGCCTTCTTTCTTGAGCCACTGGTGCAGGTTGCCGCCCGACGTGTCGGCGGCAACGGAGGGGAGCTTGATAAGGTGAGCCACGATAGTCGTCCTAGTTTGCGGCGGCGGCCAGGTCGGGCCGGTAGGCGGCGGGGTCGTCGTATTCGACCAGTTCCAGCACGTTGCCTTCGGGGTCGCGGAAGAACGCCAGCCACGTGCCCGGGCGCACTTCCATCGGCGCCGGCGCGCTGTCGAACACCACGCCCTTGGATTCCAGGCTGCGCACCACGCCCGCCAGATCGCGCACGATGAAGGTCAGGTAGGTAGCGCCCTGGCGGTCGAGTATGGTCTTGCCGCGCACCGCGGCGTCAGGCGCCACGCTGGGTTGCAGCAGCTTGATGCGTTCGCCGTATGGCGTCTGCAAGCGCGCCACGTCGTAGCCGTGCACGGTCAGGCCGGTGGCGCGCGCCTTGTCGGCGGGCACCGTCACTCGGTTGACGAGCGCGAGGCCGACGACGTCCGTGTAGAACGCCACCAGCGCATCCAGGTTCTGGCAGCAGATGCCGACTTCCATCGGCACCGTCATGCGCAGCGCGCTCATGCTTGTTCTCCCAGATCCGCCAGCACATCGGCCAGGCCCGCCAGCACTTCTTCGGTGTCGGCGAACGCTGCGCGTTCCAGCACCTTCGAAATGCTGGGCGACGCTTCGCCGCCCGTCACGCGCTTGATCGGCTGGTCGAGCCAGTCGAAGTAGCGGCGCTGGATTTCATCGGACAGCATCGCGCCATACGACGTGCCGCGCGCGCCTTGCTCCACGATCAGCACGTTGTTGGTCTTCTGGATGCTGGCGCCGATGGTGTCCCAGTCCAGGCTGGCGCGGTCCAGCGTGCGCAGGTCGATGATCTCGGCGTCCACGCCGGCTTCCTCGGCGGCCTTCAATGCGCGGCCCACCATCGCCAGATACGTCAGGATGGTGACCTTGCCGCCCGTGCGGCGCACGCGGGCTTTGCCGAACGGAATGGCGTAATCCAAGTCGCCCTCGGCAACCTCGCCGGACGACGCATACAAGTCCACGTGTTCGATGACCAGCACCGGGTCCTTGGAGGCCAGCGCAGTGTTCATCAGGCCCACGTAGTCGTACGGCGTGGATGGCGCGACGATGCGCCAGCCCGGCGCGGTGGCGAAGATGCCGGCGGGGTCCATCGAGTGCTGCGAGCCGTAGCCCGTGCCCATCGCGACCTTGGTGCGCAGCACGAAGGGCACGTCGATGTCGCCGCCGAACATGTGGCGGGCCTTGCCGATCTGGTTGAAGATCTGGTCGGCCGCCACCCACATGAAGTCGGGGTACATGAATTCAACGATGGGTTTGTAGCGCCCGTCCATCGCCAGCCCGCCGCCCAGGCCGGCGAAGGCGTTTTCGGAAATCGGGGTGCCCAGCACGCGGTCGGGGTACTTGTCTTTCAGGCCGCGCGTGGCGCCGTTGGTGCCGCCCTTCAAGCGGTGCACGTCTTCGCCCAGCACGACGACGCCGCCATCCGTTTCCATGCGGCGGTCCAGCACGTCGGCCACGGCGTCGACGAACTTGCGTTCGACCTTCGTGCCCGTGTAGTCATCGGCGTCCTGGTAGCGCAGGCCGGCCAGTTCCGAACCATCGCTGCGCAAGCCGACGTCGCGGAAGTCGGGGCTGGGCCAGAGGTCGGCGCGCACGCGGCGCTTGCCGCCGTCCGCCGCTTCGGTCAGACGGCCGGACACGTCCTTCATGACGTCCTTGCAGCGTTGACGCAGCGCGTCCACTTCCGCTTGCGTGATCAGCTGGCGGCCGATCATTTCAGAGGCGATCTTGTCCAAAGGATCGCGGCGGCGCCATTGCGCTTCTTCGTCTTTCGAGCGATAGCCGAAGGCGCTGCCGGGGAAGGGACCGTTCTGGTGGAAGAAGCGGTACACGTCCACTTCGACGATGGTCGGGCCGTTGCCCGCGCGCATGTGCGCCACGGCTTCCGACATGGCCAGATGCACGGCCAGCGGGTCCATGCCGTCAACCTTCCACGACGGAATGTTGAACGCCAGACCACGCGCAGACAGGCGCGGTTCGGCGGTGGACTCTTCCACCGTCGTCGACACCGCGTAGCGGTTGTTTTCGATGAAGAAACACAGCGGCGTTTTCCACGCGGCGGTCAGGTTCATCGTTTCCAGCACCGAGCCGATGTTCACCGCGCCGTCACCAAAGTACGTCACGGCCACGCGGTCGGTGCCGGCGTGCTTGTGCGCCCAGCCCGCGCCCGCCGCCAGCGGCACGCCGCCGCCCACGATGGCATTGGTGCCCAGCGCGCCGGCTTCCAGCCAGCGCAAGTGCATGCTGCCCCCACGGCCCCGGCAATAGCCTTGCGCCAGCCCCATGATTTCGGCCAGCGTTTTTTGCAGGACTTCATCGATGGCGGGCGTGAGCGGGTTGCGCGGGTCCAGGCCCAGCGGGGCCACGTGCTGCAAGGCCTTGGCCAGAAACTGATGGTGGCCGCGATGCGAGCCATTGATCTGATCGCCGGCGCCCAGCGCCAGCACCGAACCGACGGCGCCGCCTTCCTGGCCGACTGACGAGTGCGCGGGGCCGTGCACCAGGCCTTCGGCGGCCAGGTCCAGCACAGCCTCTTCGAAGGCGCGAATCCAGTGCAGCTGGGTCAGCATCGTGCCGAGCAGGGCGGGGTCCGCCTGCTGCCAGTCGCGAGCCTCGACCGTCAGTTGCCGCCAGGGCGCTTGGGGCTCAAGCGGTTGGTAGGTGGCCATGAGTGAATCTCCAGAATGTTTTTAAGCGTCGGTGCGGTTAGAGGTAGCTGTAGCGGCTCCAGCCGCCGTCGGCCACCAGGGTGTGTCCGGTGATGTAGGCGGCCTGGCGCGATGCCAGAAAGACCGCCAGGTCGGCCATTTCTGCCGGTTGCGCCATGCGGCGCAGCGGCGTGCGCTGCTTCAGGCGTTCGGGGTCGAGGCGGCCGCGCGCGGCCAGGTCGCGCACCAGATCGGTCTCGACATAGCCGGGCGCCAGCGCGTTCACGCGCACGCCCATCGGGCCCCATTCCACGGCCAGCGTTTCGGTCAGCAGCACCACCGCGCCCTTCGTGGCGCAGTAGGCGGCGCGGTCGGGCGCGGCCACCACGCCGTACATCGAGGCCAGGTTGATGATGCTGCCCGACCCTGCCGGCACCATGCGGCGGCCGGCGGCCTGTGCGCACAGAAACACGCCGGTCAAGTTGATGTCGACCGCGCGCCGCCATTCGTCCACGGTGACTTCCAGCGTGGGCTTGTTGGCCGAGATGCCGGCGTTGTTGACCAGCACGTCGATGCGGCCCCAGGCCTGTTCGACTTGCGCGAACGCGCGTTCCACGGCGTCGGCGTCCGTGACGGATGCCTGCACGGCCAGGGCGTCCCCGCCCGCCGCGTTCAGATCGGCCACGGCGGCGTCCAGCGCGGTGGCGTCCATGTCCAGCAGCGCAACGCGCGCGCCTTGGCGCACGAAGGCCTGCGCGGTGGAAAAGCCGATGCCTTTGGCGCCGCCGGTAATCACGACCGTTTGGCCGCGCAGGTCGCTATGGATGACTTCAGTAGGGTTGTCCAAGAGGGTTACCTGTAGAGGGGTTACATGATGGCGGGGTCAGACCGCCAGCCATTCCTGGACGACGTCCTGGCGCTCATGCAGCTGCGCGGGCGGTCCTTCGAACACGATGCGGCCGTGGCCCATGACGCTGACCCGCGTGGACACCTTCAGCGCAATCGTCAGCTTTTGCTCCACCAGCACCACCGATACGCCGCGCTTGTGGATATCTCGGATGACGTCGGCAATCACTTCCACGATCTTCGGCGCCAGCCCTTCGGTGGGCTCGTCAATCAGCATCACCTTGGGGTTGCCCAGCAGCGAACGGCACATGGTCAGCATCTGCTGTTCGCCGCCCGACAGGTTGCCGGCCTTGGTGTTGCTGCGTTCTTTCAGGCGCGGGAAGTAGTCGAACATCTGCGCGGCCGTCCAGTAGGGCGCGTCGTCGCGCTTGGGCTGTTCGCCCATGCGCAGGTTTTCGTCCACGGTCAGGTTGGCGAAGACTTCGCGCTCTTCAGGCACAAAGCCCACGCCTGCGCGTGCGATTTCGAAGGGGCGTTTGTTGGTGATGTCGCGCCCTTCGATGGCGATGCGCCCGCCGGTCACGTCCACCAGACCCATGATGCTTTTCATGGTGGTGGAGCGGCCCGCGCCGTTGCGGCCCAGCAGGCTGACGACTTCGCCTTGCCCGATGGACAAGTCGATGCCGTGCAGGATGTGGCTCTTGCCGTAGTGCGCGTGCACGCCGTGCAGGCTGAGCAGGGGGGAGTGCGCAGGGGCGTGCGCGGGGGATGTTGTCGTCATACCGTTTCCTCTCCCAGGTAGGCTTCGCGCACGCGGGCGTCGCCGCGAATTTCTGCGGGCGTGCCGGTGGCCAGGATCTCGCCATAGACCAGCACGCTGATGCGGTCGGCCAGCGAGAACACCACCTGCATATCGTGTTCGACGATCAGCAAAGTGCAGTCGCGCGTCACGTCTTTGATGAGTTCTACCGTGTAGTCGACTTCGTGCTGCGACATGCCGGCCATCGGCTCGTCCAGCAAGATGACTTTCGGGCGCGACGCCAGCGTCATGCCGATTTCCAGCGAGCGCTGTTCGGAGTAGTTCAGGTCGCCGGCGGCGGTGGCTTGCTTGGCCGTCAGGCGCACTTTTTCCAGCAGACGGTCCACGTCTTCGTTGACGGCGCGGTTGCGTGCAATGGGGCGCCAGAAGTTGTAGACCAGCCCGTGCATGCGCAGCACCGCCAGGCGCAGGTTTTCACGCACGGACAGGCGCGGGAACACGTTGGTGATCTGAAACGATCGCGCCAGGCCCAGCCGGTTGATGGCTTCAGGGGCCAGGCCGCCAATGGAGCGCGAACGCAGGCTGATGTCACCCGAGGTGGGCGCAAACGAACCCGACATCAGGTGGAACAGCGTGGACTTGCCCGCGCCGTTGGGGCCGATGACGGCATGGCGTTCACCGGCTTCAATCGCCAGGTTCACGCCGCGGATGATCTGCGCTTCGCCAAAGGACTTGCGCACGTCGGTCAGGGTCAGGATCTCGTGGCTCATTTTGCGGGCTCCAGCACAGGGGCGGCATCGCCGTCGTTACGCCACATCGCCATCGCCCAGCGGCAAGCCAACAGGCCCGCGGCGAACAGCGCCACCGGAATCAGCCAGGTCGAGACCGCAAGCGGCGCCCAGTCGTGGCCGAAAAGGGGAATGGCGGGCCAGCCGGCGTCGGGGTTCATGGCGAGCAGCGCGCGGTAGTCACGCGCGAACATGCGTTGCAAGAGCTCTACCGAAAACACGGTGGCGGCGGTCAGCAGCAGGCCGCCGGCAACCGACACGATGGCGCGCGGCAGCCAGTTGGCCAGGCCGCGCTCGCGCAGCGACTTGGCGGCGCGTTGCACCAGGCCCACCAGGCCGTCCGGCACGAACAGCATCACCAGCACAAACAGAATGCCTTGATACAGCAGCCACGAACGCGTGATGTCGGCCAGCGTCTGCGACAGGAACGTCAGGATGGACGCGCCCAGCACCGGCCCCAGGAAGGCATTGACGCCGCCGATGTAGGCGAACAGCACGGCATCGGTCGACAGCTTGACCTCGAACAGCACGTAGTTGCCGGCCTCGATGTTCAAGGCCTGCAATCCCCCCGCGATGCCTGCGAACATGGCCGACAACGCAAACACCATCGTCTTCAGCGCATGCGGGCGGTAACCCAGATAGCGCAGGCGGTTGGCGTTTTCACGCAGACCCAGCGTGAGCCGGCCCAGCGGCGTACGGGTCAGGCCATACAGCGCCGCCAGCGAGATCAGCACCCAGGCCAGCACCAGGAAGTACACCTCGATGTCGGAGCCGAAGGTGAAGCCCCATGCCGGCATGCGCATGGCGGACACGCCCGCTTCGCCGCCGAACACGCCTTTCAGGTGCGGCGCCAATGCGTGCAGCAGTTCAGCCAGCGCCAAGGTGATCATCGAAAAGTACACGCCGGAACGCATGGTGGCGAACCAGCCGGCGACCAGGCCGAACAGCAGCCCGGCCACGCCGCCCACCAGCGGCATCAGCGGCGTGGGCAAGAGGCCCGCGCCACCCAACGCGTTCATCGCGTGGATGGTGGCGAACGTACCTACGCCAAAGTACGCGGCGTGGCCAAAGGACAGCATGCCGCCCTGGCCAGCCAACAGATTGAACGCGCAGGCAAACAGCGCGGCGATCAGCATCTGCACGGCTGCCACCAGCTGGCCCGGAGGCAGCAGCCAGGGCAGCGCGCACAGCGCCGCCACACATGCAATCAACAACAAGGCGCCAGAGGCTTTACGGGTGTGGCTCATGCCTGCTCTCCCTTCAGGCCCGACGGCTTCACCAGCAGCACCACCAGCATCAGCAGGAAGGGCAGGGTGGCGGCCAGGCTGGAAATCTTCACGGTCATCAAACCGCCCACGCTTTCCGCCCACTCGCCCGCGCCGAACAGGCCGAACAGCGACGCCAGGCTGGCGTCGATACCGACCGAGAACGAACTGATCAGGCCGATCAGCAGCGACGCGATCATGGCGCCTTCCAGCGAACCGAGTCCGCCCACGACAACGACCACAAACACCAGCACGCCCAGTTCAAGCGCCATGTTGGGGTTGGTGGTGTAGAAGGCGCCGGCCACCGCACCGGCCAGGCCGGCCATGGCGGCGCCCACGCCGAACACGCTCATGAACACGAGCGGCACGTTGTGGCCCAGCGCTTCGGCCATGCGCGGCCGGTAGATGGCCGAGCGCACGACGATGCCCACGCGGGTGCGCGACAGCAGCAGGTAGATGACGGCGAACATCGCCAGCGACACGCCGCCCATCAAGAGGCGGTAGAAGGGGTAGTCCGCATCGAACACGCGGAAGGCCGCGAAGTTCAGGAATTGCGGCACGCGGTAGTCCACGGGGAAGT
Source organism: Achromobacter sp. 01N37 (assembly GCF_056399725.1). Lineage (NCBI taxonomy): Bacteria > Pseudomonadati > Pseudomonadota > Betaproteobacteria > Burkholderiales > Alcaligenaceae > Achromobacter > Achromobacter sp. 01N37. The sequence continues at coordinate 157,070 of NZ_JBFTRX010000013.1, forward strand.
CACCGTAGAACAGCTTGATCAGCTCGGCCACGATGAACGCCAGGCCAAAGGTCACCAGCAGTTCCTGCGCGTGGCCGAACTTGTGGACGCGGCGCAGGAAGAAGCGTTCAACGCCCATGCCCAGCACGCCCGAGATGATCGTCGCCAGCACCAGCGCCACCCAGAAACCGGTGACGGGCGTCAGCGTGTAGGCGGCGTAGGCGCCGATCATGTAGAACGAGGCGTGCGCAAAATTCAGCACGCCCATCATTCCGAAAATCAGTGTCAGGCCTGCCGACACCATGAATAGCAGCAGGCCGTAAATCACGCCGTTCAACAGCGAGACGGTAAAGTATTCCATGTCCGCTCCATAATTCTTGCGCTAAGACGTCACGCGTCTTGCGAGCGATTGCGCACGTTGTTTTTCCGGCCCGCGCCGGGAGTGCGCTTATTGGGGCTGGGTGATGATGGGTTGCGCGCGCGTGGCAAGGTGTCGTTGGCCAGGCGCGCGCAAGCCATCATCCCGTTCTTAATTCGGCCGCTGCATCTTGCAGGTTTCCTGCACCGGCGCCGACACGTCCGCCGCCGCCAACACCTTCACCGGCTCAAAGCCCATGTCCGTGCCGTCGGCCTTGTACTTGGCGTTCTTGCTCACTTTCGACACCACCATCGGCAACTGCACCTGGTGGTCTTCGGCGCGCATCGTGTAGGTGCCCAGCGACGACGTGTACGTGACCTTTTCCAAAGCCTTCGCCAGTTCCGGCACGGACAGCTTGCCGTCCTTGGGCTGCACCTGCTTTAACGCTTCACCCAGAAAGCGCACGCCGATCACGGTTTGCGGTTCGGTGTAGCTGGGGTAGTGGCCGGTCTTGGACTTGTAGTCTTCGGCGAACTTGGCGCCTTCTTCGCCCGCGGCTTCGATGTTGTACGGGTGAGCGATGTAGTGGCCCAGCGCGACGTCGCCGGCGTTGGCCAGGTTGCCCACCTGGTCCAGGAACACGGTGGCGAAACGCACCTTCAGGCCGGCGGCCTGCGTGGCCTTCATCAACAGCAGCAGGTCGTTGGACCAGTTGCCGGTGATGACGGTGTCGGGCGTGGCCGAGCGGATGCGCGCAACGTAGGGCGCGAAGTCCTGGATCTTGTTGACTTCGTGCAGCGTCTTGCCCACCACTTCATAGCCGTACTGCTTGGCGAAGCGCTCGGTGGCGCCTTCCATGTCCTGGCCCCAGGAATAGTTCTGGTTGATGGCGTACACGCGCTTGCCCAGCGTGCCGTCGGCCGACATGACCGAGGCCAGCGACTTCACGCGCAGGTCGGCGTTGGTGGTGAAACGGAAGTGGTAGAAGTGGCACTTCTGGCCGGTCAGTTCCAGGGCTTCGCCGCCCACGTTCAGGAATACGACTTCCTTGCCGGGGTTGCGCAGATTGTGTTTGCGCACGTCTTCGGTCAGCTGCCCCGAGATGGCGGACGACGACCCCTGCACCAGCACCTGCACGCCTTCAGCGGCCGCAGCGCGGAAGCGGTCGGATGCGCCGACGGGGCCGCCCTGGTTGTCGAACTCAACGAGTTCCAGCGGCTGGCCATTCCAGCCGCCCGCCGCATTGATGCGGTCCAGCTCGTATTTGACGGCGGCGCGGAACATCAGGCCGGTGGACGCTTGCGGGCCGGACAAGGTTTCGATCAGACCGATCTTGACGGGTGCGGCGTGCGCCGATGCGGCAAAGCCGGCCAGGCACAGCAGGCCGGTAGTGAAAGCCAATTTCATGCGTGTCTCCTCCGTGGGACGGGAGTGGTAAGTGCGTGAGTCGATCAAGCGCGCTTGGTGGCGGCTCTTGTGTGGCTGGGAGTCGTGCAAGGGGGAGGGGATAAACGCGAGATAGGGGCGAATACGGTCGTGCTGCCGGTGATATTCACCCTGTTGTCTCCTGCCTGTTTTGCGGCGCTCGGCCTTGTTTTTGCTGACTGGCTTGCCTGAAAACGTGAGTTGATTTACGCTTTCGGAATAAGTTGTCAGGCAACTTTATTAAGTTGTCCGATAAATCATAGGGCAAGCGATTTTCTCGTGTCAAGCGGCGGATTCAGGAGTTCAATCAAAGATTCCGCGGCGGCCGGGAAGGCAGCAAGGCACGCCCATAACAAGCTTGGAGACAGGATGATCTCGTTTGAAGGACAGGTGGCCGTGATCACCGGCGCGGGCAATGGCATCGGCTTGGCGACGGCGCGGCTGATGGCCGCCCACGGCGCGCGGCTGGTGCTGACTGACATCAACAACGCGCGCCTGGAAGAGGTTGCAGCCGAGCTGGACCCGACCGGGCAGCGCGTCTACACGCATGCGCTGGACGTGTCCGTGTCGCATGATTGCGAACGCGTGTTCGATGCAGCCGCCAAGCATTTCGGCGGGCTGGATCACCTGGTGCATTGCGCCGGCATCTACCCGGAACAACTGGTCAAAGACACCAGCGACGAGGCCTGGCGCACGCTGATGCGCGTGAACCTGGACGGCACCTTCTATACGTGCCGGGCGGCGCAGCGCCACCTGCGTCACAACGGCTCCATCGTGCTGTTGACGTCGCTGGCCGCGCAGCGCGGCAGCTACGCGCACGCCGCCTATTCCGCGTCCAAGGGCGCGGTGCAGAGCTTCACGCGCAGCCTGGCGCTGGAGCTGGCCCCGCAGATCCGCGTGAACGCGGTGGCGCCGGGCATTATTGCGACCTCCATGACGCACGACCTGATCGGCCAGAAAGGCGCGCAGCTGCTGGAAAGCACGCCGCTACGCCGCTTTGGCACAGCCGAAGAGATCGCCGGGTCCATCGCCTTCCTGTGCTCGCCGCTGGCGGGCTTCGTGACCGGGGAAGTCATGCAGGTCAACGGCGGCATCTATATCGCTTAAAGTGCAGGACGCCGCCATTACGAGTTCACGATTTTCCATGTCGACGAATCCAGACCAGGACCCGCCGCGCAACGCGCCCAAGAGTTCGCTTTCCGCGGGCTTGGCCGACACGCTGGCCGAGCAGATACGCCAAGGGGTGCTTGCCCCCGGCGACCGCCTGCCCACCGAAAAGCAGCTGACCGAAACGTATTCGGTCAGCCGCGCCGTCGTGCGCGAGGCGCTGGCCCGGCTGAAGTCCGAAGGGCTCATCACGTCGCAGCAGGGCAGCGGCGTGTTTGTGGACCCCAACTTCCAGCGCAACGCGTTTCGTATCGCCGCGCCCACGCCGGGCGACACTCAGGACCTGGAACACATCCTGGAACTGATGCTGTCCATCGAAGTCACCGCCGCGCGCTACGCGGCGCAGCGCCGCACGGATCAAGATTTGAAGAAGATGCGCCAGGCGCTGGTCGGCATGGAGTACGCGCTGATCAACGACAAGCTGGGCGATGAAGAGGACTACCAGTTCCATCAGGCCATCGTGCAGGCCACGCACAACCCGCATCTGGTGTCGCTGAACGATTATCTGGAAGCGAATGTGCGGCGCGTCATTCGCAGCGCGCGCAACAACACGGCGCGCCGGTATGCCGAGCGCATGGCCGCGGTGCAAAGCGAGCATCAGGCGATCTTCGTGGCTATCGAAGGGTCAGACCCGGATGCCGCCGGGCGTGCGGCGGAACAGCATCTGCGCAACGCGGCAGATCGGCTGCGCTTGTTTCAGGCCGAACGCCCCGCGCCGGTGTAGGCGGCGGGGCGGGGTGGCCTGGCCTGGCTTCGCTTCAGGCGAAGGTCTGTTCCATTTCGCGGCGGAATTGCACGGCCGTTGAGCGCTCGTCGTATTCCACGTCGCGCCAGCGGATTGCCTGCGATTGCCGCACGGGGTGTTTCAGCTTGACCTGATGCGACAGCCCCAGTGGCAGATAGCCTTCTTCCACGGAATCAGGCGCGGGCATCAGCCGGCCATACACCGTGTAGCCGCCTTCGCCATCCAGAATCTGGCCGGCCTGCAAATCGCGCTTGGCGGTGGCGACCACGTCGCCGTGCCAGCCGGCGGGCGCGCCAGTGGGTTCACGCCGCAGCCCGACGCTGGCCACGCTGATGCCCAGCTCCAACCCGATCAGGTGATAGGGCTTGTACATGGCGGTGTAGTTGCCGCTGGGGTCCGTTACCAGTCCGTATTCCTGGAAGCAGCGGCGCACGTAATCGCTATCGGCCGCAAGCGTCACATACACGCCCCAGCGCAGGTCGCGAAACACGGGGCGGCCATCGCGTTCCAACGATGAAATCACTTCCACCTGGCCGCGATGGTGCAAGATGCCGCCGTCTTCGCGCGGGCGCAGCACACGGGCCAGATCGTCCACGCCGCAAGGCGGGAAGTGCAGGCCCGATGGCGACGGCAGCAAGCCCGTGGCGTTGGACACCGCCGCCATCTCGATGGCGCTTTTGGTGCCGTCCAGAAAGCTGTTGAACATCTGCGCGTTGAAGTCGCCCGCCGCCACCATTTCCGCGGTGAAGCCGTAGTACGGCCACACGGTGTCGGGCGTGGACGTATGAAATTCGGGCAGGTACTTCGTGCCCTTGCCGGCCGCCATCACTTCGAAACCGGACGCGCGCGCCCAATCCACCATTTCGCAGATCAGAGCAGGCTGGTCGCCGTAGGCCAGGGAATAGACGATGCCCGCTTCGCGCGCGCGGCGCGCCAACAGCGGGCCGGCCAGCGCGTCGGCTTCAACGTTGACCATGATGATGTGCTTGCCGTATTCGCAGCAGGCCAGCACGTGGGTGATGCCGGCGGCGGCCTGGCCGGTGGCGTCGATAACGATGTCGACGTCGGGGCTCGCGATGATGGCCAAGGGGTCATCGCTGAAGAAGACTTTGCCGTTCTTCAGCGCGTCGTTGGTGTTGGCGGCGTTGAGTGCGCTGGCGGGCCAGCCGACGCGGGTCAGGGCGGCGCGGGCGCGGTCGGGCGCCAGATCCGCCACCGCCACCAGCCGCATCCCCGGCGTGCGGGGAGCCTGGCTCATGAACATGGCGCCGAACTTTCCGGCGCCCAACAGTGCAACTCGTAAAGGCTTGTGGTCGGCTTCTCGCTGCTTGAGCAGACGGTACAGATTCATGGTGCGGGCTCCTCCGGGGTGGGGGGGTACAGCCAACACAGAATAGTCCTAATTTATGACTGCTGAACAGGATTCAGGCGAACTCACTCGTCTGCTGTATAGAGCTCGCCCGCCAGCACATTGCGCCACGTCGACCACGTGATGCGGGGCCGGTCGGTAACGTGCCGGTTGTAAGGCGCGTCAAACAGAATGTGTTTCCAGCGCGGCTTCACGGCGCCTTCAATCAGGGGCTTGTCGTCGATCAGCAGATGGCCTTGAACCAGCGTCTTGTCTTTGGTCAGGATCAGCCGGTGCGTGGCGTCGCGGCCCAGGTTCTTTTCTACCCACAGGTATTTTTCGGCCACGCAATTTTCAAACTGCGATAGCGGCGACGTGCAGATGCGCACGTCCATCCCCAGCGCCAGCAATTCGCGCACGGCGTCCAGCGCGCCGGGCACGGGCGGCAGGTTGCGGATGAAGCCGGGCGCGGTGTAGATGGCCTCGGCCATATCGCGTAGTTCGGGGCCGTAATCCTCGCGGATGTAGAACGACTTGCGGTCTTCAAATTCAATGGGCGCGATGTCGGGGTAGCGCGCGCGCCAGGCGTCGATGAACGCGTGTTCGAAATCGGCCAGCACGCCGTCTTGGTCCAGCAGGATGATCATGGCGATCCCAGGGGGTTGTGCAAGCGCCTGATTGTGCCAGAGCCCGGCTAGGGTTCCACGGGGCGCGATTGCGCAACGATGCGGTAGCGGCTGCCGCCCGTCAGCGATTCGGACGCCACCAGCACCATGCGGTCATAGCGCCAGACGAGGGGTTCAGGGGGCTGCTCAGCAGGGGCCAGCTCAGGGGAGCGATCGGGGGAGCGATCTGAGGCGTGATCGGGGGAGTGATCGGGGGAGTGATCTGAGGCGTGATCTGAGGCGTGATCAGGGGGGAAATCCGGCGTGCCTTCGGCCGGACCCGCACGTTCGATATTGCGCAGCAGTGTGACGTGCGGTCGGAAAGGCTGGGGCGGCGCAGCCAGGCCGTATCCGGCCAGCCAACGCCACAGCTCGTCATGCACGGCTTGCAGCGCGGCAGGCGTGTCGCGCGGCCCGGCCCAGAGGATGCGCTGGCGTTTGAATACGCCGTAATGATCCAGCGTGACCTCGCCCGGCGGCAGCCGGAGTTCCGGCGTGGCGGCGGCAAGCTTGTCGGCCAGTTGCGCATCCACGGGGCCGAGAAAGGCCAGGGTCAGGTGCAGCGTTTCGGTGCGCATGACGCGCCCGCCGCAGGCAGGCCGGGCGGCTTCCGCCCAGCCGGCAAGCGAGGCGGCAAGCGGGGGCGACGGCCACAGGGCGAAGAAGAGACGGACGGTGGACATGCGCTGATTGTAGGCGCGCAGCGTCCCGTTCCGTCGTCGCTTGCCCTTCAGGTGTCGGTGGTTTCCGACTTGTTGCGCAGGCGCGAGAGCGCGGTGTCAAAGCGTTCGACGCCGGGCCGGGCAGGGCGGTCGAACCGCTCTACGCCAGGGCGGGCCGGTTTGTCGAAACGTTCCACACCGGGGCGCGCAGGCTTGTCGAAACGTTCTACGCCAGGACGATCAAAGCGTTCCACGCCCGGCCGGGTGAAGCGTTCGACACGCTGCGGCGTTTGCGTCTTGGCTTGCACGCTTTGCGCCGCGGCCTGCTCGCGCTTGGCGATGATTTCCTCGGCGCGCTGGTGGTGCGGCGCCATCTTGCGCACCATCACCCGGCCATCGCGCGGGAAGTAATTGATGCGTCGCGCATGCACGTCGCCCAGGTCCTGCCCCTTGACCGGAATGCCTTCCGTGCGCAGGTAGTTCAGGACGAATTCGCCGTTGCGCTCGCCAATGTTCATCTGCTGCATGGCGCTTAGCACCGCGCCGCCGCCGAACACCTTGGCTTCCAGGCGGTCGCGCACGGCGCCCGCTTTGAGCAGTTCGTTGATCAGCACTTCCATGGCAAACGCGCCATAGCGCATCGTGGCCGACGCGGGCGACTGCATGTCGCCTTCCGGCAACATGAAATGGTTCATGCCGCCCACGCCCGTGACCGGGTCATGGATACAGGCGGCAACACACGACCCGAGTACGGTCGAGATCATCAGGTCTTCGTCGGTGACGTAGTACTCGTTGGGGAGCACTTTCACCGCCTGACATTGGAACGCGCTATCGAAATAGTGGCGCGTTGCACGGGCTTCAAGACGGGCGACCATGGGACTTAAGGGGCAAGAACAGCGATTGGGACACGAAGGACGTAGCTCGGTAAAACAGCGAATGTTTCAAAAAGTGTAAAAAAATGTCGCTTTATTCTTGCATATCCCAGCGGACAACGGGGGAAATGCTTGTAACGGCTGCGACGTGATACGTCCCTGATTATTAACGCGCTTTCCTCTCCCTGGCGCATCGCCGGCTGATTGCTGGACGCTCGAAGACGTAGTCTCCGTCCGTAAGGACGGCTTGGAATCATCGTACACAGCCACGCATGAAGCCTTTCCCCGGATCACGGGGAGGTTCAGGCTTCATACGTGGCTTTATGGAAGATTTTCCGGGCGCGGCCGCCCTGGCGCGGTGTGAACGTACTGGTATGGGAATACCAGCGCAGGTGCCCGCGCCGCTGCGATCAGAACCGCGTGCTGCGCGTCACCGACCAGCGGGCCGACAAGGCGCCCAAGGCGGCAGAGGCCACCACGGCGAAGATCAGCACGGACGCGCCCGGCAGGTGCAGGGCGAATTCCGCGCCGTAGCTGCGGGCAAGCCCAAGCAGGGCGTCGTTCAGCGGTGACAGCGCAATGGCCGACACGCCAATCGCCAGCAGTGACGCCACGGCGCCCGACAGCGCACCCAGGTACAAAAACGGCCGGCGCACGAAGGATTCCGTGGCGCCCACCAAGCGGGCGACGCCAATTTCTTCACGTTGCGACAGCGCTTGCATGCGCACGGTGTTGAACACCGTGGCCAGCACCACGACGGCGACGCACGCGGCCAGGAAACCCAGGCCGATTCGCGCAAAACGCAGAATGGCTTCCAGGCGCTGCACCCAGGCGCTGTCCAGCTGCACCAGGTCTACGTGATTCCATTGTTTCCAGGCGCCGGCCAGCTTGTCGGCGCGCCCGGCCAGGTTGTCGCCATCGGCCAGCGTCACGACCACGGCGTCCGGCAGCGGGTTGCCGGGCAACACGGCCAGCGCCTGCTGCCACGCCGGATTGGCGCGCAGATCGGCCAGCGCGGCATCGCGTCCCACCACGCGCACGGCGCGCACGTCTTCCTGATACTCGTCCTTGATGCGTTTGGCCACGTCTGCCGCGGCGCCCGATGGGGCATCCACGCGCATGAACACAGTCACTTCCGGGGTAACGGACATCTGCCGCGCCACGGGTTGGACCGACACCAGAATGGCGCTGCCCAGCAACGGCAGGGCCAATGCCAGCGCCATCACCAGCAGGTTGGCCAGGGATGAGAACGGTTGTTTGGCCAGCCGGCGCAGGGTGACCATCAACGCATAGCGGTGCTGCCGCAGCCAGGCGTTCATGACGAGGCTCCCGGATGGCCCATGCCGGGTTCCGCGCGGCCGCCGCCCGTGCGGGGCGGGGCGGCTTGAGGCGGTGCGGCGTCTGGGGGCGGGGCGGACCCGTTCGAATCGGCGAACTTGCCCGGGTCGATGCGCAAGGTGCGAGTGGCGTAGCGCGCCATGAGGTCCTGGTCGTGCGAGGCGATCAGCGTCGTCACGCCCACGCGGTTGAAGTCGCGGAACACGTTCATGATGCGTTGCGCGTTGTCGTGGTCAAGGTTGGCGGTGGGTTCATCCGCAATCAGGATGGCGGGCCGGTTCACGATGGCGCGCGCAATCGCCAGCCGCTGCTGTTCGCCGCCCGATAGTTCGATGGGATTCAAATCTTCTTTGCCCGACAGCCCCACCTTGTCCAGCGCGGCGCGGGCGCGCGCGGCGGCGGAATCCCAGGGGTGCCCCTGAACCGCCAGCGGCAGCATCACGTTTTCGAACGCGCTTCGATCGAACAACAGATGGGTGTCTTGCAAGATGACGCCTACGGCGCGGCGCAAGTACGGCCGGGCCCGTGCGGGCAGCTTGTCCAGCCGCTGGCCGTTGACCTGGATGGACCCGCGGCTAGCGGGCTCCAGCCCGCCAATCAGCTTGAGCAGCGTGGACTTGCCGGCGCCGGACGGCCCCGAGACGAAAACGAATTCTCCCGCGCTTACGCGGAAGTTGATGTCGGCCAGAATATTTCGGCCGCGACCATATGATTTGAATACGTGTTGGAATTCGATCATGGCGGCTGTCAGATGAAGCCGCAATAGTAACTCGGGGACAGTAAGGAGACCTAAGCCGATTCGTGCCTTCCCTGTGAAAAAGCATTACGCCGTGACCAGGTGGACACCTTTTGATCAGAACGAAATGAACGCGTCTCGGACGGGTTCGAAATAGGTGAAAACGCGTCCCCGTTTTCGTACGAAAACGACGTTTGATTTCGCCAGTGTCCCTATATTTCAAGGGAATTCCCGGATGCGCCGCGTGCTTCGTGGACGCTACCATCCGCCCCATGCGTCGGCCCAACCCGGCTCGCGCAAGGCTCGCTTTATCCCACACGGAGATCACGATGAAAGTACTGAAACTCGCTGCTATTGGCGCGGCATTGTTCGCTGTTTCGGCAGCCGCCAATGCGGGCGCGACCTTCGATAACGTCAAGAAAAAAGGGTTTGTCCAGTGCGGCGTGTCGACGGGCATTCCGGGTTTCTCCATCGCCGACAGCAAGGGCGAGTACAAGGGCATTGACGTGGACATGTGCCGCGCCATCGCGTCGACCATGTTCGGCGATGCCTCCAAGGTGAAGTTCACGCCGCTGAACACGCAGCAACGCTTCACCGCGCTGCAATCCGGCGAAGTCGACGTGCTGACCCGCAACACCACCGTGACGCTGACCCGCGACACGACGCTGGGCCTGATCGGCGTTGGCGTGAACTACTACGACTCGCAAGGCGTCATGGTCTCCAAGGACCTGAACGTCAAGAGCGCAAAGGAACTGAACGGCGCCACGATCTGCGTGCAGCCGGGCACGACCACCGAGCTGAACCTGGCTGACTGGTTCCGCGGCCAGAAGATCGAATTCAAGCCGGTCGTGATCGACAAGTACGACGAAATCATCCGCGCCTTCTCGGCCGGCCGCTGCGACGCCTTCACGACCGACAAGTCGCAACTGGCTTCCACCCGCACCACGCTCGAGAATCCGGACAAGTTCGTCATCCTGCCGGAAGACTTCTCGAAGGAACCGTTGGGCCCCATGGTTCGCCAGGGCGACGAGCAATGGTTCAACATCGTGCGCTGGTCGCTGAACGCCATGCTGGAAGCCGAGGAATACGGCATCACCAAGGCGAACGTGGATGAAATGCTGAAGAGCCCCAATCCCAACATCCAGCGCATCCTGGGCGTGACCCCGGGCATGGGCAAGAACCTGGGCGTGGACGACAAGTGGGCCTACAACATCATCAAGAACGTGGGCAACTACGGTGAAAGCTTCGAAAACACGCTGGGCAAGAACAGCGCGATGAAGCTGGAGCGTGGCTTGAACGCGTCGTACAAGCAAGGCGGTTTGATGTACGGCTGGCCGGTGCGCTAACACACGGCTGCCTGGCAAAACGGAGCCCTAGCGCTCCGTTTTGCCTAGCCCGCCACCGAGCGGGCGGCAGGAGTGGGGGGCGTGGCCTTGCCGGCGTTGCCACCCGGTGTACGACTTCTGTAGATTCATCATGACGACTTCCAATAAAAACGCCCCGATTTCGGCACCTCGCCGGCGGCTGAACTGGAATGACCCCGGGGTGCGCTCCGTGGTTTACCAGGTGCTTGCGCTGTCCGCGGTTGCCTGGGCCGTGTGGTTCCTGGTTTCCAACACGCTACACAACCTGTCCGTGCGCAACATCGCCACGGGGTTCGGGTTCCTGAGCCGTGAAGCCGGGTTCGCGATCGGCGAAACGCCCATCGCCTACACCCCCGCCAATGATTACGGCCGCGCCATCCTGGTCGGCCTGCTCAACACGCTACGCGTCGCCGTCATCGGCATCGTGCTGGCCACCATCCTCGGCACCCTGATCGGTATCGGCCGCCTGTCCAAGAACTGGCTGGTTGCGAAGATCACCTCGTTCTACGTCGAGGTCATGCGCAACGTGCCGCTGCTGCTGCAATTGTTCTTCTGGTACGCGCTGATCACGGAAAACATGCCGGGTCCGCGTCAGGCGCACAATCCGCTGCCCGGTGTCTTCATCTCCAACCGCGGCCTGAAAGTGCCGGGGCTGGAAGGCAATTCGCTGGACTGGATGCTGGCCGGCCTGGGCCTGGCCATCGTCGCCATCATCTTCCTGGGCCACTACGGCAAGAAGCGCCACGAAGCTACCGGCCACATGTTCCCGTTGGGCCGTTGGGCCATCGGCCTGTTGATCGGTCTGCCGTTCATCGGCTGGCTGGTCAGCGGCGCGTCGCTGACGCTGGACATGCCGGAACTGAAGGGCTTTAACTTCTCGGGCGGTTTGACCTTGTCGCCGGAATTCGCCGCATTGCTGGCGGGTCTGGTGATCTACACGTCGGCGTTCATCGCTGAAGTGGTGCGCTCGGGTATCCAGGCCGTGAACAACGGCCAATGGGAAGCTGCCGGTTCGCTGGGGCTGCCGCGCGCGAAGGTGTTGCGCCTGGTGATTCTGCCGCAGGCGTTGCGCGTGATCATCCCCCCGATGACCAGCCAGTACCTGAACCTGACGAAGAACAGCTCGCTGGCAGTCGCCATCGGCTACCCCGACATCGTGTCGGTCGTGAACACCACGCTGAACCAGACGGGCCAGGCCATCGAGGGCATTCTCATCATCATGGGCGCGTACCTGACGGTCAGCCTGTCGATCTCGATATTCATGAACTGGTACAACAAGCGCATCGCGCTGGTGGAGCGTTGAGATGAGCAGCACTACGCATACTCCCACCGAAGCCATGCCGCCGCCCAGCACGCACGTGGGCGTGTGGCCCTGGTTCAAGACCCGACTGTTCTCGTCGCCGCTGAACATCCTCATCACGGTACTGCTTGCGTGGTTCCTGTTGATGGCGGTGCCGGCGCTGCTGGAATGGGCCTTCTTCAAAGCGGACTTCAACGCGGCCAACGCGCAGGAATGCCGTGCCTCGGGGGGCGCCTGCTGGGCGTTCATCATCGAGAAGCACCGGCTGATCCTGTTCGGCACGTATCCATTCGACGAGCAATGGCGTCCGCTGATCGCCACCATCATCCTGGTGGGCGTGATCATTTGCAGCGGCATCCGTTACTTCTGGAACTGGAAGCTGGCCGCCATCTGGACCGTGGGCCTGACGGCCGTGGCGTTGCTCATGTGGGGCGGCGTGTTCGGCCTGACCTACGTGGAAAACGCGCGCTGGGGCGGCTTGCCGCTGACGCTCATCCTGTCCACGTTCGGCATCGCCTTTGCCTTCCCGATCGGCGTTTTGCTGGCCCTGGGCCGGCGTTCGAAGATGCCGGCCATCAAGGCGCTGTGCGTCGTGTACATCGAGCTGATCCGTGGCGTGCCGCTGATCAGCCTGCTGTTCATGTCGTCGGTCATGCTGCCCTTGTTCCTGCCCGAAGGCTTCTCCATCGACAAGCTCTTGCGCGCGCAGATCGCCATCATCCTGTTCGCCGCGGCCTATATCGCGGAAACGGTGCGCGGCGGCTTGCAAGCCATTCCGAAGGGCCAGTACGAAGGCGCCGATTCGCTGGGCTTGAACTACTGGCAGCAGATGCGCAAGATCATCCTGCCGCAAGCGCTGAAGATCGTGATCCCGCCGCTGGTCAGCATCTTCATTGCGCTGTTCAAGGACACGTCGCTGGTGGTGATCATCGGTATTTTCGACCTGACACTGGCAGCCAAGGCGGCCTTGTCCGACGCGGCATGGCGCGGGTTCGGCGTAGAGGCGTACCTGTTCATTTCGCTGATCTACTTCGTGTTCTGCTTTTCCATGTCCAAGTACAGTCAGGCGCTTGAAAAACGTCTTGCGACTGATCACAAACGCTAGCCACTGGCGCGCGTCCGCCTTCGGGTGGGCGCGCACAGCGATATTTACGGGAGTACAGGCATGTCGGATGCCATTATTCGTATGCAGGACGTGAACAAGTGGTACGGCCAGTTCCACGTGTTGCGCAACATCAATCTGGACGTGGCGCAGGGCGAGCGCATCGTGGTGTGCGGCCCGTCGGGCTCGGGCAAGTCCACGATGATCCGCTGCATCAACCGTCTTGAAGAGCACCAGAAAGGCCACATCATTGTGGACGGCACGGAGCTCACCAATGACTTGAAGCACATCGAGACGATCCGCAAGGACGTGGGCATGGTGTTTCAGCACTTCAATCTGTTCCCGCACCTGACCGTGCTGGAAAACCTGACGCTGGGCCCCATGTGGGTGCTGAAGAAGCCGCGCGCGGAAGCCGAGGCGACGGCCATGAAGTACCTGGAGCGCGTGCGCATTCCGGAACAGGCGAAGAAATTCCCCGGCCAGTTGTCAGGCGGCCAGCAGCAGCGCGTGGCGATCGCGCGTTCGCTGTGCATGAATCCGAAGATCATGCTGTTCGATGAGCCGACCTCGGCTCTTGATCCGGAAATGGTCAAGGAAGTGCTGGACGTGATGGTGTCGTTGGCCCAGGAAAGCGGCATGACGATGATCTGCGTGACCCACGAAATGGGCTTCGCCCGCAAGGTCGCCAACCGCGTGATCTTCATGGACCGCGGCGAAATCATCGAGCAGAACAACCCGGACGAGTTCTTCGACAACCCGCAGAACGAACGGACGAAGTTGTTCTTGAGCCAGATCTTGCACTGATCGGCTGAAGACCGCCTGTTCGGCAAACACCCCAAAAGTTGGATTTCGGTCCGGCTTTTGGGGTGTTTTTCATGGGCGCTTTTCTGAATGTACCTTTTGAGCGACAATCCGGTATGTTCAGATTTCGAGAAACCGAGGAATTTTCCCGTTGGCTTGAATCATTGCGAGACGCCCGAGCGCGCGCTCAAATCCTGCGGCGCTTATCCCGTGCAACAAAGGGAAATTTTGGCGATGCTGAACCCGTGGGTGAAGGCATCAGCGAAATGCGTGTGGACGTCGGTGCTGGCTACCGCGTGTACTACGCCCGAGCTGGAAGGGTGGTCTACGTGCTGCTTTGCGGTGGTAATAAGGGCAGCCAAACCAGAGACATCGCCCACGCGAAACGTCTCTGGTCGCAAATAAAACGGAGTACCGATCATGACGAAATACCGTGACTTCGACGCTGCGAATTATCTGAAAGATGATGAAACGATCGCGCATTATCTTGCGGACGCAGCGGCCGAAGATGATCCCGATGCGTTTCTCGAAGCGCTGGGCGATGTGGCACGTGCGCGCGGCATTACCGAAATCTCGCGCGAAACGGGACTCGCAAGGACGAACCTATATCGGGTGCTCGCTCCGGGCGCGAATCCCAGCTATCACACGTTGCGCAAGGTAATGAACGCGCTTGGCGTTTCGTTGACGGCGCTAGTCAAAACCAAACGGGAGCCGACTTCCCGGGGATGAGATCTGCCAGTATCCCTTTGTTACGCCATCCTTCTCCCTGCGGTATGCTACTGACCGCCATCGATCTGGAGTGAGGAGAACAACATCATGACGAAGACCCCCCGTAGCGCGGTTCGCCGCGCGCTGTTGCAAGGCGCTGTGGCGCTTGCCGTGACCCTGCCTTTCGGCGCGCCTGCGCTGGCTCAGGCCACTGATTTTCCGACGAAGCCGATCCGCTTCGTTGTGCCTTACCCGCCTGGCGGCCCGCTGGACACCATGGCCCGCATGCTGGCCGAGAAGGTGCGTGGTTCGCTGGGGCAGCCCGTGATCGTGGAAAACCGGTCGGGCGCGGGCGGCAATATTGGCGCTGACCTGGTGGCCAAGGCGCCGGCTGATGGCTACACGCTGGTGATGGGCGCTGTGGCGACGCACGCCATCAACCCCTGGCTGTTCGCGAATCTGCCGTACGACCCGGTGAAGGATTTTGCGCCGGTGACGATTGTGGCGTCGGTGCCGAATGTGCTGGTGATGAACGTTGAGTTCGCTGAGAAGAACAACATCAAGACCCTGGCGGATCTGATCGAGTATGCGAAGAAAAATCCGGGCAAGCTGAACTACGGTTCGGGCGGCAACGGCAGCGCGGGCCATCTGTCGGGTGAGTTGCTGAAGGCGCGTGCTGGCATCAATGTCGAGCACATTCCTTACCAGGGCGCGGCGCCCGCGCAGTTGGCGTTGCTGTCTGGGCAGTCGGATTTCATGTTCGACAATCTGGCGGCGTCGGCGCCGTTGATCAAGGACGGCAAGGTGAAGGCGCTGGCGGTGACGACGGCGAAGCGTTCGTCGTTGTTGGCGGATGTGCCGACGGTTGAAGAGTCGGGTGTGAAGGGCTTTGATCTGGGTACGTGGTTTGGCGTGTTCACGACGGGCGGCACGCCGGCGCCGGTGGTGGCGAAGCTGAACAAGGCGTATGCGGATGCGATGCAACAGCCGGATGTGAAGCAACGCCTGCTGACCATGGGGTCGGAGACGGGGCCGATGACGGCAGAGGCGTTTGCTGAATTTGTGAAGGGTGAGAAGGCTAAGTATCAGGAGATTGTTAAGATTTCTGGGGCTAGTTTGAATTGATGGTTTAGGGTTTTGTTGACGCCCGTGGCGCCGGTGGCCTGCGGTGCGCGGGGCAACGATTGCGGTCCGGAGCCTTCGCTCCGGACTTCCCCTTTGTCATCTTCGTCACCCGCCGTTGGCGGGTTCCTTCAGATTCCCTCGGGCTTATCGACGCCCCGCGCACCGCAGGCCACCGGCGCCACGGGCTCCAGCAGCTGCAATCTCACGGTCGCTGGGGCGAGTTTCTTGCTTAGGGTTCTGCTCATCGGCGGGGTGGGTGAGGAAGATCTTGCGGGGCCCGCCCCATGCCGGCTGTGGTGGTTTAATTTTGGTGGACACCCAGATAGGTTGAACCTAGGAGGTGAGTCATGACCAAGATAAAACGGCGTGCCTTTACGGCGGAGTTCAAGCTCGAGGCGGTGCGGATGGTGACAGACAAGGGCC
>NZ_JBFTRX010000014.1:0-160471 GCF_056399725.1 Achromobacter sp. 01N37
GCCAAGCCTGAAACTATAACACAACTTTTGCAGATTATGCAACCGGCTTTTGCCTAATTTGCATCCTATCTTGCAACCCCGCCGCTTTTGCTTTCGCGCTAGCTTTGGCCCTGAATTCAGGGGCTGGTTACTGCTCAGGTGGCTAGCAATTAGATCCGGGTAAACCCTTGATCAACATCACCAGCCAAGCCCAAGACTATAGCACGATTTTTGCAGATTGTGCAACTGGCTTTTGCCTAATTTGCTGCAATCCTTGCAATAACCGCTTAGCTCTCATTTCTGATCGCTTCGCGGCAGACCTGGCTCGTTTCTCCTTTTGGAGACCCTCGTTCGGCCTGTTGCGCTTGCCTTGGCTTCGCGGTTCAAAACTGTCTGAACTGCGAAGGAGCGAGACTATAGCACGGAAATTTTCCGTGTGCGCCCAAGATGACACCCTTTTTGCAGAAAGATGAAGTTTTTAGGGGACGCACCGAAGCCAGTACCCGCAATCCCAGCCGCATTGCCTCAGCAGGCCCTTCCCACAGGGCACGCCCACGTTTGCCGGGGGGTTCTTCTCCACTCTATATATAGGAGGGTGCCAATTAAGTAGGCGCTAGGTAGGCGCGCACTAAAAGTTAGGGCTACTCCCCCTGCCAGTTAGGGCTACTCCCCTGCCGAAACGCATCCGTTAGGCCCGCCTTATAGACCCTCTATATATAGAGATGGCAAAAACCCTTCACAGCCTGAGCTCGGTGGTCTCCTTGATCTGCTGCAGCGCGAAGAAAGATCGCATGTCGATGACCGCAGGGTGGCGCATCAACGTGTCCATCGCGAATTTGGAGAAATGCGCCAAGTCAGCCACCTGAATGCGCAGCAGGTAGTCCATATCCCCCGACATGGCATAGCACTCAACCACTTCCGGCCAAAGCTGCACGTCGCGGGCAAAGTCGCTCATGGGCGCATGGCTGGAGCCGCTATGTTTGTTCAATCGGATGTTCACGTAGGCAAGCAACCCCAGCCCGACCTTTTCTGCGTCGATCAGAGCCACGTACTTCTTGATGAAGCCTTTCTCTTCCAGGCGGCGAACCCGGCGCAGACAAGGGCTGGGCGAGAGCGAAACCCGGTCAGCCAGCTCCTGGTTACTGAGCCTGCCATCCCTCTGCAACTCAGCCAAAATCCTTAGATCTGTCCGATCTAGCTCGATGTCAGACATTTTTAGCCCCAAATTATTTATTGACGGCA
Source organism: Achromobacter sp. 01N37 (assembly GCF_056399725.1). Taxonomy (NCBI): domain Bacteria; kingdom Pseudomonadati; phylum Pseudomonadota; class Betaproteobacteria; order Burkholderiales; family Alcaligenaceae; genus Achromobacter; species Achromobacter sp. 01N37. The sequence continues at coordinate 1,222 of NZ_JBFTRX010000014.1, forward strand.
ATATTATTGCTCAATGGCGCATGTATTGAGCCATCTTTGCAATTGTCTGCCTGAGCTTCCTTCCTACAATCTCCGTCTAGACTTGAAGAACAAGTCGTCCTGAAAAATGATGCAAGGGAGCAGACCTATGAGCAGCGCTTTCCAACCCTGGGACAACCCGATGGGCACCGCCGGGTTCGAATTCATCGAGTACGCCGCGCCGGACCCCGCCGCGCTGCGCAAGGTGTTCGAGCTGCTGGGCTTCAAAGCCATCGCCAAACATCGCCACAAGGATGTGACGCTATACCGCCAAGGCGGTGTCAACTTCCTGATCAATGCCGAACCGGATTCTTTCGCTCAACGCTTCGCGCGCCTGCATGGCCCGTCGATCTGTGCGATTGGCTTCCGCGTGCAAGACGCCAATGCCGCGTATAAGCGCGCGCTCGAACTGGGCGCCTGGGGTTTCGACTCGCATAGCGGCCCGATGGAACTGAATATTCCCGCCATCAAGGGCATTGGCGATTCGCTGATCTATCTGGTTGATCGCTGGACAGGCAAGGAAGGCCACGGCGGTATCGGCGATATCAGTATCTATGACGTCGACTTCGTGCCGGTGGACCCGGGCAACGCGCAAGCTGACCTGAACCATCGCGGCGCCGGCTTGACGCTGGTGGACCACCTGACGCACAACGTCCACAAGGGCCGCATGGCCGAGTGGTCGGAGTTCTACGAACGCCTGTTCAATTTCCGCGAAGTGCGCTATTTCGATATCGAAGGCAAGGTAACGGGCGTCAAGTCCAAGGCCATGACCTCGCCGTGCGGCAACATCCGCATTCCGATCAACGAAGAAGGCACGGAAGAGAAAGGCCAGATCCAGGAGTATCTGGACCTGTACCGCGGCGAAGGCATTCAGCACATCGCCATGGCAACGGATGACATCTACAGCACGATTGAAGCCCTGCGCGAATCGGGCGTGGTGTTCCTGGACACGCCCGAAACGTACTACGAGCTGCTGGATCGCCGCTTGCCTAACCATGGCGAAGACGTGGCGCGCTTGCAGAAGAACCGCATCCTGCTGGATGGCGCCCCCGGCGGCGGACTGCTCTTGCAAATCTTCACTGAAAATCAAATCGGGCCGATCTTCTTTGAGATCATCCAGCGCAAGGGCAACGACGGCTTTGGTGAAGGTAACTTCAAGGCGTTGTTCGAGTCGATCGAACTGGACCAGATGCGCCGCGGCGTCGTGAAGACGGTCGAGTAAGGACTTCCCCCGCCAGCGCTTGGTGCTCGGGCATCGGCGCTGGCTTTGATACCTCACCTGGTGGTGAGGTTTTTTTTGCCCGCTCGAAACCGAACGAGCAAACCGGACTCAACGCGTCAGGCGGTCCTGGAATTGCTTGCGAAACTTGGCGACCTTGGGCGCGATCACGAACTGGCAATAGCCCTGCTCGGGATGCAGCGCGAAGTAGTTGCTGTGATAGTCCTCGGCCTGCCAGAACTTGGCGGGCGCCAGCAGCTTCGTGACGATCGGCGCGTCGTAAACCTGTTGCGCCTCGACCTCGGCAATGACGGCTTCCGCTTGCTCGCGCTGCGACTCGTTCTGCCAGAAGATCGCCGACTCGTACTGCGGGCCGATATCATTGCCTTGACGACCCGGCGTGGTGGGGTCGTGCGTGGCGAAGAAGACGCGCAGCAGATCGCTGAACGACAACTCGGCAGGATCGAATTCCACACGGGCGACTTCGATGTGGCCGGTGTCCTTGCCGCATACCTGTTCGTAGCTGGGATTGTCGACGTGCCCGCCGCTATAGCCGGGCAGCACGCTTTTGACGCCCCGCAGATCAGTGAAGACCGCTTCAACGCACCAGAAGCAGCCGCCGCCAAGAACGGCGACTTCGTTGCCCGGAGAGGGTTGTTCTGCCATGACGATTCCTTTCTTGTAGTCGGCCGCTACCTGCGGCCGGCGCCCCGGCTTCATGCGCGGGGCATAGAGAATAAGGCTACTGCTTGGGCGGCGCCAGCGACAAGATCCATTCGGCTAACAGGCGGGCGTCTTCCTGGCTGACGTGCGTCTGGGCGGGCATGGGCACGGCGCCCCACGCGCCCCGGCCGCCCCCGCGGATTTTGCCCGCCAGGTAGTCCACCATGGCGTCGCCCTGCCCTGCATAACGTTCCGCCACGCCCTTCAACGGCGGACCCACGCGCTTGGTTTCCACTTGGTGGCAGGCCATACAGGCTTTGCTCTTGGCCAGATCCAGGCCAGTGGTTTGCGCGTGGACCGCGCCAGCGCTCAAGACGCCGGCCACGGCCAGCCACACACTAATCTTCAAATGCATCGGTTACTGCCCCACGGCTCGCGGTGCTGGCGAGCTTGCCGAATTTGGCGAGCACACCGCGTGTATAACGCGGCTTGGGCGGGACCCAGGCCTGTCGACGAGCCGCCAGGTCTTCGTCGCTGATATTGAGCTGCAACAACAGCTTGTGGGCATCGATGGTAACCGAATCGCCCTCTTGAATCAGAGCGATCGGGCCGCCAACAAATGCCTCGGGTGCGACGTGACCCACCACCATGCCCCACGTGCCGCCGGAAAAGCGGCCGTCGGTGATGAGCCCAACGGTTTCGCCCAAGCCCTGCCCCACCAGCGCCGACGTGGGCGCCAGCATTTCGCGCATGCCGGGTCCGCCCTTGGGGCCTTCATAGCGGATGACCACCACGTCGCCATCCTTGATCTGCTGGGCCATGATGGCAGTCATCGCGTCGTCTTCGGAATCAAAGACGCGCGCGGGGCCGGTCATCACGGGGTTCTTCAGCCCGGTAATCTTAGCCACACAGCCTTCGGGCGACAGATTCCCCTTAAGGATGGCCAGGTGCCCTTGCGGATACAGCGCGCGGTCGATCGGCATGATGACGTCCTGATCCGCGCGCGGTGCGTCCGGCACGTGTGCCAGGGTTTCAGCAATGGTCTTGCCGCTAATCGTGATGCAGTCGCCATGCAGCAGCCCTGCGTTGAGCAACAGCTTCATGACCTGGGGAATCCCGCCCGCGCGATGCAGATCGGTGGCGACATACTTGCCCGAGGGCTTCAAATTGCACAACACCGGCACGCGTTTGCGGATGCGTTCGAAGTCATCAATCGTCCACGGCACTTCGGCTGCGTGCGCGATCGCCAGGAAGTGCAGCACGGCATTGGTGGAGCCGCCCGTGGCCATGATGACGGACACGGCGTTCTCGATGGACTCGCGCGTGATGATGTCGCGCGGCCGCAAGTTGCGCCTGACCGCGTCGACCAGCACGCGTGCCGATTCCGCGGCGGACACGACTTTCTCGTCGTCTTCGTTGGCCATCGTGCTGGAGTACGGCAAGCTCATGCCCATGGCCTCGAAGGCGGAGCTCATGGTGTTGGCGGTGTACATGCCGCCACAGGAACCGGAGCCCGGGATCGCGCATTTCTCGATCTGCTTGAAGTCGGCTTCGGGCATGCGGCCCATCGTGTATTCGCCCACGGCTTCGAACACCGAAACGATGGTCAGGTCATTGCCTTTGTAATGCCCGGGCTTGATGGTGCCGCCATAGACGTAGATGCCCGGCACATTGGTGCGGGCCAGCGCGATCATGCCGCCGGGCATGTTTTTGTCGCAGCCGCCGATCACCACCACGCCGTCCATCCACTGGCCCTGCGCGGCGGTCTCAATACAGTCCGCAATGACTTCGCGCGAGACCAGCGAATATTTCATGCCCTCGGTGCCCATGGACATACCGTCCGAGATAGTCGGCGTGCCGAACACCTGAGGGTTGGCGCTGGACGCGCGGATGGCGTCGATGGCGGCGTCGGCCAGACGCTGCAAGCCGCTGTTGCACGGGGTGATGGTGGAATGGCCATTGGCCACGCCGATCATCGGGTTGTCGAAGTCGGCTTCCTTGTAGCCCAGCGCGTAGTACATGGCGCGGTTGGGCGCGCGCGCGACGCCGTGGGTGATGTGGCGGGAACGTTCGTTGTTCGGCATGGTCTGTCTCTCCTGTCGGCCGTCGGGGCGCGGACATGGCGAACGCACCCGGGAAGCTGGCTCGCTTGCATGCATGCGAATCTTCAGTGCTCGCCGGTTATTATCATTCAACTTTATTGTGTCGGGCAGAACATGCTGCAATATCCAAAATTCGACCCCGTAGCCTTGCAGATCGGGCCGCTGGCCATCCACTGGTACGGGCTGATGTATCTGGCGGGATTCGCCCTGGTGTATGTGCTGGGCCGCCGTCGCATCACCAGCGGCCACACCACTTCACTGAATGTGAAGGATCTTGAAGACCTGATCTTCTATAGCGTGCTGGGCGTGGTGTTGGGCGGCCGGCTGGGCTATGTGCTGTTCTACAAGCCGTCGTATTACCTGGCCCATCCGCTGGAAGTCGCGTATTTGTGGCAAGGCGGGATGTCGTTCCATGGCGGCCTGATCGGTGTGATCGTCGTCATGCTGCTGTTCGCACGCAAGAAGAAGTTGCCCTTTTTTGCAATCAGCGATTTCATTGCGCCGCTGATTCCGCTGGGCTTGGGATTCGGCCGCCTGGGCAACTTCATCAACGGTGAACTGTGGGGCCGCCCCACCGACGTGCCGTGGGCGATGGTGTTCCCGGACAGCGGCGACGGGCTCGCGCGCCATCCGTCTCAGCTGTATGAGCTGGGCCTGGAAGGCATTGTGCTGTTTGTGCTGCTGTGGTGGTTTTCGAGCAAGCCGCGTCCGCTGGGACAAGTGAGCGGGCTTTTCCTGATGGGATACGGAACGTTCCGCTTCCTGGTGGAATTCACCCGCGAGCCCGACAACTTCCTGGGTCTGCTCGCGGGTGGTTTGAGCATGGGACAGTGGCTGTCCCTGCCGATGGTCGCCTTGGGCGCCATCATGTTCAGTCTTACTGCAAAACGATCGTCCCGTTGACGGCGATGCTGACCGTGACGTCTCCCGCTTCCAGCGGGACGTCCGGGCTGTAGCCGCCAGAGGCGTCCTTGGCCATGGCTGCGGCGCCCATCATGCGCGGCATCGGCATCGGGCCGCCCGAACCGCCGAGTTCCAATTTGGACAAGCGGTAGCCTGAAAAGCCGAACGCATTGGCTGCGGCCAGTGCGCGGTCCTTGAAGGCCTGCGCGGCTTCTTTCAGCAGCTTGCGTTCTTCGGCTTCGCGCGCTTCGCGCGACAGCGAGAAGCTGATGTTCGAAATGGCGGTCTTGTCCGACAGCTTGGACGCCAGCGCGGCGGCCGCTTCGAAGTCCTTAGATTCCAGAACGATTTCGCCCTGGCCACGCCAGGAGCTGATCTTCCCCTTGCTATTGGTGTTCGGCCAGACGTTGTAGCCGCCGGTGCGAACCTCCACGCCCTTGGTGTCGCGCGCGCGCTTGACGGCGTCGTCCAATGCGGCCGTCAACTTCTTGCCTGCGGCCGGCTGATCCGGCGCCTCGACTTCCGCCGACAGCGAAATACGGACGGTGTCCTGCTTGACCTCGGACGACGCAGTYGCCTGCAACGTCATTTCGGGTGAGCGGTTCGTGGACGATTCCGTGGCGGCTGGCGCGGTGGCCGGCGTTTGCGCATAGACGGGTTGAACGGCGGCAATGGCGGCCACGGCTGCGCACGCTGCGCCGAGTTTCGTCAGCGAAAAAACAGGGTGTTTGAACATGGACTGGTCCTAGGAGGGAGGACTAAAGGAAAAAACCAGGGGGAGGAAGAGCGGAGGGAGAGATGAGGTGCCCGGCGCGGACCTGCGCTAATGGCAGGCCCGCTGGGTAAATGCCCCGCCTGTGCCGTCAAGGCCGGCATCTCGAACCCTAGGGTAAGAGGTGGTCGCGTTCCGCGGAGCGTCGGGTTCGTCTACGAGAGACGATCACTCCAGCTCCACACTCCCGCAACCATATGCCGAAAGCATAGGTTCAGAGAATGTATGGCCTAGTCACGAACACGGCAGGGACAAACTGAAAATTCTTGAATACAGCTTATGAACGGTCAGAGCAGTTTTTCCTGACCCGACAAGGCGTCATCGAGTACTGCGTTCATGTCCTCAATTCTACGCTTGAAGTCGCCGACCGCCAAACCGCCTAGCGGACCGTCGGGTGCTTTCATAGCAAGAAGCTCGCCTGCGACCTGCAAAGCAGCCATCACGGCGATGCGTTCGTTGCTGGAAATCTTGCCGGTGCCTTGAATGCGCAACATCAGTTGATCGACGTGGCGCACGGCGGCCATCAGCGTGGGCTTCTCTTCAGCGGAGCAGGCCAGGGAATAGTCGCGCCCCAGGATGGTGACATCTACGCGTTCCATTAGTGTTGCTCTCCAGACGGTGCGCCCGGCAGACGGGCCAGCACGGCGTCGATGCGCTCGCGGGCTGCGGCGGCGGCCACGCGCAAGCGCTGTAATTCGGTGTCGCGTGATTGCAGGTTGCCCTGCAGCTCGGTTTCTCGTGCCGAGAAACGCGATTCGAGCGATTGACGTTCAGTGGCTTCGCGAGCGAGCTGTTCACGCAGGGCGACTTCGGCCTGCTGTGCCTGCTCGAGCATCGCGGTGACCGCGCCGTCGTGATCTTGAAGCTTGCTTTTCAGCGTGACGATTTCAGCCTCGCGCTCGGCGGCGCGCTGCTTGAGCACGCGCTGCTCAGCTTCGAAGTCATTCAGGCGGAGGCGCAACGCGTCACGCTCTGCGTGGAGTTGGCGGGTGCGTTGCACCAGTTGCCCGATTCGGGCGGCGAGTTGGTCTAGATCTTGCAGCATGGGCGCTATCGTAAACCATCCTGAGTTGAACCGGGCCTCTTCACGCAAGGTGAGAAACCCGGCAATATTCAGTAGGAAATACGGTTGTGATTTCGGGCGGCGCGAGGCTAACCGATTCCGGCCCCTGAAGAAAAGTCCCCCTCCTCCAAATTCCCCGCATCCGGCCGATCTGGCTTTCGCATTTCTTTCTATAAACTTTCACTTAGCTTTCAAAAAACCCTCAAACCTGCCGCGAGGTTACATCTGGGGGTCGGGAGTTCCCGAATTCTAGGGAAAACCCCAGCCTTTCACCGAGCTTACAGGGTTTGCAGCGTGGCAGGCGTCCATTACCATTCGCCCTTTCAAGAAACCACGCCGTCGCTTTCAGAATAACTAATGGCACCCCGAAGTGCCTTTTTTGTGCCTGTCACTCGCCTTTCGGCGGGTCCCATCCGGCTACAAACTTTTTTATCTACATGCTGTAAACAGGAGCCAACCAATCATGCAGCTACGCAATCGACAGGACTTCTGGTCTGGGGTGATGTTCATCGCCCTTGGACTGGGATTCGCCTGGCAAGCCAGCAGCTACCAAATGGGTACTGCCGCCCGAATGGGCCCAGGGTACTTTCCTTTCTGGCTAGGCATTGTTCTGGCTTTGCTGGGCGCCATCGTGCTGCTTGGCTCGCTTTCCAAGAAAGCGCACGAAACGCATGTCGACAAGTTCGACTGGCGCATTGTTTTTCTCGTCGTGGGTTCGGTGGTGTTGTACGGCTTCATCCTCAAGCCGCTGGGCATCTACCTTTCGGTATTCATCCTGGTTGTCGTAAGCAGCCTGGCCAGCCATGAGTTCAGCCTGAAGGTCGCCGTCGCCAACGCGATCTTCCTGGTGGTGTTCTCGTATCTGGCATTCGTCAAGGGGCTGGGGCTGATCTTCCCGCTGTGGCCGTCCTTTCTGGGCATGAACTAAGGAGCAACCGGTCATGGAATTGTTTGACAACCTGATGTTGGGCTTTTCGGTAGCGTTTACGCCCGAGAACTTGGCCTACGCACTGCTGGGCTGCATCCTGGGTACGCTGATTGGCGTGCTGCCGGGTATTGGCCCGGTCCCGACCATCGCGATGCTGCTTCCGATCACGTATGTGTTGCCCCCGATTGCCGGCTTGATCATGCTTGCAGGCATCTATTACGGCGCGCAATACGGCGGTTCGACCACGGCAATTCTTGTGGCGCTGCCAGGGGAAACGTCCGCGGTGGTGACCGTGCTGGACGGTCACCAGATGGCCCGTAATGGCCGTGCTGGCGCCGCGCTGGCTATCGCCGCTCTGGGCTCGTTCTTCGCCGGTTGCGTCGCCACGCTGCTGTTGGCTGCGTTTGCGCCCCCGCTGGCTGAAGTCGCCTTCAAGTTCGGCCCCGCCGAGTACTTCTCGCTGATGTGCCTGGGCCTGGTTGGCGCCGTGGTGCTGGCTTCGGGCTCGCTGCCCAAGGCGATCTCGATGATCATCCTGGGCCTGCTGCTCGGCATGGTCGGCACCGACGTCAACTCTGGCGTTGCCCGCTTCGACTTCGGCATTCCCGAACTGCAAGACGGTATCGACTTCGCCATCGTGGCCATGGGCGTGTTCGGCTTTGCCGAAATCATGACCAACCTCGAGCAGAAGGAAAACCGCGTCGACATCACCGACAAGATCGGCTCGCTGTACCCGAACAAGCAGGAATTCAAGGAAGCGTACCCGGCAGTGCTGCGCGGTACCGCCCTGGGTTCGGCCCTGGGTATCTTGCCCGGCGGTGGCGCCGTGCTGTCGTCGTTTGCTTCCTACACGCTGGAAAAGAAGATCTCGCGGAATCCGGAACGCTTCGGCAAGGGCCACCCGGCCGGCCTGGCAGGCCCGGAATCGGCAAACAACGCTGCAGCCCAGACGTCGTTCATTCCGCTGCTGACGCTCGGTATCCCGGGTAACGCCGTGATGGCGCTGATGGTTGGCGCAATGACGATTCACAACATCCAGCCCGGCCCGCAAGTCATGACGAGCCACCCGGAGCTGTTCTGGGGCCTGATCGCCTCGATGTGGATCGGCAACCTGATGCTGGTGGTGCTGAACCTGCCGCTGATCGGCCTGTGGGTCAAGCTGCTGAAGGTGCCTTACCGCATCCTGTTCCCGGCGATTTTGGTGTTCTGCACGATCGGTGTGTATTCGTTGAACTACAACTCGTTCGACATCTTCACAACGGCAATCTTCGGTGTGATCGGCTACGTGTGGTCGAAGCTGAAGTGCGAAGGCGCACCGCTGCTGCTGGGCCTGGTTCTGGGCCCCATGATGGAAGAGAACTTCCGCCGTGCATTGCTGCTGTCGCGTGGCGATTTCACCACCTTCGTGACCCGTCCTCTGTCGGCTTCCCTGCTGGCCGTGGCCGCGATCCTGGTGATCCTGGTGGCTCTGCCTGCCATTCGCAAGAAGCGCGAAGAGACCTTCGTCGAAGAAGAGTAAAGCCCGATTTGCCGTCCTTGCGGCGGCAGTCCTGCTCTCAAAGAACCCCCGGCACCGTCCGGGGGTTTTTCTTTGCGCGCTCAAAATGCACACCCGCCAAAAGCTACTAATAAATTCCACTTACTACTGACTGTGTTTGATTGCGATTTATCTACGGTAAGCTACGGGTTTACCCCACGCGATGATTCGGCATGAATTTCGACTGGCACAACCCCTACTCCACCACCCGGACTCCGGTGTTCGCCCGCAACGTGGTCGCCACTTCGCAACCCTTGGCCGCCCAGGCCGGGTTGCGAGTGCTTGCTCAAGGCGGTAATGCCGTTGATGCCGCCATCGCCGCTGCCGCGACGCTGGCATTGACCGAACCGGTCAGTAACGGACTGGGTTCCGATTGCTTCGCCATCGTCTGGGATGGTTCGAAGCTGCATGGATTGAACGCATCAGGCACCGCCCCTGCCGCCTGGAACGTCGATTACTTCCGCCGCAAGCATCAAGGCGTGATCCCGATGCGGGGATGGGACAGCGTCACCGTGCCGGGTTGCGTGGCGGGATGGGCCGCATTGCATGAAAAGTTGGGCGCGCTGGCGTTCGCGGAGGTGCTGGCGCCGGCCATCGAATACGCTGAACGCGGCTACGCCGTGTCGCCCATGGTGCAAGAAAAGTGGGCGGCGCAGGCCGACGTGCTGCATCCCCAGCCCGGATTCGCGGATCACTTTCTACCCCGAGGCCGCCCGCCCCACATCGGCGAACATTTCGTGCTGCAAGGCGCCGCGGCAACCCTCAAGCGCATTGCCGCAACCGGCGGACGTGACTTCTACGAAGGCGAAACCGCGCATAAGCTCGTGGCGCACGCGCAAGCCCACGACGCCGCGCTGACACTGGCCGACCTGCGGGACTACGCGCCGGAATGGGTCGCCCCCATCAGCCAGCCGTATCGCGGCCACACCCTGCATCAGATTCCGCCCAACGGCCAGGGCATCGCAGCGCTGATTGCCCTGGGCATCTTGCAGAACTTTGATCTGGCGGCCCGCCCGATCGACCACCCCGACACCCAGCACCTGCTGATCGAAGCCATGAAACTGGCATTCGCCGATGTCTACGCCCATGTGGCCGACGCGCGCCACATGCGCATGACACCCGAGCAGATGCTGCGCCCCGATTATCTGGCCGAGCGCGCAGGGCTGATCGACCCCAATGTGGCCCAGGCCTTCGCCTCGGGCCATGCGCCGCAGGGCGGTACCGTCTACCTGACCGCGGCCGACAAGCGCGGCATGATGGTGAGCTTCATCCAATCGAACTACATGGGCTTCGGCTCAGGCGTGGTGGTGCCGGGTACGGGTGTCAGCCTGCAAAACCGTGGACACTGCTTCAGCACCCAGCCCGATCACCCCAATGTGGTGGCGGGCGGCAAGCGGCCCTTCCACACAATCATCCCCGGGTTCCTGATGCGTAACGGGGCGCCGGTGATGAGCTTTGGCGTCATGGGCGGCAATATGCAGCCGCAGGGGCAGGTGCAGACGCTCGTGCGCATGCTGGACTATGGCCAGCAGCCGCAGGCCGCCTGCGACGCGCCTCGCTGGAAATGGAACCATGGGCTGGCCGTAGACGCCGAAGCCGGCCTTGCGCCTGCCGTGGCCCAAGGGCTGCGCGCGCGTGGCCATGTGCTGGAAGGCATCGACGACCCCTACATGGACTTCGGATCGGGCCAATTCATCTGGCGGCTGGGCGACCCCGCTGTGGACGGGTATGTCAGCGCCAGCGATAGCCGTCGAGATGGACTCGCCGCCGGCTTTTGATTGCGTTAAGGTTACTGTCCTCAGACTGACCTTACCTACCTAGCGTGGAGTCCCCTGCATGGCAACGATCGGTACCAAGAGCTACGACGCGGTCGTAGCACAGAAAGTCGCTTTTCTCGGCTTGGGCGTCATGGGCTTGCCCATGGCCGGCCACCTGGCCCGCGCCGGGCACGACGTGACCGTCTACAACCGCACGCCCGCCAAAGCGCAAGCCTGGGTCGCCGAGTTCGGTGGCCGCCATGCCGCGACGCCGCGTGAAGCCGTTGCCGGTGCACAAATCGTCTTCGCCTGCGTGGGCAATGACGATGACCTGCGCAGCGTGGTGCTGGGACCCGACGGCGCGTTCGCTGGCATGGCGCCGGGCGCCGTGTTCGTCGACCACACCACCGCGTCCGCCGATGTTGCGCGCGAACTCTACGCTCAAGCCAAGGGCCTGGGCCTGAATTTCGTGGACGCGCCCGTCTCGGGCGGACAGGCCGGCGCCGTCAATGGCGCGCTGACCATCATGTGCGGCGGTGAACAAGCCGTGTTCGACGCCATCAAGCCGGTGGCGCAGAGCTTTGGCCGCGCAGTCACGCTGGTGGGCGCATCGGGCGCCGGACAGCTGGCCAAGATGGTCAACCAGATCTGCATCGCCGGCCTCGTGCAGGGCTTGTCCGAAGCCGTGGCCTTTGGCCAGGCGGCGGATCTGGACATGAAGCTGGTGCTGGATGTGATCAGCAAGGGCGCGGCACAAAGCTGGCAGATGGAAAACCGGGGCGGCACCATGGTCGACGACAAGTTCGACTTCGGCTTCGCGGTGGATTGGATGCGCAAGGACCTGGGCCTGGTACTGGCCGAGGCGCGCAACAACGGCGCGCGCGTGCCGGTGACGGCGCTGGTGGATCAGTTTTATGGCGACGTCCAAAAGATGGGCGGCGGCCGCTGGGATACGTCCAGCCTGATCAAGCGTTTGCGCGACTAAGCCGCGCGGCGTGTTCTTAGCCGCGTAGCAGCGGCCATGAAAAAGGCGAGCCCTGCGGCTCGCCTTTTTACTTTGGCACGTCGGCAGCGCAATGCCGCTTGCGCGGCACCCGATTACGCGGCCAGGTCCGCTTCTACGGCATCCAGCAGCAGCGCGTCGATGCGTTGCTTGGCCAGCGTCACGCCTTCCAGCGCGGCCACTTCGCCCATCGCCATGCCTTCAGCGGCGATGAACGTGACGTCGTTCATGCCCAGGAAGCTCAGCATCTGGCGCAGGTACGGCGTCAGCGTGTCCGACGGCGTGCCTTCAGCCTTGCCGCCGCGTGCCGTCAACACAAACACCTGTTTACCCTTGACGAGGCCTTCCGGCACGCCTTCGGGCGTATAACGGAACGTGACGCCGGCGCGGGCCAGGTAGTCCAGATAGCTCTTGAACTGGGCCGGCAGGTTGAAGTTGTAGACCGGCACGGCAAACACAATGCGGTCGGCTTCCATCACTTCGGCGACCAGCGTATCGCTAAGTTCAACGATGCGCTGTTGCTCAACGCTGCGAGCATCGGCCGGCGTGAACAGGGCGCCAGCGGTATTGCCATCGAAGTAAGGAATGGGTTGCGCGCCGATGTCGCGCACCTTCACGGCCGCGGCCGGGTTGGCGTTTTTGACGCGCGCAATCAGGTGATCGGCCAATTGCTTGCTGTTGGAACGGTCGCCGAGAATCGAGGAAAGGATAACGAGGGTTTTCATTGCAAATTTCTCCAGGGATGGTCCGCCTTGGGCGGACGGCCAGGATCTGTCAGCGCCACGCCCGATGCTTGAAAGCGTTTTGGACTAGGGCTTGACGCCGAATGGCGTTGGCAGATCCCGAATGCATGGCGTCACTGTAGATCCGTTCATTGTTCGCATAAACCCAGGTATGATGAACTGTTCGTTCCAGGAATAGAACAATCATGCAAGATCTAAACGACCTCTACTATTTCTCTCAAGTCGTCGAGCAAGGCGGCTTCAGCGCTGCGGCTCGCGCGCTGGATATTCCCAAATCCCGATTGTCACGCCGGATTTCCCATCTGGAGGAAAGCCTTGGCGTGCGCCTGCTGCAACGCACGACACGCCGGCTGCGCCTGACATCAGCGGGGGAACGTTATCTGCATTACTGCCGCGAGATGGCGGCCTCCGCGCGTGCTGCGGACGACGCCATGCGGCAATTGCAGTCAGAGCCCGCCGGCCCGGTAATCGTGAGTTGCCCCGTATCCATTGCGCAGGACGTGCTGGCGCCGCTGCTGCCGGAATTCCTGGATGCGTGGCCAGCGATATCGGTGCAGTTGCTGGTGACGAACCGACGCGTGGACCTGATCCGCGAAGGCGTCGACCTGGCGCTGCGCGTGCGCACAAAGCTGGATACCGACGCAGAACTGGTCGTGCGTCATCTGGGCACGGCGCGTGGCACGCTCGTCGCCAGCCCCGGTTATCTGCAACGTCACGGCACGCCCGACACGCCGCAAGATCTGGCGTCGCACACGACGCTGAGCTTTTCTGATCCGCAAAACGAGGTGCGTTGGCCCTTGCGCAACGACAAGGGCGAAGAGGTGCAGATTGAGCTCAAGCCACAACTGTCCTGCAATGACTTCATCGTGCTGACGGAAGCAGCGGTACGCGGCCGGGGCATTGCGCTRCTGCCGTCAATTGCGACGCAAGAGGAATTGCGCCGCGGTCAGCTGGTGCCAGTGCTGCCGCAATGGCAATCACCAGAGGGGATCGTGCATTGCATTTATCCGTCGCGGCGGGGCATGATGCCCGCCGTCCGGACCTTGCTGGATTTCCTGTCGCAACGGCTGCCGTCGATGTACCAACGGCTGGAAAAGGCCGTGGTCCCCGTTGCAACTGCCGCTCAGTAAAAGGTTAGTAACCCCGCGTGCGTTCGACGACACCGGTGATGGCTTCGCCGCGCATCAGCTGCGCGACCTTGCCCGCGATTTGCGCGATGCTTTCATCGCGCAGTGTGCGCGCTGCAATATGCGGCGTGACGTGGACGCGCGGATCGCGCCAAAACGGGTGATCCTGGGGCAAGGGCTCGGAGTGGAACACATCGAGCGTGGCGCCCGCGATCTCGCCTTCTTCCAGCATCTGCACCAGATCGTCTTCCACCAGATGCTCGCCGCGGCCCACGTTGACCAGGTGCGCATTGGGCAGCAGTTGGGACAGCGTGTCGCGGTTCAGAATGCCACGCGTATCGGGCGTTAGCGGCAGCACATTCACCAGGAAGCGCGTACGGGCCAGGAACGCCGGCAGCGCGGCTTCGCCAGCAAAGGATTCGACGCCGGTAATATCGCGCGGCGAACGCGACCACCCGGCAACCGGATAACCGAATTCAGCCAGCGTCTGCGCCACACGCGCACCAACCTGACCCAGCCCCAGCACGCCCACGGGCCAATCCGATTGCGCCGTGCCTTCACGCGTATCCCAATGCTGACGGGCCTGCGCCTGATCGAAAGCTTCAAAATCGCGCGACACACGCAACAGCGCATACAAGGCGTACTCGGCCATCTGCACCGACATGCCGGCGTCTTCCAGGCGCACGATGCGCACGTGCTCGGGGATCTCGGGCATCTTCAACAACGCATCAACGCCCGCACCAAGGTTGAACAGGGTTGTGATGCCCGTCTCGTGCTTGAAGAGCTCTGCCGGCGGACGCCAGACCAGGGCGACTTCCGCGCCCGAAGGCGGGCCGTCAGGGTTCCATACCGAAATGCGGCAACCGGGCATGGAGGCTTCCAGGCGCGGCACCCAGACGTCGGGATCGTGATGGGGGCAGGCAAAGAGAATGTGCATGGTGTCGGGTTCAGGGCTTTCGGAAACCTCAAGCATGCAGGATGGCGACTCACAAATCAAACGGCCCGGCATGAAGCCGGGCCGTTGCCACGCAAGCGTAAGTACCGCTTGGTAAGTGCCGCTTAAACCGTTTGCGGCACTTCAGGCTTGTTCTTGCCTTTGCCCTTGCCGCGGCGCAGGAACGCCCACACTTGCAGCAGGATCAGCAAGGCGCTGGCAGCGATGAACCAGGCGCTGATCGGGCGTTGCACGAACACCGCCAGATCCCCACGCGACAGCAGCAGTGCGCGGCGGAAGTTCTCTTCCACCATCGGCCCCAGCACGAAGCCGAGCAAGATGGGGGCCACCGAGAATTCCAGCGTCATCAAGATAGCGCCGATCACACCGAAGGCCAGCACTTCCCAAATCTGGAAGAGGCTGTTCTGCGTGCTGTACACGCCCACCGCGATAAAGAACAACGCGGACGGGAACAGATAGCGGTACGGCACTTGCAGCAGCTTGACCCACACGCCGATCAGCGGCACGTTCAGCACCATCAGCAGCACGTTACCCACCCAGAAGCTGGCGATCAGGCCCCAGAAGATGTCCGGATGCTCGGTGATCAGCTGCGGGCCAGGCTGAATGCCCTGGATCAGCAGCGCGCCCAGAATCAGCGCCATCACCGCGTCGCCGGGGATGCCCAGGCTCATCGTGGGGATGAAGTCGACCTGCGTCTTCGAGTGCGACGACGCTTCCGGCGAAGCCACGCCTGCGATCATGCCGGTGCCGAATTTTTCCGGCGTCTTCGAGATCTTGCGTTCCAACGCGTAGGCCACGAACGTGGTGATGGTCGGGCCGGTGCCGGGCATGGCGCCGAACAACGTGCCAACCGCGGTGCCGCGCACCATGGGCCAGAACGCCGTCTTCAATTCCTGCTTCGTCGGCCGCATGTCGCGAATGCGCAGCTTGGCGCCGCTGCCGATGATGGTCATGCGGTTCACGCTCATCAGGAAGTCGGCCACGCCGAACAGACCCATCGAGATCGCCACCAGCTCCAGGCCGTCGGACAAGTCCAGCAGGCCGAACGAGAAACGGATGGTGCCGGTGTTCACGTCCGTGCCCACCACGCCGCACATCAGGCCGAAGAGCGTCATCGCCACG
Source organism: Achromobacter sp. 01N37 (assembly GCF_056399725.1). Classification (NCBI taxonomy): domain Bacteria; kingdom Pseudomonadati; phylum Pseudomonadota; class Betaproteobacteria; order Burkholderiales; family Alcaligenaceae; genus Achromobacter; species Achromobacter sp. 01N37. The sequence continues at coordinate 17,134 of NZ_JBFTRX010000014.1, forward strand.
CCCTTGAGCGGCGAGCCGCGCGACATCGTGGCGCCTGCCAGCAAGCCCAGCAACATGATCGAGAAGATCTCGGTCGGGCCGAACTTGAACGCCACTTCGACCAGCAAGGGCGACGCGAAGATCATGACGATGATGCCAACCGATGCCGCGAAGAACGAGCAGATCATCGTGATGCCCAGCGCAGTTCCGCCCTTGCCTTGTTTGGTCAATGGATAACCATCAAGGCAGGTGACCGCGTGCGGCGGATGCGAAGGCAGGTTGAGCAGGATGGCGCCGATGGCGCCGCCGTATTGCGAACCGTAGAAAATACCGGCCAGCATCAGAATGGCAGGCACGGGCTGCATGACGTAGGTCAGCGGCAGCAGAATGGAAATCGCCGACAAGGCGCCCATGCCGGGCAGCACGCCAATGAGGTTACCCACCAGCACGCCAAAGAACGACCACATCAGGTTGTGCCACTGGAACGCGACACCGAAGCCGTACCAAAGGTCCATCAAAGATTGAGAGATCATGGCGCGTCAACCCCAACGAAACAGCGGCAGCTGCAGTTGCAGCGCCCACCAGAAAACGACGACCGCAATCGCGGACATTCCGACCGACAGCAGGATGGCTTGCTTGATGGTGTTCTTGCGGTCACCGAGTGCCGAGATGAACACGATGGCGAACGTCGCCGGCAGCAGGCCGCCGTAATGCCCCAGCAGCAAGAAGGCCAGAATGCCCAGCAAGATGCAGATGCTGCCGCGCATGTCCGGCAAGCCGTGCGGATGGCCTTCGGCCGGTGCGGGCGCCGACGGTTCGCCCGACCTCGCAGAGATTGCAATCAGCACGCCCGTCAGCGCCAGCAAGCCGCCAAGTGCGGCGGGAAAAAACCCCGGGCCCATGTGGCTCAGCGACCCGATGTGATAGTCGGTGCCGCCGTATATCGCCCCCAACCCGATCAGGACCATCAGCGCGCCGCCGTAGTAGTCCTTTCTGTTGATATTTTTTTGCACTTCCATCCTCCTTCCTGGTGCAGGACCGTGCCGGCCCTTGATGCGGCGCTCGACACGAGCCTCGCCCGGCCCTTTAACAACGAGCCGGAGCGCAGATTACGGAGGGAAGCTGCTAATCCGCTTTCTATGCGCTGTCGCATTCCTGAATTCAGGGGTAATCCCTGAGTGGATGCTGCGTAAGAAAGGGGGAAAAGAGAAAAAAATTTGAAAGCCGGGGGGTGAAAGCGGCGACGTTGCCGGCTTTGATGCCGGCTTTGTGACCTGCTTCGATGCCTGCTTCGATGCCTGCTTCGATGCCTGCTTTGTGACCTGCGTCGATGCCTGCTCTGTTGCCTGCTTTATTGCCTGCTTTGATGCTCGCTTTATTGCTCGCCTTTCAGCTCGACATCAAGCGGCCGCGGGTACTGCGACACGGTGGGCGCCAGCGGCAGCCACAGCACCGACGCCAGGCCGACTCCGCCTTGCGCATTGGGCTCGCCATCGCGCAGTTCAATGTCGCCATCATTTCGGCGCGCATAGGCGCGCGCGATGGCCAACCCCAGACCAGACCCGCTGGACGTGACAGGTTTGTCCGTGCCCACGCGTTCGAAACGGGCGAAGGCACGACCGCGCAAGTCGGGGTCGAGGCCGGGGCCATTGTCGGACACGGAGACCTCGGCGCGATGCTCCAGCCGGTTGACCGACACGGTGATGCGCGCGCCGACCGGCGCGTAATGAATGGCGTTGTGCACCAGATTGGACAGGGCTTCGTGCAGCTCGGCCTCGTTGCCCGATACCGGCGCGGCAACTTCAAGCCCCGCTTCCGAAACAGCCTGCACCCAACCCAGATCCTGCTGCTTCTCGTGTGCCAGCGGCAAGTACTGAAGCACGACTTCGCGCGACACGGCATTCATGTCGAGCAATTGGCGCGGCAACTGATCCGCCTGGTTGGCGTGCGCCAAGGACAGCAGCTGTTCGGTCAGGCGGCGCGTGCGGCCCAACTGGTCCACGATGGCGCGCAGCCCTTCGCGGGTACGCGCCGGGTCGCGCTCACGTAGCGCGTACTGCGCCTGCGTCAACATGATGGCCAGCGGCGTGCGCAGCTGATGCGACGCGTCCGCCAGAAAATGCGACTGCTCATCCAACACGCGGCGGTAACGGGCGATGTGGTGATTGACGGCGTCGACCAGCGGCGACACCTCGCTAGGCACGCGCGAGGCGTCCAGCGGCGTCAGATCGTCAGGACGGCGATTGCGGATATCGGCACGCAGGCGGCGCAACGGTTTCAACGCCCACGACACGCCCCACCACACCAGCACCACCACCAGCGCCAGCATTCGCGCATCACGCAGAATTTCCTGGCGCCGCGCGTTGTTCTCGGCCTCGATCCGCTTACCCGTGCTTTCCGCCACCACAACCAGCACCTGACGATGCTGGCCCTGATAATAGAGATCGCGCACCACCGACACGACGCGCACCGGATCATTGCGATAAACGCCGTCGTAGAAGATGGGTTGGCCGTTGGAACGCGGCCAGGTCGGGGGACGCGGCATTTCGGGCATGCCCAAGAGCGTCTTGCCCTGGTCCGTCGGCACGGGCGAACCGTCCGGCAGCGGGGGATCAATCTGTTCAATGCGGAAATACTTGCGCAGGCCCGCGCGGGATTCCAGCATCACCTGCGCATACAGCGGCGTGGCCACTTGCAAGTTGCCGTCCGGCGTGAATTCGAGGCTGCTTTCCAGCACGCGCGCGGGCTCCACCAAGGCGCTGTCATACGCCTCGTTGGTGATCTCGGCCAGGGTGCGGTAGTCGTTCAGGCTGTCGATGACCAGCAATACCACCACGCCGGGCAGCAGCAGGATGATCAGCAGCGCGCGGATGCCGACGCGCGGCAGCCCCGGAATCCGCAGGCTCACTTAGGATTCCGATTCGGCGGATTCGCTGGCGACACTTTCCAGCATGTAGCCCAATCCGCGTACGGTAACGATGCGCACGTCGCTGCCGGCGAGCTTCTTGCGCAGACGGTGCAGCACGACCTCGATGGCGTCGGGGTTGGCTTCGCTGTCATGCGTGAAGACTTTGCCGAACAATTGTGACTTGTCCACGGGGTAGCCACTGCGAGTCAGCAACGCGGCCAGCGCGGCATGCTCGCGGGGCGTCAGGAAAAGCAAGGAACCGTCCAGCGTGAAGGCGCGGCTTTCGCTGTCGTACGAGAGCGAGCCGCATTGCAGGCGCGGATGCTGGCGGCCACGGCTGCGGCGCACCAACGCGGTCAGCCGCGCTTCCAGTTCTTCCAACGCGAAAGGCTTGGTCAGGAAATCGTCCGCGCCCAGATTCAGGCCACGGACCCGATCCTGCAATGCGCCCTGGGCCGTCAACAACAGCACGGGCGTGCGGTCGTCGCGGTTGCGCATTTCACGCAAGACGACCAGCCCGTGCTTGTCGGGCAGGCGCAGGTCCATGACGATGGCGTCATATTCCGTGCCTGCCATGAATGCCTCGGCCGTGCGGGCGTCTGCCGCATGGTCTGGCACAAACCCGCTCTGGGCGAGCGCGCGCATCAACCAGGACGCCATGTCCCGTTCGTCTTCAACCAACAATATGCGCATGACCGTCCGTTCCTTCGGGCAAATTCTCTGCTGCCCGCTGCCCATGCACGCGCTGGCGCAGGTAGCGGGTTTCGTGATGACGCCGAAAGAGGATCGCCGACAACTCGTTCAACGCCTGGGTATAGACGTCACGCTTGAACTCGATCACGGCGTCCAGGGGCACCCAATACTGGCTCCAGCGCCAGGCATCGAATTCCGGATGCTGCGTCGCGCGCAAGCACACATCACTGTCACGTCCTACCAGGCGCAACAAGAACCAAATCTGTTTTTGTCCTTTATAGTGGCCACGCCACTCACGCCGGACGAAGTGATCGGGCACGTTATAACGTAACCAATCGCGTGTACGCCCCAAAATACGGACATGCTCGGGCTTCAAGCCCACCTCTTCATGGAGTTCGCGATACATGGCCTGCACCGGGCTTTCGCCATATTTGATGCCGCCCTGGGGGAACTGCCATGCATGTTCCCTGATACGCTTGCCCCAAAAGACCTCGTTTCGACTGTTGACGAGAATGATGCCGACATTGGGGCGGTAGCCTTCGCGGTCAAGCATGGGCCACCCCCACCGAATTCAATACAATTACAGTCGATTATACGTATCTGCTGCCACCTTTAAACATGCGCGCATCCAACTACCACATCAACACCCTCAAAGAAGCCCCTTCCGAAGCCGAAGTCGCCAGCCACCAGCTGATGACCCGGGCCGGGATGATCCGCAAACTCGCGGGCGGCATCTACACCTACATGCCCCTGGGCCTGAAGATCATCCGCAAGGTCGAGGCTATCGTCCGCGAGGAAATGAACGCCTCGGGCGCCATCGAGCTGCTGATGCCGGTGGTGCAACCCGCCGAACTCTGGCAGGAATCGGGCCGCTGGGAGCAGTACGGCGCTGAACTGCTGCGCATCAAAGACCGCCATCAGCGCGACTTCGTGCTGCAGCCCACGTCCGAGGAAGTCATCACGGACATCGCGCGCAACGAAATCCACAGCTATCGCCAGTTGCCGCTGAATTTCTATCACATTCAGACCAAGTTCCGTGACGAACGCCGTCCGCGCTTCGGCCTGATGCGCGGCCGCGAATTCACCATGAAGGACGCCTACTCCTTCGACCGTGACGAGGCGGGCGCGCTCAAGAGCTACGACAACATGTACGCCGCGTACATGCGGATTTTCAGCCGTCTGGGCCTGGAATTCCGCGCCGTTGCGGCCGATACGGGCTCCATTGGCGGCACGCGCAGCCATGAATTCCAGGTTATCGCCGACACCGGCGAAGATCTGTTGGTCTACAACGCCGACACCGACTACGCCGCCAACATCGAGCTGGCCGAAGCCGTGGCGCTGTACCCGACCCGCGGTGACGCCACCCAAGCCATGGCCGAGGTCGCCACCCCCGGCGCGGCCAAGTGCGAAGACGTGGCCAAGCTGCTGGGCCTGCCGCTGGAAAAGACGATCAAGTCGATCGTCCTGGCCACCGACGGCGACAAGGGCAAAGTCGACATCTGGCTGCTGCTCTTGCGCGGCGACCACGAACTGAACGAGATCAAGACGGGCAAGCTGCCGGGCCTGGCGGGCTTCCGCTTCGCCACCGAAAGCGAGATCGTCGAGTATTTCGGTTGCAAGCCCGGCTACCTGGGTCCGGTCAAGACGGCCAAGCCGGTGCACGTGATTGCCGACCGTACGGTTGCCAACATGGCCGATTTCGTCTGCGGCGCGAACAAAGAAGATTTCCACATCCAGGGCGTAAACTGGGGCCGCGACCTGCCCGAGCCCGAGCTCGTGGCCGATCTGCGCAACGTGGTCGCGGGCGACCCGTCGCCGGATGGCAAGGGCACGCTTTCCATCCAGCGCGGCATCGAAGTAGGACACGTTTTCTACCTGGGCAAGAAGTACTCCGAAGCCCTGAAAGCCACCTTCCTGGACGAAACCGGCAAGCCGGCCACACTGGAAATGGGCTGCTACGGCATCGGCGTGACCCGTATCGTGGGCGCCGCCATCGAGCAGAACCACGACGCCCGCGGCATCATCTGGCCCCGCGCCATTGCCCCGTTCGAAGTGGTAATTTGCCCGGTGGGCTGGGGCAAAAGTGAAACGGTGCGTGACACTGCCCTGAAGCTCTATGAATCGCTGCTGGCGCGCGGCGTGGACGTCATTCTGGACGACCGCGATGCCCGCCCCGGCGTCATGTTTGCCGAGTGGGAACTGATTGGCGCCCCGCTGCGTGTAACAGTTGGAGAACGCGGCCTGAACGATGGTGTGGTGGAATTGCAAGCGCGTCGGGAAACCGAAGCGGCCAAGATTCCGGTAGAGTCCGCGCTTGAAGCGGTGCTGACGAAACTCGACACCCTTTAAACCCCATAGTAGCTACGGACTTCCCGCGTCCCGACCCCGCTTCATTGCCTATCCGTACCGTGACCGATCCGAAGTCTGCCGAATCCCTCCTGCAAGTCCGTGTCTATTACGAAGACACGGATGCGGGCGGGGTGGTTTTCTACGCTAACTACTTGAAATTCCTGGAACGCGCACGCACCGAGTGGCTGCGCAACCTGGGAGTCAACCAGTCCAGCCTGGCCGCCAGCGAACAACGCTTATTTGTTGTCCGCTCCTTGGACATGTCTTACCGGAAACCGGCCAAGCTAGACGATTTGCTTACCATACGCAGCCGAATCACCAAACTCGGCCGCGCTTCGATACACTTCGCGCAGCGCGCGGAACGCGACGGGGAACTGCTTGCCGAAGGCAACATCCAAGTCTGCTGTGTCGACGCCATTCACATGCGGCCGGCGGAGTTGCCGGCTGACGTTCGCGCAAAACTGGAATTCATTCAGGAATAACCATGCAAGTCACCAACGACATGTCGTTGCTTTCGCTGATTTCGCACGCCAGCGTGCCGGTCCAGCTGATCATGCTGATGCTGTTGGGCATTTCGATCATGTCCTGGACCTATATTTTCGCCAAACGCCTGGCCATCAAGCGCGCGCATACCCAGACGCGCCGCTTTGAAGACGACTTCTGGTCGGGCGGCGACCTGTCCATGCTGCAACAGGCCGTGGCCTCGCGCCGCGATGAACAGGGCGCCCTCGCCCGCATCTTCGATGCCGGCATGACCGAATTCCTGAAGGCCCGCCGCGGTAACTCCGCCGGTGACGCCACCGCCCTGCTCGACGGCCCGCGCCGCGCCATGCGCGCCGCCTACCAACGCGAAATGGATTCGCTGGAATCGCACCTGAACTTCCTGGCTTCGGCCGGTTCGGTGTCGCCGTACATCGGCCTGCTGGGTACGGTCTGGGGCATCATGCACGCCTTCATCGGCCTGTCGAACATGCAGCAAGCCACGCTGGCTTCGGTGGCCCCCGGTATCGCGGAAGCGCTGATCGCTACCGCCATCGGCCTGTTCGCCGCCATCCCCGCCGTGGTCGCCTACAACCGCTTCACGAATGACATCGACCGCATCTCGATCCGTTTCGACAGCTTCGTCGATGAATTCCTGAACATTCTGCAACGGCAGGTGCGCTAATGCCCTCGGTAAGCTCACGCGGCAGGTCCGGCCGCCGCATGAAGGCCGACATCAACGTGGTGCCGTACATCGACGTGATGCTGGTGCTGCTGGTCATCTTCATGGTGACCGCGCCCCTGATCACGCCGGGCCTGATCCAGTTGCCCTCGGTCGGGGCGGCCTCGGACGTGCCTGTGAAGCCGCTGGAAGTCCAGATTTCGGAAGATGGCAAGATCGCCCTGCGCATGCGCGAACCCGGCGCAACCCTGCAGGACATCGCGCGCCCCGAACTGGTGGCGCAAGTGCGTTCGCGTATTACCGCGGAAACGCCGGTGGTCATCGCCGCCGACGGCAAGGTGCCCTACGAGACGGTCGTGAAGGTGATGGACGAACTGCGCACCAACGGCATCACCCGCCTGGGCCTGCTGGTGGATCAGTCCGCCGCCGGTTCCTCCCAGCCCGCATCCGCGAAAAAACGCTAACGTGCCGCCTTCCGCCGGCATGTCCGGCACGCAACGCCCATGACGCCACCCATAATTCGACACCGCAGCGGCCCACCCGCCACCCCGCCCAACAACGACAACCGGAATGCGCTCATTCTGGCTGTGGCGGTGCACTTGCTGCTGCTGGTCGCCTTGATCTTTGGCGTGAACTGGCGCACGGAGGCCCCCGGCCCCGTCGAGGTCCAACTCTGGGCTGACGGCAATTCGCCCGTCGCCCCGCCGCCCACGCCCCAACCCGAACCGCCCAAGCCGCAACCCAAGCCCGAGCCGCAGCCGGAGCCTGAAAAGGCGCCCGAGCCGCCGCCACCGCCTCCTCCCCCTCCTCCGCCCAAGCCTGAACCCCAGGTTCAGCCGAAGACCGAGGAAGTGGACCCCGAGATCGCCATTCAGGAAGCCAAGAAGAAGCGCGAGCAGGAAGAGAAGGCTCGCCAGGCAGCGGAAGCCAAGGAAAAGGCGCGCCTCGAAGAGGAACGCAAGCAGGCTGAACTGAAAGAGAAGAAGCGCCTGGAGCAAGAACGCCAGGCTGCGGAAAAGGCTGCCGCCGAGAAAGCGGCCGAGAAGGCTGCGGCTGAAAAGGCCGCTGCTGACAAGGCTGCCGCCGAGAAGGCCGCTGCCGACAAGGCCGCTGCTGAAAAGAAGGCCAAGGACGACGCCGCCAAGAAGGCTGCCGCTGAAAAGGCGGCTACCGAAAAGGCGGCGGCAGAGAAGGCCGCTGCGGAGAAGGCTGCTGCTGAAAAAGCGGCCGCCGAGAAGGCCGCTGCCGCGAAGAAGGCGGCTGCCGACAAGGCGTTGAAGGACGCATTCCGCAACGACGCCCTGGGCGCAGCCGGCATCCCCGGCGGCACGGCTGACCGCAATCAGGCGGGCGGTGGACGCGATAACGGCTATGCCGCAAAGGTGCGCGCTTGCATCCTGCCGGGCGTGGCATATCAGCCTCCGCCGCGGGCCGGCAGCACCAATCCGACGGCACAATACCGGGTACAGTTAGGCACTGACGGGAAGGTGAACGGCGTGTCGCTGACCGAATCGTCGGGCAATCCGGCATTCGACCGCGCGGTCGAAACCGGCATCCGCCGTTGCAACCCCTTCCCGAAGCCCTCCACGGGCGGCTACGACAAGTTCATTGACGTAGTGCACAAAATGTATGATTGACAGGAGATTGATGAATATGACTCCCGCTTATAGCCGACGAGGTTCGCTCCTCGCTCTCTGGCGATCGTATGGGCTCGGCTTGCTGATCCTCGCGCTCTGCCTGATGGCAGTGAAACCCGCCCATGCGCAATTGCGTGTTGATATTTCTGGCACTGGCGCGACGCAGTATCCCGTCGCCATCGCCGATTTCGCCGTTGATGACACCCACGGCCGCGCCCTGGCCGAAGTGATCCGCGCTGACTTGACCCGCACGGGCCAGTTCCGCCTGATCAACGCCGCCGGCTCCGGCCTGAACGTCGACTCCCCCATCGCCCATGACGATTGGCGCGGTAAAGGCGCCGACTTCCTGGCTTACGGCAGCATCACCCGTGGCGCCGATGGCCGCTACGACGTGCGCTACCGCTTGGCCGACACGGTCAAGAAGGGCCAACTGGATGGCGTGGCGTTCTCTGGCACCGAGCAAGAACTGCGCCGCGTTGCGCACCAGATTGCTGACCGCATCTACGAGAAGATCACCGGCGTTCGCGGCGTGTTCTCGACGCGCATCGCCTACGTGCTGAAGAAGGGCGCGACCTACGAACTGCAAGTGGCCGACGCTGACGGGCAAAACCCGCAAGTGGCCCTGCGTTCGCGCGAGCCCATCATTTCGCCGTCCTGGTCGCCCGATGGCGCCAAGCTGGCCTACGTGAGCTTCGAGTCCGGCAAGCCGGTTGTCTACGTGCACACATTGGCTACCAGCGCCCGCGTTCCCGTTGCCAACTTCAAGGGCAACAACAGCGCCCCCGCCTGGTCGCCCGATGGCTCCAAGCTTGCCGTGGCGTTGACGCGTGATGGTTTGTCGCAAATTTACATCGTTGGCGCGTCCGACGGGTCGAATCCCACGCGAGTTACGCGTTCTCCCGGGATTGACACCGAACCGACCTTTACGCCAGACGGTGCTTCCATTATCTTTACGAGTGACCGCAGCGGCGGGCCGCAAATCTACCAGACCGGCTCGACAGGTGGCGACGCACGCCGCCTCACGTTTAATGGTGGTTACAACATATCACCCCGAATTTCCCCCGATGGATCGACGCTGCTGTACGTTGCAAGACGCGACGGCGCGTTTCGAATCGCGTCGTTGAACCTGTCCTCAGGCTCCGAATCCTTGATCACTGATGGTCGTGACGATCAGTCGCCAAGTTTCGCGCCGAATGGCATGCAAGTCCTTTACGCCGCTATCCAAAATGGCCGTAGCGTACTTGCGGGTGTCTCGAGCGATGGCCGCGTACGGCAGACGCTTTCGGTACTGAACGGGGAAATACGTGAACCGACTTGGGGCCCATTTACCCGATAACACGTGTGACTCTCTTTGCAAAGGAACTATCATGAAGTCGCGCATTGCCAAAAGCCTGACCATTGCCGCTCTGGCTGCCACGCTGGCAGCTTGCAGCTCCGTCCCTCTCGACGATAAAGCGGGTCAGGGCGGAGGCGCTGGCCAAGGATCTTCGGCCTCTGGCCAAATCCTTGATCCCTTTAACCCCCAAAGCATCCTGGCGCAACAGCGCTCGGTGTACTTTGATTTCGACAGCTACACCGTGTCGGACCAGTACCGCGGCTTGGTCGAAACCCACGCCCGCTACCTGGCTTCGCACCAGCAGCAGAAGGTCAAGATCGAAGGCAACACCGACGAACGCGGCGGTGCTGAGTACAACCTGGCCCTGGGCCAGCGTCGTGCAGACGCCGTGCGTCGCATGATGACCCTGCTGGGCGTCAGCGACAACCAGATCGAAACCATCAGCTTCGGTAAAGAAAAGCCGAAGTCGACGGGTACGTCGGAAGCCGACTTTGCTGAAAACCGCCGCGCCGATATCAACTATCTGCGTTAAGCTTTTCGCTTAGTCCAAGAGCCCTACCACGCGTCGGGACGGTCAGCCGGCCGTCCCGACGTTTGTTTTTATACCCGGGAATATTCATGCGCGATAACGTTCTGTCTCTGCGTCCTCTGATGGTGGCCACTGGCCTGGTGCTTGCGGCCCTGACGGCGCCCGCTCACGCTTTTTCCGATGACGAGGCTCGTAAGGCCATTCTGGATTTGCGTCAGCAGGTTCAGCAGCAGAACGAGCAAAGCCAGCGCGCCAAGCTGCAATTGGCCGACCAGATTCAATCCCTGCAACAGGAAGTCGCCCAACTGCGCGACCAGCTGGAACTGGTGTCCCGCCAACAGCCCAGCGCCAAGCCGGGCGCACCCAGCGGCACGAACCCGCCGGGCACCGCTGCCGGCGACCCGCAAGAACAAGCCGCCTATGACGGCGCCATGGACCTGTTCCGCAAAGGCCAGTACAAGGACGCCGCCGAATCGCTGGCCGCCTTTACCGCCCTCTACCCGAACAGCCAGCTGGCCCCCAGCGCACAGTTCTACCTGGGCAGTAGCCGCTACGGCATGAAGGACTTCAAGGGCGCCATCGAACAGCTGACCGCCATGGTGCAGAAGTCGCCCGACAACGCGCGCGCGCCGGACGCCCTGCTGATCATCGCCGGCGGCCAGATCGAACTGAACAACCGCGCCGGCGCCAAGGCGTCGCTGCAGCGCATCGTTCGCGACTACCCGAACTCGCCCGCGGCAAGCACGGCCAAGAGCCGCCTGCAACTGCTGCAGTAATGCGCCACGCCGCTAGCGCGGTCAGCGCGTACCGGCACATCCTGCGCCGCCGCGCAGGGCTTATCGCCCTGCTGCTGGCGGCGATTTTCATGGCGCTGCTGATCGACTTCACCATCGGCCCAACGGGCCTGCCTTGGCGCGAGCTGTGGCGAACGTTGAGCGGGCCGGAAGCCGCCGACGCCACCTACCGCGTCATCGTGTGGGACATCCGACTGCCTTCCGCCTTGATGGCCGCCCTGGTGGGCATGGCCTTGGGGCTAGCAGGCGCCGAAATGCAGACCATCCTGAACAACCCGCTGGCCAGCCCCTACACGCTGGGCGTGTCGTCGGCCGCCGCCTTGGGCGCGTCGCTGGCGATCGTCTTGCAATTTGGCATTCCAGGCGTGCCCAGCGGTTGGCTGATCGGGGGCAACGCCTTCGTCTTTGCAATCGGGGCGGCATTGTTGCTGGACACCGTCGCCCGATGGAGCGGCATGAACACGTCGGGCGTCGTGCTGTTCGGCATTGCGATGGTGTTCACGTTCAATGCACTGGTGTCGCTGGTGCAGTTCCTGGCCAGCGCGGAAGCGTTGCAGAGCCTGGTGTTCTGGACCATGGGCAGCCTGGCGCGGTCCAGCTGGACGAGCGTGGGCGTGATGGTGACGGCAATCGTGCTGACGCTGCCGGTGGCGATGCGCCAATCCTGGAAGCTGACCGCGCTGCGCTTGGGCGAAGACCGCGCCGCCAGTTTCGGCGTGGACGTGCGCCGGGTGCGTGTCGCGGCGCTGGCGCGCGTCAGCCTGCTGTCGGCGTTGGCCGTGGCTTTTGTCGGCACGATTGGTTTCATCGGATTGGTGGCCCCGCACATTGCGCGCCGCCTGTTCGGTGAAGACCATCGTTTTTATCTGCCGGGCAGCGCGCTGGTGGGCGCGCTGATTTTGTCCCTGGCTTCCGTCGTCTCGAAAAATCTGCTGCCAGATGTGGTCGTACCCGTGGGCATCGTGACGGCGTTGGTCGGCATTCCCTTTTTCGTGGCGGTGGTGCTGCGCCGGCAACTGCCATGACGCGCGGAGCCCCCCTGGATATCGATCAACTAAGCGCGGGCTATGGCCGCGAGGACGTGTTGCACTCGCTATCGATTCCGGCCTTGGCGGCGGGGGAAGTCACCGCCCTGCTCGGCCCGAACGGCAGCGGCAAATCCACCTTGCTCAAGGCGCTGGCCGGGCTCGTTCGTACCCGCCACGGGCGCGTCTTGCTGAACGGCCAAGACTTGAACCGGCTGGGCGTCGGTGAACGCGCCCAGCACATGGTTTATCTGCCGCAGAGCCTGCCGGCCGCCGTGCACCTGCGCGTCTTTGAATCGGTGCTGGTCGCGGCCAATGCCAGCCACAACGCGTTGGCGCCCCCCGTGGACATGGCCGCTATCGAGCGGCTGCTGGATCGGCTGGGCATCGCGCACTTGGCGATGCATTACCTGGATGCGCTGTCTGGCGGACAGAAGCAGTTGGTCGGGCTGGCGCAAGCGCTGATCCGCCATCCGCGCGTGCTGCTGCTGGACGAACCCCTGTCTGCCCTGGACTTGAATTACCAATTCCACGTGATGCGCCTGCTGAAGCAGGAAACGCAGGAACACGGGCTGATCAGCGTCATCGTGCTGCACGACTTGAACGTGGCCTTACAGCACGCCGACCGCGCCGTGATGATTCAGGCAGGCCGGCTGCACGCGCAAGGCAAGCCGGCGGACGTCATCACGCCTGCATCGCTTGCGGCCGTGTATGGCGTGCAAGCTCGGGTCGAGGCCTGCTCGCGAGGCTTGCGGCAAGTACTGATCGACGGGCTGGACGAGCACCCGCGCTGAAGCAGGCGTCCCACAGGCGCTGGGACCCGCGTGCTGGCTCAGTCGCAGGAACTCAGCTGCTAGGGCTCAAGTACTGAATTCAGGCGCGCTGAGCCACATCCACCACCGGCGCGCCGGTCATGTCAGCCAACTGCTGCGGGGTCAGATTGAACACGGCGTGCGGATGGCCGGCCGCGGCCCACAGGCTGTCGTAATTGAACAAGTCAGCGTCCAACAGCATCACCGGTTTGACGGCATGGCCGATGGGGCAGACGCCGCCAATCGCGTAACCCGTGTTGTCGCGCACGAACTTGGCGTCGGCCTTGGCCAATGCGCCGACCTGCTCGGCGACCTTGGCCTCGTCCACGCGGTTGGCGCCGCTGGCGATGACGAGCACCGGCGCATTGTCGGCAGCGCGCCGGAAGATGATTGACTTCGCAATCTGCGCCACCTCACACCCTAGCCCCGCCGCGGCTTCCGCCGATGTCTTGCCGGTTTGCGGCAGGACCACGACGGGTTTGTCGTGACCGATTTCCAGCAACAGACGGGCCACGCGTTGGGCCGATTCGGGCAAGGCAGCAAGAGACTCAGGGGACATCGTGATGGGCTCCGTGTAAGACTGCGAACGAGTTTATCAGCGGCGGCGCGCACTGGCGTCACGCCGCGCCGGGCTAGAATGCGGACCTGGCTTTCCCCTTCCTGCCCCTCATGCGTTCCGAACCCGTCTTGCCCCTGCAAACCGCCCTGATCGGCGGCTACGCCATGTCCTACACCGAATACGGCAGCGGCGCGCCCATGGTGCTGGTGCACGGTTCCCTGTCTGACTGCCGCTACTGGAAGTCGCAGATGGCGCCGCTGGGCAAATCGTTCCGCGTGCTGGCGGTGTGCCTGCGCCGCTACTGGCCGGAATCCTGGGACGGCGAAGGCGATGGGTTTTCCATCGATCAGCACGCAGACGATGTGTTGGAATTCATTGATACCGTCGCAGGCGGCCCCGCCCATCTGGTGGGCCATTCGCGCGGCGGCCGCGTGGCGCTGGAAGTGGCCTTGCGCCAGCCCGATGCGCTGCGCAGCCTGACGCTGGCCGATCCCGGCCTGCCCTTGCCCCGTGGCGATGATGCGCGGGGCGGCTTTCGCCAGCGCGCCTTGGCGTTGATCCGGCAAGGCGAAATCGAGGAAGGCCTGGCGTTGTTCGTGGACACCGTGACGGGGCCAGACACCTGGCAGCGCATGGTGCCGTGGTTCAAAGAGATGGTGCGCGACAACGTGGGCACGCTCTTTGGCCAGGCCGACGAAAAGCCGGAAACCCTGACGCCGCAACAGATCGCCACGCTGAAGTTACCAACCCTGTTGATCGGCGGCGCGCTCAGCCCCGCGCCCTATCCTGCCGTGCTGGATGCGCTGTCGCAATGGCTGCCGCACGCGCATCGGGTCACCGTCGTGGGGTCGTCGCACGGCATGAACCTGGGCAACCCGCGCGCCTTCAACGGCGCCATCCAGGAATTTCTGGGGGGCTGAACGCCCCCGCGCTCACGGTTCGACCGAAGGCGTGTGCTTCAAGCGGCGCAGCACAAATGTAGACCGGCTGTGGCGCACGCCGCGCAGCTTGTACAGGCGCTTGCGCAGGAATTCCTCGTAGCCTTCGGTGCCGGCCACGGCCACCTTGATCAGGTAGTCATATTCGCCTGTGACAAGAAAGGCTTCGACCACTTCGGGCAGCCGGGTGATTTCTTCGCCGAACCGCGCCAGCGTCTCGTCGTCGTGGTGCTCCAGCGTCACTTCGATCATCACCGTATCCGGCAAGCCCAACGCTTTCTGGTTCAGCAGGGCCGCGTAGCCCTCAATCACCCCCGCCTCTTCCAACGCCTTCACGCGGTTCCAACAGGGTGTGGGCGACAAGCCCACCTGCTCCGCCAGCTTCAGGTTCGTCAGCCGGCCATCCGAGCGCAGCGCGCGCAGGATCTTGCGGTCGGTATCGTCGATTTTGGGAGGAGTGGACATGGGCGGCGCACCTGCAAAGAGAATATCTCTGTAAAAATCAATTCTACAAGATAGATATTTTCCATAAAGCGCCAAACTGGCGTGAATCAGGAAACCTATTTTGTTTCCCTGGCCGTAGACTTTCCAGCAAGACGGGCATCTATCCCGCCCGTCGGATTTCGGCGCTTTCGCTGCGGCACAACCCGGCAGAAGCGCCGGCAGTTCCCACGCAGCAACCCGCGCGCCGATCCGCGCGGCTGGAAACCATGTCTCACGCAGCAGCAGTCCCCGCAAGAACCGGTCTGGGCCTATCCGGCGCCGCCATGCTTTTGACCGCCCCGGCGCTATTCGCCTCGAATATGGTCGCCGCCCGCTGGGCGCACGACGCCAGCCTTCCCCCTGTTTTCCTTGCCTTCGGCCGTTGGCTGCTAGCCTTGCTGATCCTGTTGCCCTTGGCCGCCCCCGCATTGCGGACGCATCGCCGCGCGTTGTGGCGCGGCTTGCCCGCCCTGCTGCCGCTGGCCGTGCTGGGCATGGGCGTGGCCGTGGCGCCGCAATACATCGGCGCGCAGACCACCAGCGCCACCAATATCGCCCTGATCTTTTCGTGCAGCCCCATCCTGGTGGCGCTGCTGGAAGCGCTGATCTGGCGCAAGCCGCTGTCGGCGCTGCGTGCGGCCGGCCTGGCGTTGGCCTTGGGCGGCGTGCTGGTCGTGCTGTCACGCGGCGATACGCAGGCGTTGGCCCGATTGGCGTTCGGCCAGGGTGACTTGTGGGTGCTGCTGGCCGCCACCGGCTGGGCGTTCTACACCGTGCTGCAAAAGCGGCTGCCCTTGCCGGCCGTGCCGGCCAGCGCCCGGCTGGCGGTGATGATGCTGGGTGGTGTGTTGGCGCTGGCGCCGTTTGCTGGCATCGAAGCAGCGGCGGGCGCGACGCCCCCGTGGACCGATCCCCGGCTGGCGGCCGTGCTGCTGTTCCTGGCGGTGGTGCCCAGCCTGGGCGCGTACTACGTCTACGGGCGGCTGATCAGCCAGGCGGGTCCGGCAACCGCCGGGCTGTCGATGTTCCTGGTGCCGGTTTACGCCGCGCTGCTCGCGTGGCCCTTGCTGGGTGAAGCCCCGCAGTTGTTCCATGCGTATGGCTTCGTGATGATCTTGATCGGCGTAAAACTGGCCTCGTCGCGCATGCGTGCAAACGAGGCCATCGCGCCGACGGCGGCCACCGCCGCCGCCCGCGCCTGACACTGCCCGATCAGCGGCCCGAGCCTTGGGCCGCGATCACTTCCTGCGCCACTTGTCGCGGCGCTTCGGCGTAGTGCTTGAACTCCATCGTGTAGGTCGCGCGCCCTTGGGTCAGCGACCGCAGCGATGTCGAATAGCCGAACATCTCGGCCAGCGGCACTTCGGCGCGTACCACCTTGCCGCCCCCGCCCGCGATGTCTTCCATGCCCTGCACCATGCCGCGCCGTGACGACAAGTCGCCCATGACGTTGCCGGTGAAGTCTTCCGGCGTTTCCACCTCAACCTGCATCATCGGCTCAAGCAGCACCGGGTCCGCGCGCCGCATCCCTTCCTTGAACGCCATCGAGCCCGCCATCTTGAAAGCGTTTTCGTTGGAGTCCACGTCGTGGTACGAACCGAAGAACAAGGTCGCCTTGATATCCACCACCGGATAGCCCGCCAGCACGCCATTGTTCAGCGATTCGCGGATGCCCTTGTCGACCGCCGGAATGAACTCGCGCGGCACCACGCCGCCCTTGATGGCGTCAACAAACTCGTAGCCCTTGCCCGGCTCTTGCGGCTCAAGCTTGAGCACCACGTGGCCGTACTGGCCGCGCCCGCCCGACTGCTTGACGAACTTGCCTTCGACCTCGTTGCAGGCCTTGCGGATGGTTTCGCGATACGCCACCTGCGGCTTGCCCACCGTGGCTTCGACGTTGAACTCGCGCTTCATGCGGTCAACCAGAATTTCCAGGTGCAGCTCGCCCATGCCCGAGATGATGGTCTGGCCCGATTCCTCGTCGGTACGCACGCGGAATGACGGGTCTTCCTGCGCCAGCCGGTTCAAGGCGATACCCATCTTTTCCTGGTCGGCCTTGGTCTTGGGTTCCACCGCCTGCGAGATCACGGGTTCGGGGAAGACCATGCGCTCAAGAATGATGATGTGCGCCGGGTCAGATAGCGTGTCGCCGGTGGTGACGTCCTTGATGCCGACGGCCGCCGCGATATCACCCGCATACACCTCGGTAATTTCGCGCCGTTCGTTGGCGTGCATCTGCAGGATGCGGCCCAGCCGTTCCTTCTTGCCCTTGATCGGGTTGTAGACCGGGTCGCCGGATTTCACCACGCCGGAGTACACGCGGAAGAACACCAGCTGCCCGACAAACGGGTCCGTCATGATCTTGAAGGCCAGCGCCGAGAACGGTTCGCTGTCGGTGGGATGGCGCTCGATTTCGCGGTCACGTTCGTCGTGGCCGTTGATGGCCGGCACGTCCACCGGCGACGGCATGTAATCAATGACGGCGTCCAGCATCGCCTGCACGCCCTTGTTCTTGAACGCGCTGCCGCACAGCATGGGCACGATCTCGTTGGCGATGGTGCGCGTGCGCAACCCCAGCTTGATCTCGTCTTCCGTCAGGGTTTCGCCAGACAGGTATTTTTCAAGCAGCGTCTCGTTGGCTTCGGCCGCTTTCTCGACCATCTTGTCGTGCCATTTCTGCGCCTCGGCCTGCAATTTTTCAGGGATGTCCACATACGTGAACTTCACGCCCTGGCTGGCGTCGTCCCACAGAATGGCCTTCATCTTGACCAGGTCGATCACGCCTTCGAAATGATCTTCGGCGCCGACAGGCAACTGGATCGGCACGGCGTCGCCCTTCAAGCGTTCGGCGATCTGGCGCTGCACGCGCAAGAAATCAGCGCCGACACGGTCCATCTTGTTCACGAAGGCCAGACGCGGCACCTTGTATTTGTTGGCCTGCCGCCAGACGGTTTCAGACTGCGGCTGCACGCCGCCCACCGCGTCGTACACCATGACAGCGCCATCCAGCACGCGCATGGACCGTTCGACTTCAATGGTGAAGTCCACGTGGCCCGGCGTGTCGATGATGTTGATGCGGTGTTCGGGGTAGTTGCCCGCCATGCCTTTCCAGAAGGCGGTGGTGGCGGCCGACGTGATGGTGATGCCGCGTTCCTGCTCTTGCTCCATCCAGTCCATCACGGCGGCGCCGTCATGGACTTCGCCGATTTTGTGGGTGATACCGGTGTAGAAGAGGATGCGCTCGGTGGTCGTCGTTTTGCCCGCGTCGATATGGGCGCTGATGCCAATATTGCGGTAAAGCTCGATACGCGTCTTGCGGGTCATGGCCTCTTCCTTGCAGGGAACCACTATGCAAAACGGCAAGCCCGACCGGGCGTTGCCGCGGCGGGCGCCATGCCGCGTGTCGTGATGGGGTGAAGCGTCACTGCGCCCGCACTGATGCGTAAATATTACGCGCCGCGCGTCAAGATACAAGCTTTGCCACTACCTTTGACGAGGGAACCTGCGCGTCATTGGTTTGCCCAGGTCATACCGGGGTATGCCCTGCCCGGCGCGCGGCATAAAAAAAGCCCCTCCGAAGAGGGGCTGTTGCGTTGGCCTGCGGCCGCACGCTTACTTCTTTTCTTCCTTCACGCGATACACCAGCACGGCGGTGGTGGCCAGCGACAGCACCTTGGCGGTGACGCTGCCCAGCAGCAGACGCGACAGGCCGCTGCGGCCGTGGCTGCCGATGAAGATCAGGTCGCAACCGGAATCGGCGGCGGCTTGCACGATACCGTCGGCCACGTTGAAGTTGGACACGGCGCGCGCTTCGGATTTGACTCCGCCGGTGTCGGCGCGGTCGGTAATCTGTTTCAGGTACTTGTCGGCTTGTTCGGCCGATGCCTTTTCGTAGTCTTCGTCGGTGATGGCGTAGGCGGCAGCCATGCCGTCAAAACCGATCGTGGCCGCAAAGGGTTGCGTCACGTAGAGGGCGACGACTTCGGCGCCAACCGAGCGTGCAAAGGAAATGCCCGCGTTGGCGGCTTGTGCCGACAGCGGCGAACCGTCGGTGGGAATCAGGATCTTCTTGAACATCTTGCCTGCTCCTGTTTGAGAGGAATCTTTATGCTACTGGAAAGCCGTCAGGTTCACATCAAGCGAACCCTGCGGGCTTGATGCGCGTCAAACGCCGCGTCAGCCCAATTGCTGGGCGGCGGCGAACAAATTGGTGCAGCGGGTGCCGGTGCGGCAATAGGCCAGCACGGGGCCCGGCAGGGTCTTCAGCAGTTCGGCGAAGCGCACCACGTCCGAAACGGTCATGGCGCTGCCCACCACGGGCTGGTATTCAATCTTCAGGCCAGCGGCTTCGGCGGCCTTGGATACGTCGGCGGCGGTGGGCTGGTCGGGGCCGCCTTCGAAGTCGGGGCGGTTGATGATGACGCTCTTGTAGCCGGCGGCGGCCACATCGGCCATGTCGTCAGGGCCCAGTTGCGGCGCGACGGCGAAGTTTTCGGTCAGGGGTTTGATCGGTGCGGACATGGCGGTTCCTTCAAATATTCAGCTGCGTATTATTGATTGTAGGAGCCGTTTTGCGCGAAGAGTTTTTCCAATTGGGTCCAGATTCCGCGGTCATCAGCAATGGAAACCGAAAAGCGCAGCATCGTCGACGGCGCCTGCGACGGTGAAAACAAGGTGCCCGGGGCCAGCAGCACCCCCTGGTCGGCCGCTACGCGCGCCAGCACTTCGGTGTCGCGGCCACAATCGGCCCAGACGAACATGCCCGCATTCGGCTCGTGCGGCACGGTCAGGCCCAGCTTCAGCAGCCCTTTCAGGCATCGCTCCCGCGCGGCGTCCACCCGCGTCCGGACGCGTTCGATATGGCGGCGGTACTGCCCTTCCATCAGCACCCGGTGGACAACGCGTTCGCCCAGTTCGGGCGAGGTCAGGCCCGCCAGCATTTTCAGGTCGGCCAGCTTTTGCAGGATCTCGGGGTTGGCGGCCACATAGCCCACACGCAGGCTCGCGGCCAGCATCTTGGAATAGCCGCTGACCAGGATGACGCGGTTCAGCCGGTCCAGCACCGCCAGCTTCATGGCGCCGCCGGGGTGCAGTTCACCATAGGTGTCGTCTTCGACCACCATGAAATCGTGGCGCTCGGCGATGCGCAGGATGTCGTAGGCGACACCCGCCGACAGCGTATGGCCCGTGGGGTTATGCACGGCGCTGTTGATGATGAAAAGCTTGGGCTTGTGCTGGGCCGCCAACTGTTCCAACAGGGCGATGTCGGGGCCATCCGGCCCACGCGGCACGCCGATCAGGCGCGCGCCAAATGCCGCCAGCCGACCAAAGATAACGAACCACGCCGGGTCTTCCACCAACACCGTGTCGCCGGGCTTCACCAAGTGGCGGGCGATCAGGTCCAGGCCGTGGGTGACGCCGTTGGTGGTCAACAGATTCAGTTCGGGGTGGGCCGGCACACCGTCGTTCTGCAAGGACGCGGCGATCTGCTGGCGCAGCGGCGCAAAGCCTTGGGGATGGCCATAGCTGACCAGGTTCGCCCGCACCGAGCGCCCCACGGCGCGCACGGCAGCGGCCACCATGTCGGGGTCCAGCCAATCGGCCGGCAGCAAGCCCGCACCACCGGGCATGCCCGGGCCGGTGGTTTCGCGGAACATGCTGCGCAGCAGCCAGGCGATGTCTACGCGCGCGGTGGGCGACAAGGGGGACGACGGGGCCGTCGCCACCGCCGCCAGCGGCCCGCTGCGCGCGCGGACGAAAAAGCCTGCCCCGCGGCGGGACTGCACCAGTCCCCGGGCCACCAGCCGGTCATACGCCTCAACCACCGTGAAGCGGCTGACGCCAGACTGTTCGGCCATTTTGCGAATGGACGGCAGGCGGGTGCCGGGCCGCAACCCTTGTTCGTCGATGCGGCGCGCCAGGCCGTCGGCCAATTGGCTGACAAGCGAGGCGTCGGCTTGGCGCACGGGCATCCAGGGCAAGGACGCTGCGGGGGACGGGGCGGGAGTAGACCCAGGGGAAGGAGCAACTGTCATGGGGAATGGACCAGGCCAGTGATTAAAGTGACATGTAGAAGTGTATCGGTACTGTACCGATAACTATGCGTAGAGTGACAGCAATACGGCAAGCCCGCAATAGCAGATTCTTCCGCCCCGACTCTTTCTTTCGCAGCCATCATGACGCGCTCATCACTTTACCCTTCGGCCCAGACCGCACCGGCCACGCCGCCGTCCGTATGGGAAGGCTATGGCTATGGTTTTCTAGGGGTGCTGGTCTTTTCGCTGACGCTGCCCATGACGCGCCTGGCCGTGGCTGAACTGGCCCCATTGCTGGTGGGCCTGGGACGCGCGTTGGTGGCTGCGGTGCCCGCAGTGGCGTTGCTGTGGATCACGCGCAGCCGGCTGCCGACGCGCACAGAGTGGCCTGGCGTGATCCTGGCTGCGCTGGGCATCGTGGTGGGCTGGCCGCTGGCGTCGTCACTGGCCATGCAGACCGTGCCGTCTGCCAACGGCGCCGTGTTCAACGGGCTGCTGCCGCTATCGACGGCCGCGTTCGCCGCGCTGCGTAGCGGTGAACGGCCGTCCGCCGTATTCTGGGGGTGGGCCGTGGCCGGCGCCGCGCTGGTGACGGCCTACGCGCTGCGGCAAGGCGACGGCGTCTTGACCACCGGCTATCTCTGGCTGCTGGTGGCGGTAGTGTTGGGCGGCATGGGCTATGCGGAAGGCGCACGCGCCGCACGCACGCTGGGCGGTTCGCGCACCATTTGCTGGGCGCTGGCGATCAGTGCCCCGGTCGTTGTGGCGCCCGTCGGCTGGATGGCCGCGCACGCCCACTGGCCCAGCGCCGCAGTCGTTTCAGCCTGCGCCTACCTGGCGTTCGGCTCCATGTTTCTGGGCTTTTTTGCCTGGTATCGCGGCCTGGCCGTGGGCGGAATCGCCCGGGTGGGGCAGGTGCAGTTGTTGCAGCCTTTCCTGACCGTCGTGGCGGCCGCATTGTTATTTGGCGAATCCGTTCAGCCGGCAACCTTCGTGTTCGCCGTCGCCGTGATCGCCGTTATTGCCGGCGGACGCCGTGCCATCGTAAGGACCAAAAAATGAATCTGTTCCCGACCAACTGGGCCGACGTGCCCCTGGCTTCCGCCTCGCTGCTGGGCCCGCTGGCCCTGTTCGCGCTGGTCAGCTCGATTACGCCGGGACCCAACAATGTGATGCTGGCGTCCTCTGGCCTGAACTTCGGCTTTCGCCGCAGCATGCCGCACCTGCTGGGCGTGAACCTGGGCTTTACGCTGATGATTTTTTTGGTGGGCATCGGGCTGGGCTCGGTATTCCAGCAAGTGCCGCAGCTCTACACCATTCTGAAATACGCCGGCGCCGCCTACCTGCTGTATCTGGCCTGGAAGATCGCCAACTCCGGCGGCCTGGAAGATGGCGAAGCGCGTGGCAAACCGTTCACGTTCCTGCAAGCGGCGGCCTTTCAATGGGTCAATCCGAAAGCGTGGGTGATGGCGGTGGGGGTGGTGGCCACCTACACGCCGCAAAACGGCTTCTTCGCCAACCTGGTCATCGCCACGATTGTCTGCGGCGTGGTCAACCTGCCCAGCATTGGCGTGTGGGTGACGTTCGGCACCGCGCTGCGCCGCGTGCTGCACAAGCCCTGGGCGATTCGGGCCTTCAATGTGGGCATGGCCTTGCTATTGGTGGCGTCGTTGTATCCGGTGGCGCTGGACTTGGTGCATTGATCGCCAGCGTCAGGCGGCCAACAATCCCACGACGACGGCGGGCGTCACCAGGACGTTGAACAGCCCCGCCATCACCATCACCAGGCCCGCCACCGCGCCCTCGTCGGCCGCGAGTTCGCGGGCCTTTGCTGTGCCGGCGCCGTGTGCGCCCATGCCAAACAAGGCGCCGCGCGCCAGCGCCGAACGCAGCGGCAACCAGCGCCGCATCAACTGGCCGATGGCCGCGCCGAACACACCCGTCACGATCACGAACACGGCGGTCAGGTCGGGCACGCCGCCCACATGGGACGACACCGCCAGCGCGAACGGCGTGGCGACTGAACGCGGCAATAAGCTCAGGCGCAAGCCGGGCGGCAAATCCAGCAAGCTGCCCAGCACCCAGGCGCTGACACCCGCAATCAAACTACCCACCGCCACGCCCGCCACCAGCACCGGCCAGTAGCGCCGAATCAGCGCGCGCTGCTCGTACAGCGGCAGCGCAAACGCCACGATCACGGGCCCCAGCATGGCCATCAACCAATGCGAGCCAGACATGTAGTCGCGGTATCCGGTGTGCAGCGCAATCGCCAAGCCCAGCAGCAAGGCCGGCGCTGCGACCAGCGTCGACGTCCACCAGTACGCATAGCGGCGATAAAACAGGCGCGCGCACACGTAGGCCAGCACCGTCGCCAGCGGCCAGAACACCAGGTTGAATTCAAACGGCACGGCGGTTCATCCAGCGATAGCAAAGGTCGATCGTCAACGCCGTGCCGGTCATGACCAAGGCGGTACCAAGCAGAATGACGGCCAGCAGCTTCAGCCCCAGCACCCCCAGAAATTCGCGGTGGTCCAACAGCGACATCACGGCTGGCACAAAGAACAGCAGCATCTCGCCCAGCAGCCAGCTCGCGCCGCGATGGACGTTGCGCACGCGCAGCCGGCGAGTGGCCAGCAGCAACAGCACCAGCGCCATGCCGATGACGCCGCCCGGAACGGGCAAACCCAGCGCGTCGGCCACGGCCTGGCCCAGCAAAGAAAACACGACGATCAGCGCAATTTGCAGCACGCGGCTGCGGCGCAGGGCAACGCGCAGCATGCGGACGGGAGTAAGGAGGCGACGAGGGCGAGGGCGAGACATGGAGGGGCAGACAGGTACCAGCGGCAAGCTGATGTTTTACGCCCGCCCTGCCCATAGATAAAATGAATTCGATGAATACTCCCCATTCCAGATAGGCATAGCCATGGACCTGCGCCCCTTGCGCGCCCTGGTGGAAGTGGTCCGCCAGGGCGGCTTTTCCCAGGCAGCCAAAGTGATCTACGCCACGCAGCCCACCGTCAGCAAGGCGGTGCGCCAGCTTGAAGACGAGCTGGGCATGCCGCTCCTGGATCGCCACGCACAGCCCCTGCGGCTGACCGAAGCGGGCGAAATTGTGTACCGGCGGGCGCTGACGATGCTGGCCGAACGCGATGATCTGTACGCCGAGCTGGACGAACTCAAGGGCCTGAAACGTGGTGTGCTGCGGCTGGGGCTGCCGCCGCTTGGCAGCAGTTCGCTTTTCGCGCCGATGTTTGCGCGATTCCGCAGCCGGTATCCGCACATCGAAATCAGCCTGGTGGAACACGGCAGCCGCCGGCTGGAAGAAATGGTGATGGCGGGTGAGATCGAATTGGCGGCCTCGTTGAAACCCGTGCCGGATCATGTGGACTGGCAGCCGGTGGCGCGCGAACCGCTGGTGGCGCTGATGCCCGCCGACCATCCGCACGCGCACGCGGCATCTGTCGGCCTGCATGAGCTGCGTGAATCGCCGTTCATCCTGTTCGAATCAGGCTTTGCGCTGAACCGCATCATCCATGAAGCCTGCCAGCGTGCGGGCTTTGCGCCCACCATCGCCGCGCGCAGCGGCCAGATCGATTTCATCGTGGCGCTGGTGGCGGCCGGCTTGGGCGTGGCGTTCCTGCCGCGCATCACGGCTCGAGAAGAACTGCACGCAGGCGTGTGCCGCGTGCCCCTGCGCGACCCGGGCACGGACTGGGAAATGGTGCTGGTCTGGCGGCGCGGCGGCTATCTGTCGCACGCGGCGCAGGCGTGGCTGGCATTGACGCGCGAGGTGCATCCCGGAGTATTCTGATGCGGAACCCAGCCGGCCCGATCGGGTCATATTTTTCATGCCCGCCCTGCCCCGCCCTTCCCCCCGCAGCCTTTCCGCCCGGCGTCTCCCCATCCGCCGGCTCGTTGCCGTAGCCGTCGTCACCGCCGCCAGCGTCGTCGGCTGCTCGCACCTGGACTCCTGGCAACGCCAGACCATCTTTTCGCCCCAATCCGAACCCCAAACCTGGTGGCGCGAACCCTCCGCCGGCACCGAGGTCTACGATCTGGCGCTAGCCAACGGCGATAAGGTGCGCGCCTGGTACTGGCAAAGCCCCAAGGCCGACGCACCCACGGTGCTGTACCTGCATGGCGCGCGCTGGAACCTGAACGGCAGCGCCTTCCGCATCGACGGCTGGACCCGCATGGGTTATTCGGTGCTGGCCATCGATTACCGCGGCTTTGGCGCATCCACCCCGCGCCTGCCGTCGGAAGAAAGTGCGTTGGAAGACGCGATGGCTGGGCTGAAGGAGCTGGCCCGCCTGCAACCCGACCCGGCACGCCGCTTCGTCTACGGCCACAGCCTGGGCGGGGCGATCGCCATCGATCTGGCCGCCCGGCCCGAACAGCCGGAATTCGCGGGTTTGATCGTGGAATCCAGCTTCACCAGCATCGGCGCCATGCTCGGCACCCTGCGCTGGGGCAAGGTGCCGGGCGCCAGCCTGTTGGTAACGCAGCCGTTTGCGTCCGTCGACAAGCTGGCCCAGATGCACACGCCCATGTTGTTCATGCACGGCACCGCTGACCGCGTCGTGCCGCACACCATGAGCGACGAACTCTTCGCTGCCGCTCGCAACGTGGCGCCGGATCTGAAGCGGCTGGTGAAGATCGAAGGCGCGTCGCACTCGGGCGCTTTCCGCAGCGGGCCGCAATACGACGCCGCCGTGAAGGCCTTCATGCAAGACGCCTCACGCGCCTACAAACGCAAGTCCGGCTGACGCTGACGCGGCCTTCTCCCCCTGCTTGTTCTGACCGCCGGGAAAACCCGTTCTCGGGAAACTCCTATATAAAAATATCTACTAAATATATTTAACGAATATTAGACTTTGCTCCTGCTCGCCGCGCCGCTTTGGCAGCGACGGCATCTTCAGGAGAAGCCAGTTGAGTAACGTGCGTTGGCAGGGCGTATTTCCTGCCGTTACCAGTAAGTTCCATGCCGACGAAACCCTCGACTTCGAAGCGATGCGCAAGCACTTCGCCTTCCTGATCGACAACGGCGTTCACGGCTTTGTCACCTGCGGCTCGCTGGGCGAAGCCAGCACCCTGACGTTGGAAGAAAAGCTCGAGGTCACGCGCTGCGCCATCGAAGTCAGCGCCGGCCGTATTCCCGTGCTGGCCAACGTGTCCGAAACCAGCACCCGCGAAGCGCTGCGCTTCATCAAGGGCGCGGTCGAGCTGGGCGTGGACGGCTTCATGCTGATGCCATCGCTGATCTACGTGGCCGACGCGCGTGAAGCCATGCAAAGCATCCGCACCATGGCGGAAGCGGCGCAAAAGCCCTGCATGATCTACAACAACCCGGTCGCTTACCGCGTGGACCTGAAGCCCGAGCACATGGTCGAACTGGCCGACTGCCCGTGGCTTGTCGCCATCAAGGAAAGCAGCGACGACATCCGCCGCGTGACCGATCTGCGCAATGCGCTGGGCACCCGCTATCAGCTGTTCATCGGTGTGGACGACCTGTCGTTCGAAGCGCTGGCGTTGGGCGCAGACGGCCTGCTGGCAGGCCTTGTCACCGCTTTCCCGCGTGAAACCGTGGCGCTGTATGACCTGATGAAAGCCGGCAAGTGGCAAGAGGCGCTGGCGCTGTATCAGTGGTTCACGCCGCTCTTGCACCTGGATGTTTCCACCAAGCTGGTGCAGAACATCAAGCTGGCCGAAACGCTGGCCGGTGTGGGCAACGAACACGTGCGCCGTCCGCGTCTGCCGCTGGTCGGCGCCGAACGCGAGCGTTGCACCGCCATCATCCAGGCCGCCATCGCCAAGCGCCCCAAGCAATACCAATCGACGTAAGCGGCCGGCTCCGGCTGAGCCAACCGCAGCACGAACGCGTTGGCGCGCGGCTTAGCCGCCGCGCGCCAGGCCCTGTCCCACGCACGCCTATCGGACACCATGCAAAGCGACATCATCCTTCAGACACGTGGCCTGACCAAGGAATTCCGCGGATTCGTGGCGGTCAACAACGTCGACCTGAGCGTGCGGCGCGGCGCCATCCATGCGCTGATCGGCCCCAATGGCGCCGGCAAGACGACGTTCTTCAATCTGCTGACCAAGTTCCACATTCCGACGCGCGGCGAAATCCTGTACGACGGCGTGGACATCACGCAGGAGCGCCCCGCGCAAACCGCGCGCCGCGGCATCGTGCGCTCGTTCCAGATTTCGGCGGTGTTCCCTCAGCTGTCCGTGCGCGAAAACGTGCGTGTGGCCTTGCAGCGCAAACTGGGCGTGGACTATTGCTTCTGGCGATCCGAAAGCACGCTGGAAAGCCTGCATCACCGCGTTGAGGAATTGCTGGACCAGGTGGGCCTGCGCACGCATCTGGACGTGGCGGCGGGTGACCTGCCCTATGGCCGCAAACGCACCTTGGAAATCGCCACCACGCTGGCGCTGGAGCCCGAGCTGCTGCTGCTGGACGAACCCACGCAGGGCATGGGCCACGAGGACGTGGACCGCGTCAAACATCTGATCAAGCAGGTGTCGGCGGGGCGCACCATCCTGATGGTGGAACACAACATGAAAGTGGTGGCGGACATCTCCGACACCATCACCGTCTTGCAGCGAGGCGAGATCCTGGCCGAAGGCCCCTACGCGACCGTGTCCGAGAACCCGGCCGTGCGTGAAGCCTACATGGGAGCCGACGATGAATGAAGCCCTGGCCGGCGCGTCCGGCAACATGCTTGAAATTCGCAACCTGCACGCCTGGTATGGCGAATCGCACATCCTGCACGGCATCGATCTGGACGTGAAGCCCGGCGAATGCGTCACGCTGCTGGGGCGCAACGGCGCGGGCCGCAGCTCAACATTGAAATCCATCCTTGGCCTCGTCGGCCGCCGCAGCGGCTCCATCAAGGTCGAAGGACAGGAAACGGTGGGCATGCCCACTCACAAGATCGCGCGCCGGGGCATCGGTTATTGCCCGGAAGAGCGCGGCATCTACGCGTCGCTGACCGCGGAGGAAAACCTCATGCTGCTGCCCTCGGTGGGGCCAGGCGGCATGTCGGTGGAAGAGATCTACACGATGTTCCCCAACCTGAAAGAGCGTGCGCACAGCCCCGGCACGCGGCTATCAGGCGGCGAACAGCAGATGCTGGCGATGGCGCGCATCCTGCGCACCGGCGCCCGCTTGCTGTTGCTGGATGAAATCACCGAAGGCCTGGCGCCCGTCATCGTGCAATCGCTGGGCCGCGTGATCCGGCAACTGAAAGAGCGCGGCTACACCACCGTGCTGGTCGAACAGAATTTCCGCTTCGCCCAGCACCTGGCCGACCGCCATTACGTCATTGAGCACGGCCAGGTGGTAGCCGTGATCGACCGCGCCGAGGTCCAGCAATCGCAAGACAAGCTGAACGCCTTGCTCGGTATTTGAGATTTCCGCCGTACTCCTTCCGACCGCAGTCCCCCATTCCTCCACGGAGCGTAGTCAGATGAAATTGAATCGAATCGCAGCAGCGTTGTTCGTCCTGGGCTTCACCGGCGCGGTGCCTGCGGGCGCCGCGCACGCGCAAGCCAAGATCAGCGACGACGTCGTCAAGGTCGGCGTGCTGACCGACCTGTCCGGCGTGTATTCCGACCTGGCCGGCAACGGCTCGGTGATAGCCGCGCGCCTGGCCGCCGAAGAGATGGGCAACAAGGTGCTGGGCAAGCCGGTTGAAGTGATTGCCGCCGACCACCAGAACAAGCCCGACGTCGCCGCCAACCTGGCGCGTGAATGGTTCGACCAGGGCAAGGTCGACATGATCACCGACTTCCCCACTGCGTCCACCGCGCTGGCCGTGATGGAAATTGCCAAGCAGAAAAACCGCGTGACGATGCCGTCGGCAGGCTTGTCCACCGCGATCCTGGGCGAAAAATGTTCGCCGTTGAATGCGCAATGGACGACCAACACCTATGCGCTGGCAGCCGGCACGGCGCGCGCACTGGTGAAGGAAGGCAAGAAGACCTGGTACTTCATCACCGCTGACTACACCTTTGGCCACTCGCTGGAAAAGGACGCCACCGAAGTCATCCAGGAAAATGGCGGCACCGTGGTGGGCGTGTCGCGCCACCCGTTCCCGGGCAACGATTTCTCGTCGTTCCTGCTGAAGGCGCAGGCCTCGAAGGCGGACGTGATTGCGCTGGCCAACGCCGGCAACGACACCGTCAACGCCGTGAAGCAAGCCAACGAGTTCGGCATCAACAAGAAGCAGATCGTCGCGCCGCTGTTGACCTATATCTCGGACGTGCACAGCATGGGCCTGCCCAAAGCGCAGGGCATGTACCTGACCGAAGCGTTCTACTGGGACTACGACGACGCCTCGCGCGCCTGGGCCAAGAAGTTCTTCGAAAAAGCCAAGAAGATGCCAACGGCCTCGCAAGCCGGTGTGTATTCGGCCACGCTGTCCTACCTGAAGGCGATTGAAGCGGCCGGCACTGACGACGCGCCCGCCGTGATGGCCAAGCTGCGCGAAATGACCATCAACGACGCCGTGATCCGCAACGGAAAACTGCGCGCCGACGGCGCGCTGGTGCACGACATGCTGCTGTTGCAGGTGAAGACGCCCGCCGAATCCAAGGCCCCGTGGGACTACTACAACGTGAAATCCGTGCTCAAGGGCGACGAGGTATTCCCCAAGCCCCAGGCCGCCTGCCCGCTGAACAAGTCGTAAGCCCATCATGTTCGACATCTCGCTTCCCGCGCTGCTGGCCCAACTGTTGGTGGGGCTGATCAACGGCTGCTTCTACGCCATCCTAAGCATGGGCCTGGCCATCATTTTCGGCCTGCTCAACATCGTCAACTTCACGCACGGTGCGCAGTTCATGATGGCGGCGTTCCTGGCGTGGATCGGCTTCACGCAGTTGCCGCAACTGTTGGGCCCCGGCGTGCAGATCAACTTCTGGGCGGCGCTGATTCTTGCGCCGCTGGTCGTGGGCGCGGTGGGCGTCGTGATCGAAAAGACGCTGCTCAAACGGCTCTATCACCTGGACCACCTGTACGGGCTGCTGCTGACCTTCGGCATTGCACTGATGATGGAAGGCGGCTTTCGCTACTTCTACGGCATATCCGGCGTGGGGTACGAGCCGCCCGAGATCCTGCAAGGGGGTTTCGATCTGGGCTTCATGTTCCTGCCCGCGTATCGGGGCTTCGTGGTGGTGGCGTCGCTGACGCTATGCATCGCCACCTGGTATCTGTTCGAGCGCACCCGGCTGGGCGCGATGCTGCGCGCAGGCACTGAAAACCCCAAGCTGCTGCAGGCGTTTGGCGTGAACGTGCCGGTGATGATCACGCTGACCTATGGCTTCGGCGTGGCGCTGGCGGGCGTGGCGGGCGTGTTGGCCGCGCCCGTCATGCAGATCAACCCGCTGATGGGGTCGAACCTGTTGAACATCGTGTTCGCGGTGGTGGTGATTGGCGGACTGGGTTCCATCATGGGCGCCATCGTCACGGGTCTGGCGCTGGGCCTGTTGGAAGGGCTGACCAAGGTGTTCTACCCGGAAGCGTCCACCGTTGTCGTGTTCATCGTGATGGCCGTTGTGCTGCTGATGCGCCCCGCGGGCCTGTTCGGCAAGGAGAAATAAGGTGTCGCGCATTCCATTTTCCATCCGCATCCTGGCCTTGCTGCTGGTGCCTGCCCTGCTGGTGCCGTTCTTTCCCCAGATCATCTACCCCGTGTTTGTCATGAAGGTGCTGTGCTTCGCGTTGTTTGCGCTGGCCTTCAACCTGCTCACGGGCTTCACCGGCCTGGTGTCGTTCGGCCACGCGGCGTTTTTCGGCTGGGCAGGCTACGCCGCGGGCGAAATGATGATCTTGTTCGGCGCGCGCGGCCTGCCGCCCGAGATCGCCATCCTCTGCGGCGTGGCGATGGCGGCCGCCATTGGCTATGCCATCGGCTGGCTGGCCATCCGGCGCACGGGCATCTATTTCGCGATGATCACGCTGGCGCTGTCGCAGGTGGCGTACTTCATGGCGGTGCAGGTGGGCTGGACGCGCGGTGAAGACGGCATGCAGGGCATTCCGCGCGGCAAGTTCCTGGGGCTGGTGGACCTGAGCATCGACACCAACATGTATTACTTCGCGCTGGGCGTCTTCGTGCTGGGCTTTCTGTTCGTCTACCGGGTGATTCATTCGCCGTTCGGCCAGGTGCTCAAGACCATCCGGGACAACGCGCCGCGCGCGATTTCGCTAGGTTACGATACGGATCGGTGCAAGCTGCTGGCCTTTGTGCTGTCGGCCTCGGTCGCCGGTCTGGCCGGCTCGCTGAAGGCGCTGGTGCTGCAACTGGTAGCGCTGAATGATGTGTCCCTTGCTACCTCCACCGAAGTGCTGCTGATGACCCTGTTGGGCGGCATCGGCACCGTGTGGGGCCCGGTGGTCGGCGCGACGCTGGTCGTCAGCTTGCAGAACTACCTTGCCACCCTGGGCGATGTCGTCACCATCGTCATCGGGCTGATATTCGTGTTGTGCGTGTCGTTCTTCCGACGCGGGTTCGTCGGCGAATGGCTGGCCTACACGCAGTGGCGCAAAACGAAGGAAAACAATAATTGATGGCAGGAGCAGAACCCAAACGACGCGCCGCGGATGTCGCGTACGACCAGATCGAAAGCATGATCGCCACGTTGCAATTGCAGCCTGGCAGTGCGGTCGTGGAAGCGGATCTGGTGGAGAAAACCGGCCTGGGGCGCACGCCCCTGCGGGAGGCGCTGCTGCGCATGGTCGCGGCCGGCTTGATCCGCCAGGAACCCCGGCGCGGCCTGCGCGTATCGATGATCCAGCTGGCGGACCACATGGACTTGATCCAGACCCGCCGCGCGCTGGAGCAGTTGATTGCCGCCAGCGCCGCGCGCCGCGCCACGCCCCCGCAACGCACCCAGATCGTGGATTGCGCGGCGCAGATGATCCGGGCTTCCGAAGGCGGCAACCTGGACGACTACATGCATGCCGACCAGTTGCTCGACTACGTCTGCCATGAAGCCAGCCGCAATGTGTCCGCCGTGAACGCGGTGGAACCGTTGATCATTCAGTGCCGGCGCTTTTGGTACGCCTACCAGCACGAGGGCGATATTGCCGAAGGCGCCCGCCGCCACATGCTGATGGCGCAGGGCATCGCCACAGGCAACGAATCCGCGGCCATCAAGGGCGCGGATTCGTTAATGGACTACCTGGAGATGTTTACGCGCAAGGTGATTGACGCGTAGCGGCCGGTGCGACCTCTGGCGTGCCAAGGGTGGCAGCCGCAGGCGCAACGGCGTCCGCGCGGCCCCGCTTCAGCCACGCCATCACGCGAGGGCGCGAACGGTCGTAGGCCAGGTTGTACAGGAAGGCGTAGGGCAGATAGAACAGCACCAGCGCAATGTCCAGCACAAAGGCTTCCCACAGGCTGATGCTGAGCCACCACGCCGCCAGCGGAATCACGATCAGGATCAGGCCAAGTTCAAAGCCGAAGGCGTGAACGACGCGCACGCGCATCGTGCGCTTGAAGCCGAACCGGTTTTCAACGCGGTCGAAGCCGGCGTTGTAGATCATGTTCCAGACGAGCGCGATCCAGGCGATGACGGCCGTGAGGACGCCCATTTCAAACAGGGATTTGCCCATGGCCCAGGCTGCGGCAGGCGCGCACAGACCGATGGCGAGAATTTCAAACAAAAATGCGTGGAAAAAGCGTTCTTTCAGGGTTTTCTTGGCTTGCGTCATGACCCACCGAGGTCGTTTCAATAAAGTGGGAGCGATTTTCGTCGATATTTCCGGTACGATAAAGATACTATCCATCGGAAAAACCGATACCAATGCGCCACTCGCTTGAATCCTTGGCGGCCTTCGCCCAAGTGGCCTCTGAAGGCTCGTTTTCAGCTGCCGCCCGCAAGCTGGGTAAAAGCCAGTCCACCATCAGCGAAACCATCGCCAATCTGGAAGTGGACCTGAACGTGGCGCTGTTTGATCGCAGCCAGCGCCAGCCGTCATTGACCGAAGCCGGCCAGGTGTTGCTGGGTCAGGCATTGCAGGTGCTGGCGGCCAACGACCGCTTCAACCGCAGCGCCAACCAGTTGGCTGAAGGGCTGGAGCCCCGCCTGACCGTGGTGCTGTCGGACACCTTCCAGTCAAAAACGTTTGAGAACATGCTCAGCCAGATCGACCAGCGCTACCCCGCGCTGCGCTTCGAATGCCTGATCGCCGAATACGAAGACGTGGTGGCGCTGGTGCAGCAAGGCCGCGCGCATCTGGGCCTGATGGCCGCGCAAGACACCTACCCGCCGGATGTGGGATACGCGACGCTGGCCGAGCGGTCGGAAATTGTGTTGTGCGTGGGGCGCAGCCATCCGCTGGCGGGCCGCCCGTGCGTCACCACCGATGAGCTGCGAACCGAACGCGAATTGCGCCTGAGCACTTTTGAACTCAACGACAAAGACACCGCGCCGCCGCACGCAACGTGGTCGGCGCCGGGTTATCTGATGCTGCTGGAAATGGCCAGCCTGGGATTTGGCTGGACGGAATTGCCGCGTTGGATGATCCAACGTTTCGGGCGCGACCAATTGGTCGAACTGACGGTGCCGGGCTGGCCTCGCCACATCCGCGTAGACGCCGTGTGGTCCACGCGCCGCGCGCTGGGCCCTGCAGGCGCGTGGCTGCTGGAAAGCCTGGCTCGCGGTTAGACATTAAACGGCACGCCCCCGTATCACCGCGCCGTATCAAGGCGCCATATCAAGGCGCCGTATCAACGCCCCGTATCAACGCCCCGTACCAACGCACGATATCAACGCGCCGTGGCCGGCAAGCGCGAGATGCGCACGCCGTTGGCGCTTATCCACTCACCCAGCTTGGGGCTGGCCAGCACGTCGAACTCGGCGCGGCGCTGGCGCGACATGGGGCTGCCGTCCTTGCAATCCATGGCGGGGTGGCACATCAACAAGTCCCCGTCGCGCGCGTTGAACAGCCAGTTCTGCAACAGGTCAGCGTAGCGCCGCTTGCCGCCTTCGAATCCATACACGCCCAGCAGCCGGCGATTGGTGCGCAACCCATCCTGTTGCGCCTGGCGGGCCAACGCGCCTGAACCCAAGGCGCCGATGATGCGCGCCTTGATCGATTCTTTCAGGGGGATACCGCAAAGTGCGCCCGGCGCGGTCTGGCGCAACCACGGCATGGCGTCGCCATAGCGGCGCTTCAATTGCGCCAGCACCTGTTCACGGATGCCGGGCAATTGATGCACGTGTTGGTGGCCATCCACGTAATCGGGCGCGCGGCCAAACGCCGCTTCGAAGGCGTCAAACTGAAGATTCAGCTGCGCATCGATCCACGCCGGATCAAGCCGGCCGGCATAGGCGCTGAAGATCAGCTTGCGCAGCGACGGCATCGGCGCAGCATCGGCGCTGAGGTTTTCCGAGAAATTCACGTGCAGGCCAATGTCCACATTTTGCGCCGCCAGACGGCCCGCATTCTGCGCAAATGTGGGGCCCAACGACAAGCCGCTTACCGCGCTGATACGGCCCATGCCGGCCAGCGCGATCATGCCTTCATCGATATCGGCATTCATGCCAAAATCGTCACCGCAGACCACGATACGTTTGCTCATCGCTGCACCTCGCATTCCCATTTCACCACGGCACCCATGCGCGCCTTTCTTCAGCAGATCAGCCTTTTCATCGCAGTGGGTTGCGCCGCCGCCGCCACCCACTGGGCCGTTGCCGTGGGCTGTGTCGAACTGCTTGGCCTTCCACCACTGGCGGCCAACCTGGTCGGCTGGCTGATCGCCTTCGTCGTTTCTTTTGCCGGACACTACCGGCTTACCTTCAGACATTCTCAAACACCCTGGACGATAGCCGTCCGTCGTTTCTTTCTGATTTCAGCCGTGGGCTTCGCCATCAATGAATCCGCCTACGCGCTGTTGCTGCATACCACCGCCATTCCGTACGACCTGTTGCTGGCCCTGATTCTGATCGGGCTGGCGTTTGCGACCTTCATCGCTAGCCGGCTTTGGGCGTTCCGCCACAAGCCCGCTGTCTGAACGCGTCGTCAATGTCCACGCGCCACATCACGGTCTTCACACCGCTTGCTATTGGGTCCAGCCCCCGCAATGGCGCGTAAACGGGGCCGTCAGATCGGCTGCCCCAGACCCAATAGCGCGCGCCGTCCGGTGCGGCGCAGAGCCGCGAGCTGAATTCCGCGGAGCTGACCAGCAGCTCCTTGCCCAGCGCGGGATCAAACGTTGCGGCATCGTAGAGTTCCTTGCGCCAGTTATCGCGCACCGGCACGTCCTGATCCAGCCAGTCGTCCACCACCCACGTCGGGCGCGGCGCTTGGGCGTAGAGCGCCAGGTCGAAGGGATAGGTATGCAGGGCGACAAAGGTATCGTCCGGGCGGGCGTGCTCACGCACTACCGTGGCCAGGGGCCCGGCGCTGCCTCGCGCATTGTGGGCGGCCACCCCGACGGCGACGACGCAGATCGCAGCCGCGACGCCCGCGCTAAGTTTGATCAGACGCGGCGCGGTGGCGTCGCCGCCTTCCTCGCGCCATGCGCCCAGGATGACTTCGGCCAGCAAAAACGCCAGCGGCGCCAAGGCCGGCAGCACATAGCCGACAAGCTTGGATTGCGGCACGGAAAAAAATGCGATCACCACCGCAAACCAGACCAACGCCAAACGGCGCAAGTCTCGCGTGGCATCGTCCTGCCAAAACACCTTGCGCATGATGCCGCCGCCCCACAGCGACCACGGCAGGCTCAAGCCCGCCACGACCGGCAAGTAGAACCAGAACGGCTGCGCATTGTTGAAGCCGCTTGCCGCAAAGCGCTGAAAATGCTGATAGACGAAAAAGTAATGGTAGAAGCCCGGAAAGCGCAGCTGCATCAGCACGAACCACGGCACCGCCACGATGGCGAAGAGCAACAGCGCTGGCGGCCACATCACCGCTGCCAGACCTGCCCAACGGCGGCGCCATGCCATCCAGATCAACAGGATGACGCCGGGCAACACCAATCCGATCAAGCCCTTGGCCAACACCGCCAACGCGGCCAGCGCGGCGGCGGCCAACGACATGACGCGATAGGGCTGCCCGCGCTCTTGCCGCAGAATGGTGTCCACCGCGGCCAGCACGCACAGCGTGATCATGCCGGCGACCAGCATGTCCAGATTTGCAAACTGCGCGCCGCCATAGAAGAACGGAATCGTGCACAGGATCAGAACGGTCAGCGTGGCCGCCGCGTGATTGCGATAGCGGCGCACAAAGGCGTACAGCGCCGCCGATGACGCCCAGGCGGCCAGCCATGACGGCAGCCGCGCCACCCAGGGATGCGCGCCGAATACCGTGAACGACAGTTCTGTCAGCCAGTAATAGAGCGGGGGTTTGTGAAAGTAAGGCATGCCGTCCAGCAACGGCACGGCGTGCGAACCGCTGCGAAGCATGTCCCACGCCACGCCTGCGTAACGGCCTTCGTCAGGCAGCGTCAACGGCCGAATCCAAGCCAGCAATGCCAGCCACACGCCAACGACAAGCAGGAATCGGCCCGCGGGCGGGGTCCATTCGAAGCGCGCCACGGACACGGGGCCGACGGCCATGCTCAGCCTGTAGCCGAGTCCGCGTTCGACGCCTTGCCTTGACGGCGGCGCACGACGTACAACGGCCGGCCCTTCACTTCATCAAAGATACGGGCAACGTATTCACCCACCACGCCCAGCGAGATCAGGTTCACGCCCGCAAAGAACAACACCGCGGTGACGATAGTCGTCCAGCCGGAAACGGGGTTGCCCGACATCAGGTAGTCACCCACCAGATAGGCCGCGTACGACATCGCCACCAATGCAAAGGCCACGCCCACCAGGCTGACCAGACGCAGAGGCCACGTCGTGAATGCCGTCAGCCCGTCCAGAGCCAGGCGGAACAATCGCATCCCGCTGAAGCGGCTATTGCCGTGCATGCGTTCGTCGGGGGTATAGGGCAGTGCTTCACCTTTGAAGCCCACCCATGCGTACAGGCCTTTCATGAAACGAGTGCGTTCGGGCAACGCGATCAGTGCGTCCACCACCTTGCGGTCCATCAGGCGGAAATCACCAGCATGCGCGGGCACATCGACGCCACGCGCGCTGCTCAGCAGCTTGTAAAACCAACGGGCGCCAGAACGCTTCAACCACGACTCATCTTCACGGGTTTCGCGCACGGCATACACCATCTCGGCGCCGGCGGCCCAGCGGGCAAGCATTTGTTCGATCAGGGCGGGAGGATGCTGCAAATCGGCGTCCAGGCAGATCACGGCGTTGCCGGTGGCCGCTTCCAGGCCAGCGCTAAGCGCCGCTTCCTTGCCGAAATTACGCGACAGCTGCACGTAGCGAAAACCCTCGTGCTGCGTCCATTCCGCCATCAGCGCCTCGGTGCCGTCAGTGCTGCCATCATCGGCAACGATGATTTCCCAGCCCGTGCACAGCGCCGATAGACGCACGCGCAACAAGGGCAGCAAGACGCGCAGGTTCTCGGCCTCGTTCAGGCAGGGAATGACGCACGTCACGCAGGTGTCATACGGCACGGCCGCAACGCGAGATGACCAGAGCGACTCCAGGGGATACGCTTTGGTCAGCACTTGCTGAGGAATCGGGTCGGACCGGAATTGGATGTGCATAAGACGCTTTGATCGAAATACAGGACGCTATGCCGAGCAGTATGCGCAGCGCCTCGTCGAATTTTCATGAAATGCGGCACACGCTTGCACGCACGATGCCGCAAGAGAATTCTAGGCAGCGGCACGCTGAAAACGATGAAGCCGCGTAAACATCGCGTAAATCTGTGTCCCCGATTTGTGAAGCTGCGTAAAGTGGCGCCCTGCCCCAAACGCCGACATCGGTAAAATGCGCCCAGATTTTGTTTTCACAGGTTGTCATGCAATACCGAGTCCGCCCTATGCTGGCCAGCGACGTGGACGGCATTTTGGATGCCCAGACCCTGGCCTACCCCGACTTTCTGCTGGAAAGCGCGGCCTTCTTCCTGAACCGCCTGGCGCTGGCGCCTGCGTATTGCTGGGTGGCCAGAACGCAGGACGACGACACCCTGCTGGGTTATCTGATTTCCTACCCCTGGGATGCCGGGCTGCCGCCCGCCTTGGACGTGGCGCTGACCACGTTGCCCGCGCAGGCCGACCACTGGTTCCTGCATGACTGCGCCGTGGTGCCTGCGGCGCAAGGCCTGGGCGTGGGCCAGGCGTTACTGCGGACCGCGGCGTCGGCAGCGATGGATCACGGCTTGCGTCGCGCGAGCCTCGTGTCGCTGGAATCCGCCGTGAGCTATTGGCTGCGCCAGGGTTACCACCCGGTCGCAGAACAGGGCGAGCGCTTGGCCGCCGAGCTGGCCGACAAGCTGGCGGGCTACGGTCCGCAGGCCCGCTACATGGCCCGGGCCATTCCGCTTTAACCCCTTCAATTACGCGGCTCCCGCCACGCGGGAGCACGCGCGTTGCCCCGTCCCTATACATTGCGGCCTGCGTGGCCGTAAGATAGGCGCACATTTCGAATGATGTGGCGGCAACGGTTCCGATAGTCTGAATTGCGGCGCCCTGTCTGGGGCGCGAAGGCCCATATGATTTCGCTTTCGCCCGTTCAATCCCTGCTGGCTTGCTGCCTGGTACTCGTCGTTGGACGCGTGCTGACCACCAAGATCGGTATCCTGGCCCGCTACAGCATTCCCGACCCCATCGTGGGCGGCCTGCTATTCGCCGTCATTGCGTATCTGCTGTCGAACTGGGGCGGCGTCTCGGTCTCGCTGGAGACCAGCATCCGGCCCACGCTGCTGCTACTGTTCTTCGGCAGCATCGGGCTTACCGCCAACCTGAAGCTGCTTGCCAAAGGCGGCCCGCGCCTGATCGCATTCCTGCTGGCGCTGATTCCCTTCCTTGTCTTGCAGAATGCCGTGGGTCTGGGCATGGCCTGGCTGCTGGACATGCATCCGCTCATGGGCTTGCTGGGGGGCACGATCACCTTGGTGGGCGGACACGGCACCGGTGCGGCCTATGCCACGCGCTTTGCCGACTTCAACAATATTCAGGATGTGATGGCGCTGGCGATGACGTCCGCCACGCTGGGGCTGGTGCTGGGCGGCGTTGTCGGAGGCCCGGTGGCCGAATGGCTGATGCGCCGGCACAAGCTGGCGGGCAGCCTGGACCATCAAGCCCAGGCGGCGCAATCGGGGCAAGCCCCCGCCGCCCTGGCAGAGGAAGCCGCGCCGTCCACCGCCGGCTCGTACATCGTGTCGCTGACGGCGGCATTCGTGTGCCTGGTGTTCGGCGGTTATCTTGCGATGCTGGTTGAAGACGCGCCCGTCAGCCTGCCGAACTTCCTGTGGTGCCTGGCCACCGGCGTGATCATCCGCAATGGCGGTGCGCGCCTGGGGCTGAAACTGGATGACCGCGCAACCGAAATCATCGGCACGATTTCACTGTCGCTATTCCTGGGCATGACGATGATGACGCTGGACTTATCCAGCGTTGCCCGCCTGGCAGGTCCGCTGGCGCTGATGCTTATCGTGCAGACCTTGTTCTGCGCGCTGTACGCAGCTTGGGTGGTGTTCCGCATTCTCAAGAGCGATTACGAAGCGGCCATCATGTCGGCGGCATTCTGCGGCTTCGGTCTGGGCGCAACCGCCACCGCGATTGCCAACATGCAGGCGCTGACGCGCCGTCACGGTCCCGCGCCGGAAGCGTTCATCGTGGTGCCGGTCACGGGTGCATTCCTCGTCGACATCCTGAACGTGATCGTGCTGACGTCCTTGATCTCCTTGCCGTTCGTGGGAGGGATGTGAGCATGGTCCACTTCAAACGCTATCTGCTGATTGCGCTGTGCCTGCTGCTGGCCGCCTGCGGCCGCGCACCAGACACGGATGCGTTGCGCGCCGATGTCGAGCGCGTGCTTGCCTCCACTTACGGCGACGGCCTGTTCCGCATCACCGAACTCAAACGCATGGGGTCGGCGTCCGACAGCACCGCGCCCGCTGGCGAAACCCGCCGCGTGGTCTATTACGACGTTGAGCTGGGCGTGGGCCGGGATATCGCGTTGGGCGCCTGGGATCAGCCGGGTGCGGCGTCGCTGGTGACCTTGCTGGGTGCAGGCCCGCGCAGCATCAGTGGCGTGAAGTCCGGCGGCAATCAGGCGGGTGACCGTATCGTCGCGCACGCCAGCGCCATCTACCGGCAGGAAGGCGATGACTGGAAGCTGGTGACGCCGGCCGGCTTCAAGGCGGCCGAAGCCCCCTCGCTGGATACTGGCGCCCCCCCGCCCGTCACCAAGCGGCTGCTGGACACGCTGGATCAGATCACCCATTCGGTCGCCTACAGCGCCTCCAGCACCGCGCAACACGTGGTGCAGCAGGAGCTGGAGCGCTCGGTGGCGCGTATCAATGGCCGGCTGGCCCGATTGCAACAGGGCTACCCGCTGGCGGGCGGACCGGACCGGGGCGAGTACTTGGCCTTTGCCCGCGCATTGAGCGCGGTGGCGCGCACCCATCAGATCCGTGTGGCGCCATTGATTACCAGCGGCGGCGCCGAGAACATTGCGCTGCTGCGTAGCGGCGACGCCGTGGTCGGGCTGGCCCAAGGCGACACCGCGCGCATGGCTTACGAAGGCCGTGGCCCGTTCGCGTCGGAAGGCCCGTTCACCGGGCTGCGTGCTCTGGGCAGCCTGTATCCCGAACTTGTCCACGTCGTCGTGCGCGACGATCCGGCGCTGCGCACCATCCGCGACCTGAAGGGCAAGACCATTGCGCTAGGGCCGGAAGGGTCCGCCGTGCGCGCCACGCTGGAAAACGTGCTGGCGGCCCATGGCCTGCAAGCGGGGCGCGACTACAAGATCGCGGACACGCCCTTCGCGGCGTCGCTGCCGGCCTTGCAAGCGGGCACGGTGGATGCCGCCGCGCAGGTCATCGGCGTACCCGCCACGCCCCTGCGCGACGCGCTGACCCAGGCGAAATTGAAGCTGCTGCCGCTGGACCCGGCCGCCATCAAATCGCTGACGAAGGCCGATGCCGACCTGATGCCGCTGGAAATTGCGGCGGGCACGTATCCGAATCAACCGGAACCGATTCCCACCA
Source organism: Achromobacter sp. 01N37 (assembly GCF_056399725.1). Taxonomy (NCBI): domain Bacteria; kingdom Pseudomonadati; phylum Pseudomonadota; class Betaproteobacteria; order Burkholderiales; family Alcaligenaceae; genus Achromobacter; species Achromobacter sp. 01N37. The sequence continues at coordinate 58,450 of NZ_JBFTRX010000014.1, forward strand.
TCGGCACCGCGGCGCTGCTGCTGACCACGGCCAACCTGACCCGCGACGAAGCGCTGATGGTGGTGCGCGCCGTCTACCAGACCGGCCAGGACCTGCTGGCTGCCGGCTCGACGCAAGGCGCGCAGGTCTCGGTGGCCAACGCCCGGCGTGGGCTGACCGTGCCGTTGCACGACGGCGCCGAGGAAGGTTTGGCCGCGCTGGAGCACGCCAAACCGCGTTGATGCCGGATGCGCTTATGATTGCGCTCCTAATCAGGAATTCCCATGAATAAATTTGATCTCCAAAAGAACCAGGCCCTGAAGCTGGCCAGCCAGTTGAAGCAGTCCTCCACGCCCGACCGCTTCGGCACCGCCTCGCAGGCCCCCGACCGCCGCGAACAGCGCAAGCTGGATCAAGCCGCCGGCCTGGTGCCGTTTCCGCTGAAAGTGTCGCAAGCCCATGCTGACAAGCTGCGCGCCCTGGCCGCCGAACGCGGTGTGTCCACCAACGACATCGTGGCCGAGCTGCTGCAGAAGTCGCTGGGCGAATAAGCGCAATGCACATCTGGGTCGATGCCGACGCCTGCCCCGGGGTCATTAAAGACATCCTGTTTCGCGCCTCGCAGCGCTGGCAGGTGCCGCTGACCCTGGTCGCCAACCAGATGCTCTTCACGCCGCCTTCCCCGCTCATCCGCGCTGTGCAGGTGCCACGCGGCTTTGATGTCGCCGATGCGCACATCGTCGAGCGCGCGGAGCCGGGCGATCTCGTGATCACTGGCGATATTCCGCTGGCGGCTGAAGTGCTGGAAAAAGGCGCGATGGCGCTCAACCCGCGCGGCGAACGTTATTCGCCAGAGACTATCCGGGAACGGCTGGCGGTGCGGGACATGATGGAAGAATTGCGCGCAAGCGGCGTGGACACGGGCGGCCCGCCGTCATTCAGCCAGGCCGACCGCAAGGCGTTCGCCAATCAGCTGGACTCGCTGCTCGCGCGGCTCAATAAAAAGTGATGTAGGCCTTGTACAGGATGGTGCCGAGGGCCGTAATCAGGCCCACGCCCATCAGGCCCATCCCCAGATTGCGGTCTCGCAGCCCGAAACCGACCAGCATCAGCGCCACGCCCGTGACGACAATGATCAACATGGTATTGGTGTGGGCATCCATGGAGGTCTCCTGTTGGCCATTCTTTTGGCCATTCTTTTGGCCACGCACTGTCTTCGTTATCACCATGATAGGCAGGGTGATCGTCCAATGGCATGCGCTGCGACGCAATCGCGAAAGCTCGGTTTGCGCCACATCAAGAGATGAGCCCGCGATGAGCCCGAGATGATCCCGCGATGACCCCGGAATCAATCCGAAGAAGGCTCCGGAAAACAAAAAAGCCAACCGATTAAGGTTGGCTTGATTGCTTTGCACCCCCGGTGCGGCTTGTCGACAACCCATGGCGCTCGTTTCAGTTCATTCATACAACCCGCGCTCTTTCGAACACGCTTATACAAACTTAACTTCACTACACCTGCGTTGTCTTCCAAGGGTCTTTGGTGGGTGGTACAAGTTTCGAACTTGTGACCCCTGCCGTGTGAAGGCAGTGCTCTACCACTGAGCTAACCACCCTGAAAGAGGCGAAATAATAGCATGTTTTTTAAAACGTGCGCAAGTCGCCTTAGAAAATTATTTATGCCGCCGCGACCGGCGCATCCATCTTGCGCCACACGCACTCGCCGCCCACCGATTTGTCCAACGCCGCCAGATAGGTTTCGTGCTCGGCGAGCTCGGCGTCGCTGGCCTTCAGCACCACCAGGCCCGACGCGTCGAACTTGGCCAGCACAATGCCATTGCTGCCTGCGCCATCGTTGTCGTCCACATCGATCAGCAGCGCGTCTTGCCCGCGCGTCATGGCCAGCCAGACTTCCGCCAGCAACTGCGAGTCAAGCAATGCGCCGTGCAGCGTGCGGTGCGCATTGGAAATGCCGAAGCGGTCGCACAGCGCGTCCAGCGAATTGCGCTTGCCCGGGAACAGCGAACGGGCGTGCAGCAGCGAATCAGTGACCGTCTCGCAGTAGTCGGTGATCGGGCCGCGGCCCGTCTTCGCCAATTCGGCGTTGAAGAACTTCACGTCGAACGCGGCATTGTGCGCGATGAGTTCCGCGCCCTGGATGAACTTGACGAATTCGTCCGCCACATCGGCGAAGCGGGGCTTGTCGGACAGGAATTCCGTTGTCAGCCCGTGCACCGCCAAGGCCTCGGGGTCGCTGTCGCGGTCCGGGTTCAGGTAGATGTGCAGGTTGTTGCCCGTGGACATCCGGTTGACCATTTCCACACAACCGATCTCAACGATGCGATGACCCTGGGCAGGGTCCAGTCCGGTGGTTTCCGTGTCAAAGATGATCTGGCGCATGACTTATTCCGACGCTGCATTGGCCGAAGCCGGCGGCGTGTGGGCGCCCGGCGGGTGGGCCGGGGGATGCTCTGCGCTGCCGGCATGGCCGGGTTTCTTGCGTGCGGTGGCAATCAGCGTGTAGGCCACCGGCACGACGAACAAGGTCAGTAGTGTACCCAGCATCAGCCCGCCGACCAGAACCCAGCCGATCTGCTGGCGAGATTCCGCCCCCGCGCCCGTGGAGAGCGCCAGCGGCACCGTGCCCAGCACCATGGCGCCCGTCGTCATCAGAATCGGGCGCAGACGCAGCACGCTGGCCTCGGTGACGGCGGCGAACAGCTCCCGGCCCTCGTCGCGCAATTGGTTCGTGAATTCCACGATCAGAATGCCGTGCTTGGTGATCAGCCCCACCAGCGTGATCAGCCCGATCTGGCTATAGATGGACAGCGTGCCGCCCGTGAGCCACAGCGCCAGCAGCGCGCCCGTCATGGACAGCGGCACGGACAGCATGATGATGAACGGGTTGCGCCAGCTTTCGAACTGCGCGGCCAGCACCAGGTAGATGAAGGCCAGCGCCATGCCGAAAACCAGATAGATGCTGCCGGATGAATCGCGGAATTCGCGCGACTGCCCGTCCAGGTCGGTAATGATGGTGTTGGGCAAGACATCACGCGCCACCTGATGCATGTGCGTCAGCACTTCACCCAGCGCGTAGCCCGGCGCAACGGCGGCGTCGATCTTCACTGCGCGCAGGCGGTTGAAGTGGTTCAGCGACTGCGGCGACACGCCTTCATGCACGCCCAGCAGGTTATCCAGCTGCACCATGCTGCCATCACGCGCCCGCACGTAGATGCCCGAAATATCGGTGGGGTTGGCGCGGTCGCGCGGCGTCACCTGCACGATCACGTCGTACTGCTCCCCCTCGTCCTTGTAGCGCGTGACCTGACGGCCGCCCAGCATCGACTCCAGCGTGCGGCCCACGGTATCCACATTGGCGCCCACGTCGGCCATCTTGTCGCGGTCCACCCGCACGCGCAGCTCAGGCGTGTTCAAGCGCAGGTCCGTGTCCAGGTTGAGCAAGCCGGGATATTTGCGCAGCTCGGTCAGGAATACTTCGGTCAGGCGCGACAGTTCCGCATACGACGCCTGGCTCATGATGATGAATTCCACCGGCTTGGATCGCGCAGACTGCCCCAGCGACGGCGGGTTCGTCGGGAAGGCGCGCACGCCTGGCAGCGACGCAAATTGCGGCTGGAGTTGCTGGGTGATGGCCTGCTGCTTGCGGTCGCGTTCTTCCCACGGTTTCAAGCGCAGGATGGCGGTGCCGTCCGTCACGGTCGGAAAGCCCACGGTGACCTGGCTGCCGCTGGCTTCCGGAATCTGCGAATAGAACTTCTCGATGCCCAGCATGCTGTCCAGCGTGTAGTTCAAGGTGGCGCCTTCGGGCGAGCTGACAATGCCGAACACCACACCGCGGTCTTCGATAGGCGCCAGTTCGCTCTTGACCACCTTGAACAGCACGCCGCTGCCGGCCGCCACGGCCAGGCCGATCACCACCACCAGCCAGCGATGGCGCAACGACGCGCCCAGCAGGCGGCGGTAGCCGTTGCTCAATGCATTGAGCCAGCCTTCGATCAGGTTGTACCAGCGGCTGTGGCTGCTTTCATGGCGCAGCAGCACGGAACACATCATGGGCGTCAGCGTCAGCGCCACAAAGCCCGACACCAACACCGCGCCCGCCAGCGCCAGCGCAAATTCGATGAACAGCCGCCCCGTGCGCCCGGTGGCAAACGCCAGCGGGGCGTACACGGTGACAAGCGTCATCGTCATGGCGACCACCGCGAAGCCGATTTCCTTGGAGCCGCGCAGCGCCGCTTCCTTGCGCGGCATGCCCTCTTCGATGTGCCGGTAGATGTTCTCCAGCACCACGATGGCGTCATCCACCACCAGGCCAATGGCAAGCACCATTGCCAGCAGGGTCAGCGTGTTGATCGAAAAGCCGAAGAAGTACATCAGCGCGCACGCGCCCACCAGCGACACCGGAATCGTGACGATGGGGATGATGCTCGCGCGCAGGTTGCGCAGGAAAAAGAAGATCACCAGCACCACCAGAATGATGGCTTCGCCGATGGTGTGGAAGACGGAATCAATGGAACGTTCGATGAACACCGACGAGTCATAGGCGATGGTCAGCTTCATGCCGGCCGGCAGCGTCTCGTTCAAGCGCTCGACTTCCTGGCGCGCGGCCTTCGACAATTCCAGCGGGTTGGCGGTGGACTGCCGCGTCACGCCGATGTTGATGGCGGGCTTGCCGTTAAAGCGCGACAGCACGCGGTCGCTGGCGGCGGCGATTTCCACTTTGGACACGTCACGCAGCCGGACCGGATAGCCCTTCACGTTGGCCACGATCACGTCTTCGAATTGCGCGGGCGTTTGCAGGTCGGTGGATGACACCACCGAGAATTCCCGAGCGCGCGATTCAATGCGGCCCGCCGGAATTTCCACGTTCTGGCTGCGCAGCGCCGCTTCCACGTCCTGCACGGTCAGGCCGTAAGCGGCCAGCTTGTCGCGGTCGACATAAATGCGCATGGACGGCAGGCGTTCACCAAACACGCGGACTTCCGCCGCGCCCGGCAACACGGACAACCGGGTCTTGATGTAGCGGTTGATGTAGTCAGACGTCTGGATGGCCGAGAACGATCCCGATTCCACCGCGATGTAGATGATGGGCTGGGAATCGGCTTCGACCTTGCCGATGATGGGCTCGTCGATTTCGTCGGGCAGGAAACGCCGGGCGCGCGAAACCTTGTCCCGCACTTCGGCCGCCGCCGCGTCCGGGTTGCGCGACAGGTTGAACTTGATGTTGATCAGGCTGCGTTCGGAACGGCTGCGGGACGTCATCACGTCCACGCCCTCGATGCCCGCCAGCTGGTCTTCCAGTGGCTTGGTCACCTGGGACTCAATCACCTCGGGCGAGGCGCCCTTGTAGGTGGTGTCCACCGACACGATGGGCTCATCGATCTTCGGATATTCGCGCACCGTCAGCCGCGAGTACGAGATCAGGCCGATCAGCACGATGATCAGCGATAGCACCGACGCAAACACCGGCCGCTTGATGCAAGTTTCCGAGATACGCATTGCGTCACCGCCAAGAAAAAATGTGAGCCGGCCTCACGTGCCGCTGCCGACGACGTTCACGGCCGCGCCGTCCGTCACGCGCTGTATGCCCGCCACCACGAGCTGATCGCCCGCCGCCACGCCGGTCAAGATTTCGACGCGGCCTTCGCGGCGTTCACCGATGGTCACTTCGCGCCGTTCGGCGCGGCCATCCTTGATCCGGTACACGTACTGGGTCTCGCCCGAGGGCGACAACGCCGCTTCCGGCACCACCAGCGCCTTGTCCTGATTGAACAGCAATTGCACGCGCGCGAACATGCCCGGGCGCAGCACCGAATCCTTGTTGTCGACGGTGGCGCGCAGCAGAATCGAGCGGCCGCCCGCATCCACCAGCGGGCTGACGGCGTAAACAAGGCCCTGGCGTTCCTGGCCCGGCAGCGCGTCCAGGCGCAGCGTCAGCTGCTGGCCAACACCCACCTTGCTCAAATACATTTCCGGCACGCGGAAGTCCACTTTCAGCGGGTCGATGGCTTCCAACGGCGCCAGGTCCTGCCCTTGGTTCACGTAGTCGCCCACGGACACGCTGCGCAGCCCGGCGATGCCGCCAAACGGCGCCGAAATCGTCATCTTGTCCAGCCGCGCCTGCGCCAGCGCCACGGCGGCTTCCTGAACTTTCAGCGTGCTGGCGGATTCGTCGCGGGCCTGCTGGCTGACGAATCCCTTGCCCTGCAATTCCACGGCGCGGCGGTAATGGCTCTGCGCCAGCGTCAGGTTGGCGCGCGCCTGCGCGAGTTCGGCGCGCGGCACGGAGTCGTCCAGCCGGATCAGCGTCTGGCCGCGGGTAACCGGCTGGCCTTCCTTGAATTCAATCGACTGGATGCGGCCCGCCACTTCCGGGCGCAACACGACAGACTCGTCGGAACGCAGGCTTCCCACGGCCGACAGGCCGCGCGCAAACGGAATTTCTTTGACGGAAGCCACTTCGACCCGGACGGGAGCGGCGGGGGTGACCTGGGTTTTGGCGGCAGTTTGGGCAGGCGCTGCCCCGGGCGCGAGCCATCGCGGCACAAAAACGCCCAATGCGGCCCCCGCGGCCAACCCGGCCGCAACGGCGGCCAGCAGTACAGCTTTTTTCATGCGCGAATGTGGCGGTGATGCGGCGCGGACCGGATTTCCCCACTAGGACGACGCCGCAGGAACTGGAATGAGGGATGGCACTGTAGCACCCGAATTTACATACTGGAACAATCCAGAAGCCGGATGAAAGAACTAAATCCGCCCCTCAAGGCGGATTTCAGGGTATATCCCGATGCCGTCAGGCCCGCCGGGCCACTTCCACGCCCATATTGGCCAGCTGATCCGCGCGTTCGTTGCCGGGGTCGCCGGTATGCCCGCGCACCCAGCGCCACGACACTTGATGACGCTGGACTTGATCGTCCAGCGCTTGCCAAAGCTCGGCATTCTTGACCGGCTTTTTATCGGCCGTCATCCAGCCACGGCGCTTCCAGTTCGCCAGCCATTCCATCATGCCCTTCATGACGTACTGGGAGTCGGTGTGGATGGTGACGACGCAGGGGCGTTTCAACGCGCGCAGGCCTTCGATAACCGCCAGCAGCTCCATGCGGTTGTTGGTGGTCTGGAGTTCGCCGCCGTGCAGGGTTTTCTCATGGCCGCCGGCACGCAGCAGCACGCCCCAACCGCCCGGACCCGGGTTGCCCTTGCAGGCCCCGTCGGTCCACATTTCCACTTTCTGGTCGTTCGGTTTGTTGTCCTGCATGGGGCTGCTTTGTAATCCTTGTTCGTGCAAAGTAAATATCCGGGCGCAACGCCCATCAGGGGAATGCCGGGCCGGCCCGCAAGAGGGTTACTGGCCCACCCTTCATGACGGGTCGACAGCGTCATCCGCCTGGCGGTTGACCACCACCGATGCGGCGCGCGCCCGTTTGGGCTTGGTCTTCCAGGCGGGGCCGATGATACGCATGCTGGCCACGCGCTTGACGGCCGACACCATATAGACCGCCCCGCCCACGCTCCACCAGCGTGCGCCGGCCGACTCCAGAAAGCCCCAGCGCTGCAACCATTTTTCGCTGCGGCAGGCGGGCGCGTAGCAGCCAAAACTGCTTTCCTCGACTTCCAGCGATAGCAGCTTGAACCAGTCTTTCAGACGCGGCAGCGACACCTGGGCCGATGGCGGCTGAGGCAGCCAGGGTTCCATGCCGGGCATGCGCGTACGCGCGCCCCACATGCTCCAGGGGTTGAAACCCGAAATCACCACCCGCCCTTCGGGCACCAGCACGCGTTCGACTTCGCGCAGCACGTTGTGCGGGTCCTGTGTGCATTCAAAGGCATGCGGCAGGATCAGCAAGTCAACGCTTTGGGATTCGAACGGCAGCGCTTCGGGTTCGGCCAGCACCACGCGAGACTGCCAGTTGGCGATGCTTTCCGCCGTCGGGGTCTCGGTGCCTACGTAGCCCTTGAAAGGCATGCGGTTGGCGCGCAGCAGGTTCATGTCGGCCATCCCGACCTGCCAGGCGTAATATCCGAAGACATCCGCGACAGCCGCGTCAAACTGGGCCCGTTCCCAGGCCAGGGCGTACTGCCCCGGTGGCGTCTGGAACCATTCGGCCAGTTCTACAATCGGCGGTGTTTCTTCTGCCACGTTCTATTCCTTCGAATCTCATGCAAGCCTTGACCGCCCCCGCAGGCGGCCGCGAGCGCCATGCCGCGGTCTTGCCTCTACCCGCTTTCTCTGACAACTACATCTGGGCCATCGTCCACGGTGAAAACGCCGCCGTGGTGGACCCGGGCGAAGCCGGTCCGGTACTGAAATGGCTCGAGCAAGAAGGCTTGAGGCTGCGCGCCATTCTACTCACGCACCATCACGGCGACCATGTGGGCGGTGTGCTTGAATTGTCACGCATCGGGGACCTTACCGTATACGGTCCGGCGCGGGAACGGCTGCCGCGCTGCGACGTGCCGCTCTCGGAAGGCGACCGCGTGCTGCTGCCTGAACTGGACCTGGACTTGGGCGTGCTGGACGTGCCGGGCCACACCGCCGGCCACATCGCGTACACCGGCCGGGCGGCCGGAATAGAACCCGTTTTATTCTGTGGCGACACCCTGTTTGCGGGCGGCTGCGGCCGGCTTTTCGAGGGAACTCCTGCGCAAATGCATGATTCCTTGGAAAAATTTTCCGTTTTACCGCCAGATACACAGGTTTTTTGCGCACACGAGTACACTCTAGCGAACTTGCGCTGGGCATTGGCTGTGGACCCCGCCAACCGCACCCTGCAACAGTGGTATCAGCGAGCCCAGCAACTACGAGCAGAGAGTCTTCCCACGCTTCCGTCGACCATCGGTCAGGAACGCGAGACGAACCCGTTTTTGCGCACGCAGCAAGTCGACGTCATCCGAGCCGCAGCCAGCTGGGCCGGACGCAATCAACCTACGCCGGTAGAGGTCTTCGCCTCCCTGCGTGAATGGAAGAACGATTTCAAGTGACCGCCTGATGAATCTATCCCGACTCCTTCTGCCACTCATGTTGGCAGTCCTCGCCGGTTGCGCAGGAACCAAAGCCCCCGATAGCAAGAACCTCACCACCAATTCCCAAGGGCGTTACATCGCCCGGGATACGTCCCGAACGGTTGACCTGACCAACCCGCCGAGCGACGCCTGGGACCGCATCCGCCGCGGTTTCGCCATCCCCAACCTGAACACCGACCTCTCGCAGCAGTGGACCGACTATTACGCGTCCCACCCCGAGGCCGTTCAGCGCATGGCCGAACGCGCAGGCAAATACCTGTACTTCATCGTTGACGAAATCAACCGCCGCGGCCTGCCGACGGAACTGGCGCTGCTGCCCTTTGTGGAAAGCGCCTATAACCCGACCGCCCTGTCGCGCGCTCAGGCCTCTGGCCTGTGGCAATTCGTGCCGGCCACCGGCACGCACTTCAATCTGAAGCAAGACTGGTGGCGCGACGAACGCCGCGACCCCATCGCGTCGACCAACGCCGCGCTGGACTATCTGGAAAAGCTGTTCGAGATGCAGGGCGACTGGTACCTGGCGCTGGCGTCTTACAACTGGGGCGAAGGCTCGGTGCAGCGCGCCATGGCCAAGAACGAAGCGGCCGGCCAGAACACCGACTACCTGTCGCTGAACATGCCGGATGAAACCCGCAACTATGTGCCCAAGTTGCAGGCCATCAAGAACATCATTGCCGACCCGCAGCGTTACGCGGTGGCGCTGCCCCCGGTGGGCAACACGCCGTACTTCGTGACGGTGCAGAAGAACAGCGACATCGACCTGGAAATTGCCGCCAAGCTGGCCGAAATGCCGCTGGACGAATTCAAGGCGCTGAACCCCTCGTTCAACCGCCCGGTCATCCGTGGCGATCACGGCCCGACCCTGCTGCTGCCGGCCGACCGCGTCGAAATCTTCAACGCGAACCTCACGAACTACAAGGGCGACCTGAGCGCCTGGAAGATCTACCACTCGCGCCGTGGCGAATCCTACGCGTCGATCGCCAAGCGTTTTGGCGTGACGGAGTCCAAGCTGCGTGAAACCAACGACATCGGCTCGCGCCAGAAGGCGGCCTCGGGCCAGGCGCTGCTGGTGCCGGGCGAACCGGGCACCGGTGGCGTGCAGCTGGCGTCGCTGGCGGCTCCGGTGGGCGCGCTGGAGCAGGCGCCTTCCGACAACAAGGCCGTGGCCCCGCGTGGCCGCGCCGCGCCGGCGCCCGCCGCCCGCGTGGCCAGCGCCCGCCCGAACGTGCGCACCCACAAGGTCCGCCAGGGCGACACGCTGTTCTCGCTGGCCAAGCAGTACGGCACCACGGTTGACGCGCTGCGCTCGCTGAACAACCTGAAGGGCAGCGCGCTGAAGGTCGGCACGGCCTTGCGCGTGCCGGGCACCAACGCCCGCGGCTGACAGACCCGACTGACGGGCGCGGCTGACAGGCTCGACTGACAGCAGCCACCTGCACGAACTCGACGGCGCCCCACCCGGGCGCCGTTTTTCCAAGCACGCGAAGCCGCCAAACTCCTTAAAATAGGCGGTCTTTTCGCAGGAAAAAAATCAAAGGAACAAACATGGGCTTTCTCGCCGGCAAGCGCATCCTGGTCACCGGGGTGCTTTCGAACCGATCCATCGCCTACGGCATTGCGCGCGCCTGTCACCAGCAAGGCGCCGAACTGGCGTTCACCTATGTGGGCGACCGCTTCAAAGACCGTGTGAGCGAATTCGCCGCCGAATTCGGCAGCAAGATCGTGCTGCCCTGCGATGTGGCCGAAGACAGCCAGATCGAAGGCGCGTTCACCGAACTGGCCCAGCACTGGGACGGCCTGGACGGTCTGGTGCACTCGATCGGCTTCGCGCCGCGCGAAGCCATCGCCGGCAACTTCCTGGACGGCCTGTCGCGCGAAGGCTTCCGCATCGCCCACGACATCTCGGCCTACAGCTTCGCCGCCATGGCCAAGGCTGCGCTGCCGCTGATGGAAGGCCGCAATGGCTCGGTACTGACGCTGACCTATCTGGGCGCCGAGCGTGTGGTCCCCAACTACAACACGATGGGCTTGGCCAAGGCGTCGCTGGAAGCCAGCGTGCGCTACCTGGCCACGGCGCTGGGCCCGCGCGGCATTCGCGCCAACGGCATTTCGGCCGGCCCCATCAAGACGCTGGCCGCTAGCGGCATCAAGGACTTCTCGGCCATCCTGAAGTTCGTGGAATCGCAAGCGCCGCTGCGCCGCAACGTCACGATTGACGATGTCGGCAACGTCGCCGCCTTCATGCTGTCGGATCTGGCCGCCGGCGTGACGGGTGAAATCACCCATGTGGACGCCGGTTTCTCGACCATCGTCCCGGGCATGGAAGACTGATCGCCTGGCGAGGCGGGGCGCCAAACGCCCCGCCTCGCCGTTCTTTCCAGCGGTTCTTTACAGCCGTTCTTTACAGCCGTTCTTTACAGCCGTTCTTTACAGCCGTTCTTCCCCGCCGTTCTTTCCCGGCCGTCTTCCCAGCCAGGCTGCTCAGGCCGGCCGCACGATCAGCGTGGACACCTGCACATCCACCGCCGTCATCAGTTTGTGGATCGGGCACTTCTCCGCAATCCCCAGCAGCTCGTCGATCTGCGCATCAGACAGCTTGCCGTGCAGCGTCAGCTTGGCCGTCAGCCGGTAGATGCCCTTGCGTTCCTCGCCGGCGTCGCGCACCACTTCCACCCCCACCGATTCCAGCGGCAACCCCTTGCGCTGCGCGTAGACCATCAGGGTCATCGCCTTGCAGCCGCCCAGCGCGGTGTCGAAATAATCATGCGGATCAGGGCCTTCGCCTTGCGGCTGCGGCATCGCCAGCGGCAAGTCGTGGCCTTCGGCCGTCGCCGTGAATTGCAGGGTATTGGGCGCATTCTGACGGACGCGGATGCTCATGGATCACTCTCCTTGGGTGGACGCCCGGCGCGGGCGCCCCAGCCCCCGTTGTAGCACCCGCCGACGGGTTTGCTTACTGACAGAAACCTGAACTTATCGCGATGATGGGTGTCGGATATCCCTATCCGCATTCATGCACACATAAAGAGGGACTCATGAGCGCCAGACAACTACTGGATCAACTACTGCAATCGGGCCAAGGCCTGCTTTCCGACGCCACCAACCGCGTGCAAAGCGCAACCGGCGGTGCAGGCAATGGCGGCAAAGGTTCCTTTCTGACCGGTTTGGGCGGCGGCGCCTTGGGCGCGGGCGCGTTAGGCCTGTTGATGGGCAGCAAGAAGGCCCGCAAGATCGGCGGCAAAGTCGCCATGTATGGCGGCATGGCCGCACTCGGCGCGCTGGCGTATCGCGCCTACGGCGACTGGCAACGCAATCAGGCAGGCGGTGCGCCGGCCACCCCGCCCCAAACGCTGGACCGCCTGCCCGCGCCCGAGGCCGAACAGCACAGCACCGCGGTGCTGACCGCCATGATCGGCGCGGCCAAGGCCGATGGACATATCGGCCCCGAAGAACGCGCCTTGTTGGAAACGGAATTGTCCAAACTGTCGTCCGACGCCCAGGACCAGCGTTGGCTGGAAACCGAACTATCGCGTCCGCTGGACCCCGCTGCAGTGGCGAAGTCAGCGCGCACCCCGGAAATGGCGGCCGAGATGTACCTGGCCAGCCTGCTCGTCGTGGACGAGGAAAGCTATATGGAACGCGCCTACCTGGACGAACTGGCGCGCCAGCTCAAGCTGGAACCCGGCCTGAAGGAAAAGCTGGAACAGCACGCCAAGACGGCCGTGGCCTGACGGGCCTGGGCGGGCCACGCCTTACCGGCAGCAACTCACCGGCCGCACCTGGCCGGTCGCGCCTGGCGGGTCGCACTTGACTGGTCACGCCTCGCCAGCCACACCTGGCCCGCCGCGCCTCGCCGGCCGCACCTGCCCGCCGTCCCCCCATCAGTCCGCCCGCAACCCAATCGCGTCGGTCAATGCCGTATACCGGTCGATGTCGGCATTGATCATCGACTGGAATTCCCGCGGCGTGCTGCTGGCCGGCGTGAAGCCCTGTTCCCGCAATGACGCCTGCACATCTGGCCGACGCACGATCTTCGCCACGGCGGCATTCAGTTTTTCGACGACGGCAGGCGGTGTGGCGGCCGGCGCCAGCAGGCCATGCCACTGATCCAGCGCAACTCCCGCAATACCTTGTTCGGCCACGGTGGGCACGGTCGGCATCAGCGGCGAACGTGCAGGGGAAGTCACTGCCAAAGCGCGCAGCTTGCCAGCGGCAATCAGCGGTGCGGCGCTTGATGCCGTCACGATGCCCATCCCCACCTGCCCCGCCGTGACATCAGTCAGCGCCGGCCCGCAGCCCTTGTACGGCACGTGCTGCAACACCGCGCCGCTGGATCTCGCCAACATCTCGCCCGCCAAATGCTGCGGCGTACCGTTGCCGCAGGAGGCGAACGGCAAGGGCTTGCCCGGCAGCGCCGCCGCCAGCGCATCATCCAGCTGCACCAGCGGCGACGCCGCAGGCACCACAAAAACGGAAGGCACGAACGCCACGTTGATGACTGCGGTGAAATCCCGCTTGGGCGAAAAGCCCAGGTTCCGATACACGCCGGGGTTGATCGCAAACGAGCTGTTCACCATCAACAGCGTATAGCCGTCAGGCGGCGCTTCCGCGACGATGCGCGCGCCGATGTTGCCACTGGCGCCGGGGCGATTTTCCACCACCACGGGCTGGCCCAGTTGCTCTTGCAGCGAGGCGCCAATACGCCGCGCCAGCAGATCGGTGCCGCCGCCAGGTGGAAAGGTCACGACGATTGTGATCGGATGCGTGGGGAAGGACGCATCGGCAACCACTTCACCCGACGGCGAATTGCCGCAAGCCGCCAGGGACAGCGCCGATAGTGCAAGAGACGATCGAAGCAGACGTTTCATGATGGTTCAGGCATCCAGGCCGATATCGAGCACCTTGGCGCTGTGGGTCAGCCACCCCACGGCGATCTGATCCACGCCCGTGGCGGCGACAGCGGCGGCCGTATCCGGCGTGATGCGGCCCGAGGCCTCAGTGATCGCGCGGCCGCGCGACATGGCCACGGCACGGCGCAGATCGTCCAGGCTCATGTTGTCCAGCAGCACCACATCCACGCCCAGCGACAGCGCCACCTCAAGCTGCGCCAGCGTGTCCACTTCAAGCTCGATCTTGACCATGTGGCCAACGCCCGCGCGCGCACGCTGCACGGCGGTGGCAACATCCCCCGCCAGCGCGATGTGGTTGTCCTTGATCAGCACTGCGTCATCCAGGCCATAGCGGTGATTGCTGCCGCCGCCCACGCGCACCGCGTACTTCTGCACAGCCCGCAGGCCCGGCATCGTCTTGCGGGTGCAGGTCACGCGCGCACCGTAGCTGGAGATCGCCCGCGCAATCGACGCCGTGGCGCTCGCCACGCCGCTCAGGTGGCACAGGAAGTTCAACGCCACGCGCTCGGCAGTCAGCATGGCGCGGGCGTTGCCGCGGATACGCGCAATTTCCGTCCCCGGCGCCAGATCGCAGCCATCACGCTGCGACACGATGAATTCCAGGCTCGGGTCCATGGCGCGAAAGGCCAGCCGGGCCAGATCCAGACCGGCCAGCACCCCTTCCTGCCGCGAAACCAACCGCGTTTGCGCGATCGCGTCCGCCGGCACAATGGCATCCGTCGTCAGGTCTCCCGCACGCCCCAAGTCTTCCAACAGGGCCGCGCGCACCAGCGGCTCCAACATGACGTCGGGCAAGGGCGGAACAGCCAGACGGGAGGCGGTCGAGGGCGCTTCGGCTTTAATGCTCATTTTGAGTATTTGTGAGTTAAAAAAAGGCGCGCAAGGATTGCGCACTACTTATGCTAAAGACGAGCATAAGCACTGTCAAGCATCAAAGTGCACGGGACAGGGGCAGTTTGCTGCCAGCAATGGCGCGCTCGGCCAGCACATCGCGCCGGAATCGGAACAGCTTGGCCGGCCGGCCGGTGGTGCCGGTGGCCATCTCGCCCGTCTCTTCAACGAGCGCCTGTTGTTCAATCAGGCGGCGGAAATTCTGCTTGTGCAGGCCGCGCCCCGCCAGCGCTTCGACGGCCAGTTGCAACTGCAGCAAGGTGAACTCGGCCGGCATCAATTCAAACACCACGGGCCGGTATTTGATCTTGGCCCGCAAGCGCGCAATGCCGGTCGCAAGAATGCGCCGATGATCATGGCGCATAGGCTCGCCCGGAAGCACAGCTTTGCCGCCGCCGCGCCGCGCGGCCTCGGGTACCAGCCCGGCTTCGAACAGCAGCTCGTAGCGTTGCAGCACCATGTCCTCGTTCCACGCGGCCCCCTCCAGCCCGAACGTGATCGCGGCGCGCTGATGACGGCGCGTGCGCACCGCCAGGTCGGCGCTGGCCTCGCACCACTGCGCCAACTGCGGCACGATCAGCTCCTCGACCAGCGCAGGCGTACCGGCCCGCCGGTCTTCCCAAGGGAAATAGCGATACCAGTCCTGCCACCCGACTTGCGCCACGCCGGTCTCGCCCGCTTCGCGCGTCAGGCCCAGGTAACTGACCGACATGACGCGCCCGCCCGACTCATCGGAGCGGTCGCCATCGGCGAAGGTATAGAGCTGTTCCACATAGCCCAGCGGATGATGCGTCTGGGTCTCTACCCAGGCGCGCAACCCGGCCTGCAAGGACCGATGCGACAACTCGAAAGGCCCCGCCGGCAGAGCGCGCGCATCATCCGTCGTCAACACGCGCGGCTCGCCGTTGGTCACGGCGACCAACACGGCGACGAGTTCAGCATGGACAGAGCGTTCGACGGATTCGGTCAAAGTGGGCGGAGAAATAAGGTTGGACAAGCGCTGGCCGCTAAACCGCGAGGCGCGCGAAATTATAAGGTTCTGACCCTGCAACAGCCGCTTGCAAACGTGACAGCCGCAATGGCCGCGACGCGCGCTCCGAGACCTAAGATGAAAGCAGATATCCAGGCGCGTCGCCATCCTGGGACGCCCGCAAGCGGAGCAAGCGCCATGTTGAAAACTGCACCTGATCCCCAAGCCGTGGACAAAACCGCGGAAGACAAACCCCGCGCGCCCGTCGACCCGCGCAAAGGCACGGAAACGCTGCCGATGCCCGATCAAAGCAAACAAGTGGCGGGCATGCCACGCGATGGGCGCGCCATCGCACAACCTGGTGAACCCGGCGTCATCACACCCGAGGACGATGTGCTGGACACCTCATACGAAAACCGCAAAGGCTAGGCCCAGCGCAAGGGCTTGATAATACCCGAGCCGCTTCCTGCGGCGCGTGAAGGGGCGAGGCCGCAAGGCCCGCCCCGGCATTGGACAAGCAAGGTACGGGAAATAGGCCCACGCCTATATCAAGGCCGCGAGCCCATCCCTACACTGCAACGCTTCTCAGGCCCGCCGGGCCGCTGCCTTAGCGATCTCCAATGTTCAAGAATTCCTTTTCCCGCGTTCTCGCGGCGATGCTGTTTGTCGCCCTCTTTCCCGTCAGCCAAGCGCATTCCATGGGCATCCAGCCCGAAACCTCCGTGGTGCTCGTGGACGAAGCCACCGGCGAAGGCACGATCGGCATCAAGAACACCGGCGATGAGCCCGTGCTGTTGGTGTCCATGATCGAACATATTCAGGAAGACCAAGACGACTGGGTCACGGTGTCTCCGCCGGCCGCCGTCCTTGCCCCAGGCAAGACGCAATTGGTGCGCTTCCTGTTGACCAACGACAAGCCCTTGAGCGCGCAACGCATGAAGCGCGCCGTCTTCGAAGGCATCCCGCAATCTGGCGAGCAGACCAACAAGCTGCGCCTGACCATACGCCAGGATCTGCCGCTCATCGCATTGCCCAAGGGCGTCGCCGCCGACAACGCTCCCTGGAAGAAGCTCGTCTGGGCGGCCCAAGACGGCAAGCTGACGGTGCGCAACCCCAGCCCCTACGTCGTTCGGATGGACCAGCAAGTCCACGTGCAGCCTTCGAACCAGCCGCTGATCCTGCCCAAGACCTACGTGTTGCCAGGCGAAACGCTGGAACTGCGCGCAGCAGGCGCCGGCTTGCAAGGCGAGACGACCGTGCGTCTTTATCCCGCCACCGTCTATGGCTATCAAGTCTCGTCTTTCGACGCACCGATCAAGCGCTGAAAATGCCACGGCCCAATTTGGGCGTGTCGAGCTTGATGATGGCTACCTCGTTCCGTCTGCGCGCCCGCGCGGCTTGCAGTGGCGCCTTTGCCGCCGCAAGCCTGATGCTCTGCGCGCACGATCCTGCAAGCGCACAGGCCGAAGGCGGCGGATTTGACCTCGAAATCCTGAAGAGCCGGGGCTTGAACCCCGCCATCGCCTCGCACTTTCAGAACGGCGCGCGTTTCCTGCAAGGCGTTCACACGGTGAGCATCTCCGTGAACGGCCGCCCGATGGGCCGCGCTCAAGCCACGTTCGACACCCAAGGCAAACTGTGCCTGACCCATGATCTGCTGACGCTTGCTCAGCTGAAGACACCCCAGGAACAAGGCGGCGACGCGGCCCCCTGTCCTGACGCTTTCTTGCGTGCGTGGCCCACGACAACCATCGACTTGCAACCCGAGCGCATGGCGGTGGAAATCGTGGCC
This sequence comes from Achromobacter sp. 01N37, assembly GCF_056399725.1. Taxonomy (NCBI): domain Bacteria; kingdom Pseudomonadati; phylum Pseudomonadota; class Betaproteobacteria; order Burkholderiales; family Alcaligenaceae; genus Achromobacter; species Achromobacter sp. 01N37. Next base: position 76,031 of record NZ_JBFTRX010000014.1, read on the forward strand.
CCGCCTGGCGCCGTGGCCAAGCGTGAAAGCACCGTGTCCTATCAATCGGGCGGGCGTGCCGTCATCCTTAACTACGACGTGCTGTCCAGCCAGACCCGCCATCTGAGCGGCGCGAATCGCTATCTGCAGGCATACACAGAATTCGGCCTGAACGCGAACGACTGGATTCTTCGCAGCAACAACACCTATTCCAGCGTGGGCGGAAAGTCGACCTGGAACCATCTCGACGCCTATGCGCAGCGCACGTTCCACACGAAGGAAACCACCCTTCAAGCGGGGCAAATCAACCTGCAGGGCGCGTTGTTTGGCGGCGTTCCCGTCAACGGCGTTCAACTGTTTCCCGAGACCGCGCTGCAAACCCGGACGCAGGAAGGCGCGCCTATTTCAGGCATCGCCCACACCCAGGCGCGGGTGGAAGTCTTGCAAAACGGCATACCCCTGGCATCAACCATCGTGCCGCCAGGCCCCTTCACGCTAAGCGACGTGGTGCCGCGTTCGCTGACCCAAGATATCCGAGTCGTCATTCACGAGACATCGGGCGAAGTCCGCGACTTCATCGTTCCGGCGGCCGCGCTGCAAGTCGACCGGCTGGGCGCCCCCGTCGGCTTTAGCGGCGGACTGGGCATGTTGCGCCAGACCGGCTTCTCGAATAGCGGCGCCACCCCTGTCGCATCGGCCGAGTATGGCGTCTCGCTGGGCTCTCGCGCCAACTTGACCGCGGGCGGCATGTTCAGCCGCGATTACCGCGCGATTGGCGCACGCGCCGACGTGATTCTGCCCGCCAGCGCTCAGGCAGCGCTGCAAAGCCAGTGGTCCCACAACGCCCATACGGGTCGCAGCGGCGCGCAGTTTCTGCTGTCGGGTTCCGCCATGTTGCTGCCCGGCTTGTCCTCGAACGTCTCTTTATTGCGGCGCACGGACGGCTATAGCGATATCCAAAGCACGAGCGAAACTCGCCCCCTGCCGCACGACGATCCTCGCGCGCCTCGCTATCGCGACGACCGCGTCAAACAGCAACTCAGCGCCGGGCTGGGCTGGAGCCATTCCACCCTGGGCGGCTTCAGCGCGAACTACAGCGAATCCCTCAATACGCGGGGCCACGCATCGCGGCGCGGCATGTTGAACTGGGGCAAGACCTTTCACCGCACGAGCGTGTCTCTGTCATTTGAACGCGATGTGGGTTCCAGCCATCGCAATCAAGGCAGCTTCATGTACTTGAACCTCAGTTTTCCGCTGGGCAAGCAAAGCGTCAGTGCGTCCATGCAGCGGCAAGACAACGGCACCAGCTACGGGGTCAATACCAGCGCGGCGATTGATGACCGCACCACCTATTCGCTCTCGGCCTCCTCCAACTCCAACGGCCATGCCAGCTACTCGGGCTCGCTCGGCGTTAACTCCGCCTTCACGCAACTCAACCTTGCCGCCAGCAGCTTCAGCGGGGGATACAGTCATTCCACACGCGTACGCGGTGCGCTCGTCGGCCATGCGCAAGGGCTGAGCTTCTCGCCCTATCGCGTGCAGGACACGTTCGCCATCGCATCGGTAGGAGACTTGTCCGGCGTGCGCCTGAATACGCCCTCCGGCAGCGTCTGGACCGACCCCTGGGGCCGGGCCGTCATTCCCTCGTTGCCCGCCTACCGAGACGGACAAATCCAGGTGGCCACCGCAACGCTTGCGCGCAACGTGGACCTGATCAATGGCCGTTACGGCCTGGAGCCCGCGCGCGGCTCGGTATCGGCCATCGATTTCGCGGTGGTGAAAGTGCGCCGCACCTTGTTGACTGCAACCTACCCTGGTGGAGAGGTCGTACCCAAGGGCGCCGCCGTACTTAGCGCCACCGGTTCGTTCATCACGCTCGTAGGCGGCGGCGGTCAGATATTCCTGCCAGATGCTCAGGCGCTTGCCGCGCCGCTGACCGTGGCGGCGGCTGATGGCGCCAGATGCGAACTCCTGTACAACCTGGCGGCATCCCCTGACCTGGATGCGCTGTACGAGCGCGCGCAAGCCACCTGCGAACCGCAGTCGAATCCTGACAACGCCCCACCCGCCACAGAGGAAAATGTATGACGCCCACTCGCCGCACACACTCCACGCCGCGCCTAGCCGCGTTGATGATGACGGCCTGGCTGCTGACAAGCAGCCAGGCGGCTGCTTCGCAACCGGCCCGCTTGTCGCCCGGCCCGGCCGTGCCGTCGCAGGTTGGCTGTCAGATCAGCGTCGGCCAGAGCGTTGTGGACTATGGCAGCTTCACTGCGGGCCAACTGACCTTTCTTGAAGGCCGCCGCTACGTGCTGCAACCCCGCACGGTGCCGCTGACGATTCATTGCCCCACGCCTCGCCCCCTGGCCTTGCGCGTCACGGCGCCCACCCGCAATGACGGTGCGGCGCGTTTTGCCCAGGCGGGTGAGCTGCGGGTGGTGCTGAGCCAGGGAAGGATAGACGGCCAGGACACGCGCCTGATCAATCTGGAGATTCCTCACCACGGTCCGCAAACCCAAGTCGCGCTGCGCCCGGGCGATGTCGCTGTCATGGAACACGGCCGCAGCGGACGCACGTTCACGGCACAGATCGATCTGACGCCAGAAGTCAGAGACACCGATGTTCGCGTCCATGACCAGACTGAATGGTCTACCACCCTGCTTTTCGAATTGCTGGATGCCGAGCGCGCTACGGCGCGTTAAGCGGCGCCGCGCCACGGTGCGTCAAGCAACGCGGCACTCCACGCACTACAAGATCCCGCGCAGCTTGAACAAGGCGTTGTCTGTCGTCACACCCAGCTTTCGATAGGCGGTGGCCTTCTGGGCGCTGATGGTCTTGGGGCTGCGTCCGAACTTGGCCGCAATCTCCGAAATGGTCATCCCTTCCAACAAGCAGCGGATCACTTCGCGCTCGCGTGCAGACAAGGACGCGCCATCGAACAGGTCGCACTCGGCTGGCTGCAGTTCTTGAGGTGCAGTGGTGGCGCCCGAAAGCAGGTAAGTCATTTGGTCATCGCAGTACGTGCCACCCGCCGCGACCTTGCGCACGGCGCGTACGATTTCGTCTGCGCCGCCACCCTTGCCCACGAAGCCATGTGCGCCCGAACGCAGGGCAAGCGCCACCGTGGCGGGGTCATAAAGGGCGGACAGCACCAGAATGCGAGCTGCGGGAAACTTGATGCGCAACGTCTTGATCAACGAGATGCCATCCATCTCGGTCGGGCCCAGCGAATAGTCGATCAGCAGCACATCGGCCAACTGCGTGCTCGACGCCAAGATCAAGTCGCGGCTGGACTCGTACTCGCCCAAGACGACGATGTCGCGATTTTGCGACAGGTAGGCGGCCACCCCGGCCCGCACTACCGGGTGGTCATCAAGTAGGGCGATACGCAACGGATGAATTTGAGACGCTAACAATATGGAATTCCAAGACAAACCTAAGACTTTCCACGGCTGTTCGCTAAGCGCAAAACCAGCGTGAACAATAGTAGCGCAGCCATCTGCGCGCCCCCAGTAAAGATTAGGCCCACGCCTATATACCGGAAGCCGGCCATTTCCTAGAGTGTGTGGTTTACCCCCACCCCACATCTGAACTGGATGGCCATGAATCACTCAGCACGAACCCCGCACGCTCTGCGCTACCTCTTAGCCGCGAGCTTTTTGATTACTGCAACGGCCCAAGCGGCCACCTCTGCGGAACTGAAGGTCACCGGCCGCATCACGCCGCCGTCATGCGACCTTACGCTGGACGGCAATGGGCATCTGGATTTTGGCGAGCGTGCATTTAACACGCTCAGCCTCGACGGCACCAAGTTGAACGAAAAGGCCATCGGCCTGCAAGTCACCTGCGATGGCGCCACCCGTGTCGGGCTGCATGTTGTAGACAACCGCGCCAGCAGCAAGGTTCTGAAGGCTGCGCTGAACGCCAACGCGTGGGGCAGCTCCAACGCGCTGATCACTGACGACTTCATCTATGGGCTGGGTTCGGTTACCGGCGCCGGCGACACCCAGGTACCCATCGGCGGCTACATGTTTGGCTTCAAGGATGCCGACGTTACCGCGAACGGCTCCAAAGCCTACGTTGTCTACAGCGCCGACAAGCGCAACTGGAAATTCGACGTACCGCAGCGCAATTACCTCAGCCCCAATTTCACGTACTCCTTCGTGATCGGTGCTCCCAGCGCAAGCAACTACACGCCTATCGCCATTACCGCCCTCAATGGCGCGCTGACCGTCGTCCCGACGATCAACCGCTCCGGCGACTTGCCGACCAGCAGCGCCATTGCTTTTGATGGCAGCGCCACCATTTCGCTGATCTACCTGTAAAGACAACGCGGATGGCGCTCTGAGGAGCCCTCCGCGGTCGGTCACCGAAATCCGTGCGGAGGGCCTTGTGGAGCCCTCCGCTGTCGATCACCGAAACCCGTGCAGTCCGACAAAGCGTCTCCCAGGAGCCGCCCGCGCCGCGTCCTGCTTCGCGCTCGCCACGGCCACATCGGATCGTTGCTGCCATGACCCGGCATGCCTGGCAATTAGGAACGTTCATGACAACCCATCTCAAACTCGGCATTGTGCTTGCCGCGCTAACGGCTGCTGCACCCGCTATCAGCGGTAACAATCTCACCATCACTGGGAAATTGACTCCGCCCGCGTGCAACGTCCATTTTGGCAGCGACTCAACGTTCAACTTCGGCGTTATTGCGTTTAACGCGCTGGACAACAACGGCACGAAGCTTGACGGAAAAGACGCTGCCCTGCAGATCGATTGTGGCAGCCCCACGCGCGTCAGCGTTGTCGCCCAAGACAATCGTGCCGGGTCCGGCATCACCATCCAGGAAGCCCCCAGCCTGAACTGGCCGTACCAAAACCCCGAGAACGGCCCCAAATATTCCTGGGGCCTGGGCTTTGCAGACGGCAATCACATCAAGACGGGAGCCTTGATCGTCCTGATCAACCCGCCCACCACCACCATCGACGGCACGCCCTTGACCCAGGCAGGTGCGCAAAAGATCATCGCGCGGCCCACAGGCAGCAGCAGCTGGTCAGTCGCGTCATCGCATTACTCGGTCAACCTCAGCCCCAACTTTGAATATTCATTCGGCGCGGCGGGTGGCCCCCCCGGACGCATTACGAATGCCAAAGTGGCGCTCGGGCTTGCCCCCCTGATCGGGCAACCGTCAACCTTGCCCTCAGCGGACGAAATCCCCCTGGACGGCTCAATCACATTCACATTGCGCTACCTGTAGCCGGAATTTGGACTTTTAAAAGAGAGCGCTTTGCGCCAGCTCCTATGATTAAAAATCTGCCTCACCTATGCGCCTGCCTCGCCCTGACTGCGGTCGGCGGCGCCCAGGCCAACACTACGCAAACCAACCTTATCGTGGGTGGACAGATTACTCCGCCCGCTTGCAACGTCAGCGTCGACGGTGCAAGCGGGGTCGATTTCGGCGATATCCCATTTCGAACCCTGGACCCTGACGGCACTCTGCTCAAAGAACAGCACTCCCGCCTGGAGATTGCCTGCGGCGGGCCAACGCGCGTGGCGTTCACGGCACAGGACAATCGTGCGAACTCCACCATTACGCACCAGGAAGCGATCGCAGCGGGCCTGAAATGGCCCTACCAAAACCCCGAAAACGGCATGCCTCATGCGTGGGGGCTGGGCCGCATCGATGACGTCAAGATCGGCGCAGCAGTGCTACTGATTCGCCCCGAAGCCTCTCTGATTGACGGCAAGCCGCCGGCCGTCGACACCATGCAGATTTTGGCGCGCGCGGCTGGCAGCTCGTCCTCCTGGCCGGTTCATTCGGCTCAGGACAGCATCAACCTGAATTTGGTGGATGAGTATTCATTCGGCGCCCCGGCTGCCGCCGCAGCCATCACGAATGCATCGGTCAGCCTGGCGGTTCTGCCGCTGCTGAACAAACCGGCCGCACTACCCATCGCGAAAGAGATTCCGATAGACGGCTCGGTCACCTTCACGCTGCGCTACCTCTGACGCCGCCCCTTCGCGACGACTGACCGCCAAGCCGTATCAGGCGCATGCCGCTATACCGCAAGGCGGCCAGGTCCAAGACTGCGTGCTTCTTTCCCTTTTGACCCTGGATGTTCATGAATTATCTGGCACGATCCCCACACGCGCTGCGCTGCCTTTTTGCCGCGAGCGTTCTGATAACCGCAACGACTCAAGCGGCCCCCTCGGCAAACCTTACGGTCACTGGCCGCCTCACACCGCCATCATGCGACCTCACTCTGGACAGCGACGGCCGGCTGGACTTCGGCGAGCGGCCCTTCAACTCGCTCGCTCCCGATGGCACCAAAGTGGGCGAAAAGGCGATCGGCCTGCAAGTCACCTGCAACGGCGAAACCCGAATCGGGCTGCGTGTTGTCGATAATCGCGCAAGCAGCAAAGTGCCTAAGGCGGATCTGAACGTCAACGCCTGGGCTACCCCTAGTTCCATCATCACAGACGACTTCATCTACGGGCTCGGAACCGTTGCTGGCGCGGACGACGCCCAAATCCCCATCGGGGGCTACATGTTTGGGTTCAAGGACCCCGACATTATGGCGAACGGTTCCAAAGCCTACGTCATCTACAGCGCCAACCTGCAAACCTGGCGAGCCGACATCCCCTCGCGCCATTACATCAGCCCCAATTTCACGTACTCGTTCGTGATTGGATCGCCGGGCGGCGGCAACGGCACACCCGTTCCGATCACCTCGGTCAATGGTGCGCTGACCGTCGTCCCGACGATTAACCGCAGCAGCGCATTGCCGACCGGCACCGACATTGCTTTTGACGGCAGCGCCACCATTTCACTGGTCTACCTGTAAAGCCTGTGGCCACGACGGCGCGGCAAACAAAAAGGCCCCCGAATTCGATGAATTCGGGGGCCTTCATATTCTGGCGGACAGAGGGTCACTCGTACAATCGCCGGAACCCCGCATAAAACAGTGATCTACACAGTATGGATATTACTAAGTACCCGATTTTGTACCTGCTTACATAGCATTCTTTAAGCACGCTTCGTATTCGTGCTTGTCATCGTTTTGACCTCCTGGCGAATCACACTCGAAAGCATGTTTTGCACTCCATACAGCTTCGCCCGCTGATCAGCATTCAGTCTCTTGTTGCGCGCGTGGACAAGCTTGCCTCTAAGCTTCAGCATTTCGCGAAACTCATTAGAAAGCTTCTCCCTATCAGCTCTCCCCACTCCTAGTAGGAAGCCATAACGGTCACTCAATCTAACGGACATTGCTTCCATCTTGTCGGACGGATCATCCGTACCGTAGCCGAGTAGAGCTTCTAATCCAATACAAGCGGCAATGTATGCAAAGGTCTGATTGTCGGCAGTGACGGAATCGATGTACCACTCCATCGCGGCCCCGATTGCCTCAAAGTCCGCGTGTGCTTCGCGAGAAAAAAAAGTTTTGGCCGCATCTAGTTTCAGACTCAGTGCCTCCACTCGCTCTTCTGGTGTATCTGCGGCGCGCAGCGCCCCGCCTAGCAAGGTTCCAGACTCGTCGCCATAAATCGTCATCAGATCCGACTTGGGCGTTAGACCGCAAAGATAGTTCGTAAGGCTATCGGGAAGTCGGATAGCCACCCTCTCCTGCGACACCATGGCGTATGTTTCCTCTGAACGCACGTCGCCATGGAACCAAGTCGACAACGAAAAAGTATCCAGGAAGTAGAGGACCTGCTTTGCTCGACTGATAGCTTGGCTGACCGCGTTTCCACCCGGATCGGAATCGGCATATCCGTTTGCCTTCACGCAAATTTGTATGAGCCGCCTGCCCGTCGAGACTCGTAGCGCCTGAAGTCCATGAGGTTGCGGCTCATCGAGTGCGTTCCGAAGGACGACCGACTCACTAAGGTCAAATTCAAAGGGGCCGAAATTCTCGAACCTCGGCAACGGAAATTTGACCTCGAAGTCCCACGGGAACGACTCAATGAGAGTACGCAGCTTCTCGAAAATCGCATTTCTCACCCTTCGCTCTAGTTCTTCAGGCACCGGCGACTTAAGCGAGGGCAGATCAAAGCCATCCATACAATCCAAAAGGCCACGAATAAGGGCCATATGCGCATCGCGTTCTGACAGACGCAGGTGATGGAGCTTCGCCACACTGAGCACCAAGTTATCGAACTGCGGCTGTTCCAGCACATCCCACCACCTAGCAACGGAGGCGGAATTAACAACGTCAGTTATCTGTCGCAAATACTTTTCGCTGAGTTTGATGGCCATGAAAACGGTGCGGGAATCAGGAGGAATGGAGGTGAATGATGCACCAACGGGCGTGGGAAAGCTGCTCCTCCAAAAATTACGGGAGGGGCTGGGAAAAACCTAACCTTCCTAACCACCCATAGCGAAATGGCCGGAGAGCCTTTATTCATGCGGGTTTCCGAGCCTTGAAGAAACCTAACTTTTTTCTAACCGAAGCCTAACCCGGTTAGGTTTCGATACCCTAACCTCATAAAAAATAGATATCTATATAAATCAATGACTTACAGTGAGGTTAGGTTCTAGGTTAGGTCAGGTTAGGTTTCAAGCCTAACCATTATTATTCATATAAATCAATGACTTAAACATCATTTTCGGCCCCGGTTAGGAAGGTTAGGTTTTCCCCAGCCCCTCCCTAAATCTGAGCAAGAATTGAGCGCGTCAATATACACAGCGCCGGAAGCGCGATAAGCAACCGGTCTATATCTGATCAAACATCCGCGCCGGTTTGCTGGTCGGGCTGCAACCCCCGATCCACGAGAACGCGCCTTAGCAGGGCTGAACGCTTTAGCTCCCTCTTCCTGGATTTGGGCAATGGCATAGTTCGAGGTTGCACCTTCGCGCCCGGGTCCACGTTGTAGAAGTGAAGGTACATTTGCCTGTGCAGATCAAGACTGAAGGGATTTGAATCGCGCTTCAAAATTTCAGCCTCATTCAAAAGCGCCCGAAGCTCTTCCTCATTCGCAAAGGCCAGTGCAACTAGAAAGATGTATTGGACCTCTACGTGAGTGAGCTGAGCTGACACCAGCCTCCGGTAATGCTCGCGGTCTATCCCTTCCGGAATGCGGCGCTCGAGGTGCATCAACAGCAACACGAGATTTGAGATCACCCGCCTTTGGATCAGGGCAAGATGCTCAATGTGCATGAAATTCTGAATACAAAGATGGTCGAACAACAGCTTGTCTTCTACGGTTGCACTGCCCTTGCGCATCCGGGTCTTTACGTCGTGCGGCAATGAGCTAGCGCCGCTTCTTTTTATTTCCCTGCACGCAGCGAGTGCACAATGTCGCAACGCGTCTCTGCCCCTGTATGTCTGATTGCTGCGTGTGATGACGACGTCACTTACGCTTTGTTGATACAGGCCCAGCAGGCGGTACAAGGTCTCTTCAAACTGGGCGACGGCGTCACGCTTGGCCTGCCTTTCCATCTCCGCGCCCTGAGAGGATATCTGTCGTTGCTGATATGCGATCGTCACCAATAGGCCAACAAAAGCACACCCGGACAAGAACGCATTAACTACCCCAAAGCTATCGCCGAACTGCCCACGGCTTTCCAGATTCGTGACTGCCGATGGGTACGGCAACCACCCGCCCCAAGTCAGAACGATTGCGCATGCCACCAAGAGCGCCAGCACCGACGTCAAAAGCCATAACTTCTTCACAGCGCGCCCCTCCGATTGAAATGTCACAGCATGTTATCGCCTGCTCGATGCGAGATCCTACAAAGATGCGTCTCTAACGCGTCGTTCTGCGTCGCTCCTCCCAGGCTGGCGGCAACTTGCAGTGCGCGTTAACGCTGGCGGCAAGGGGTGACGTATGGTTGAGTCTTTTCTCGCACATTTAGCGCGCAGGCGCGGCGGGGGGAGAACTGCGCGCCAGACCTCGTGATGCCCGATATGCTGTGTATTTGTACAGTAGTTGAGAGGCACTATATGGACGCGTTCGAGCGGACCCCTCCCGCGCCCCTGCATGCGGCCCGCATACGCGAGCTGTACGCGCGAAACCCCACCGCCGAGGCCTGTGCCCTAGCCTGGGAAATCTGGCGCCTTCAGCGCGTCATCGTGGCCCTGGACGCCGGCTTGAAGAGCGCAGGCAGCCTACGACACCGCCAGGACATCATCGACAGTGTTGCGGAGCTTCGGCGGTATGTGGCCGGTGAACCGTGCCTAAACGAGCCGTTGGCCATCAAGCCCGGGGCAAGACGCGGCGAGCACGAGTAAGCGCGGCACGGACAAAAAAAAGCCCCGCGAGTGCGGGGCTTGGTGTTGAGGGTGACCGCCTCTAGACGCGCGGCGAACGGTCGCCCGTGCCGTCCTCGGTCTGGACGCCAACGATGTATGGCCTGAACTTCATGACGGGCATACCAAGCCACTCATTCAACTCGGACAACCTGGCCTGGAGCGGTTCAATCTCATTGCGTGCGAACACCTGAGCAGCGGGCATCACGGCCCCAAATCCGCCCGTGTTGCCCGGCACGATGCCCATGAGCTGCGGTGGCACGCGGTGCGCTGCAAGCACGTCATCGCGGGTGACCGCCTTGATATTCAGAAACTCGTCTTTCGCCGCCACTTCGCTGAGCGGAATGATCTGAACGCCATCCTTCTTTCCGTTGGGAGAGTGGAGAAACAGATCGCGGAAGTTGCCCGCCCCCTTAAATTCTTCAGTGCCGTGCGGATGGAATCGACGTCTTCTTGGCTTGCGCCGTCATCGGTAAAGTACACGATGAAACCCGCGTGACTGCCGTTGATGTAGGCGCCGCCGGAACAACTTGGCGCTCTCGTTCAACCATGCGCTTTGAAGCGTGCTGAGGTATTCCGGCAGCCCGTACACCTCCTGATTGATGTCTGCCTTTCGCAAATGCCGGACACTGCCGGGTTCGAATGGATGCTCGATGCGCGAGTGCGGCACAAAGAAGTGCGTGCCGGGTTCCACACCCACGCGCGTGAATTTGGCCAGCGAATGGCGTAACCTGACCATCCTTCCCCGTGCGGATGAGACGGCGCTCGATGAAGGCGCTGCTGTGGTGCGTGCTGGCTCGAAACGACTTGGCTAGACCTTCAAAACTAACTGGTTGCTAGTACCAGAGTAGGTTATCCAAACACTCCAGGTAATCCAGAATGTCGCGCCGATCCATGACGGGTACAGCGTCGTCAAACGTGAAGGTGTCAGAGGTCACGCGCGAAGCAGCGCCAGCGCCGCGCACCATCGGAGCGCCGTGGTGATCGAAAAGCTACCCGGAAAAAGGGGTGCTTCCAGTGGTGCTTAATGGGCAAGCCTGGGCAAGAAAAAACCCGCACAGCTAAGGCTGGTGCGGGTTTCAAGGCATTGCTGGGCAATACCGGTACGAATCTTGGCGGACAGAGGGGGATTCGAACCCCCGATACGCTTTTGACGTATACACGCTTTCCAGGCGTGCGCCTTCAACCGCTCGGCCACCTGTCCTTGTCGCTTGCTGATGAACGCAACATCAACACTTCACTATGCGTAAACCAGCATTGCGAAATTTGCGAATCCGCGATTCTAGCAGATTCTGGGTAGCGGACACAAGCGAGCCCAACGTTAAAAGAAAAAGGGACGCCCTGGAGGCGTCCCGGCTTCCATCATCCGGCCTTTACATCGACGCTGGCGCTTCCTGCTCACGGTAGGAACTGATCGTGCCGTCCGGCTCGGTCTCTTCCAACCTGACCTTGAAGCCCCAAAGCCGCGCCAGATGCTTCATTACCTGTTCGGCATCGTCACCCGCCAGCGGGCGGCTCCGGCTCTTCAAATGCCGCAACACCAACGAGCGGTCGGAGTCGCGGTTAAAGCGCACCACTTGGATGTCCGGCACCTGATTGTCGCGATTGTGCTGCGCGGCGAGCAGACGGCGGATGTCGCGGTAGCCCTCATCGTTATGAATGGCCGCGACTTCCAGCTTCGGATTCGATTGATGATCTGAAATGGCGAAGAAGCGGAATTCGCGGATCAGGCGCGGCGACAGGTATTGCGAGATGAAGGACTCGTCCTTGAAGTTGCGCATGGCGAAGTCCAGGGTCTTCAGCCAATCGCCGCCAGCGATGTCCGGGAACCAGCGGCGGTCTTCGGGCGTGGGCGCTTCGCAGATACGGCGAATGTCCGACATCATCGCAAAGCCCAGCGCATAGGGGTTGATGCCGCCATAGCCGCGCTCGTCAAAGCCGCGTTGGCTGACCACGTTGGTGTGGCTTTGCAAAAACTCCATCATGAAGCCGTCGTTCACCAGCCCCTTTTCGTGCAGGCGGTTTAGAATGGTGTAGTGCCAGAACGTGGCCCACCCTTCATTCATGACCTTGGTCTGCGTTTGCGGATAGAAGTACTGGGCGATCTTGCGCACGATGCGCACCAGCTCCTTCTGCCACGGCGCCAGCTTGGGCGAGTACTTCTCAATAAAGTACAGCAGGTTTTCTTCGGGCTCCGGCGGGAAGACCGACGCATCCACGCGCGTGTCCTTGTCTGCTTCAAGACGCGGCAGCGTGCGCCACAAGTCGTTGTATTGCAGACGCGCGTGTTCCTTGCGTTCGGCTTGGCGCGCGGCCTCTTCCTTGAACGACATCGGCGCCGGCCGCTTGTAGCGGTCAACCCCGTGATGCGACAGCGCGTGGCAGGAATCCAGCAACGCCTCCACCGCATCGATGCCGTAGCGGTCTTCGCACGACATCACGTACTTGCGTGCAAACACCAGATAGTCCAGCACGCCATCCGCGTCCGTCCATTGGCGGAACAGGTAATTGCCCTTGAAAAACGAGTTGTGCCCATAGCACGCGTGCGCAATCACCAGCGCCTGCATCGTCATGGAGTTCTCTTCCATGAGATACGAGATGCAGGGGTTGGAGTTGATGACGATCTCGTACGCCAACCCTTGCATGCCGCGGCGATAGTATTGCTCGTTGCGGATGAATTCCTTGCCGTACGACCAGTGCGGATAGCCAATAGGCAGGCCCGCCGAGGCATAGGCGTCCAGCATCTGTTCCGAAGTGATGACTTCGATCTGGTTCGGATAGGTGTCCAGCCCATATTCCGCAGCGACCTTGGAGATCGCGTCGTCATAGGACTGGATCAGTTCGAACGTCCATTCGGAACCCTGGGAAATCGGCCGAGCGCCGCCAGCCGATCCCGGCTCTACGAGAGCACCCACGATGGCATTCATGCGGTTTCCTTCTTGAACAGGTCATGGAACACGGGGAAGATTTCGCCGCGATCGCAGATGCGCCGCATGACGAAATGCGGCTCCAACTTCTGTTCATACTCCGCCCACAGGCTGCTCTTGCGAGCCTCTTGCGAGTCGGGAATTTCGATGTAGGCGAAATACCGGGTCGACGGCAACAGGTGTTCCGCCAGGAAGCGCGCGCTCTTGCCCGCGTCGGCGCCAAACGAATCGCCGTCGCTGGCTTGCGCCGCGTACACGTTCCACGCCGAGGGCGGATAGCGCTTTTCCAGAATTTCGCGCATCAGCTCCAGCGCGGACAGCACAATCGTGCCGCCGCTCTTGGGGTCGTAGAAGAACGTCTGCTCGTCCACTTCCTCGGCGTTGTCCGTATGCCGGATGAAGACCAGGTCCACGTGCTCGTACTTGCGCGACAAGAACAAGTACAGCAGCGTGAAGAAGCGCTTGGCCAGGTCCTTCTTGCCTTCGTCCATGGACCCGGAGACGTCCATCAGGCAGAACATGACCGCACGCGCCATCGGAATGGCGACCGACACGCGGTTGCGATAGCGCAAGTCCAGATCGTCCAGGAACGGCACGCGGGCAAGACGCTCGCGGCAGTCCTCGACGTCTTGTTCCAGCGTGCGGATCTCGGCGGCGGGCGCACCCGCCGCGCGAGCCTTGGCAAGCGCTTCCTCGGCATCTTCAAGATCTGCGCGCGCCTTCACGTTCAGCGACACCCGCCGCGCCAGCGAAGACTTCAGCGTGCGGCTGATGCTCAACATGCTGGGCGAACCGGTGGTGGTGTAGCCCGCGCGCTGCCATTTCTTCTGGCTGACTTCGCCCAGCTGGTTGCGCGCCAGATGAGGCAGTTCCAGATCCTCGAAGAACAGGTTCAGGAATTCGGCCCGAGACAGGCTGAAGGTGAATTGATCTACCGCTTCACCCTCGCCCGGCTCCGAGCCGCCTTCACCCTGCCCGCCCTGCGGCCGGTCGATGGTGTCGCCCTTGGCAAATTCACGATTGCCAGGGTGCACCATCTCGCGGTCGCCGCCCGATCCGTGCCGAAAGGTCGGCTCGGAAATATCCCGGGCGGGCAGGTTGATCTCTCCGCCTTGATCCATATCCTGAATCGAGCGGTCACGGATCATCCCGTGCACCGCCTTGCGGATCTGGTCCTTGTAGCGCCGCAAAAAACGCTCGCGGTTGACGGCGCTTTTATTGCGCCCGTTAAGACGGCGATCGATCAGTGAATTCATGATTCACCTCGCTCAGGAAGACTTCCTCACGCGGAGGTACCACTCGCACAGCAGCCTGACCTGCTTTTCCGTGTAGCCCTTTTCCACCATGCGATCCACGAAACTCTGGTGTTTCGACTTGTCCTCGGCCGAAGCCTTGGCGTTGAACGAAATCACCGGCAGCAGATCTTCCGTGTTCGAGAACATCTTCTTCTCGATCACTTCGCGCAGCTTTTCATAGCTGGTCCAGGTCGGGTTGCGGCCGTTGTTGTTGGCGCGCGCCCGCAGCACGAAGTTCACGATCTCGTTGCGGAAGTCCTTCGGGTTCGCAATACCCGCTGGCTTTTCAATCTTTTCCAGCTCGTCGTTCAACGCGCTGCGATCGAAGCTTTCACCGGTTTCAGGGTCGCGGAATTCCTCGTCCTGAATCCAGCAATCGGCAAACGTCACGTAGCGGTCGAAGATGTTCTGGCCGTACTCGGAATACGACTCCAGGTAAGCCGTCTGGATTTCCTTGCCGATGAACTCCGCGTAGCGCGGCGCCAGGAAGCCTTTGATGAACTCCAGGTAGCGGCGGCGGATTTCTTCGGGGTAGTCCTCGCGGCCGATCCGTTGCTCAAGCACATACATCAGATGCACAGGGTTGGCGGCCACTTCCGTCTGGTCGTAGTTGAAGACGCTGGACAGGATCTTGTACGCGAAACGCGTCGACACCCCGTTCATGCCTTCGTCCGTACCGGCGTAGTCCTTGTATTCCTGCAAGGCCTTGGCCTTCGGGTCGACGTCCTTCAGGCTTTCGCCGTCGTACACGCGCAGCTTCGAATAGATGCTGGAGTTCTCGGGTTCCTTCAGGCGGGTCAGCACGGAAAATTGCGCCATCATGTCCAGCGTTCCAGGTGCGCACGGCGCCTTGGACAGCGAGCTGTGATGCAGCAGCTTTTCGTAGATGCGGACCTCTTCCGACACCTGCAAGCAATACGGCACCTTGACGATATAGATACGATCAAGGAACGCTTCGTTGTGCTTGTTGTTGCGGAAGGTCTGCCATTCGGACTCGTTCGAGTGAGCCAGAATCGCGCCGTTGAACGGAATCGCGGAGAAGCCCTCCGTGCCCTTGAAGTTGCCTTCCTGGGTGGCCGTCAACAGCGGATGCAGCATCTTGATCGGGGCCTTGAACATCTCCACGAACTCAAGCAAGCCTTGGTTCGCCAGGCACAGGCCGCCGGAATAGCTGTAGGCGTCCGGATCGTCTTGCGAATGGCGATCGAGTTTGCGGATGTCGACCTTACCCACCAGCGAAGAAATGTCCTGATTGTTCTCGTCGCCCGGCTCGGTCTTGGCGATGGCGATCTGACGCAGCACCGACGGGTTCAAGCGCACGACACGGAACTGTGAAATGTCGCCGTCAAACTCCTTCAGGCGCTTGACCGCCCAAGGCGACATGATGCCCGTGAGGTAACGCCGCGGGATGCCATATTCCTTTTCAAGCGTGTCGCCGAAGCGTTCCGGATGGAACAGACCCAACGGCGATTCGTTGACCGGCGATCCCTTCAAGGCATAGATGGGATAGCTTTCCATCAGCGCCTTCAGCCGTTCCGCGATAGACGACTTGCCGCCGCCGACAGGGCCCAACAGATAGAGGATTTGTTTGCGCTCTTCCAGCCCCTGAGCGGCATGTTTGAAGAACGCGACGATCTGACCGATCACGTCCTCCATGCCGTAGAACTCCTGGAACGCCGGATAGCGCCGGATGGTCCGGTTGGAAAACAAGCGGGAAAGACGTGGGTCGTTGCGCGTATCCACGGTTTCGGGTTCGCCGATCGCCGCCAGCATGCGCTCAGCGGGGCTGGCGTACGCCATGGGATCGCGTTTGGCGAGGTTCAGATATTCCTCAAGGGAAAGCTCTGACTCCTGCTCTCTTGCATACTGCGACTTGAAGCCTTCGACGATGTTTTGCACGGAAACCTCCTACAACACGCGAAAAATTCAGCACATCCCTACGTGTCCCCATTGTGCCTTAGTGCTTGCGCTTTACTAGACAAACTCGCGATAAGCATTGTCGGCCAGGTGTTATGTTGCTTTCGCCACACATCATCCATGAAGCACGTTGGGGCCTTTTCCATTTAGGCTGCATCCGGCGGACACAAGTTCCGTCAGGGAATGCAACTTACGTGAATAAGTTAACTCGCACGCCTTCAGCTTATCGCTATGGCACGCACGCCTGGTGCGGCCGCACATGAAATGGTCAGCAATGATTTGAAGGGATGAGCGATATCCCGGTGGATTCTTATGATTCGGGCGTTAACCCGATGCGCCCGCTATGCGATGGCAGCGGACGGTCTGAACGGCCCCTTGGGATTGCGTTCAGCAGCGTGCCGGTTCGGTTGTGAAAAAGCGCCGATATCGCGGCACGGGAATCCGTGGTGACGAGGGCGCGTGGCACTTTGCGGTGATGGCCGTAAGCACGTATCGCCAAGTCATGGGCCTATGCTAAAGCCAATTGACCGTTTTGTGGCAATTCATTTGGCACATCACCCAAAATAGTGATACGGATTTTCATCATGAAAATTCGCGCGTGTGAATCGCTCGCAAACTTGATGCAATTGCCACGTTGAATACGACGCGAATCTTCCACAACGCGCCATGCAAGCACTGAATTAGCAGCCGATGAAGCAGAGTGCTAGCATCTCTCGCTTTCTGACTACACACCTTGATTCGCAGCGTCATGTTGCTTCGCTTGTGGCACGCATTCGGCTTGACCAGGAACCGCGCATTGCCTGCGGCCAGACTCGCCGCCGCCGCAGCTTTCGCCATAGTTTTGATGGCGCTGGGAGCTTGCGGGAAACCACTTCCAGACCTGCCGAATGATGCATATGTATGGCAACGGCGCTGGACGCCGGCGGTGCAGGAAGCCCTGGCGGCAAGTGCAGATGCCGTGCGAACCTGGCGCGTGCTGATCGCCGAGATGAGCGCTGGCGGCAGATGGATCGATGCCCGGCCTGACGTGAATGCGCTGGCGGCGTCACAAAAACCGGCGGTGATGGTGTTGCGTTTGGATGGACGCGTAGATGCGCTGAACGTTGACGAAACGTTGGTGCGAATTGCCGCGACAACCCTGGCCTGGCGCGCAGCCGGCGTGCCGCTGGCCGGTGTTGAAATCGATTACGACTGCGCAACATCGAAGCTTGCGGCCTATCGCGGCTTTCTGACGGCGTTGAAAAACCGCCTTGAACCAGGCACGCCGCTATCAATTACCGCCTTGCCAACATGGTTAAACAGCCCCGATCTCGACGCCTTGCTGAAGGTGCCTGATGAGTCGATGTTGCAGGTTCACGCCGTGCTGAACCCGACACAAGGCTTGTTTGACGCCAAGCGCGCACAGGCGTGGATCAGCGCTTTTGCCGGCCGCACGCAGCGCCCTTGGCGGATTGCATTGCCAACGTATGGCAGCCGTGTCTCGTGGGATGACGACGGCAACATCATCGCAATCGAAAGCGAACGGCCCACGCTGACCACCGCAACCCGCGCCACCGAACTCGTCGCCGCGCCCGCTGCCATGGCGGCTTTTGCCGAGCAGATCCGCCAGGATCGGCCCGCAGGATTGACCGGCATCGTCTGGTTTCGCCTGCCCACGGCACTCGACGAACGCGCGTGGAGCCTGGCGACGTGGCGCGCGGTATTGACGCGCCAATCATTGCAGGCGGAGCTTAAAGTCTTCGTCCAACGCGCCACAACCGCGGGGACGCTTGACCTGGTGTTGTCCAACACCGGCAATGCCGATGCCACGCTTCCCTTCATTATCCGTTGGGACGGCGTTTGCCGTGCCGCCGACGGCATCAATGGTTACACGCTTGAGCAAGACAACGCCGGCTGGTATCTGCGTCGTGCGCATGACGGCCTGCTGCGCGCCGGCAGCCTGCGCAATATCGGCTGGATACGCTGCGACACGCCACCCACCACTTTCCATGCAAAACCGTAAAACCATCGCTCGAATTGCCCTGTTGACCTGCGCCATCGGCGCTGGAATCGTCGTTGCCTGCGGGCCGGACTTTCCCGCGCAGTTGCTGGACGACCGCGCGGGCACGCTACGCAGCACGCCTGCCAATTCGTTCAGTTATGAGGCATCGCGCTTGGTGGTGCCGGCTGACGCGTTACGCGCTCAGGAATTACGAACGCTGCCTGGCGGCAACGATAGGCAGGACGCCATTCCCGAAGACTTCGATCCCGCGCTGAGCCCCGCGCAGCGCGCCACCGTGCGCGCGATGCGGCAATTGCCGGACGGCGATCAGGCTTATGCGGCGGGCGCCACGCTGCCAGAGGCCGTGCGTTTATATACCGCTGCCGCCGTCGATATCCTTGCTGCCGCGAACGACGAGACCGACGTGGCCGTATCCCGCGCCAGAGCACGCCTGCACGCGATTCTTGCGCTGCCGGGCAACGAAGGCGCTGCGCGCAGCGTCTGGGCTACCTACATGCTGGCCGAGCTGGAAAATGGCGCATCAGCCGCAATGCCCGTCGACGCCACGCCTCCGGGGCCGGCTTCTGCCGCTTCTGCCGCTGCTGCCGCTGCTGCCGCTTATGCCCGCGTCCGCCAATTGGCGCGAGACGGCGCGCCTGACCCGTGGGGACTCGCCATCGCCAGCTTTGGCCAAGAGGCACGCGGCTTGCTGAGGGGCTCGCAAGGAGGCTGCACGTACGAGGATTTCCAGTCAGCCACCTCGTGCGCGGACGCCATTCCTGCCACAGCGTTGAAGCATGCTATCCAGCTGTATGCCGAGCAGGCCGCGCGGGGCTCCAGCAGCGGGCAGGCGTCGTTACGCCTAATTGCGAGCTGGGCGTTGAACGCGCCTGCCCGCGCCGTCCGGCTGATCGACGACCCGGTCTCGCAACGCTTGCTGGTGGCCTATGCGCTGGCGCGGGTGGGCGACATCGTCGACGGCAATCCCGACAGCGCCTATGACATTTTCGCCACGTATGAAGTGAACGGCCAACGGGGTTATGCAGATGCGGCCGCGTTGGCAGGCAGGGGAAATGTGACGCCCAACCCGGCGTTGCAGGTCCTTGCCACCGCGCTGGCCAAGCAGGATGTGAGCAAGAATCAGAACGCGGATCGCGTGGCCGCGTTAGCGTATCGGGTCGGTCGCTATGACCTGGCGCAACCGTTGGCCGAGCGTCTGGACACCCCGCTAGCTTGGTGGATTCGCGCCAAACTGGCGATCCGTCGGGGAGACATGGCCGCCGCGGCGCAAGCCTACGCACGCGCCGCAAGCAGCTTTCCGAACGCCGACGAGCACAGCATCGACGCCCCCGGCATCGCCCGGCTAACGGCCGAGCGTGGCGTGTTGGCGCTGTCGCGCGGCCAGTACGTCGAAGCGCTGGACTTGCTGCTGCACGCCAACGATCCGTCTGCTGCCGACTTGCCAGAAGGGGGTTGGCTCCAGTCGCCCTATTGGAACGACGCGGCGTATGTGGCCGAGCGCGTGCTGACGGTAGATGAGCTCAAGCATTACGTGGATCAGCACGTGCCCGCATCCGCCATGCCGACCACCCCGCCGGGCTTTCTGCAATTCGACTACCAGCGCTTCTACGAGTGGGCGGTGAAGCACCCCATTCCCGATGGCGACCGCCTGCGCCTGCTGCTCGCGCGCCGTCTGATGCGAGAAGGCCGCATGGACCAGGCGTTGGCTTACTTTCCCTCGGACGCGGATGCCCGCTTCGCGGATCTCACCGATGATGCGGCCGGTGTCTGGCGCGTTAGGCCTTCCAGCCGCCACCAAAAGGTCGAGGAGTACATTGCAGCCCTTCACAAAGCGGGCAACGCATGGGGCCGGACAGCACGGGCCGAAGCCTGGTTTACCGCCGCGCGCCTCGCGCGCCGTAACGGCCTGGAGATCATGGGTTACGAACAGGACCCCGATTTCGCGGTGTATGACGGCAACTACACCTACGGCGCGGGCCGCAGCCCCGAACCCTGGCGCCAGTCGGCGGGGGCCGACGCCAGTCAGACGCCGGATACACCCGCCCAACGCGCCGACGCTGCCTTGCCGGGTCCGCTGGTCACGCCCGAAGAACGTCAACGATTTGCCGCTAGCGAAGCGCGCCCCTATGGCCGCTTTCACTATCGCCAAATCGCGGCCGACCACGCACTGCAAGCGGCCGGGCAATTGCCAAACCGCTCCCAAGCCTTCGCGGCCGTGCTTTGCCAAGGGGCGCGCTACATCATCGACGACTCGCCCGACCGCGCCTCGGCAATCTATCTGCGGTATGTGAATCAAGGCGCCCAGGTGCCGTTCAGCGGCACGTTCGGCCGCGAGTGCGCCGAGCCTGATTTCCGGGGGGCCGCGTGGTTCCACTACACACAAGCCTGGAAGGCATGGGAACGCTTACGGCGCGATCATGCCGGCTTGCTGCTTGCGGTGGGCCTGTTGGTGATTGTTGCAGGCGGGGGATGCGTGTTTGCCTGGCGCATGCCTAAACGCACCCCCAAGCGCACCGCCAAGCCAACACACGAGAAAACGCAGGCCTAGGTCACCGCCGGCAACGCCACGCGCTGCATGAGTTGCTGCCACGTGCCTGCGACCCGCGCACGCAGGCGCAGGTCCGCCCCCACGCGCGCCGTGTCGATGAATTCGTATCGGCGCGCCGCATCCAGATGTTCGAGCATCGGCAGCTGCACCATTCCCGCGGCGTCACCCAGCAGCACCGGCGCCAGATACAGCAGCAGCTCATCCACGCACCCCGAGGCCACCAGCGCGCCGCTCAATCCCGCGCCGGCCTCGACATGCACCTCGTTGAACTGCTCTTTTGCGAACCAGTCCATCACGCCGGGCAAGTCCACGCGGCCTGGCTCCTGGCCAGGCAGGACGACGACTCGGGCATTCTTGTCGGCCAGCCGTGCGGCTTTGGCGGCATCTTCACGGGCCGTAAACAGGATGACTTCCGCGCCGTCAAACAGGCGAGCGTCCTCGGGAATATCGAAACGGCCATCCACGACCGCTTTGCGCGGTTGGCGCGGCGTGTCCACCCCGCGCACGTTGAGTTGCGGATCGTCTTTCAGGACGGTGCCCATGCCGGTCAGCACCACGCAGCTGCGCGCACGCCAGCGGTGGCCATCCACGCGGGCCTCGGGGCCGGTAATCCATTGAGACATGCCGTTATGCAAGGCGCTGCGGCCATCAAGCGACGCCGCCATCTTCATCCACACCCAGGGCAAGCCGCGGCTCATCCGCGAAATGAAACCGGCATTGATGGCCAAGGCCTCTTCGGCGCACACACCGGTTGTCACCTCGATGCCGGCGGCGCGCAAACGGGCCAGCCCCTGCCCGTTGACCAACGGATTCGGGTCGCCAATGGCCACGACGACTCGCGCGGGTTTGGCGGCCAGCACCGCATCCACGCACGGCGGCGTGCGGCCAAAATGGCTGCACGGTTCCAGGGTGACGTACATCGTGGCGCCCTGAACCGCTTCCTGGCGGGCCTGAGCGTCCCGCAGGGCGCAGACTTCGGCGTGCGGCCCGCCGGGGGGCTGCGTAGCACCCTCGCCCAGCACGCGCCCATCGCGCACGATGACGCATCCCACACGGGGGTTGGGCGCGGTGGTGTAGAGCACGCTCTCGGCCAGCGCCAGGGCGCGTCGCATCCAGAAGATATCGTCGGGTTCGCTTGGGGTCGTCATGGCAGGAATTGTATGTCCGGGCCCGGATGACGTGGTGCAACCCGGCGCTGCCGGAAGGGGTATGCTCAGCGAATGTCCGTTTTGGGCCGCCAGGTGGCTTGGGACGATCTCGCGCGGGCGGGACTTCCGTTTCAGAATAGCGCTACACCTGCTGATATCCCAGGCCCGGAGGCCGAAACATGAAACAAGCACTGATCGTCATCGACGTACAAGATTCCTTCCGGCAACGTCCGTTTTGGGATGAAACCGAGTATCCGGCTTTTGTGGAACAGATCCAGGGGCTAATTGATTCGGCAACGGCCCAAGGCATTCCGGTGCTTCAGGTGTTCCATATCAGCCCATCCACGGACCCCGCCAACCCGTTCTCGCTGGCTTCAGGCCACGTCAAGACGCTTGAAGAAGTGCGCATTGCGCCCGCCGCCGTGTTCCACAAGACGGTGCATTCCTCGCTGTACGCCAAAGACGCCAACGGCGCGACGCTGCATGATTGGCTGCGCGACAACGGCATCGAAGGCATCATCGTCAGCGGCATTCGCACTGAACAGTGCTGCGAAACCACGTCGCGGCACGCCAGCGACGCCGGCTTCAAAGTCGTGTTTCCCACCGACGCCACGCTGACTTTCGCCATGCAAAGCCCGTCAGGCAAGCACTACACGCCCGCCGAAATCCGCGACCACACCGAACTTGTGCTGCAAGGCCGCTTTGCCCGCATCGTGCGCGCCGCCGACGCGCTTGCCGCTTGACCCATCGGAAAGCCGCATGATTCCCGTGTACTTTGTGCTGCCGCGGGGCATCGTTCTGCTGGACCTTGCTGGCCCGGCTGAGGCTTTCCGGGTGGCCAACAAGCTGTGTCCCGGCACGTTCGAGCAGCATTTCTGCGGCCCGTCGAAAGAGGTGGAAAGCGGCATTCCCGGGCTGCATCTGGCGCACATTCAGCCGCTGCCTGCCGCCTTGCCGCCACAGGCGCTTGTCATTATTTCCGGCGTGGTGGGTAAACACACCCGGCTGGACGACCCCGACGCCCACGCCATCATCGACTGGCTGGCCCAGCGCCATCCCGCAGACGAGTTCACGCTGATGACGGTCTGCGCGGGCGCGCTATTCGCGGCATCGGCCGGGCTGACGCGGCAACGCGACTGCACCACCCACCATTCCTGCCTGGAACAACTGGCCAGCATCGACCCCAGCGCCCGCGTGCACGACAACCGCATCTTTGTTGAAGATGGCAACCTGGTCAGCAGCGCCGGCATCACGGCCGGCATCGATCTGGCGCTACATATGGTGTCGCGCCATTGCGGGCCGCGCGTCGCCAGTGAGGTCGCGCGCGACATGGTGGTCTATCAGCGCCGCGCAGGCACGGATTCCACGTTGTCGCCCTGGCTCGAGCACCGCAGCCACATGCACCCCGGCGTGCATCGGGTGCAGGACGCCGTGGTGCGCAACCCGGCCGCGCCGTGGTCCGCGCAATCGCTGGCAGACCAGGCGCACACCAGCGCCCGCCACCTGACGCGGCTGTTTCGCGAACACGCCGGCTGCACGCCGATGGATTACCTGTATCAAATCCGCGTGGCGCTGGCGCGCGACCTGCTGCGCGAAACCCGCTTGGACCTGGAGCGCGTGGCGGAAAAATCCGGCTTTGGCTCGGCGCAGCACATGCGCCGCGTTTGGCGCAAATTTCAGCCGCTTACGCCCAGCCTGGCGCGGTCGGCGCCCATGCAATAACGGCGCTGCGGCACACCCGTGCCAAAACGAATCGCGCCGCCGCACACGTGCCAATTCGAATCACGCCGCCGCAGCGCCCGAGCCAAAACGAATAACGGCGCCGCAGCGCCGTTATGTTCCTGCCAAATGCCCAGCCGGGGCTTTTATTCCTTGCGCAGCTTGCCCGGCAACAACGGCCCCTGCATTTCGCGGATGGCTTCAACGAACTCGCCGATGTCCTCAAAGCTCTTGTAGACGGACGCAAAACGCACGTACGCCACCTTGTCGAGCTTGCGCAGTTCGTTCATGACGAGTTCGCCGATCTGTTCGGACGGCACCTCGCGCAGCCCGCTTGCCAGCAACTGTTCTTCGATGCGCGCCACGGCGGCATCCACGTCTTCCGTGCTGACGGGGCGCTTGCGCAACGCCAAGCTCAAGCTGGCGCGGAGTTTAGTCGGGTCGTAGTCGCTGCGGCTGCCATTGCGCTTGACGATGGAAGGCATGGCAAGTTCCACCCGTTCATACGTGGTGAATCGCTTGTCGCAGGATAGGCAGCGGCGACGGCGGCGGATGGCGTCGCCCTCTTCCGAGACCCGGCTGTCGACAACCTGCGTTTCGGCATTGCCGCAAAATGGACACCGCATGTGTGTTCCCTAAAGGCACGGATTGCAAAAAACAAGCATATTGTAACGATGCGCCGCTCGGGAAGCGCCAATACGGGCTAATTCGTCCCCAATATCCAGGACGGAATCGGTGGAGGATAGCCGCTGCCGCCACGAAAGCAAAGGGACGGCGCCTGACGGGGCCGTCCCTTTGGTCTGGCCCTGGCGGGGGATATCCCGCCGGGCCGATATCAAAACCGCTTACTTCGCGCCGTAAACCGGCAGGCGCGACGTCAGTTCATTGACGCGAGCGCGCACGGCGGCGATGTTGGCTTCGTCGCGCGGGTTGTCCAGCACGTCGGCGATCAGGTTGGCGGTGAGTTCAGCGTCGGCTTCCGTGAAACCACGCGTGGTCATGGCCGGCGTGCCCAGACGGATGCCGCTGGTCACGAAGGGCTTTTCCGGATCGTTCGGGATGGCGTTCTTGTTGACCGTGATGTGGGCCTGGCCCAGCACGGCTTCCGCTTCCTTGCCCGTGATGCCCTTGGCACGCAGGTCAACCAGCATGACGTGGCTTTCGGTACGGCCGGAAACGATGCGCAGGCCACGCTTGACCAGCGTGTCGGCCAGCACCTTGGCGTTCTTGACCACTTGTTGCGCGTAGTCCTTGAAGCTGGGCTCCAGCGCTTCCTTGAACGCCACGGCCTTGCCGGCGATGACGTGCATCAGCGGGCCGCCTTGAATGCCGGGGAAGATCGCCGAGTTGATGATCTTCTCGTGCTCGGCCTTCATCATGATGACGCCGCCGCGCGGGCCGCGCAGCGACTTGTGCGTGGTCGACGTGACGAAGTCAGCGTGCGGGACCGGGTTGGGGTAGGCGCCGCCAGCAACCAAACCGGCGTAGTGGGCGATGTCGACCATGAACAGCGCGCCGTTTTCACGGGCGATGCGGGCCATGCGTTCGAAATCAATGTGCAGGGCGTAGGCCGATGCACCTGCCACGATCAGCTTGGGCTTGTGTTCTTTGGCCAGCTGTTCGACTTGCGCGTAGTTCAGGACTTCGTTTTCGTCCAGGCCGTACGAGATGAAGTTGTACAGCTTGCCCGAAGCATTTACCGACGCGCCGTGCGTCAGGTGGCCGCCTTCGGCCAGGCTCATGCCCAGCACGGTGTCGCCCGGCTTCAGCACGGCCATGTACACGCCCTGGTTGGCCTGCGARCCSGAGTTSGGCTGCACGTTGGCGGCTTCAGCACCGAAGATCTGCTTCAGGCGGTCAATGGCCAGTTGCTCGACCATGTCCACGTACTCGCAACCACCGTAATAGCGCTTGCCCGGGTAGCCTTCGGCGTACTTGTTCGTGAGCTGCGTGCCCTGGGCTTCCATGACGGCCGGGCTGGCGTAGTTCTCCGAAGCGATCAGCTCGATGTGCTGCTCTTGGCGAACGTCTTCCTTCTGGATGGCGGCCCAAACGTCCGGGTCAGCCTTGGACAAGGTGAGGTTGCGGTCAAACATGACGGGGGATTCCTGAGGCGGTAAGAGAGGAGAAAGCAGTGTCGGGGGTAAACCCGAAGAATTCTTGTAGTTTACCCCGTCAAGCGGAATCAATTGCCGCCAAAATGCGCCGAAGGCGAGCAAAATACGGCGGACGGGCGCGAAAACCACGCCATCGCGCGACGCCCGAAAACCGCTCTCAACCCGACTTGAGAAACTTTCATGCAAAGCGCCACACTCATAACCTACTCGCTAGTAGCTGCCGCCAGCGTCATCAGCCCAGGCCCCGCCACCATGCTCGCCATTCGCAACGGCGCGGCAGGCGGCGTGCGCGCCGTGGTGCCCTCCACGCTGGGCAACGTAACCGGACTATTTCTGCTGTCGGCCGCGGCCATGCTGGGGCTGGGGGTGGTGCTGCAATCGTCCGCCATGCTGTTCATGGCGTTGAAGGTGGCGGGCGCCGCTTACCTGATCTATGTGGGCCTGCGGCATCTGCTGGGCCGCGCCCACATTGCGCCGCCAGAAGCCTTGGCCGCCAACCTGCCGCCACGCCGCGCGGGCGTCCTGTACCTGGAAGCCACTTTCGTCGCCGCCATGAACCCCAAACCCATCCTGTTCTTTACGGCCTTGTTCCCGCAGTTCCTGAACGCACAGGAGCCGCTGCTGCCGCAGTTCTTCGTTCTGACCGGCATCTTCATGGCGATGTCTCTGGTGTCGCTCTTGACCTATGGCGCCTTGGCCCGGCGCGCCCGCAACGCGCTGCGGCGTCCCCGCATCGTCGTGTGGCTGAACCGCCTGGTCGGCTCGATCTTCGTCGCCTTCGGCATAGCGCTGCTGCGCCTGAAGCGATCCACCGTTTGAGGCCGGCGATAGCCGGAAATAAAAAAAGGCCGCAACGATTGCGGCCTTTTTGATTTGGCGTAGCGGATTACGCCGATGTCGCCCCGATCTGCTTGGGAGCAAGTTTCGGGTTGAGGGTATAGGTGCCCGTGACCGAAGCGTGCGCCAGCACGTGCTTTTGCATGGCGCGCAATGCGTCTTCGCCAGTGAAAGAGCCGTTCAGATTCAGGCTGGGCACATCCAGCGCGTACAGCGTGAAGATGTAGCGGTGCACGATGGAATCGTTCCAGGGCGGGCACGGGCCGTCGTAGCCGAAGTAGTCGCCGCTCATGTCGTGGTCATTGGCGAACCATGACGAATACGAGTTGATGCCCTGGCGCGCATCCATCGGCGCCAGCGGGCCGCCTTTGCCACGCGGCGTGATGCCGTTGGAAAAGGCGCCTTCGTCAATCTCGCGAAGGTCGGCGGGCAGATCGACCAGCACCCAGTGGAAGAAATCCACACGAGGCAAGTCGGCCGGCACTTCGCGGCCTTCCTGGTTGACATCATCGGGGCGCGACGGCACGTCGGGGTCATGGCAGATCAACGCGAACGACTGCGTTCCCGCCGGGACATCGTCCCAGGAAAACTGCGGGTTGTTGTTGTCTGCCAGCGCGACGTGCGATTGCGCATCGATCTTGCCGAACGCGTAGCGTTCCGAAATCGACTCGTGATCGGAAAAAGACAAACTCGAAAGTTTCATGTCGTGCTCCTTGAAGTGCCGAGAAAGGCGTCCCTGCCTCTGTCTGTACCCTCAGCGTATCAAAACTTCGCAATTATGGGTTCAAGTTAACACGCGCAAACTTGCGCTTGCCCACCTGTACGACGTATGTCCCAGCGGGCAATTGCAACGATTTATCTTCAACCCGGTCGCCGTTGACGCGCACGCCACCCTGCTCCACATTGCGTTGCGCTTCCGAGCCAGAGGCGACCAGACCCGCTTCGCGCAGCAGCTTCAGGATGCCCACCGGTGCACCGCCGATGTTCACTTCGGGCATGTCTTCCGGGATGGCGCCATCGCGGAAACGGGCCTCGAAGGAAGCCAGCGCCTCGTCGGCGGCCTTGGCGGAATGGAAGCGCGTGATGATTTCCTGAGCCAGCATGACTTTCGCATCGCGCGGGTTGCGTCCGCCATCCGTCTCTTGCTTGAGAGCGGCGATGTCTTCCAGCGAACGGAACGACAGCAGCTCGAAGTAGCGCCACATCAACGTGTCGGAAATCGACATGAGCTTGCCGAACATCGAATCGGGCGACTCCGAAATGCCGATGTAGTTGCCCTTGGACTTGGACATTTTCTCGACCCCGTCCGTGCCCACCAGCAGCGGCATCGTCAAGATGCACTGGGGCTCCTGGCCATACTCCTTTTGCAGCTCGCGCCCAACCAGCAGGTTGAACTTCTGATCGGTGCCCCCCAGCTCCAGATCGGACTTCAGCGCCACCGAGTCATAGCCCTGCATCAGCGGATACAGGAATTCATGCACCGAAATCGGGATGCCGCCCTTGAAGCGCTTGGTGAAGTCCTCGCGTTCCATCATGCGAGCCACCGTATAGCGCGAGGCCAGCTGGATCATGCCGCGSGCGCCCAGCGGRTCRCACCAYTCRSWGTTGTARCGGATCTCSGTMCKGGCCGGRTCSAGCACCAGGCTGGCCTGCGCGTAATAGGTCTTGGCGTTCGACTCGATCTGCTCGCGCGTGAGCGGCGGGCGGGTGCTGTTGCGGCCGCTGGGGTCGCCAATGGTCGACGTGAAATCGCCAATCAGGAAGATGACGTTGTGGCCCAAGTCCTGCAGCTGGCGCATCTTGTTCAGCACCACGGTGTGGCCCAGGTGGATGTCCGGCGCGGTGGGGTCCAGCCCCAGCTTGATGCGCAGCGGCACGCCAGTGGCGCGGCTCTTGGCCAGCTTGCGGGCGAATTCGGATTCAACCAGCAGTTCATCGCAGCCGCGCTTAGCTATACGCAGATCGGCTTCAACTTCAGGAGTGATAGGGGCTTCAGAGGGAGACATGGCAGGGGGACCAAAGCGGCTTCAGCCGACAAAAAGGTGTAAAAAGTGACGAAAACTATCGAAAATTCTAGCCGAATCAGCTAGGATACCGCCCAATCATACGCAAATGCCATATATACGCAGTTGCGGTTCGGCCTACCACCCGTTGTTCACAAGATGCGCCCCGCGCCAGCCCTTGCCCCGGATTTCGTGGCGCGCGGGGGCCGTTCGTGTCACGCACCCTGCGAGCTCAAGCCACCTGAGAGGGTATCTTCACGATGAATCGTGGCCTCCACGAACTGGCGAGTAGCATCAAGCGCAAAGTTGCTGCCCTGTTTGCGCCCGTTGAGCCCAAGCCCCATCGCTCGGGACTTTTCCGTCGCACTCTTCTCGTCTCCGCTATTGGTCTGTTTGCTGGCGCCGCCGCCTTGGGCATGGTGCAGCAACCCGACCGTACCGAACTCCCCCCGTCCCGCATCATCCAGAGCGTTCTGCCCCTGACTGCCGAGCAAGTCGAAGTCAGCACGCCCAGCGCCGCGCCGTACATCAGCGAAACCCGCATCCGCGCGGGCGACACGCTGGCCGCCGTGCTGCAGCGCCTGGAGCTGGACGCCCCCAATTTGCAGACCTTCCTGACGCACGACGCCAGCGCCCGCAGCATTTACAAGCTGTACCCGGGCCGCTCGGTGCAAGCCGCCACGGACGAACAGGGCAACCTGATCTGGCTGCGTTACATCCACACCCCTGGCAATGAAACCGACGGCCAGGTCGTGACGCGCATGCTGCACGTGGCCCCCGCCGGCGACAGCTACAAGGCCGAGGAAGTCACCGAAAGCACCGAACGCCAGACCCGCGTTGCCGTGGGCACGATCAAGTCGTCGCTCTTCGGCGCGACGGACTCCGCTGGCATTCCAGACTCGGTCACCATGCAGATGGCCGACATCCTCAGCGCCAAGATCGACTTCCTGCGCGATCTGCGTCAGGGCGACCAATTCCGCGTGGTGTACGAAGTGCGTTCGCACGACGGCCGCTACGCCGGCGCCGGCCGCGTGCTGGCCCTGGAATTCATCAACGGCGGCAAGACCTACAGCGCCGTCTGGTTCAGCCCCGACGAAAAGAGCGGTTCGTACTACGACTTTGACGGCACCAGCCTGCGCGGCGCGTTCCTGCGCACTGCCCTGAAGTTCAGCCGTATCAGCTCGACGTTCGGCATGCGCATGCACCCCATCCACAAGACCTGGACGGGCCACAAGGGCGTGGACTACGCCGCGCCTTCGGGCACGCCGATCCATTCCACTGCGGATGGCACGGTTGAATTCTCGGGCTGGCAGAACGGCTACGGCAACGTCGTGATCGTGAAGCACCATGGCAAGTATTCGACGCTGTACGCGCACCAAAGCCGTATCGCCGAAGGCATCACCAAGGGCTCCAAGATCTCGCAAGGCCAACTGCTGGGCTACGTCGGTTCCACCGGCTGGGCCACCGGGCCGCACTTGCACTATGAGTTCCGCGTCGACAATCAGCCGATCGACCCGCTGTCGGTGGACCTGCCGGTCGCCCGCGCCCTGGAACCTGCGGAAGTCCGCGCGTTCAATCAGGCCGTGGCGCCGTATAAGCAGCAGATCCAACTGCTGACCGAATTCCAGCAGACCCTGCCCGACGCACTGACCAACGTGGCCAGCCGCTAACCGGCCCCATCAGTTATCGTCCCAAAAAGGCGGCCCGCGCATTTCTGCCGGCCGCCTTTCTTCTTTTTGAGGCCGCCAGTGAACGCTACGCAAACCACCACGCACGGGAACGCAACGCTCTACATTGGCCTGATGTCCGGCACGAGCGTGGACGGCGTGGACGGCGTGCTCGTGCGCCTTGACGCCGATCAGCCGCCGCAGGTGCTGGCCAGCGCCAGCTTGCCCATGCCCGAGAACCTGCGCCGCGAGTTGCTGGCCTTGAACGTGTCAGGCGACGACGAGCTCGCGCGCGCCGCGTTGGCCGCCAATGCGCTGGCCCGGCTGTACGCTGATGCCGTCGCCACCCTGCTTCGGGAGGCGGGCGTTCAGGCCAGCGACGTGAAGGCAATCGGTGCGCACGGCCAAACGGTTCGTCACCGTCCGGACAGCGGCTACACCGTTCAACTGAATGCGCCCGCGCTGCTGGCGGAGCTGAGCGGCATCGACGTGATCGCGGACTTCCGCAGCCGCGATGTGGCGGCCGGTGGCCAGGGCGCGCCGCTGGTGCCGCCCTTCCATGCGGCGATCTTCGGCGCGCAACATGGCCGCGCCGTGCTGAACCTGGGCGGCATCGCCAATGTGACCTTGCTGTCGCCGGGCCAGCCCGTGCGTGGCTTTGACACCGGCCCGGCCAACGTTTTCCTGGACGGCTGGTGCCAACGTCACCTAGGCCAGCCTTATGACGCCAATGGCCGCTGGGCCGCCACCGGCAAGGTGTTGGCGCCACTGCTTGAGCAACTGATCGCCAGCGAGCCGTGGTTCGCCCTGCCTCCGCCCAAGTCCACCGGGCGCGATCTGTTCAACATGCAATGGCTGGATGACCGGCTGCGTGCATTTGACGGCCCCAAACCAGCCCCTCAAGACGTGCAGGCAACGCTGCAACGGCTCACCGCCAGAACGGTCGCCAACGCCATCGACGCAGCCGCTGCGGCCACGCAGGAGGTGTTTGTGTGTGGCGGTGGCGCCCGCAATGCCGGACTCATGCGCGAACTGGCCTATTGCCTGCAACGCCCGGTGCAGGCCACCGATGCACTGGGCGTGCCCGCCCAACAAGTTGAGGCACTGGCCTTCGCATGGCTCGCGCAGGCGTTCGTTGAACGCCGGCCCGCGGGGTTGCCTGCGGTCACTGGCGCGCGCGGGGCTCGTATCCTGGGTGCGCTGTATCCGGCGTGAAGTCGCCGGCGTGAAGTGGCCGACTTGCAGCGGCCGGTTTGCAGCGGTCGGTTTGCAGCGGTCGGCTTGCAGCGGTCGGCTTGCAGCGGTCGGCTTGCAGCGGTCGGCTTGCAGCGGTCGGCTTGCAGCGGCCGGTTTGCAGTGGCCAGCTTGCAGTGGCCGGCGCCTTGCGTCCGGTCAGCACCAAACAAAAAGCCCTTCGGCATGCCGAAGGGCTTTTGTTTTCCTGCTCAGGGTGATTACACCGAGAACGAGGAACCGCAGCCGCAGGTGGTGCTGGCGTTGGGATTGCGGATGACGAACTGCGCGCCTTCCAGGTCTTCCTTGTAGTCGATTTCGGCACCGACCAGATATTGGAAGCTCATGGGGTCAACCAGCAGTTGGACACCCGCCTTGTCCAGCACGGTGTCGTCTTCGTTGACGACTTCGTCAAACGTGAAGCCGTACTGGAAGCCCGAACAGCCGCCACCTTGGACAAACACGCGCAGCTTCAGATCAGGGTTGCCTTCTTCGGCCAACAAGTCCTTCACTTTGGCGGCAGCCGAGTCGGTAAATACCAAGGGCACAGGCGGGGCGGCCTGGAGATCGACGGTTTCGGTTACTGCATTCATGGTTCACTCCTGGCCGGATCGGCCATATTTCGGTGAGCGGCAACGGCGCTCGCATAGCGTCACTATAGCGCAGGGCTTGACTAGACTCAAAGTTCCAGTTTCACGCTGCGGGATGCTCGAACGGTTTCCCCCTCGAGCACGCTGACGGTGACGCTTTCGGGGACAAATCCCTCAGGCACTGCCAGGATGCCCTGGCTGCGCTGATATTGGTCGAATTGCAGGGCCA
Organism: Achromobacter sp. 01N37; assembly: GCF_056399725.1. Taxonomy (NCBI): domain Bacteria; kingdom Pseudomonadati; phylum Pseudomonadota; class Betaproteobacteria; order Burkholderiales; family Alcaligenaceae; genus Achromobacter; species Achromobacter sp. 01N37. The sequence goes on from NZ_JBFTRX010000014.1 coordinate 108,480, forward strand.
ACGACGCGGCCGACGTGGATTCTCCGGTAGCGGTCACCGGGCCCACTTCCGCCTTGACCTGCATGGGCGCCAAATCAACCGTTACGGTTTCGCCCTTGAGCACGCCCGTCGCCTGGAAACGCAAGGCGCCCGCAAACGGCGTTCCGCCATTGCGGCCGCTGCGCATCAGCAGCACCTTGTAGCGCAGCCCGCCGCCTTCGCGGTCGATCTGCACCCCACGGATATCGACAGAGCCTTCCGGCCCGGCGGGCAGCAGCTGTTCATAGAAAGCCAGTTGGTCGCGCACACGGCCGACCTCGGCCTGCGCCGCACGCAACTGGGTTTCGAGTTCCTCGCGGGCGGCGCGCTCGATGACGAGCTCGCCATCCGCGGTGTCCAACTGGCCTTGGGTGTACCGCAACTGCGTGGCTTGCTGGCGCATGGCATCCGCCTGCGCCTCGGCTTGCTGCGTACTGATCACCACGGCGTCCTGCGGGCGGGCTTGTCGCATGGCATGGAAATAGCCCGCCGAACCGCCTAGCAACACGCCAACGAGCAAACCCGCGATCACACGCAGCCACCCGCCTGCGGGGCGGGGTTGCGAGGGAACGGGAGCGTCAGTTGGCATAGAGCGCGCAGGGCGAGCGGCGCGCAGCCCCTCGCCCTTACGAGGCATCAGGGCAGAATCGCCACCTGATCCAGACCTGTCGATTCGGCAATGCCGAACATCAGGTTCATGTTCTGGACGGCTTGGCCGGCCGCACCCTTGACCAGGTTGTCTTGCACGACCATGACGATCAGTTGATCACCATTGCCCGGACGGCTGAGCGCAATACGCAGATTGTTCGACGCACGCACCGAACGCGTTTCAGGCAGGCTGCCGGCAGGCATCACGTCAACGAAGGGCTCGTCGGCGTAACGCTGTTCGAACAGGGCTTGAAAGTCGGTGTCGCGCGCTTCCGGCAGGATGCGCGCGTAAATCGTGGAGAACATGCCACGGATCATCGGCACCAGATGCGGCACGAACGTCAGGCCAACCTTGCCGCCCGAGATCTTTTCCAGCTGCGCCACGATTTCAGGATGATGGCGGTGACCCGACACGCCATAGGCCTTGAAGTTGTCGGATGCTTCCGAGAACAGCGAGCTCACTTCCGCCTTGCGGCCAGCGCCCGACACGCCCGACTTGCAGTCGGCGATCAGCGTTTGCGCATCGACCAGCGACTTGCCGCCTTCCAGCAGCGGGGCCAAGCCCAGCAGCACCGTGGTGGGATAGCAGCCGGGGTTGCCGATGACACGCGCCTTAGCAATGGCTTCACGGTTCAGTTCCACCAAGCCGTACTGGGACTCCGCAAGGATGTCCGGGCAAGTGTGGGGGATCTTGTACCAACGTTCAAAGGTGGGGATGTCTTGCAGGCGGAAATCAGCGGCCAGGTCGATGACACGGGTGCCCGCGTTGATCAGTTCCTGGGCTTGCGCCATCGCCACACCGTGGGGCGTGGCGAAGAACACCACGTCGCAATCCGTCAGGGTGGCCTTTTCCGGTGCGGAAAATGCCAGCTTCACGCGGCCACGCAGGTTCGGATACATATCAGCAACCGGCAGCCCGTCTTCCTTGCGGGACGTGATGGCGGTCAATTCCACATTGGGATGCTGCGACAGCAAGCGCAGCAGCTCGACGCCGGTATAACCGGTGCCGCCGACGATACCAACCTTGATACGGGTGTTCGATGCTTGGGCCATGATGATGTGCTCTTCGTAGAACGAGGCTAGATTGTATCGCTCGAAAAAGGGGTCATGCGGCACCGTGCCAAATTTGGTGCACTAACCCCGTTGTCCGACCTGACGAGGGCGCGCAGAGTTCCGCGCAAGGCGTCCCGAGCGATAGCGCGCGAGACGCCCAAAAACAAAAAACCCGCCGAAGCGGGTTTTTTGCAGCAACATTAACGCTTGCTGAACTGCTTGCGACGACGTGCCTTGCGGAAGCCGACCTTCTTACGTTCGACTTCACGGGCATCGCGGGTCACAAAGCCAGCTTGCGACAGTGCGGGCTTCAGGGTCGCGTCGTAGTCGATCAGGGCACGCGTGATGCCGTGACGGACTGCGCCGGCCTGGCCGGTTTCACCGCCGCCGTGGACGTTGACTTTGATGTCAAACGATTCCAGGTGGCCGGTCAATTCCAGCGGCTGGCGCACGATCATGCGACCAGTTTCGCGGGCGAAGAAATCGTCGACGGGCTTGCCGTTGACAACGATCTTACCCGTGCCCTTCTTGATGAAAACGCGAGCCACCGAAGTTTTGCGACGGCCGGTTCCGTAATTCCAGTTACCGATCATGGCGTTTCCTTAGATATCCAGCGTCTTGGGCTGCTGGGCGGTGTGCGGGTGCTCGGCACCAGCATAGACCTTCAGCTTCTTGATCATGGCGTAGCCCAGAGGACCCTTGGGCAGCATGCCCTTGACGGCCTTCTGAATGGCGCGACCGGGAAAACGCTCTTGCATTTTCTCGAAGTTCGTTTCGCGGATACCGCCCGGGTACGTGGTGTGGCGGAAGTACTTCTTGTCCTTCGCCTTGGTACCGGTAACGACGATATCGGAAGCGTTGATGATGACGATGTAATCGCCAGTATCAACGTGCGGCGTGAATTCAGGTTTGTGCTTGCCACGCAGACGACGTGCGACTTCGCTGGCCACACGACCGAGGACTTTGCCCTTGGCGTCGATCACAAACCAGTCACGTTGGACTTCATGCGGCTTGGCCACAAAGGTCTTCATGATGGTTCCTAAGAATAAAAAGTTCTTGCTGGCCAGAACATCTAACCAGTGTTCTTTCCCCAACTGGGCAAAAACCTGATGAACCGCAACCCAAGGATTCGGTTCGGGGGTTTTACCTTTATCGACGTCCCGCCTAAGCGTTATTACCCGCCCGTGCAATGGTCAAAATGAGGGAAAGCCTGAAATTCTAACACGGTTGCTCAAAAAATGGGCAAGCGGAAAGACGTCAGGCGGTGGCTGGCCGCAAGCCATGTTGCAGCCAGCGCACATGCAATTCGGGGACAAAACCCCGAGGCAAGGGCGCGATCAGGCGCCCAGATAGGCTTCCAGCACGCGGGGGTGGCCCAGCAGTTCGCGGCCCGTGCCCGTCAGCGCCATGGCGCCGTTTTCCAGCACATAGCCGCTTTGCGCGATCTTCAGCGCCTGGCGCACGTTCTGCTCCACCAGGAAAAGCGTCAGGCCGTCGGCGTTGATGGCGCGCAGGGAACGGAAAATTTCCTGCACGACGATCGGGGCCAGGCCCATGGACGGCTCATCCAGCAGCAGCAGGCGCGGCTTGGCCATCAAGGCCCGGCCGATGGCCAGCATCTGCTGTTCGCCGCCCGACAGGTTGCCGGCGATACCCGTGATCCGCTCTTTCAGGCGCGGGAACAGGTTGAACACGTATTCCAGATCGGAACCCACGTTCTTCAGGCCACGGCGATAAGCGCCGAGTTCCAGGTTTTCCAGCACCGTCATCGTGGTGAGGATGGCCCGGCCTTCCGGCACCTGCACGATGCCGCGCGCCACCAGTTGGTGGGGCGCCAGGTTCGTGATGTCTTCGCCTTCGAACAGGATGCGGCCGCGCGCCTTGGGCAACAGGCCCGACAGCGCCAGCAGCGTGGTCGATTTGCCGGCGCCGTTGGCGCCAACGAGGGCGGTGATTTCTTTGGCGTTCAGGTCCAGGTCGATGCCGCGGACGGCTTCGATATGGCCGTAGTTGACCTCGAGTCCGCGGACTTCCAGCATCGCGCTCATCGTGCAGCCTCCGCGCAATGCGCTACGGTATTCGTCTTGGGAGCGGCCCGGCGACTCATCGTGCAGCCTCCGCTTGTTCGGTGTCTTCGTCGTCTTCGCGGCCCAGATAGGCCTCGATGACCTGCTCGTTGTTGCGGATCTCGTCAGGACCGCCGCAAGCGATGATCTTGCCGAAGTTCAGCACCGCGATGCGTTCGCACAAGCCCATGACGAAGCGCATGTCGTGCTCGATCATCAGGATGGTGTAGCCGCGATCACGGATGGCCAGGATTTCGCGCATGAGTTCGGCGCGTTCACCGGTGTTCATGCCTGCCACCGGCTCGTCCAGCAGCAACAGCTTGGGCTCGGTGGCCAGCGCACGCGCCAGCTCCAGGCGGCGCTGTTCGCCGTAAGACAGATTGTCGGCCAAGTCGTTGGCCTTGTGGTCCAGACGCATCCACGTCAGCAATTCGTGCGCGCGTTCGCGGGCGCGCTTTTCGTGCTCGCGGTAACCCGGCAGACCCAGCAGCAAGCTGGGAAAACCGTAGTTCATGTGGCGATACGCGCCCACCACCACGTTTTCCAGCAACGTCATCTCTTTGAAGAGACGGATGTTCTGGAACGTGCGGGCGATGCCCATGCGCGTGATGCTGTGCGGCTTCTTGCCCAGCACGCTTTCGCCTTTGAACGTGATGGTGCCGCCGCTGGGCGGCAACAGGCCGGTGATCAGGTTGAACACCGTGGTCTTGCCGGCGCCGTTGGGGCCGATGAGGCCGAAGATCGAGCCTTCGGGCACGGACAGGCTGACGTCATGCAGCACATGCAGGCCGCCAAAGCTCTTGGAGACGGATGAAAGTTCAAGCATGGCGCTTGCCTCCCTGGCCGCCTTGGCCTTGACGCATCCAGCGCTTGAAGCGCGCCGGGTCCCAGATGCCTTGCGGCAGGAACAACACAATCACCACCAAAATCACTCCGTTGGCGACCAGGCGCAAATCCGCAAAGCCGCGCAGCAGTTCGGGCAACACCGTAATGATGAAGCTGCCCAGCACGGGGCCCGCCAGGCCGCCGATACCGCCCAGGATGGCCATGGTCAGGATTTCAACGCCACGGTCGAAACCGTATTCATTGGGACCGATGAAGAAGGTCAGGTGCGCGTTCAACGCGCCCGCCAGACCCGCAATCATCGCGCCGGCGACGAAGGCCAGCATCTTGTTGGCGCGCACGTCGATGCCCATCAGGCCAGCCGCCGTTTCGTCGCCACGGATGGCGTCGAACGAGCGTCCGATCTTGGAGGCGCGAACGCGCCACAACACGAACAGCACGATGACGACCGCCAGCACCACATGCCACCACTGCGTCAGTTGCGGAATGCCGTTCAAGCCCAGCGCGCCGCCGGTGATCGATTCGGTGTTCAGGATGGTTACGCGCACCACTTCGCCGAAGCCCAGCGTGGCCATGGCCAGATAGACCCCGGACAATCGCAAAGTCGGCAAGCCGATCAGCGCCGCCACCAGCGCGGGCGCAGCCATGCCCCCGGCAAGCGCGACCGTGAACGGGGCGTCGTAGTTCATGGTGAGCAGCGCGGCGGCGTACGCCCCGATGCCCATGAAGGCGGCGTTGGCCATGGCCAACATGCCGCAGGCCAGGGTCAGCCAGATGGAGAGGGCCAGCAAGGCGTTGGTGCCCAGCGTGAGCACCAGGTTGCCGTAGATGGCCCAGAAGTTTTCGAATCCGCTCATTCTTTAAGCCTTGCGTTGAACCACTTTGCCGAACAGACCTTGCGGGCGCACCAGCAGGATCAGGAACAGCAGGCCGAAAGCCACCGCGTCGCGCATGGTGGAGCCGATGTAAGCCACCGACAGCACCTCGGCGAAGCCCAGGAAGAGACCGCCCAGCATGGCGCCACGGATGTCGCCCATGCCCCCCAGGATGATGACCGCGATGCCCTTGTGCAGCATCGGCTGGCCCATCAGCGGGAACAGCGCATTCGAGTACAGCCCGATCAGCACGCCCGCCACACCACCCAGCGCAGCGGCGGCGAACGAGGTCGTGACGAACAGCTTCTCGACGTTGATGCCCAGCAGCCAGGCGGCCTTGGGCGATTCGGCGATGGCGCGCAGCGCGCGGCCAAATTGGGTGCGGCGCATGACGTACATCAGCACGGCCATCAGCGCGAACGACAGGAAGATGATGCCCAGTTCGATCACGGTGAGGTGCAGGCCGGCGACTTCAATGACTTCCTCGGGCACGGTGCCGTGCGGAAAGCGCAGGTTGCTGGCGCCGAAAATGCTTTGGGCGCCGTTATTCAGGATGATGCCCACGCCAATCGTGGCGATCATGGGAATCAAGTGGGGCGCGTTGCGCTTGCGCAGCGGCTTGAGCACCAGGTAGTCGATGATGACGCCGGTGAAGCCAGCCACAAAGAACGCGACCATCAGCGCCGCCCACAGGGGCAGGCCGAATTGCTGAACGACGAACAGTGCCGCGTAGGCGCCAACCATGAAGACGGCGCCGTGCGCCAGGTTGATCACCCCGAGCACGCCGAAGATCAGCGTGAAGCCCAGCGCGAACAGTGCATACACACAGCCCAGCGACAAGGCATTGACGAATTGTTGTTCGAACATGATGGGACTTTCCAAATCAAAAGCGCCTTGCGAACGGCGGCGGCGCCGTCCGCAAGGCGCATCCCCCCGCGCGGGGATGTGTACTGCTTACTTCTCGATGACGTACTTGCCGTCCTTGGTCACGCTGACGATCGGCGCCTGGTCGGCGTCGTAGCCGGCGGGCTTGCCAGCGCGGTCGTTGGCTTGACGGAACTTGAACGGGCCGGTGGCGCCAGTCCAGGTTACGGACGGCAGGGCATCGCGCAGGGCTGCGCGGTCCTTGGGCAGATCGCCGGAGATCTTGGTGTTCTTCAGCGCCTGGGCCACGATGTACATGGCGTCATACGACTGAGCGGCGAACTGGTCGGGCGAACCGTTGAACTTGGCCTTGTAGGCGTCGATGAACTTGACGTTCTCGGGGGCCTTGTTCTCGATCGACCACGGGCTGCCGATCCACAGATTGTTCGATGCGCCGCCAGGGGCCAGGTCGAAAATCTTGACCGAGTTCATGCCGTTGCCGCCGATGACCGGCACGTTCAGGCCCAGTTGGCGGGCCTGCACCATGATCGGGGCGCCTTCGGCCAGCAGTGCGGACAGCACGATGGCGTCGGGGTTGGTGCCCTTGATCTTGGTCAGCTGAGCCTTGAAGTCCACGTCGCCCTTGGCGAACGTTTCGGTCGTGGTGACCGGGATCTTCTGGTCTTCCAGGGCCTTCTTGAAGTTGTCGTAGCCGCTCTTGGTGAAGACGTCGTCGTTACCGTAGAGCACCGCCACGTTCTTCAGGCCGGTCTTGGCCTTGACGGTGGAGATGGTGGCCGGCAGCACGTCGGCTTCGGTGACCGAGTTGCGGAACACGTAGTTGCCGATGGACGTGATGCCGTCGGCGGTGTTGGACGTGCCAAAGGCGACCGTCTTGGCGGCTTGGGCGATCGGGTCGGCGGCTTGGGCCGAGTTCGACAGCGTCGGGCCGAAGACCATCAGGACGTTGTCCTTGAAGATCAGTTTCTTGAAGACGTTGATGGCTTCTTCTTTCTTGCCTTGTTCGTCCTCGACCACCAGCACGAGCTTGTTGCCGTTGATACCGCCCGCAGCGTTGATTTCGTCAGCGGCAAGCTGGAAACCATTGCGGATTGACACGCCATATTGAGCGGCGCCGCCGGACAGGGCTTCTGCCACACCCAGCTTGATGTCAGCCGCGTGCGCAGCCGGGACGATACCGGCGGCGATCAGCGCGGCCAGCAGCTTCTTGGTCTTGGATTGCATGGTTGATACCACCCTAAAGTCTGTCTCGGAATATTGGTAATCCGGGCTGGTGTAATCCCGCCGGATTGACGTCTTATGCCGCCTAAAGGCGCCATGTTTGCGCGTCAAGACCCGGGATATTACTCCTTTGTATCAGGCCGAAACTCGAATGTGGTTCGAGAAAAGCCCAAAAACCGCCCATTTTTTTGTAAAAAACGCGGTGTTACTAGCAAAAACCCTACTCTCCGCCGAATGCCATTCGGCCTGCGGCGGACCTCCTTGCTACCTGCCCGACAACGCCACGCCCAGGTACTGGCCGTAAGCGCTTTCGGTCAAGCGGAACCACGGCATCTCGCTATCGCGAAAGCCCATGCAACTGTCGTGTATCGCCTTGAACTTTGGGTCTTTGGCGGCCAAATCCTTGTAGACCTGCTGTGTGGTTTCGAACGCCACGTCCATGATGGCGCGCGGAAATGTGCGAATTTGCGCGCCACTTGCGGTCAGTTGCGCCAACGCGGCCGGGTTGCGCGCGTCGTAGCGCGCGGTCAGCGACACGTGCGCCGCCAGCGACGCCGCCTGCACCACCGCCTGATAATGCTTGGGCAGCTTGTTCCAGGCTTCGTCATTGATATAGAGCGACAACTGTTCGCCCGCCGCCCACCAGCCGGGTGCGTAGTAATACTTAGCTACTTTATTCAGGCCGCGCTTCTCGTCGTCGTAGGCCCCTGCCCCGGCCACGGCTTGCAGACCGTCTTTCTCGAACGCTTCCGACAAAGGCTTGGCGGGGTCAGCCGGCTGGGGTGACACGCCCATGCGCGCCAGCACTTCGGCGGGCAAGCCGTCCACCCGCATCTTCAGGTCTTTCAAGTCGCCCAGCCGCTTGATTTCTTTGGCGTACCAGCCGCCCATCTGCGCGCCGGTATTGCCCAGCGGAAAGTTGATGATTTTCTCGGGCTTGAAGAGTTCGCGGGTCAGGCGCAGGCCATCGCCTTCGCTCATCCAGGCATTCATCTGGCGCGCGTTCAGGCCGAACGGCACCACCGCATCAAAGCAAAAGGCGGGATTCTTGGCGAAGAAGAGCCGCGATGAACCGTGGCCGCATTCCACCTTGTTGGTGGAGACGGCTTCAAGCAGGTCGGCTGCGGCGGCGATTTCGCCTTCGGGGAAGTGGCGGATGTTGAACTTGCCGCCCGTGGCTTCAGAGACGAATTTGCAGAAGTGCTCGCCCGCGCCGATGCGCAGGTCGAGCGTGCTGGGGAATGCAGAGGCCAGGCGCCAGCTCAACGACGGCATATCCTGCGCGAACGCGGGCGCGCTGACGGCCGCCCCCGTTGCGACGGCGCCGAATCCGGCGTGCTTCAAGAATGAACGTCGTTGCATCTCTTGGCTCCTCACCAGCAACCTCAAGGGCGTCGAGCACCTCAAGGACTTCGAGCAATACCCGCCGGATATTACACGTTGAAGGGGGTCGGAATCGCTAGAGGAATTCCCCAGCGAGTCAGGAATTGCAAAGCGGAAGACGAAGGGGAAATGCAGCGCCGGCCGGCGAAGGCTGAATACGTGGCCGGAATGCGGCGGCGGACGGCGAAGGCTGAATGCATAGCCGGATTCGGCCTCGGCCAACGGGATGAGCAAGCGCGGCGGCGGCCGATGGCCAGCGCCGCGCTTGTTGCGGGCATCAGGTCCCGGCGATGGCCATTTGCTCGATCAGGATCGAGCCGGTGGTCTTCGTGCCGCGCGAGATGGTGTCGGCGCCAATACCCACGATCTGCTGGAACATGTCAGCCAGATTGCCGGCGATGGTGACTTCCTGCACAGCGTGCTGGATCTTGCCGTTTTCCACCCAGTAGCCGAATGCGCCACGCGAGTAATCGCCGGTGACGTAATTGACACCCTGGCCGATCAGTTCGGTGACGAGAAAGCCCGTGCCCATCTTCTTCAGCATGGCTTCGAAGTCGTCGCCGCGCTGGGTCAGCGTAGAGCTGAACACCAGGTTGTGCGAACCGCCCGCGTTGCCGGTGGTGGTCATGCCGAGCTTGCGCGCGGTGTAGGACGACAGGAAGTAGCCTTCCAGCACGCCGGCCGACACGACGCTGCGGCGGCGCGTGCGCACGCCTTCATCGTCGAACGGCGAGCTGCCCATGCCGCCCGCGATGTGCGGGTCTTCGGTCAGGTTGATGTGCTTGGGGAAGATCGGCTTGCCCAGAGAATCGATCAGGAAGCTGGCCTTGCGATACAGCGCGCCGCCATTGACGGCTTGCGTCAGCGCGCCGACCAGGCCGAGCGCCAGCGGCGCTTCGAACAGCACCGGGAACTTGCCGGTACGGATGCGGCGGGCCGACAGGCGCGACAGCGTGCGCTCGGCGGCATAGCGGCCGATGGCTTCGGGCGAGGCCAGTTTGGCCGGGTCGCGTTCGGAGGTGTACCAGTAGTCGCGCTGCATGCCGTTGCCGCGGCCGGCGATGGGGGCCACGGACAGGCTGTGGCGCGAATACGGGTAGCCGCCCAGAAAGCCACGGGTGTTGCCCATGACGAACTGGCCTTCATAGGTGCCTACGGTGGCGCCGTCGGTGTTGGTGATGCGCGAGTCCACGTCGCGGGCGGCGCGCTCGGCGCGCAGCGCGAGCTCGGCGGCTTCCTCGGTGGACACCGTCCAGGCGTGGTGCAGGTCCAGGTCGGGGAATTCGGTGGCCAGCTGATCGGCGTCGGGCAGACCGGCGGCCGGGTCAGCGGCGGTGTGGCGGGCGATGTGCCAGGCGGCTTCGACCGTCTGGCGCAGGGCGGCTTCGGAAAAGTCGGAAGTCGAGGCGGAGCCGCGGCTCTGGCCGGCGTAGACCGTCAGGTCCAGCGAGCGATCGCGCGTCTGCTCAACGGTTTCGATGTCGTTCTTACGCACGGAGACCGACAGCCCCAGGCTTTCCGAGACTTCCGCCGCCGCGTCCGAGGCGCCAATTTGGCGCGCGTAGGCGAGGGTTTGTTCGACGAGTTCGGAAAAACGCGCGTGATTCGCCGCCAGCGGCAGGGAGGAGGAGGATTTAACCATTGCTGTCCAATTTGCAGAGACGGTTATCATAGCCAAGTCTGTCATTGCGCAGTTTTCCATGAATTCCCATACTGAAGAAGAATCCGTCGACGACGGTTACGACGAGAACGGCTACGACCGTCCCAGCAAGTCCCAGATCAAGCGTGACATGCACGCGTTGCTGGACCTGGGCAAGCAGCTGATCGAACTGTCCCCCGAACGCCTCAAGCAATTGCCGCTGGCGGAACGCCTCTATGAGGCAATCCGCATGGCGCAGCGCACGACCGGCCGCGAAGGCCGCCGCCGTCAGGTGCACTTCGTGGGCAAGCTGATGCGCGATGCCCCCGCCGACGAGATCCGCGCCCAGCTCGACGTCTGGGAAAACGGCTCGCGCGAAGAAACCGCCGCCATGCACCGGCTGGAAACGCTGCGCGACCGCCTGCTGGACGACGACGACCTGCTGACCAAGCTGCTGGCGAATAATCCGCAAGCCGATGCGCAGCAATTGCGCACGCTGATTCGCGCCGCGCGTAAGGAAAAGCTGGGCAACGCCTCGCTGCTGCAAGGCCAGGAGCCGCAAAAGAAGCACTATCGCGCGCTGTTCCAGGCCTTGAAGACCCTGACGCTCTGACCCCCCTACCCTGAATTTCCGCCGGCCGTCCATGAACGCACCTACCGACCTGCTCGATTGCATCGAGATCGAAACCGCCCCCAACCCCACGCACGCCGTCATCTGGCTGCATGGCTTGGGCGCCGATGGCAACGACTTCGCGCCCATCGTGCCGGAGCTGGACCTGCCTGCTGGCCTGGGCGTGCGCTTCGTGTTCCCGAACGCGCCCGTGCAGCGCGTGACGATCAACAACGGCATGTCGATGCGTTCCTGGTACGACATCCTGGTGATGGACCTGGTGCGCGTAGAAGACGCCAAGGGCATCCGCGCATCCGAAGCCGCCATCCACAAGCTGATCGCGCGTGAAAACGCGCGAGGCATCCCCACGTCGAACATCGTGCTGGCGGGCTTCTCGCAAGGCAGCGCGATGACCTTGCACACGGGCCTGCGCTTGCCGGAAAAGCTGGCGGGGATGATGGCGCTGTCGGGTTACCTGCCGCTGGTGGATACGGCCGAAGCCGAGCGCAATAGCGCCAACAACGCCACGCCGATCTTCATGGCCCACGGCCAGTACGATCCGGTGGTGTCGCTGGCGCGGGCCGAGGCATCGCTGACGGAATTGAAGCGCCTGGGTTACGACGTGCGCTGGCACACGTACCCGATGCCGCATTCGGTGTGCGCCGAAGAAGTCCGCGACATCTCGGCGTTTTTGAATGGCGTGTTGAAGTGATATTGGTTTGATGGTGAGTGGCGCGCGGTGACTTTCCACGCGCCCGCCCCATCCTTTCAACCCCGCTCAACCCACTCTTTCCGCTCGGCCGCCGCAACCTTCCCCCCGCGGCCAAAACCCATTTCTGTATACCAAGTGGTATTCAAGCCCTGAATTTTCCGGGCTTCGCTGGCGCTCGTCCATAGAGAAAAACGCCAATCGCAAAATGCTTGCCGCCCATTTGCGTTGAATATAGTATTCGATCCATGCCTTATCGGCCCGGGCAGCACACGTTCGGGCTTCCCTGTTGTTGTTGTCGATTCCATCCCTTTGGCCTTGCTGCGCCGGGTTTCGGCGTGCCATACAAGACGCAGGAGAAAGTCCCGTGAAATCCTTGCCACTGCCCCGCTTGGCGGGCGCAGCGCTGCTTGCGCTGCTTGCTCCGCTGGCCGCCCAGGCCGAAGCCCTGAATCCCCCCGTGAAGGTCCGCTACGAAGAAGTCGTGCGTTCCGTTCTATACGTGCCGAAATACGTGGCCCTGTCGCAGGGCTACTTCAAGGACGCCGGGCTGGACGTGTCCATGAAGACGTCACAAGGCACCGACAAGGGCATGACCGCCCTGCTGTCGGGCAGCGCCGACATCGTGCTGATCGGCCCCGAGGCTTCCATCTATGTGCAGAACAGCGAATCGCCCGTCAAACCGAAAATCTTTGCCGGGCTGACCGCGACCGACGGCTTCTTCCTGCTGGCGCGCAAACCCATCGACAAGTTTGACTGGTCCATGCTCAAGGGCAAGGAAGTCATCGGCTTTCGCCCCGGGTCCAATCCGATCGTGTTCCTGGAAACCGCGCTGCGCAAGCATGGGCTGGACCCGCAGAAAGACGTCAAGCTGCTGAACAACATCGGCATTCCGGCGCGCGCAGGCGCGTGGATGGCAGGCCAGGGTGAATACGGCATCTTCCTGGAACCCGAAGCCGGCGAACTGGTGCGCAACGGCAAAGGCTACATCGTGGCCTCGGTGGGCCATGAAGTCGGCCAGGTGGACTACACCGTCTTCACCTCCACCGACAAATACATCCGCGACAACCCCAAGGTGATTCAGGCCTGGACCGATGTAGTGGCGCGCGCCGAGAAATACGTGAAGGACACGCCGGCCGCCACGCTCGCCCCGCAGATCATGACGTTCTTTCCCGGCATGGACCAGGGCGCGATAACGGAAGCCATCGACCGCTACAAGCAATATCAAATCTGGAAGACGTCGCCGCTGGTCACCGCCGAGGCGATGAACAAGCTGCAAGACATGCTGATCGCCAGCGCCGTCATGAAGGACTCCGCCCGCGTGAAGTATGAAGACGTGGTGGTGGCTGATTTTGCCAAGAAGGTGCAGTAATGGGCGCCGCCATCCATAACCTGAAGCCGGCCGCCGCCACGGCGAAGATCGAGCTGCGCGACGTATGCCTGTCGTACTTCACGACGGAAGGCGAAACCGAAGCGCTGTCGAACGTGTCGTTCACGTTGGCGCCGGGGGAATTCGTCAGCCTGATTGGCCAAAGCGGCTGTGGCAAGAGCACCTTGCTGTCGCTGATTGCCGGGTTGATTCCGCCCACATCAGGCGCCGTGATGATCGACGGCCAGGGCGTGACGAAGCCCAACCCGCGCATCGGCTACATGCTGCAGCAAGATTATCTTTTCGAATGGCGCACCATCCTGGACAACGTGATGCTGGGCGCCGAAATCCAGGGCCGGCGCGATGCGCGCAGCGAGGCGCGCGCCGTGCACCTGCTGGAAAAATGCGGGCTGGGCGCCTTCCTGACGCATACGCCGCGCCAGTTGTCGGGCGGCATGCGGCAGCGCGCGGCGCTGGCGCGCACGCTGGTGACCGAGCCCGACGTGATTCTGCTGGACGAGCCCTTCTCGGCGCTGGATTCGCAGACGCGGCTGGCGATTTCGGATGAAGTGGTGGACATTCTGCGCCGCGAAGGCAAGACCGTGGTGCTGGTCACGCACGACATCGGCGAAGCCATTGCCATGACGGACCGCGTCATTGTGCTGTCGCGCCGGCCGGGGCGGCTGAAAAGCCAGTACCGCATCCACTATGGTGACGGCGCGCGGCCCACGCCCTTCCAGGCGCGCTCGCGCCCGGAATTCAATGCTTACTTCAAACAGCTGTGGGACGAGCTGGACGTCCACGTGGAGGGTTGACCCATGAATGCGCCCATCGCCAACACCGTTCCCTTGCGTGCCGTGCGTGCGCCCAGTGAAAAATATCTGGACTACCTGCGCCGCGACCGCGCTCGCAAACGCAACATCCGCCTGACGCAGGCGCTGCTGATGGTGGTTTTTCTGTGCGCCTGGGAAATCCTGCCGCGCATGCACATCCTGAATCCGCTGTTGACGAGCTACCCCAGCGCGCTGTGGCCCACGTTCATCGAATTGTGGAACCACGGCAATCTGGCCAAGCACATCATGACGACGCTGTCGGCCACGCTGGTCGGCTTCACGCTGAGCATGGCGATCGGCATCGTGGTGGCGGCCGCGTTGTGGTGGTCGGACTTTCTGTACAAGGTGCTGGACCCCTTCCTGGTCGTGGCCAACGCCATGCCCAAGATCGCCTTCGTGCCGATCTTTTATCTGTGGCTGGGCTCGGACTACGCGGTGTACGGCATGGCGGTCGCCATCGCGGTGTTCGTCACGATCATGGTCGTGTACGCGGGCTTTCGCGGTATCGACCTGAACAAGGTGAAACTTGCCCACACCTTCGGCGCCAACCGCTGGCAAGTGCTGACCAAAGTGGTGCTGCCCGGCAGCGTGCCCACGTTGATCGCGGCCGTGAAGATGAACATCGGCCTGGCGCTGGTGGGCGTTATCGTGGGCGAATTCCAGTCGGCGGATTCCGGCCTGGGCTTTTTGATCATGAACGGCAGCCAGGTGTTCAAGCTGAACATCGTCATGACGGCCATCGCCATGCTGGCGCTGATCTCCAGCGTGATGTACCTGATCATCTACCGCATCGAAGCCGCCGTGGCGCGGCGCTACGGATAAGGAATCGACATGCAATTTCCGCAATGGGTACAAGACCGCGTGGTGGCCCGGCAGGGCTGCCTGCATCCGTACGACGAACTGCCCGCGGCTCGCACCGCGGTGGTCGTGGTGGACATGCAGCAGTACTTCACGCTGCCGGGTTACCAGGGGGAATGCGCGCCGGCCCGCGAAATCATCGCGCCGGTGAACCGCCTGTGCGACGCCGTGCGCGCGGCGGGCGGCGTGGTCGTCTGGATACAGACGGCGTCGGACAACGCCGATGCGTTCTGGTCGCATCACCATGGCGTGATGCTGACGCCGGAGCGCAGTGCGCGCCGGCTGGAAACGCTGCGCCGCGATTCCCCGGGCTTTCAGCTGCATCCTGACCTGCATGCCCAGGAATCGGACTTGCGCGTGGTGAAGCGCTTCTACAGCGCGATGGCGCCGGGTTCATCCGAGCTGGAACCGCTGCTGCGCGGGCTGGGTGTAGACACGCTGCTGATTGCCGGCACTGTCACCAACGTCTGCTGCGAATCCACGGCGCGCGATGCGATGATGCGCGACTTCCGCACCATCATGGTCGACGACGCGCTGGCCGCCGTAACCCCGGCCGAGCACGAGCATTCCCTGCACGGCTGGATGCTCTTCTTTGGCGACGTGCTGTCGGTGGACGAAGTGACATCACGCCTGACGCCCGCGCAGGCGGCCAGAAAAACCGCCTGAACGGGCCGCGTCAGATCGGGAGGCGCTAGGCCAGATTCAACCAGACCCGGCGCATCGTCGGGTCTTCCGGATCTGCGTCGTTAGTGAAGCCCAGACGCGTCATCAGCGACAGCATGGGCCGGTTGGTCGACAGCACCAGGCCATCGATATATTCCAGCCCCTGCTCGCGCGCCGCGTCGATCAACGCCGTCATCAGCTGATGGCCCAGGCCGCGCCGCTGCCAGTCGTCGCCAATCACCAGCGCGTATTCCGCCCCGCGCCCGTCGGGGTTGCGCAGGTAGTGCGCAAACCCCACGATGACCTCGCGCGGATGCCCGCGGTTGGCCGGGTTGGGCACCTGCGTGGCCGCCACCAGCGCCAGCTCGCGGTGATAGTCCACCTGCGTGTAGCGAGACACCATGCGCGGCGTCAGCTCGCGCATCATCGACACGAAGCGCATGTAGCGTGACCGTTCCGACAAGCCGCGAATGAATTCCTGCAAGGCCTCGCCGTCTTCAGGGCGGATCGGGCGCAGCACCCACGGGATGCCGTCGTTGAAGCGGCGCACCTGCACCAGACGCGTGGGGTACGGGTGTATCGCCATGTGCGGATAGCCCGACGTCTGCGGCGTTTCACAGCCCGGCGTTTCGGTCAGCGTCATGCGCAGGCCACCCGCGCGCAGATGCGCTTCACCCGCGTAGAGCGGGTCGATGTCCAGCGATTCGATGTCGGGCAATTCCGACACCATTTCCGACACCAGCACCACCGCCTGTTGCAGCGATTCGGCGGCCATGTGGCCGACGCGCGGCGCCAGCACCCGGCGCCACAGCCGGCTGCGTTCAATCAGCTGACGGGCCAGGAAGCCATTGAGCGGCGGCAGGTCCATACCGCGATCAGCCACGGACAGCACCGCGTCGGGGCCACCCGCGCCAAAGCGCACGACCGGCCCGAACTGCGGATCACGCCGCACGCGGATCGCCATGGGACGGGATTCGGGTTCCACCGACGCCACGTCCACCGGCATGTCGCGCAGCGGCACGTAGAACAGGCTCAGCAAGGTCCGGATTTCTGATGTATTCAACTCGCGCCGGCAGTCAGCGCGCACGCGCGCGATCAGCTCGCGGGCGGCGGCCAGGTCGGGCACATGCGTGGGCGGCTCTTGCGGCTGCGTCTGCAACAGCAGCTGCTGGTTGTAATGGTGAGACGCCAACACGCCGAACGCATCCGCGGCGGACTCCGGCGTGCGAAACGCCGAGGTGCCCGCGTCGTCCAGCATGCGCCGCAAGGGCCGCATGCCGGCGTCGCCCATGAAGCAGGTGACGACGGGCTTCTTCGCCTTGGGTGCAATCTGCGCCAGCTCGCGCGCGACGGCGGGCATGTCAGACAGCGCGTCGGGCGCCAGCAGCACCAGCACGCCATCCACGCCCGTGTCATCCAGCACGGCCTCAAGAATGGTGCGGATGCGTTCCGGCGTCAGCGGCGTATAGGTGATGACCGGGTTGGCGACGGCGGCGTCCGGCTCCAGCATGGCTTCAAGCGCGCGCCGCGTGGCGGGTGCAAGGTCGGCGCGCTGCACGGCGGCGTCGGGGCCGATCAAGTCCATGGCCAATTGCGGCGGGCCGCTGCCGTTTGAGATCAGCGCCACGCGCTGACCTTTCGGACGCCGCGTGTAGCCCAGCACCTTCACCGCCGAGAACAGCTGCACGAAGTAGCGCACGCGCACGGCGCCCGCGCGCCGCAAGGCGGCGTCGAAGATGGCGTCGGCGCCGTCGGCGTCTGACCGCCCGGCCTTCAGCACAATGACGGGTTTGACGCTGGCTGCGGCGCGCAGCGTGCTCATGAATTCGCGCGCCGGGCCCACGTCTTCCAGATACAGCACGATGCTGTCGGTGCGCGGATCGCTGGCCAGGTAGTCCAGCACTTTGGACAAGCCCACCACCGCCTCGTCACCCAGCGACACCGCGGTAGAGAAGCCGATATGCACGTCTTCGGCCCAGTCCATGACCGCGGCCATGATTGAACGCGATTGCGCCAGCAACGCCACGCGGCCCGCGCGCGCCAACACCGGATGCTGACTGAAGTTCAAGCCGGCATGCGGGCGCTGCGCGCCAAACGAGCGCGGCCCCAGCAGTTCGCAGCGGTTCTCTTCGGCCCAGGCGCGGCACAGCGCAAGGGTGCCGCGCGGATAGGGGTCAGGCAGAGGGTGGGGCAGCAGAATGACCGATCTTGGCGCCAGCGCCGACAGCCGGCGCAGCGTTTCCGGCAACACGGCGGGCGACACGCAAACCAGGGCCAGATCAGGGCGGGCGCCCGCCGCCAGGCCTTCCAACGTGGCGGGCAGCTCGGGCGCGACGCCGACTTCGCAGTCCACGATTGTGGTTTTCGCCTTCAAAGCGGGCGATAGCGACCCCGTCGCCGGCAGGGGCCGGTCGGCAACGATCACCAGCGAGCTGGGTTCGAACATCGGGGCAAGCGCGTGTCGCAGCATAGGGGGTGCGCCCTAATCTAAAATACCGTTCATCGTAACAAGACAAGCCCGCCGTCCGCTTGATGTGGACCCTGCCCGACGCCGCTTTGTGGCGCCGCAGCCGCTATCATTGCCACCTATGACCTCCAACGCCACTTCCCCCATTCGTACCCGTTTCGCGCCTTCGCCCACGGGTTTCCTGCACTTGGGCGGCGCGCGCACCGCGCTGTTCTCCTGGGCCTTCGCGCGCCACCATCAAGGCACGTTCGTGTTGCGCATTGAAGACACGGACGTCGAACGCTCCACGCCGGAAGCGGTGCAGGCCATTCTGGACAGCATGGAATGGCTGGGCATGCAGCCCGACGAAGGCCCCTTCTATCAGATGCAGCGCATGGACCGCTACCGCGAAGTGGTTGCGCAGATGCTGGCCGCCGGCACCGCTTACCACTGCTACAGCTCGCCTGAAGAAGTGGAAGCCATGCGCGAAGCCGCCCGCGCCCGTGGCGACAAGCCGCGTTACGACGGCACCTGGCGCCCGGAAGCCGGCAAGACGCTGCCCGCCATCCCCGAAGGCCGCAAGCCCGTCGTGCGTTTCAAGAATCCGCAAGAAGGCGCCACGTCCTGGAACGACATGGTCAAGGGCACGATCAGCTTCGACAACACCGAACTTGACGACCTGATCATCGCGCGCCCGGACGGCACGCCCACGTACAACTTCTGCGTCGTGGTCGACGACTGGGACATGGGCATCACGCACGTCCTGCGCGGCGATGACCACGTCAACAACACCCCGCGCCAGATCAACATCCTGCGCGCGCTGGGCGCGACGCTGCCCGAATACGGCCACGTGCCGATGATTCTGGGTCCGGATGGCGAAAAGCTGTCCAAGCGCCACGGCGCGGTCAACGTCATGGAATACGACAACGAGGGCTATCTGCCCGAGGCCATGATCAACTACCTGGCCCGCCTGGGCTGGAGCCACGGCGACGACGAACTCTTCTCGCGCGAACAGCTGGTGTCCTGGTTTGATACCAAGCACCTGTCGAAGTCGGCGTCGCAATGGGACCCGAAGAAGCTGAACTGGGTCAACGCCCACTACATCAAGCAGATGGACAACGCCGAACTCGCAGAGCGCGTGGCTCCGCGCGTGGCGAACCGTGGCGGCCATCCGGAAAAGATTGATCTGCCGGGCGTGATGGGCTTGTTGAAAGACCGCGCTGAAACGCTTGAGCAACTGGCCGACGGCGCCATGCTGTTCTGCGCCCCGTTCGCGCCCGCCGCGCCGGAGCTGATCGAACAGCACCTGACCGCCCCGGCGCGCGAAGCGCTGGCCGATTTTGCGCAGCGCGCGCAAGACACCGACTGGACCCGCGAAGCGCTGTCGGCGCTGATCAAGGCGGTGCTGGCGGATCGCGGTTTGAAGATGCCGCAACTGGCCATTCCGCTGCGCGTGGCCGTCACCGGCCAGACGCAAACCCCGGCGGTTGACGCCGTGCTGGCCTTGCTGGGCAAGCAGACGGTGCTGGCGCGCCTGGCGGCGATCTAAGGTCCAAGCAGCCTGAAGCCCATAGCCCGCGGGCCTTGTTCATCGATGGATGAACAAGGCCCGCGGTGTTTTGGGGCGCACGCAAGGCGCCAGTCGCTGCCCTCAGGCTTGCTGCATGGCCGCCCGCACCTTCAGCGCCCGCGCGAAGAACGCGCCCAGCAACGGCAGCAGCACGGCAGATCCGCCAAACAGGGCCGCCGCCCCAATCTCGTCCACCACCGCCCCCGCCAACGCCACGCCGGCCGCCTGCCCCATGAAGAGGCACGACGCGAAC
This sequence comes from Achromobacter sp. 01N37, assembly GCF_056399725.1. Classification (NCBI taxonomy): domain Bacteria; kingdom Pseudomonadati; phylum Pseudomonadota; class Betaproteobacteria; order Burkholderiales; family Alcaligenaceae; genus Achromobacter; species Achromobacter sp. 01N37. Next base: position 128,422 of record NZ_JBFTRX010000014.1, read on the forward strand.
CACGCCACGGCCGTGCCGCGCGCGGACGGCACCATCTGCGTGGCGTTCGTCTGCAAGGTCGCGTGCAGCAGGTAATAGCCGAAGCCCGCCAGCACGCTGGCAAGCAAACTCCACATCCAGACCGGCCCCAACAAGTACGACAGGAACGCCACGCTCAGCACCAGGCCACCCGCGATGGCCAGCCCGCGTTCGCCCAGACGCTTCAAGATGCGCCCGGCGACCACCGTGTAGATCAGGCCGCCTACGGCATACACCGCAACGAGCGCGCCCGCTGCGGTCAGAGAAATGTCGAACCGTTCGTGCAGGTACGACGGCGCGAATGCCAGGGCGCCGAACACCAGCAAGCCTTCGGCAAAGACCGTCGCCAGCACGATGCGCGCCCACGGCGTGCCCAGCACCAGCCGCGCCTGCGCAACAAAACCCCTCGTGGCCGCGCCGGCTTCAACCTGGCCAAAGCCGGTCGCGCGCTGGCGCCGCACTTCGAAATGCAGCAACACGCCCACGGTCAGATAGCCCACAACCAGCGCGGCAAAGGCCCAGCGCCAGCCGATGGTGTCGGCGAACAGCCCGCCCGCCAACTGGCCGGCCGACATGCCCAGGATGGTGCCGGTCAAAAAGCGCGCCAAGGTCGCCTGACGGCGTTCATACGGGACGTTGTCGCCGATCCAGGCCATGGACAGCGGCACGATGCCCGCCCCCGCCGCGCCCGACAGCGCACGGCAGAGCACCAGCACATCCAGGGATTCCGCCATCACGGCGCCCGCGCTGCCCAGCGCACACGCCACGGTCGCGACGCTGACGACCCGGAACTTGCCGTAGCGGTCGCCCACCGGCCCGAAGAACATTTGCAGCACGCCATAGGCCACCGCAAACGCCGTCACCGCGCGCGCAGCCTGGCCGGTGGTCGTGCCGAATTCCGCCGCCAGTTGCGGCAACATGGGATCGCAGATACGGAACGCGCTGGCGCTGACGAAAGCGGCCAGGGCAAGCAGCGCAATGGCGCGTGCTTCAGAGGACATGGCGGGCATGGGGAACCGGCGGCTAGGCAAAAGTCGAAGCCCGCACCTTACCGCAGCCCAGCCATCTTGGTGTAGCCGCCGGGCGGAGTGTCCGCCCGGCGCAACGGTCAACCGCGACAGACGGGTCAACCGGTAGAACCGTCAGCCTGTCAGTAAGGCAAGCGGTAGCCCGAGGGCATGCGGCGCGCGGTCACGAGCTGGCCGCCGCTTTTCAGTTCGCGCAGCGTCAGCTTGGCCTGCTCGACCTTTTCAACGCGGTAGCGGTTTTTGTAGATGGGGTCGTTGGCGTCTACGGGCTCGCCGGCGGATTTCGTGGTCTGCATCGTATAGACGCCGTCCGCCACGGTCCAACAGCCGGTCTCGCGCAAGGCGGGGCGCGTCTTGCGGCCAATCTTCAACAACGACTCGAAGGCCATCGTGCCATCGGCGGACAACACGGTCAGCGATTGCAAGTCGCCGCTGACGTCGCGCGGCTTCGTGTTCGACAACCAGGTGCCGATCATGGGATCGCCGCTTTTGGCGGGCACGCAGGCCACCGGCTTGGGCGGTTCCGCGGGCTGGGCCTCGGTGATGACGGCGGGCTTTCTGGCGACGCAACCGGCCAGAATAAGTACGGCGCAGGCGATGCCGGCCGAACGCAAATACACACTGCTCATGACTTCCTCAACACGTCTGTCGACGCGCCGCACCGATCACACCGGCACGTCCTCCGCGCAGCAAACATGACGCACTCTAAAGAGCCGCCAAGGAAGAATCAACGACGATCCGCGCGGTGTGCAATTGCGCAACAGTCGGGCCCTGAAAGCCCCTGTTTTAGGCGCGGAACACGCACGAATGCGTTGGTTTCAAACGACACTGCGTCCGCCGCGCAGCGCCTTTGCACGCAGCATTTCTTCCATGCGCGCCGCGGCCGGCGACAGGCTGCGTCCGGCCAGCCGCGTGATGCCCAATTCGCGTTCGATGCGAGGCCGCGCCAACGGCACGAACGCGAGTTCCGGCGAGTCTGGCGGCACGCCCAAGCGCGCCAGCACGGTGACGCCCACGCCGCGTTCCAGCATCGCCAGCAGCGACATCATGTTGGACACGAACACTTGCCGGTCCATCATGAACGCCGCTTGCGGGTAGCCAGCCAATTGGCGGTGGGCAACGGTGCCCACCAAGGGCAAGTCGGCGATCTCGCGCCACGTCACAGACTTGCGTCCCGCCAACGGATGGCCGCGATGGCAGACCAGGCCAAATGCATCACGCAGCAGCGGCTCGAACGTCAGCCGGCGGTCCTGTAGCACCGGGCTGCAAACACCAATTTCCACTTCGCCCGCCAGCACCATGCGCTCGACCCCTTCGGAGTTGTCATCGAACAGGCGCAGCGCCACCGCCGGATAGCGTTCGCGATAGACGCCCACCAGCTCCGGCAGCCAGTGCGTGGCCACCGTGGCGACCGACGCCATCGTCAACGTGCCGGCCCCGTTATTGGCCAAGCCGGATAACGCGCCCGCAACGCGGTCGTGATGCTCGACCAGTTCGCGCGCCAATGGCAGGCAATCTTGCCCGAAGCGCGTCAGCGTATTGCGGTTGCCAAGCTCAAACAGCGGCTGGCCCAGGCGCTGCTCCATTTCACGGATGGACAACGACAACGCCGGTTGCGAGCGAAACGCCCGAGCCGCCGCCGCGCGAAAGCTGCGCAGTTCCGCCACCAGCAAAAAGTGCCGGTAATGCGTGATGGATAAATCGGGAAGCGAACGCATGCGTAAAGACAGCCGGTGGGTGATTTGGAAACCTTATTGATTCATAGGAAAAATAAAGTTTTCTGATCATAGGGCGGCACTTAACATGGCCGCAAGATGAATGCTCCTACCCCTGCCTTTGCCCCTACGCCGTCCGCCCCCGGCGCGCCACCCATCGACCCGCTGGATTTCAGCTTGGCCGACCAGTTGCCCACTCGCCGCGCTGGCAGCGGCCGGCTGGTAATCGGCGCGACGCCGCAAGACGGCAGGCCCGGTCTGCTGTTTGTGCCGGGCGCGTATCACGGCGCCTGGTGCTACGCGCACTATCTGGACTACTTCGCCAAAGCAGGCCTGGCCTGCGCGGCGCTTGATCTGCGCGGCCACGGCGCGCTGCCGCAAGACGCCGCCTTCCCGTCCGTGACCATCGCGGACTTGGGCCAGGACGTGGTCAGCGCGCTGGATGTGTTGGATCGCCCTACCGTTGTCGTCGGCCACAGCATGGGCGCCTTGCCTGCCCTGCTGGCCGCACAAGCGCGGCCGGTTGCCGGCGTGGTGCTGATGGCGCCGTCCCCGCCCGGTGACCTGCCCGGCGCGCTCGGCCTGCCCCCGGTGCCTGCTGACATGCCACGTGCCGCGCCCGCCGCAACCGAAATCCGCGCGCGCTTTCTGGCCACCACGCCCAACCGCGACGTCAGCGCCGTGTCGCAACGCCTGAATGCCGAAAGCCCGCAGGTGTTGAACGACCGCTACCTGCTACGCGTGGCGATCAAGGCCGAGTCAATCAACGCCCCCGGCCTGTGCCTGGAAGCGGGCCTGGACACGCACGACCGCCATCCGCCTGGCCAGGATCAGGCGATTGCGCGCCGCTACGGGTTTTCGCATCAGGTGCTTGCCGATCAACCGCACTGCATGATGTATGCCGACCATTGGCAGATCAGCGCGGCCGCGATCCTGGCGTGGCATCAAGAGCACTTCGGCTGAGCCCGTTCGATCCCGAACCACAGCAACCACAGCAACCACAACATCACCCTCACCACCACGATTTCAACAACGACAACAGCGCGCACGCCGCATGCCGCGCAAGCGCGCCATCAGGAGACAAGCATGTCCATTTCCCGCCACCTTCGTCCGGCGCTGCTTGCTGCGGGCCTGATGCTGGCTGCGTCGGCGCATGCCGCCGGCTGGCCCGAAAAGCCCGTGACGATCATCGTGCCGTCCGCACCGGGCGGCGCAGCCGATCTGACCGCGCGCACGTTCGCCCAGTACCTGGGCGCAAAGACGGGGCAAACGGTTGTGGTCGAAGACCGCCCCGGCGCAGGCGGCATCGTCGGCACCAATGCGTCGAAAAATGCGGCCGCCGATGGCTACACGTTCCTGCTGTCGACGAACTCCACGCATGCCGCGAACCAGTTCCTGTACAAGAGCCTGCCGTACGACGCGCAGAAGGATTTTCGCCAAGTCGGCTTGCTAGGCACCTTCGGCACGGTGGGTGTCGTGGCCCCGGGCAGCCCGTATCGCACGGTGCCGGAGCTGGTGGACTACGCCCGCGCGCATCCCGGTGAGGTCTTCTTCGGCTACTACAGCTCGTCGTCGCAAGTGCCGTCTGAACTGTTCAAGCAGCGCGCGGGCATCAACATCACCGGCGCGGCGTACAAGAACATCACGCAAATCATCACCGACCTGCGCGGCAAGCAGATCAGCTTTGCGTTCGTGGACTACCTGACCGCCATGGGCCAGATCGACGGCAAGGGCTTGATTCCCATTGCCGTCACGGGCGCCCAGCCGCATCCGGCTTGGCCCAGCGTGCCGACGATGGCGAGCTATTACCCGGATTTCGTCGTCGCAGGATGGCTGGGCTTATCGGCGCCCGCCGGCACGCCCGCCGACATCGTGGAAAAGATGAACGCCCACATGCAGGCGGCCGTCCAAGATGAAGCCACCGCCAGCAAGCTGCGCGCATTGGGTCTGACCCCGGAATCGATGGATGTGGCGCGCTTTGACGCGTTCGTGAAGGAAGACACGGCGCGCTGGAAGGAGTGGATTCGCATTTCGGGCATACAACCCCAATAGCCGTCCACCCGGGGGCCTTACCCCGGCAACCAGCCGCTTTTCGCAAGATTTCACGCGCCCTCTATATATAGAGGGCGCGCCTGTTTGCGGGGACGGCGTCGGGCGGCGCCGTTTGGCAGCGCGCGTTACAGCGGCAAACGCTGTTCGTGCTTGATTTCGCGCAGCGCGACGATGGTGCGCGTCTGGCGGATGCCCGGCATGTTGAACAGGAACCGGTGCAGGAAGCGGTCATACGCTTCAGGGCTTTCCACCAGGATCTTCAACAGAAAGTCCGAATCGCCCGTCACCGCGTAGCACTCCAGGATCTCGGGCGCGTCCCGCACCGATCGCTCGAAGTTCTCAACCGTGTTCGACGAATGCCGCTCCAGGCTGATCTGCGCAAACATGCAGCCCAGCCCCACCTTGCTGCGGTCGACCTGGGCGCTATAGCCCTGAATCACCCCGCTGGCTTCCATCGCCTTCACCCGCCGCCACACCGGGGCGGCCGACAGGCCCACCTTGTCCGACAGTTGCTGCGCCGAGGCCCGGCCGTCCTCTTGCAAGGCCTTGAGGATGCCGATATCGGTCTTGTCCATCGCTTTGTCTCCTGGTTTTTATCGAACACGAAATGTTCATTGCGAATTATAGGGATAGCACGATCCAAAAACGCAATAAATCGGATGCCCCGCGAACCTATCATGGTGCGAAATACCAGGAGCATTCACTATGGACGGCACTCCCGCCCCCGAACCCCAGCTGGACCTTGAGTACCAGCTTGCCGACAACCTGACCCGAGAGTCCGGCCGCATCTTCCTGACGGGGACGCAAGCGCTCGTCCGCATCATGCTCACGCAGGCCCGCGTCGACCGCGAACGCGGGCTGAACACCGCCGGCTTCGTGTCGGGTTACCGGGGTTCGCCGCTGGGCGGCGTCGACATGGCGATGTGGAAGTCGAAGAAGGCGCTGGACGCCAGCAAGATCTCGTTCCTGCCCGGCATCAACGAAGACATGGCCGCCACCGCCGTCATGGGCACGCAGCAGGCCGGCGTGCGCGCCGACCGCAACGTCGATGGCGTCTTCGCCATGTGGTACGGCAAGGGCCCGGGCGTGGACCGCGCGGGCGACGCGCTGCATCACGGCAATGCCGCGGGCGCATCGCGCAATGGCGGCGTGCTGGTGGTGGTGGGCGATGACCACACCGCCGTCTCGTCGTCGATCCCGCATGCCAGTGAAGCGTCACTGATTGGCTGGCAGATGCCGATCGTGCATCCAACTTCCATCGACGAGTACGAAACGTTTGCGCTGTGGGGCTGGGCGCTGTCGCGCTATTCCGGCACCTGGGTCGCCTTCAAGGCCGTGTCCGAGACCATCGAAAGCGGCCACTCGTTCACGCCCGCCGCCGTTCAGCACTACGACATGCCCGCCGACCCAGACATGCCGCCCGAATCGCTGGAGTATTCCGCGCGCGATTTCCTGTCGCTGGCTGTCGAGACGCGCATGAACCTGCGCATGAAGGCCGTGGCTGCGTTTGCGCGCCGCCACAGCATCGACCGCCTGACCTGTCCCGCACCCCGCGCCACCGTGGGGATCGTGACGGTGGGCAAGGCGCATCTGGACACCATGGAAGCGCTGGCGCGATTGGGCGTAGACACCGTCACCGCCAACGCACCCGTGCGCATCTACAAGCCGGGCCTGACGTGGCCGCTGGATGGCGAACGGCTGCTGGAGTTTGCGCGCGGCCTGTCGCACATCCTGGTCATCGAAGAAAAAGGCGCGGTGGTCGAAAGCCAGATCAAGGACCTGTTGTTCAACCTGCCGGAGCGCCCATCCGTCATCGGCAAGAAGGGCTTTGCCGGTGAAACGATGGTGCCGTCCGCAGGCCAGTTGCGGCCGTCGCTGTTGGCGCAGCCGCTGGCCGGCTGGCTGACGCGCACCGCGGGCTTGCCGCTGGCGGCGGACATGGCGGCGTTCGAATGCCAGGCCGCGCTGTCCAACGACGCCGACGGCATGCGCCGCCGCCCCTATTTCTGTTCGGGCTGTCCGCACAGCACGTCGACCAAAGTGCCCGAAGGCAGCCAGGCACTGTCGGGCGTAGGCTGCCACTACATGGCTGCCTGGATGGACCGCGACACCGGCGGCCTGACGCAGATGGGCGGCGAAGGCGTGGACTGGATCGGCCTGTCCCGCTACACGAAGATGCCGCACATCTTCCAGAACATGGGCGAAGGCACCTACTACCACTCGGGTTATCTGGCGATCCGCCAAGCGGTCGCCGCGCGCGCCAACATCACCTACAAGATTCTGTTCAACGATGCGGTGGCGATGACGGGCGGGCAGCCTGTAGACGGGCCGATCTCGGTGCCGCAGATTTGCCAGCAGCTGCGTGGCGAAAACGTGGCGCGCATTGTCGTCACCAGCGACGAGCCTGAAAAATACCAAGGCGTGGACCTGGGTCCGAACATCAACGTGCACCATCGCCGCGACCTGGACGCGGTGCAACGCGAGCTGCGCGACATTCCCGGCGTGACCGTGCTGATCCACGATCAAACCTGCGCCGCCGAAAAGCGCCGCCGCCGCAAGAAGAACCAATTCCCGGACCCGGCACGCCGCATGCTGATCAACAGCGCGGTCTGCGAAGGCTGCGGCGATTGCGGCGTGCAATCGAACTGCCTGTCGGTGGTGCCGCTGGAAACGCCGTATGGCCGCAAGCGCGCCATCGATCAGTCCAGCTGCAACAAGGACTATTCCTGCGCGGAAGGTTTCTGCCCGAGCTTTGTGTCCGTCATGGGCGGCAAGCCCAGGAAAAGCGCGGCGCCCAAGACCGATCAGGAACGTCTGCAACGCCTGATCGAGCAACTGCCGATGCCGGCGACACCGGCGCTTGACCGCCCTTACCGCCTGCTCGTCGCGGGCATGGGCGGCACCGGCGTCATCACCATCGGCGCCATCGTGTCGATGGCCGCGCATCTGGAAGGGCTATCTGCGGCGGTGTTGGACCTGACCGGTCTGGCGCAAAAGGGCGGCACGGTCGTCAGCCACATCCGCCTGGCGCCTGCGGGTGCTTCGGCCGGCCCGGTGCGGTTGGATTGGCAACAGGCCGACGCCGCGATCCTGTGCGACCCGGTGGCCTCTGTTGCGCCGGATTCACTCGGTGCGCTGCGCCGCGGGCACACGCAGGTCACGGTCAACACGTATGTGGCGCCCGTGTCCGAGTTCACGCGCAACCCCGATGCCGCCATGCGCCCCGAAGCGCTGCTGGCCAAGATCCGGCACGCGGCGGGCGATGCCAACACGGCTGCCATCGATGCGCACGAAGCCGCGCTGGCATTGTTCGGCGACAGCATCCTGTCCAACATGTTCATGCTGGGTTATGCGTGGCAGCGTGGCGGCGTGCCGCTGTCGCAAGCCGCCATCAACCGCGCCATCGAATTGAATGGCGTGGCGGTGGCCGCCAACCGGGCCGCGTTCGACAGCGGCCGTCTGGCCGCGCATCAGCCCGACGCGCTGGACAGCGCGCTGCGTCCGCGTGCGCAAGTCGTGCAGCTGCACGTGCCCGAGACCTTCGAACGCGCCGTTGCGCGCCGTATCGCGGACCTGACGGCGTATCAAAACGCGAACTATGCCCGCGAATATCAGGACGTGGTGGAAGCCATCGCGGCCCGTGAACGCGAACTGGCGCCCGACGCGAAGACGCCGCGCCTGGCCATGGCGGTGGCCCGCGGCCTGTTCAAGCTGATGGCCTACAAAGACGAATACGAAGTGGCGCGCCTCTATACCGGCGACGACTTCCAGGCGCAATTGAAGGGCCAGTTCGAAGGCGACTACAGCCTGCGCTTTCATATGGCGCCGCCGATATTTGCCCGCAAGGACCCGCGCACCGGCGTGCCGCGCAAGATGACGTTGGGCCCGCGCACGATGACGGCACTGAAATTGCTGACGCGCATGAAGGGGTTGCGCGGCACGTGGTTCGATCCCTTCGGCCACACCGCTGAACGCAAGATGGAACGCGCGCTCGTCAAAGAGTACCGCCAGACCATAGACCAGCTGCTTGTAGGGTTGACCCGGGACAAGCTCGCACAAGCGGCTACAATCGCCGGCCTTGCAGAAACCATCCGTGGCTACGGTCACGTGAAGGCTTCGAACGTCGAGAAGTATCGGACGGAATTGGGTCGATTGATGCAGAGCTATATGGCACCGGCCCCGCGCGACATGCCCCTGCGGAAAACCGCATAAACATTCGCTCTGAGCGGTCCTGTCCTAGGCGCGCCTTACTGGGCGCGCCTAGTGCATTTAGTAACAATCTTTTGTGAGCATCGTCATAATCTTTTCTTGTCCCTATAGTTCTCGATCACTAGAATTAGTGTCCAACGAGGGGTGCTACACTATATGTTGTGGTCGCCTAAGCGCTGATTCTCGTCGGCCACGCCTTTTGGACTAGCCCGTCCAAGCGTTCCGACCCCCTCTAAAAGATCCACATTCGTACCTGACATGACGTCGTCATGTCGCTATCTACGCGTTTTCGCACAGGAGCTTCCATGCAGACTACGATCGCCTCTGTGACCCGGCCTTCGGCCGTGCCGCCCTCACAAACCGATTCCCCTGCCGACGCCAATGGCGGGCAATGGGCCAGCTACAACATCATTCGCCGCAATGGCTCGGTGGTCGGGTTCGAACCCAGCAAGATCGCCATCGCCATGACCAAGGCCTTCCTGGCCGTAAACGGTGGCCAGGGCGCCGCGTCCGCCCGGGTGCGTGAACTGGTCGAGAACCTGACCAGCCAGGCCGTGAACGCCCTGGTGCGCAACCGCCCCAATGGCGGCACCTTCCATATTGAAGACATTCAAGACCAGGTCGAACTGGCGCTGATGCGCTCGGGCCAGCATGATGTTGCCCGCGCCTACGTGCTGTACCGCGAGAAGCGCACGCAAGAACGCGCCGCCGCCGCTGCCGCCGAAGGTCAGGACAAGGCAGCTGCCGCGCCTGCGGAACACGTGCTGAACGTGACCGACGCTGGCGTGCGCCGTCCGCTGGATCTGGCTGAACTGCGCGCGACCATCGTCGCCGCCGGCGAAGGCCTGGCCGAATTCATCGACACCGAATCCATCCTGAAGGAAACGGTCAAGAACCTGTACGACGGCATCCCCGTTGACGAAGTGTTCAAGTCCGCCATCCTGTCGGCGCGCGCGCTGGTCGAAAAGGACCCGGCCTACAGCCAGGTCACCGCTCGCCTGTTGCTGCACACGATCCGCAAGGAAGTGCTGGGTGAAGAAGTCTCGCAAGACGGCATGGTTGCGCGTTACGCCGAGTACTTCCCCACGTTCATCGCTCGCGGTATCGAAGGCGGCCTGCTGTCGCCCGAACTGGCCAACTATGACCTGACCCGCCTGGGCAAGGCGCTGAACGCCAAGCGCGATCTGCAATTCGGCTACCTCGGCCTGCAGACCCTGTACGACCGCTACTTCCTGCACATCCGCGGCACCCGCATCGAACTGCCGCAGGTGTTCTTCATGCGCGTGGCCATGGGCCTTGCGCTGCGCGAAGCTGACCGCGAAACGCGCGCCATCGAGTTCTACGAGATCCTGTCCTCGTTCGACTTCATGAGCTCGACGCCGACGCTGTTCAACTCGGGCACGCTGCACTCGCAGCTGTCGTCGTGCTACCTGACCACCGTCTCCGACGATCTGGAAGGCATCTACGACGCCATCAAGGAAAACGCGCTGCTGGCCAAGTACGCCGGCGGCCTGGGCAACGACTGGACCCCGGTGCGCGCGCTGCGCAGCCACATCAAGGGCACCAACGGCGAAAGCCAGGGCGTCGTGCCGTTCCTGAAGGTCGTCAACGACACCGCCGTTGCGGTGAACCAGGGCGGCAAGCGCAAGGGCGCGGTCTGCACGTATCTGGAATCGTGGCACCTGGACATCGAAGAATTCCTGGAACTGCGCAAGAACACCGGCGACGAACGCCGCCGCACGCACGACATGAACACGGCGAACTGGATTCCCGATCTGTTCATGAAGCGCGTGATGGAAGCGGGCGAATGGACGCTGTTCTCGCCGTCCGACTGCCCCGATCTGCACGACAAGGTGGGCCGCGCTTTTGAAGAAGCCTACCTGGGCTACGAGCGTCGTGTCGCCAACGGCGAACTGACGCTCTACAAGAAGATGCCGGCGCTGACGCTGTGGCGCAAGATGCTGTCGATGCTGTTCGAAACCGGCCATCCGTGGATCACGTTCAAGGACCCGTGCAACATCCGTTCGCCGCAGCAGCACGTGGGTGTGGTTCACAGCTCGAACCTGTGCACCGAGATCACGCTGAACACGAACGAATCGGAAATCGCGGTGTGCAACCTGGGTTCCGTGAACCTGGTCGCGCACATGAAGCCGGCTGCCGGCGGCGGTTTCGAGCTGGATCACGACAAGATCAAGCGCACCGTCAGCATCGCGATGCGCATGCTCGACAACGTCATCGACATCAACTACTACGCCGTCGAGAAGGCCCGCAATTCCAACGCGCGCCATCGTCCGGTGGGCATGGGCATCATGGGCTTCCAGGATTGCCTGCAGATGATGCGCGTGCCGTACGCATCGCAAGCCGCTGTTGAATTCGCGGATCGTTCGATGGAAGCCGTGTGCTATCACGCGTACTTCGCATCGAGCCTGCTTGCTGAAGAGCGCGGCCGTTATCAATCGTATGAAGGTTCGTTGTGGTCGCGTGGCATCTTGCCGCAAGACACGTTGAAGATGCTGCGCGATGAGCGCGGTGGTCATGTTGAAGTTGATGAATCGAGCACGCTCGATTGGGATACGTTGCGCGCGCGCATCAAACAACATGGCATGCGCAACTCCAATTGCGTTGCAATTGCCCCAACCGCGACTATTTCCAATATCATTGGTGTATCTGCGTGCATCGAACCTACTTTCCAGAACTTGTACGTCAAATCGAATCTCTCCGGCGAGTTCACGGTCGTTAACGATTACCTCGTGCGTGACCTGAAGAAACTCGGTCTCTGGGACGAAGTCATGGTCGCCGACCTCAAGTACTTCGACGGCAGCCTGTCCCGCATCGATCGCGTACCTTCCGAACTCCGCGAACTCTACGCCACTGCGTTCGAAGTCGAACCGAGCTGGCTGGTTGAATGCGCGTCGCGCCGTCAGAAGTGGATCGATCAAGCTCAGTCGCTGAACATCTACATGTCGGGCGCATCCGGCAAGAAGCTGGATGACACCTACAAGCTGGCATGGCTGCGTGGTCTGAAGACGACGTACTACCTGCGTACCCTGGGCGCCACCAGCGCCGAGAAGTCCACGGGCCGCGGCGGCGAATTGAATGCCGTCACTGCTGGTGGTCAATCCACGGCTGCGGCGATGGGCGCTGCACCTGCTTTGCCGGAACCCGAAGTTCTCGGGGCGGTTTGCACCATGAGGCCTGGCGACGCCGGCTTCGAAGAGTGCGAAGCCTGCCAATAACCGCCTCCGGAGAATTGAAATGATTAATTGGGAAGACGACACCATCGCAACGCAACCTGCATCCCCCGCCCCCGCGGGCGGCGGGCAGGCTGCACCCGGCGTCCGGGCTGCGACCGGTGTATTTGGCGACGCCGCCATGCCGACGCCTGCCGCGCCTGAACACGCGGCGGGTCTGAGCACGAGCGGCGCCGCAACCTCGCAACGTGTGAAGGTTGCCGACAAGCGCATCATCAACGGCGAAACCGACGTCAATCAACTTGTGCCGTTCAAGTACAAGTGGGCGTGGGAAAAGTATTTGGCCACGTGCGCCAATCACTGGATGCCGCAAGAGATCAACATGTCGCGCGACATCGCCCTCTGGAAGAACCCGAACGGGCTCACCGAGGACGAGCGCCGCATCGTCAAGCGCAACCTGGGTTTCTTCGTCACGGCCGACTCGCTGGCCGCGAACAACATCGTGTTGGGCACGTACCGCCACATCACGGCGCCTGAGTGCCGCCAGTTTCTGCTGCGCCAGGCGTTCGAAGAAGCGATCCACACGCACGCTTATCAATACATCGTCGAAAGCCTGGACCTGGACGAAGCCGAGATCTTCAACGCTTACAACGAAGTTCCGTCCATCCGCGCCAAAGACGAGTTCCTGATCCCGTTCATCGACGCGATCGCGGACCCCCACTTCAAGACGGGCACGCCCGAAGCTGATCAGACGCTGTTGAAGTCGCTGATCGTTTTCGCATGCTTGATGGAAGGCTTGTTCTTCTACGTGGGCTTCACGCAGATCCTGGCGCTGGGCCGCCAGAACAAGATGACCGGCGCGGCCGAGCAGTACATGTACATCCTTCGCGATGAATCCATGCACTGCAACTTCGGCATCGACCTGATCAACACCGTCAAACTGGAAAATCCGCATCTGTGGACGCCGGAATTCCGCGAAGAAATTCGAGAACTCTTCCGCAAAGCGGTCGAACTCGAATACGCTTACGCCGAAGACACGATGCCGCGCGGCGTGTTGGGCTTGAACGCACCTATGTTCAAATCCTACCTGCGCTTCATCGCCAACCGTCGTTGCCAGCAAATCGGTATCGAACCGCTGTACCCGCAGGAAGAAAATCCCTTCCCGTGGATGGCGGAAATGATCGATCTGAAAAAGGAACGCAACTTTTTTGAAACTCGCGTGATCGAATACCAAACCGGTGGCACGCTGAGCTGGGAGTAAAGCAGTACGTCATCAGGCCCGGCGCGGGCACGCTTCAGATTCAAGAAGCGTTGCGTTCGCGACAGGCTTGATGACGCTCTTCCCGGTCAGGGTGTTTTCGAACACGTAGAACAAGCGGTCGGCGGCCTGTGATCAGGCTGCGACCGGCGCCATTTGAAATGGCTCGCGCCAAAGGAGCGGGGGCCATATCAAATGGCTGTGCCGAATTCATTAGCGCAAACCGTAGTAGCTGTTGCTCGCACAGAACAGCGGCATGCGCCGATGAATAGCCCGGGCACGATTCGTCTTGTTGGCGAGTCGGGGCACGGGTTTAAGTTCTGGGACCCCTGAACCTAAGGAGCATGACCATGGCAACAATCAAGAAAGCCGTAAAGAAAGCAGCGGTGAAGAAGCCCGCCGCCGCCAAGAAGGCAGTTGCAAAGAAGGCCGCACCGGCCAAGAAAGCCGCTGTCAAGAAAGTGGCAGTGAAGAAAGTCGCCGCCGCTAAAAAGCCGGCAGTGAAGAAGGTTGCCGCGAAGAAGCCGGCAGCCGCCAAGAAGGTTGTCGCCAAGAAAGCGGTAGCCAAGAAGGCCGTCGCCAAGAAGGCCGTCGCTAAGAAAGCGGTAGCCAAGAAGGTTGTCGCCAAGAAGGCGGTTGCCAAGAAAGCAGTAGCCAAGAAAGCAGTAGCCAAGAAGGTTGTCGCCAAGAAGGCGGTTGCCAAGAAAGCCGTTGCTAAGAAGGCCGTTGCCAAGAAAGCCGTAGCCAAGAAGGCCGTCGCCAAGAAAGCAGTAGCCAAGAAGGCTGTTGCCAAGAAGGCCGTCGCCAAAAAGGCTGTTGCCAAAAAGGCTGTTGCCAAGAAGGCCCCCGCTGCCAAGAAAGCCGTAGCCAAGAAGGCGCCTGCCGCCAAAAAGGCTCCTGCTGCCAAGAAGGCTGTAGCCAAGAAGGCTCCGGCTGCGAAGAAGGCTCCTGCTGCCGCCAAGCCGGCTGCTGCTGCCAAGCCCGCCGCCGCCAAGAAGCCTGCTGCGAAGAAAGCCGCTCCGAAGAAGCCCGCCACGCCGCCGTCCACGGCTGCTGCCCCGGGCGCGAAGACCGCGCTGAATCCCGCCGCGTCGTGGCCGTTCCCGACGGGTGGCCGTCCGTAATCAGGACGGTTCGAAGCACTCGCTTCACTAGAGCCGCCCGGCTAGCCGGGCGGCTTTTTTGCGCTCGTCCATTCGGACGATGCGCATGCAAAATGCGGCGGCAATAAACTTGCGCCACCATGCGACAATTGATTCCTTATTTTTTCGGTGATCGCGTCCATGCTCGGTGATATCTTCCGCTTCCTTCTCGAAATCGTGTTCACGCTGTTTGGCGCGGCATTGATTGCCCGCGCCTGGATGCACGCGATCCRCCTTCCGCCCTTCAACCCGCTGGCGCGCGCCGTCTACCAAGCCACCAACTGGCTGGTCGGGCCGCTGCGCAAGATCATCCCCGCCGGCAACAAGATTGATTGGACGAGCCTTGTCGCCACGTGGCTGGCCGCGCTGCTCTACATCGTGCTGATCTGGCTCGTCGCATTGGGCGCGCTGATTCCTGCCCAGTTGCTGCCCGCCGCAATGGGCTCGGCACTGATCATGGCGATCAAATGGGCATTGAATCTGGTGGTGTGGCTGACGCTGATTCAGGCCGTGCTGTCGTGGGTCAACCCGATGGCGCCCATGATGCCGCTGCTGCAAGCGCTGACCGCGCCCATGCTGGACCCCATCCGCCGCCTGTTGCCGCGCACCACCATCGACTTCTCGCCGCTGGTGCTGCTGATCCTGGCGCAAGTGCTGCTGATGGTGCTGGCTAATGTCAGCCAGCGCATGATCGGTCTGTAAAGGTGCGGGGCATCGCGCCCCGCACGCGTTGAACTACGCCGGAATGCCGGCGTAGATCTCGACCAGCTTCTTGCGGTCGATCTTATGGTTGTTCGACATAGGCAGCGCCGGGCAGGCAACCAGTTCGGACGGCACCATATAGGGCGGCAGGCGTTGCGCCAACCGCTCCTTCCAACCGGCCAACGCCTCGGGCGCCAGAAAGCGCGCCGCGGCTTCCTCGGCCACACCTGCCACGAAACCAATCAAGCGCACCGCCGTGCCATCGGGCCGGCGCAGCACCGCGCAGGCGCCGCCTTCCACGCCGGGCAGACCGTGCAGCGCTTCGTCGATTTCGGCAAGTTCGATGCGATAGCCATTCAGCTTGATCTGATCGTCCATGCGGCCGCGGCAGAACAACAAGCCGCCCTCTTCCATCAACCCGAGATCGCCCGTGCGGAATGCGCGGCGGCCGTCGTCGTAGGTGTAGAGCTTGGCTTCGTTCAGGTCGGGCCGATTCAGATAGCCCCGCATGACGTGGTCGCCCACGATGCAGATCTCGCCTTCGTCCACGATCAGCACGCTGTCGGGCTTGGCATGGCCCACCGGCAGCGGGTCATGCGCGGCCAGCACGGCATCGGTGACTTCGATCCAGGTTGTGGCCACCGTGGCTTCCGTGGGGCCGTAGGTATTCAGGATGACCGCGCCAGGAAAGCGCTGGCGCAGCTTCTTGGCCAGCGCAGCCGGCAAGGGTTCGCCACAGAACAGGAACGTGCGCAGCGCCGGCAAGGTGGCCGGCGAAAAATCGCGGTTGGCCAATTGCTGATGTGCAAACGACGGCGTCGATACCCACACCGTCACGCCATGCTCGGCCAGGCGCGGCATCCAGGTGCCCGCCGCCGCGATCTGCTCGCGCGCATTCAGCACGCAGGCGCCGCCCGAGGCCAGCGTGGCGAACACTTCATACATCGACAAATCAAAACTGAACGGCGCCTGGTTCATGAACACGGGCGCATCTCCCAGGCCAAAGCTGCCCAGCATCCAGTCACCCAGCAGGCCAACGCTTTCGCGGCCGATCTGCACGCCCTTCGGGTCGCCCGTGCTGCCAGACGTGAACATGACGTAAGCCAGGCCGCGCTCGGCCAGCATCGCGCCCTCGCCCGCCGTGAACGTGTTCGCCGCGGCATCGTAGACGGCGGCGGCGCGCACGATCTCGACGATGCGGCGCAGGCGCTCGGCCGGATAGATGGTGTCAACGGGAACGAACGGCGCGCCGATCAGCAGCGCCCCCACCATCGCAACGAAGAACGACGCTTCCTTGTGGCCGTAGATGGCCACGGGCACATCCGGCGCCACGCCGTGCTGGCGGGCCTTGTCGGCCCAGGCCTGCGCCTCGGCGCGCAACTGCGCCCAGCTCAAGGTGCGGTCGGCGGCGGCGACGGCAAGCGCGTCGGGCGAAATATCGAGTTCAACGAACTGGAAGGACTTCAGGTCGAAACGCATGCCGAAACTCCCGGCGTCAGATGGGGCTGCGGCCGCTGAACACGTACAGCGCCAGCGCAGCCAGAATCAAGGTAAGCACACGGCCCAGGAAGCGCATCACGGGATGCGCCAGGGTCGCTTGCAGCGCAGGACGCGTGCGCGAGGCGTTGATCAGCAGGTTGTGGCCCACCGAATACGCGCCGAACATCAGGCCGCTGACGATGTAGTGCAGCGACAAGCCGTTCCACACGCCCATGGCCAGCAGCGTCGCGAAGATGCCGATGTTCTGCGCGGCCATGCGATGGCGCCCGAAGAACTTGGTCTTGCTCAACGCCTTGTAGATCGGCATGAACACGACGTCGCGCAACCACTCCGACAAGCTGATGTGCCAGCGGCGCCAGAAGTCCTGCGGATTCAGCGTGGCCAGCGGGTTGCGGAAGTTGATCGGCAAGGTGAAGCCGAACAGCATGCCGATACCGATCGCCATCGTCGAGTAACCGGCGAAGTCGAAGAACAGATAGGCGCTATAGAGCGACGCGTTCAGCGCCACGCCCGAGAACGAATAGTCGTGCGCGTCCAGTGTGGCCAGGCCGTAGCGCCAGATCAGCTCGGCCACGCCGAACTTCTGGATCACGCCCAGCATGATGAGCTCAAGCCCCGTCAGCCACGTGTTCAGATTCACGCCTTCATAGCCGCGCTTGAGATCGGCCTGAAAATTGCGCCAGCGGTACATCGGGCCGGCCAGCAACGTCAGCGGGAAGAACAGGTAGATGAAGTAGTCCAGCGGCGACACGCGCTCATTGCGCTGCGCGAACAGCAGCACGTCGATCGCGCGGAACGTGGCGAACGACAGGCCCAGCATCGCGCCCAGGTGCGATACGCCGGTCTTCACCAGCAGCAACGGCGTCATCGTGATGACCACCGCCAGCCACGTGGGAATGTAGTTGCGGCGCACGGCCCACAAGGCGCTGCCCGAAATGGCCAGCAGCGCGATGGGCTGATAGGGGCGCGCCCAGAACACCGCCATCCACACGCCCAGACAGATCACGCCGATGATGTGGCGGTAGCCGATCTTGAACGGCATGCCGAATGACCGGTACGCCAACAGGCCAAGGCCGCCACACAGGGCGCCGCCAAAAAAGCTCAAGCTTGCGAACAATTCCATGGTGCGGTCAGAACTGTTGGTATTGGAATTCGACCTTGATCGGTCCGCCGCTACCCGTGGTGGGTTGAGCCTGCAGCACGAACACCAGGATCACGCCTATGTACAAACACAGGTGCCAGAAGAAACGTTTCATCGGGAAAAGTACTCCGCAATGCCTTGGTCCGCCATCGCCCAGCCGAGTTCGGCCAGATGCATGTCGTCACGCACCATGCCGGGTTCAAACGGGATGCTGTAAAGATCCAGGCAACCCATCTGATAGCGCTGGCACATGCCGGTAATGGCGGCCACCACCGGGTCGAAACGTTCGACATCCAGAATGAGCTTGGGATTGAACGGCTGGATGACGAAGTACGCCTTCACCTTGCGCTTTTGCAGCAGGGCCATGACGCGCGACAGGTCACCCAGCTCGGTGCGGGTGATCGGGTCCACGTCGGCAAACTCGTTACGGGCTGGCGAGTACAGCTGCGCCAGGTATTGCTTGTAGTAGTCGTCGCGAACGTCGTAGGGATTGTTGCCGCCCAAGCCGCGTTCCACTTCACGCGCCTCGTGCGTCAGACGGCCCCACTGCCCTTCGTTCAAGCGCGCCGACGACGGCCAGGACACGAAGCGGTGCGCCGGCACCGACAGCTTGCTGCGCGGACGGTCAGGCGCAGGCTCCTTGCGGGCATGCCACCATAGCGACAGCTTGTCCTTGAGCTCGGCCACCTGGCCATTGGCGATCAGCCAGATCAAGCCCCAGTTCGCGTTGTCGGTGATCCAGTTCTGCATCTGCTCGCGCGTGCTGGGCTGATCCCAGAGGCGATCCCAGACGGGTCCCGTCACGTGTTCAGCGAACGCGCTGCGCGGCAACTGGCCGCCCGAGGCGAACCAGGCGGGCGACACCATGATCACCAGCCGCGTGTTCGGCGTAAGCGAATCCGCCACGGACTCCAGCACGCTGACGATGCCATAGGACTGGAACATGGCGTGGCCGTAGGCCAGCGTCGGCACCTTCAGTTCATCGGGGAAGAACCGGTAAGGCACAAAGCGCAGATCGTGGCTGGACAGTTCGGACGAGCCCAGCACAACCAGCGTCCCGTCGCTCAAGGCGTTGCCCAGGCGATTCAGGTTGACGTGCTGAGTGCCCCAGTCCGGCCCCAGATTGGGCAGGTAGTTGTTCCTGTCGGCAGCAGCGGTCGACGGGGCAGACGTGGGCGTGACGATACGGCTGAGCAGATCATCCGCTCCGCAGTACGCGCCAACCGCCAGTGCTACCGCCGTCGCGGCAGCCGCGACGTGGGACAACAACCGGGTATTACGAAGAATGGGCAGCGACATAGCCGGCTAGCGTGCGGACCGACTGAAGATGCTCTGCGATTTCGGGAGCCGGGATGCTGCAGCCGTACTCCGATTCGACCGCAAGCGTGATGTCCACCGCGGCCAGGGAATCAACCAGGCCAGTGGCAATCAACTGCGTGTCGGGGGTGACTTTCTTCATGACGATCGACTCGACGATCTCGCCGATCTTGGTGTGGAGTTCTTGCTCGGTATGCATAGATAGTGCTGATTGCCTCGTCGGCAAAACATCCCCGCCCCTGGGATTCAGGTAAGTGAGGATACAGAAAAATGCTGAAACTCAACTGACCGTTCCAGCGATCCAGAACAGCGCCAGGATGCACTTGGTTACATCAAAATCGCATCGTGATGCCGATCGCAGGCGCAATCATTGCACTTCGGGCGTTGAATCGCCATGAAACTTTTGGGGTAAATCGCGAGAAAAGGCTGGCAAACGTAACGCCTGCGGGTAAATCCCGGGTGCTGCGTTGCGGCAGCGCGACAGATTTTTATGACTTTACGCCCTGCTCTGGCCCGGCCCCGATATCGGGCAGTGGAGATTCAGGCATGAAAAAGCCCCGGAATCGGGGCTTGTCTTGCAGCCTGCAAACCTGCCGTCGGCATGTAAAAAAGCCCGCTTGCGCGGGCTTTTGATTTACATCGGGGTGACGCGGGTCGGACCCGAACCACTGATCACTTGAACGCGCTGGCCCACGCTGACGGGCACATCTGCTTCCTGCGCCACCACACGGGTTTCGCCGTTATCCAGACGCACCGTGATTTCGTAGCCGGAATTCGTGCCAACCCTGTTCTCTACGGCGTTCCCCGCCAAAGCGCCCAGAATGGCGCCGCCGACGGTTGCAATGGTACGGCCCGTGCCGCCACCGATTGCGTTGCCTGCCACGCCGCCCAACGCACCGCCGGCCAACATGCCGACGCCGCTGGACTTGTCGTTCTGGATCACGATCGGGCGCACGCCCGTGACCGTACCCGTACGAACGATCTGCTCGCGCTGGGCCTGGTCGTAGCTGTACACGCCACTGGACGCGCTGCGATTTGCGCAGCCGCCCAGCACAGCCATCGACGTCACAACTGCTGCGATAGCCAACCACCGGCCAGTACGCGGCGTCACCAGGGATAGAGATTTACTTTGATTCATTTGGACTCCTCGATCGGGCACTGCCGACGAACATTGATCATACTCCGCCCAAAATGAGTGTCAGGCTCCCCTGCAACACACTGAAACTCACGGCCATAGGCGGATAACACCGTGTAAATACGGCGGCCCGAAAGCCGCCGCATTATCAAAACTTGATGCATTGTTCGACCGCGCCGCCGCGTGGCGGTTCCCGTCCTGCGTGGGAATCAGGCGGGCAGATGGATGCCGTAGGTGGCGTGCAGCACAGCGTCGATCTCTGCGCGCGACGGGTTGTGGTTCTGCGGGCCGCGCGAGGCAATCTTGATGGCGCCCATGACGTTGCCCAGGCGGCAGCTGTCTTCCCAGCTCCAGCCGGTGGTCAGGCCGTACAAGAGGCCACCGCGCTGTGCGTCGCCGCAACCCGTCGGGTCCACGACCTGCGACGCGCGCACCGGATCAATTTGAATCGTCTTGCCGCCGGTGTACAGGGTGGCGCCTTCGGCGCCGCGCGTCACGACCACGGCTTGCAGCGTGCTGGCGATGTCCGCCACGCTGCGGCCCGTGCGTTGCTCAACCACGCCGGCTTCGTAATCATTGACCGTCAGCGCCTGCGCGAGCTTGAGCATGCGCTCGAGATCGGCGCCGTCGAACAACGGCATGGCCTGGCCCAGATCGAAAATGAACGGGATGCCACGGCGATGCAGGCGTTCGGCGTGCGCGAACATGCCTTCCTTGGCGTCAGGCGCCACGATGGCCCAAGCCGCATCCGCATCGCTCAGGTCGTTGTCTGCCGCGAACGACATGGCGCCCGGATGGAAGGCGGTGATCTGGTTGTCGTCCAGGTCGGTCGTGATGAAGCACTGCGCGGTGAAGGTGTCGGGGATGACCTTGACGCGGCTGGTGTCGATACCCAGGCCCGACAGGCGCTCCATGTACTCACCCGCGTCTTCGCCAACGGTGGCCACCGGCACGGGCGCGCCGCCCAGCAGGTTCATGTTGTAAGCGATGTTGCCCGAGCAACCGCCGTATTCCTTGCGCATGCTGGGCACCAGGAACGACACGCTCAGCGACTGGATGCGGTCAGCCAGGATGTGGTCTTTGAAACGGCCTTCGAACACGGCAATCGTGTCAAACGCCATCGAACCGCAAACCAGAACAGGGGTTGCCATGCTTGTCATCCTTTAGGGAAAGAACTTATCGAGTTGGTAGCCATTGACCTGCACACCGGTCACTTCAATGGGTACGGAAATCTTGAGCTCGCCTGCCGGGCCGAAGGGGCCGCGCAGTTGCTCGGGCGTCAGGTAATTTTCGGGCCTTAGCACTTTGCGCACGACCACGGTGTCCGACAAGTCGGTCATGTCAAGCACCAGCGCGGGCCAATGCTGCGGCTTGTCGTAGCGGTTGCGCAGCACCAGGTTCAGCACCAGACGGCTGCGGCCGTCGTCGATCGCAGCGGCGCCCGTAGGCGGCTGCAAGGACGATGAAGAAATCGCAATGCGTTCCAGGCGGCGCGCGTAGCCCACCGTGCAGCCCAAGGGCTTGCACACCGTCTCCAGCACGGGCCGCATGACGGGTACGGAATTGGCGATGTCGGTGCGATAGGCGTACAGCAGTTGCAGGCCCAGCGCGATCAGGCCCAACAGGCAGGCGTAGCCCCACAATTTGCGGAACAGGCCGCGGCGTTCCTGGCGGTCTTGATCCAGGAATTCGGGCGGCGTTCGGCCGACATCCGTGGCGCTGGAGTAGCGCGTGCGCGTATCGCCCAGGACGGGTTCGCGGCCGTCGTCGGGCGCGGGCTCGTCGTCGTAGTCGGTGATGCGGATGTGATGCCCGCGGTCGTCATCGGCGTCGAGCTTGTCGTGGGAATGGCGGGTATCGGCGGCGGCGCGGCGGTCGTCGTCACGGTCGCCATCGGCGTCGTATTCATTGTCGTTATCGATGCCGCTGCCGCCGTTATCGGCAAACGTCGGCTCGGCGTGCCCGGCGGCGCGGCGGCGCGCGTCCCAGTCGATGACCGGTTCAGCGGCGCGCGGCGCGAAGACGGGCTCATTGCGGGAAGGGCTGGGACGATACGCGCTGTCGTCTTCGCTTGCGTCCTCGTCGTCGGCGTCGTCTTCGGGCAAGTGCGTATCGGGTTCATCGCGCCGGCGAATCGCCTCGCGGCCGCGTAATACGGCGGGCGGAACGGCGGGGGAAACGGCGGGGGGAACGACGGGCGCAGCAGGTGCAGGCCGAACGGGCTGCGGAGGAGGCGAAACGGGCTCGTCTTCCCACGGTGCGATTTCGCGCGGTTCTGCCGATGGCCGCGACAGCGGTGGCGGCGCGGGCGGCGCGGGCGGCGCCGGCGGCGGGGCAACGTAACGAGGCGGCTCCGGCACAACGACGGGCCGTGCGGGTGCCGGCGGCACGTACGCAGGTTGCTCGTACGCAGGCGGTGCCGGCGGGGCAGCCCGCGTTGCCAGCACCGGCGCGGCAGCCGCCGCCGCGGGCGGCGTCGCAGGCGGTGCGACGGGCGCGGGCGGCAATGTCGTCGGGGCGCCCGATTCCGGCAGCAGGCAGGCGCGGCCGTCAAACACCGTTGAGCAGGCGCCGCAGCGCACCAGGCCATTGCGGACTCGAAGCTGGTCAGGCACCACCTTGAACGAGGTGCCGCACTGGGGGCAGCGGGTAGTCAGAGCCATGTGATGCAATCCTGCCTGGGCTGCGCTCAGGCTTTCTGGCCGTGCAGGCAAACCCAGCCGTCGCGCGCACGCCAAACCGACATGGCCATCCAAGGCGCATAGGCGGCGGCCACTTCTTCGGCCTGGCGTTCCAGCACGCCCGACAGCACCAGATGACCGCCCGCCGCCACGCGGCCAGCCAGCATCGGCGCCAGCACCTTCAGCGGGTTGGACAGAATGTTGGCGACGACGACTTGGAACGTGCCATCGGTCAATGCGTCGGGCAGCATGGCTTGCAGTTCAACGCGGTTGACCTCGGCGTTATAGGCGGTGCTTTGCACGGCCTGCGCGTCGATATCGACCGCCAGGGTCGGACCCGCGCCCAGCTTGCGCGCGGCAATCGCCAGAATGCCCGAACCGCAACCGTAGTCCAACAAGGTCGCGCCCGCGGGCAGCTCGGCTTCCAGCCAGGCCAGGCACAGATGCGTCGTGGGGTGGCTGCCGGTGCCAAAGGCCAGGCCGGGGTCGAGTTCGATGTGGATGGCGCCGTCTTCGGCAGCGGCCGGGTCCAGGCCCGGCACGTCGGGATTATCGCGGTGCCAGCTGGGCACAATCCACAGGCGTTCGGCGATGTGGATGGGCCCGAACTGCGATTGCGTCAAACGCACCCAGTCGGCGTCCGGCACATCACGCAGGCTCCAGCCTTCGAATACCGACGCGTCCAGCTCGCCCGCGGCGGCGGCTTCTTCCATGATCTGCGCGGGATCGGCTCCGTCGGGCAGCAGGGCGACGACGCGGTTGCGGTCCCAGGCTTGCACGTCTGGCTCGGTGCCGGGTTCGCCAAACAGGGGACGTTCAACGTCAGTGCCGAAGTCGGCGTCTTCCACGGACACGGACAGCACGCCCGCTTCCAGCAGCGCGTCCGACAGGGCTTCGGCCTGCGCCTCTAGGCAATGGAGCACGAGTTCACGCATGATTATTCTTCCATCTGGTCATCGGGCCGCGGCGCATGCCGCGGCCCGATGACCGTAAAACATTAAAAGGCCCCGAAGGGTTTTTGCCGCGGGCAGGCCCAAAGGCAAAAAGGGGCCGCGAGGCCCCAGGTGGTCGGTCAGGGACGCTGAGCCAACTTGTTTTCCAGATAGTGGATGCTGGTGCCGCCTTCAATGAAGCGGGCATCTTGCAACAGCTCGCGATGCAGCGGGATGTTGGTCGAAATGCCTTCCACCACCATTTCCGACAGCGCAATGCGCATGCGGGCCAGCGCCTGGTCACGCGTGTCGCCGTACGTGATGACCTTGGCGATCATCGAATCGTAGTTCGGCGGCACGAAGTAGCCGTTGTACGCGTGCGAATCGATACGCACGCCCGGGCCGCCCGGCGTGTGCCAGTTGGTGATACGGCCGGGGCTGGGCACAAAGCGGAACGGATCTTCCGCGTTGATGCGGCATTCGATCGCATGACCCTTGAACTGGATGTCGCGTTGACGCAGCGTGAACTTCTCGCCGGCGGCAACCAGAATCTGCTGCTGCACCAGATCAATACCGGTGATGAGTTCGGTGACCGGGTGTTCGACCTGGATGCGGGTGTTCATTTCAATGAAATAGAACTCGCCGTTTTCAAACAGGAACTCGAACGTGCCCGCGCCGCGATAACCCATCTTGCGGCAAGCGTCGGCGCAGCGGTCGCCGATGCGCTCGATGGCGCGGCGGGCGATGCCGGGAGCCGGCGCTTCTTCGATGACTTTCTGGTGACGGCGCTGCATGGAGCAGTCGCGTTCACCCAGCCAGACGGCGTTGCGGCCGCCATCGGCCAGCACCTGGATTTCCACATGGCGAGGGTTCTCGAGGAACTTCTCCATATAGACTTCCGGGTTGTTGAACGCGGCGCCCGCTTCCGAACGCGTCATGGTGACGGCGTTCAGCAGCGCGGCCTCGGTGTACACCACGCGCATGCCACGGCCACCGCCGCCGCCTGCCGCCTTGATGATGACCGGGTAACCCACTTCGCGCGCAATGCGGATGATTTCCTGCGGATCTTCGGGCAAAGCGCCCTCGGAACCGGGCACCACCGGCACGCCCGCTTCGATCATGGCGCGCTTGGCGCTGACCTTGTCGCCCATCAGGCGAATGGTGTCGGGACGCGGGCCGATGAAGACGAAGCCACTTTTTTCGACGCGATCGGCGAAGTCGGCATTTTCGGACAAGAACCCGTAACCCGGGTGAATTGCCTCGGAATCTGTCACTTCGGCGGCCGAAATGATGGCCGGCATGTTCAGGTAGCTGTCACGCGACGGCGCGGGCCCGATGCACACGGATTCATCGGCCAGGCGCACGTACTTGGCTTCGCGGTCAGCCTCGGAGTGCACGACCACGGTTTTAATGCCCAGCTCACGGCAAGCGCGCTGAATGCGCAGGGCGATTTCGCCCCGATTGGCGATCAGGATTTTTTCGAACATTTTCAGCTATCAGCCAATGACGAACAGGGGTTGACCGTACTCGACGGGCTCACCATTTTCGACCAGGATTTCTTTGATGACGCCGGACTTGTCGGCTTCGATTTCATTGAGCAGCTTCATGGCTTCAATGATGCACAGCGGGTCGCCTTCCTTGACGGTGGCGCCCACGTCGATGAACGGGGCGGCGCCCGGGTTCGGCGAACGGTAGAACGTGCCAACCATCGGCGCCTTCACGACGTGGCCCTGGATGACCGGGGCGGCTTCGGCGGCCGGAGCGGCGGGCGCTGCGGCTTGAGCCACCGGTGCGGCGGCTGCGCCGGCTTCGGGCTGGTGGTAAGCCACCGGCTGCAAGGTCTGCGAGAACTTGACGATGCGTACCTTGCCTTCGCCTTCGGTGAYTTCCAGCTCGGCGATACCCGATTCAGCCACCAGGTCGATCAGGGTTTTGAGTTTTCGAAGGTCCATAGAAGCTGCTTCCCGAGATAGTGTCGACGGCGTCCCAGCGTGGGGTCCGCGCCGTATAAGATGTAAAAGCTGTGAGTTGGTGCGAGATCAGTGCCGCACTGCGTAACGCAGAGCCGCCTCGTAGCCGTCCGCGCCGAGGCCGCTGATAAGGCCTATCGCCAAATCGGACAGATAAGAGTGATGCCTGAAGGGCTCTCGCTTATACAGATTGGACAAATGTACTTCAATAAATGGGATCGCGACCCCAGCCAGCGCATCGCGAATTGCGACGCTGGTGTGCGTATAAGCCGCCGCGTTGATGATGATGAAGTCTGTGCCGTCTTGCCGGGCCGCCTGAATGCGGTCAACCAGCGCGCCTTCGTGATTGCCTTGCCAAGCAGTCAGCTTGGCGCCCAGTTCACCTGCCAGCAATTCCAGGCGCTCATTGATCTGGGGCAGCGTCAAACTGCCGTAGATATGAGGTTCCCGGGTGCCGAGCAGATTCAAGTTCGGGCCATGCAATACCAGTATGTTTTGCGCCATGCGCTTGCCAATGAGTGGTTTGCCAATTGTTGGCAAAACAGCCGATAAACCAGCTTTTTACGCCAATTCCTATTATTTGTCCAACAGACTTACGCCTTAAGACTGGATAGGGTTTGGTTCAGATCATCTGGCTGGATTTCGCCCAGTATCTTCCGGTTAATTCCGCCATCAGCGTTGAAAACAAGGGTAAAAGGCAGGCCGCCGCTGGGATTTCCAAGCTTGCGCAGCGTATCAATGGCCCCAGCGCCGATCACCCACAGCGGGTAGGAAACTTGCACTTTCTCGACAAATTTTTGCATGTTCGCTGCGGTATCGACACCGATGCCGACAAAGCGGATATGCGGATACTTTTTCTGCAAGGCGTCGAGTTCGGGCATTTCCTTCACGCACGGCGCGCACCAGGTTGCCCAGAAATTGACCACCATGGGCTGGCCCTTGAAGTCGGCCAGCGAATGCGTTGCGCCATTCAAGTCGGGCATCTGCAATTGCATCAGCGCGGGAATGGGGTCACTTTCGGCGGCCGGCGCTGCCGCGTTCTGGGATTTGCGGCCCATCAAAGTAAGGCCGCCCGCAACCGTGGCGGCTACGGCCACGCCGGCGGAAAGAAGTAGGCGTCGATTCATGGCGCGATCATAACCGCTGCCGCCGTTTTGCGCGCAATGGGCCGGCATGGCCAGCACGCCGCTATATATACAATGCAGGACAGGAGAATTTTCAATGCACCTGCACATTCTTGGCATCTGCGGTACGTTCATGGGCGGCTTGGCGCTGATCGCGCGCGCCGCCGGCCACAAGGTCACGGGTTGCGACGCGGGCGTGTACCCGCCGATGAGCACCCAGCTATCCGAACAGGGAATCGAGCTGATCGAAGGATTCGGCGTCGACCAGATGGCGCTCAAGCCTGACTTGTACGTGATCGGCAACGTCGTCAGCCGCGGCAACCCGCTGATGGAAGCCATTCTGGAATCCGGCGCGCGTTATGTGTCTGGCCCGCAATGGCTGGGCGATAACGTTCTGCCCGGTCAGCACGTGCTGGCGGTGGCCGGCACCCATGGCAAGACCACGACCAGTTCAATGCTGGCCTGGATATTGGAAGCCGCAGGCCTTGCGCCCAACTTCCTGATCGGCGGCGTCGCGCAGGATTTGCATGTGTCGGCCCGCTACGACCCGACGCGCCGCCCGTTCGTGATCGAGGCGGATGAATACGACACGGCGTTCTTCGACAAACGGTCGAAGTTTGTCCACTACCGTCCGCGCACCGCCATCCTGAACAACCTGGAATACGACCACGCCGACATCTTCCCCGATCTGGCGGCCATCGAGATGCAATTCCATCATTTGGTGCGCACCATTCCAGGCTCGGGCCGCATCGTGCGCCCGACGCATTCTGATGCGCTGGACCGCGTGATTGCGCGTGGATGCTGGTCGGAAACCGTCACGTTCGGCGCCGATGGCGCCTGGCAGGCGACTGCGCCCGATGCCGACGGCGCATTCGGCGTGCTGCGCAATGGCGTCGAAGCGGGCACGGTGCGCTGGTCGCTCTCCGGCGAACACAACCGCATGAACGCGCTGGCGGCGCTGGCCGCGGCCGAGCACGTGGGCGTGACCGTACAAGACGGCATCGCGGCGCTGACGCGCTTTGCCGGCGTGAAGCGCCGCATGGAACTGCGCGGCACCGTCAACGGTGTCAAGGTCTACGACGATTTCGCGCACCACCCCACCGCCATCGCCACCACGCTGGAAGGCTTGCGCCGCCAAGTGGGATCAGCGCGCATCCTGGCCGTGCTGGAACCGCGCTCGAACACGATGAAGCTGGGCACCATGGCCGCCCGTCTGCCCGACGCGCTTGTCGAGGCGGACCTGGTGTTCTGCTTTGGCGCCCACAGCGGCAAACACGCGCTGGGCTGGAATCCGGCCGACGTACTGGCGCCCCTGGGCGATCGGGCTTCCAGTTACGATGACATCGATGCATTGGTCGCGGCCGTAACCGCCGCCGCCCGCCCGGGCGACCAGGTTCTGGTCATGAGCAACGGCGGCTTTGGCGGCATCCACGGCAAGCTGCTGAATGCGCTGGAAGCGCGCGGCTGAAGCCACGGCCAGACGCCAAGCCCCCAGGCCACACCCACCGGACGAGCACGAAATGATTCTCTACCTGCATGGTTTTCGTTCATCGCCGGATTCATTCAAAGCCCGCCTGATGGCCGACGCCATGGCCCAGCGCGGCTTGGCCGACGCCTGGGCATGCCCCCAACTGCCTGCCAGCCCGCGCGAAGCGATTGATCTGGCCATGGGCATCGCCCAGCGCCAACTCGCCGGCGCCGACAGCCCCCGCGCACTGACCGTCATTGGCTCGTCGCTGGGCGGTTTCTACGCGACCTGGCTGGCCGAGCAACTGGGCTGCAAGGCGGTGCTGTTGAACCCGGCCGTGCAAGCCGCGCGTGACCTGGCGACCCAGGTCGGCGAACACCACATGTATCATTCCAACGCGCCGTTCGTCTTTCTGCCCGAATATGTGGACGAATTGACGGCCATCCACGCCCCTCGCATCACGCAGCCTGACCGGTACTTCCTGCTGGCGGCAACGGGCGACGAGGTGCTGGATTGGCGTGAAATGCGCGATCGATACGCAGGCTGCCCCCAGCGTATCGTGCAAGGCAGCGACCACGGCTTGTCCGATTTCGAACAATGGATGCCCGAGGTGCTTGAATTCGCCCTTGGCGACAAGCAGGTTCGCCCCCAATAATCAGTACCAGACCTCAACACTCTATATAGCTGCGCAAGGCGGCGCGTGCGCGCCGCCCAGGAAGATCCCCACCATGTATGTGTTTTACGAAGACGACGGCAGCTTCAAGGCCGGCAACATCCTGTCCGAGACCGACGCCAGCCTGCAGGTGGAGTCGGAGTCTGGCAAGCGCAGCAAAATCAAGCGCGCCAACACCCTGTTCAACTTCGCGTCGCCGGAACCGGCCACGCTGATGAGCCAGGCGGCGGCCGCTGCCGAGGCGCTGGACCTGCAATTCCTGTGGGAATGCGCGCCGCAAGAAGAATTCGACACGCCCACGCTGGCCGCGGATTATTTCGGCCACGCGCCCACGCCCGTGGAACAGGCCGCGTTGCTGATGCGCCTGCACGGCGCGCCGGCGTACTTTCATCGCCGTGGCAAGGGCCGTTACCGCCCTGCCCCGCCCGACATCCTGGCTGCTGCCCTGGCCGCGCTGGAAAAGAAGCAGCGCCAAGCCGAGCAGCAGCAGGAATGGGTAGACGAGATGGCCGCCGGCCGTCTGCCGGAGCCCATCGCTCAAGCGGCGGAGTCGTTGCTGATTCGCCCGGACAAGAATTCGCAGCAATGGAAAGCGCTGGACGCCGCGTGCGCCAAGTTGGGCAAAAGCCCCGACCGCCTGCTGCTTGAGCTGGGCGCATGGCCGCACGCGCTGGCGCTGCACAAGCGCCGCTTCCTGGCGGTGAACTTCCCGCGCGGGCTGGAATTTCCCGAACTGGAACTGCCGCCGCTTGACCGCGAACTGCCGCTGTCGGACGCCGAAATCTATTCGGTGGACGATGTCACCACGACCGAAATCGACGACGCGCTGTCCGTCACGGAGCTGCCCGACGGGCGCCTGCGTGTCGGCGTGCACGTGGCCGCCCCGGGTCTTACCGTGACCCGCGACAGCGAATTCGACAAGCTGGCCCGCGCCCGCCTGTCCACGGTCTACATGCCGGGCGACAAAATCCCGATGCAGCCGGACAACGTCATCAAGGCGTTCTCGCTGGACGCCGGCCGCGAAGTGCCGGTGCTGTCACTGTATGTGGTGGCCGACCCGGAAACGGGCGAGATCTTCGAATCCGAAACGCGTCTGGAACGTGTGGTGGTGCGCGAGAACCTGCGCCACAACATGCTGGATTCGCAAGTGACGGAAGCCAGCCTGGCTGACCCGTCGGCGGACATTCCGTACGGCCACTGGCTGCGCCCGCTGTGGAAGCTGGCGCAAGCCTTGTCGGCGCAGCGCGAGAACGTGCGCGGCAAGCCCGAGAACAATTCGCGGGTGGAGTACAGCTTCTATCTGGATGGCAATCCGGACGATCCGGACACGCCGGTGCGCCTGGTGCCGCGCCAGCGCAATGCGCCGCTGGACCGGATGGTGGCCGAATACATGATTCTGGCCAACAACCAATGGGGCGGTTTGCTGAACCAGCACGGTGTGCCGGGCATCTACCGTTCGCAGCAGGCGGGCCGCGTGCGCATGAGTACGCAGGCGCTGCCGCACGAGGCTATCGGCGTGCCGCAATACGCCTGGAGCACGTCGCCGCTGCGCCGCTATGTTGACCTGGTCAACCAATGGCAACTGATCGCGGCGGTGGAACACGGGGTGTCTGCCCGCTTGGTGGCCCCGTTCAAGCCGCGCGATGCGGATTTGTTCGCGATCATCGGCGCGTTCGATGCGCAGTATGCGGCGTGGGCAGAGTTCCAAAGCGCCATGGAGCGCTACTGGTGCCTGCGTTGGCTGAAGCAGCACAACGTGACTCGGACGGTGGCGCATGTATTGCGTGACGATCTGGTGCGTTTCGCGAATGCGCCGCTGGTGACTCGGGTGGGCGGGATGCCTGAGTTGGAGCGGGGGACGGCGGTGGAGATTGATATTTTGGGAATGGATGAGTTAGGGCTGGAGTTGGATTGCCGATACGTGGGAGAGGTTAGTCCTGCTTTGGGTGCTTCTGACGGGGCTTGAAGTTTTTTGGGTCGTGGTGAGCGGAATCGTGGTGAGCGGAATCGTGAGGCTTAGATTGGCGGGCTTCGTGGGTATTTGATCTTCGGGGGTTGGCAATCTTCTGGACGTTGTCGATCTTCGGGAGGTTGTCGATCTTCGTAGGTCGCCCATCGTCGCAGTGGCCCTGACTGTGCGCGCCCACGATTGCGGTCCGGAGCCTTCGCTCCGGACTGCCCCTTCGTCATCTTCGTCCAGGCCTTCGGCCTTCCCTTCAGATTCCCTCGGGCGCATCAAGGTTGCGCACAGTCAGGGCCACCGCGCCGACGGGCTGCCGATGTCTTGGCCTGATGCGCTGCTAGGGTGTGCCTTAGTGACGAGTGCTGCGGGGCCCGCCGAGTGCCGGCCGCGCGGGCGGCCTTACTCGGCATACGCGTCGGTGGTCGTTTGAGCGATGTTCGCTTTCGCGAATGCTGAGAACTGTTTGCTAGGGGTCCCCCACGATTGTGGGGGGAGGTAGAGGGGTGGCGCGCGTCCGCCACAGCCTTGCGCGTGCCGACCCGTCGCGCGCCACCGCACCGGAGTTCAACGGGTGACAGTGCCCCGAGGGATGGATGAAGCGCGGCAAGCCATCAAGAAGAACTCGAACAAAGCCGCCACACGCGAAGCGAACATCGCAACGACGCACCCCGACGCGTAAGCTCCACAAGGCCGCCCGCGCGGCCTGTGGTGGTCAAGTTTTAGTGGACACGTCGATAGGTGTTTTTTGGACGCTGGCTGGCTTCATAGGCAGCCGGCGTCAGATAGCCCAGCGTAGAGTGCAGCCGCCGGGTGTTGTAGAAGTTCTCGATA